>NZ_JBITZN010000022.1:0-128897 GCF_044546895.1 Streptomyces sp. NPDC053069 | reverse complement strand
CGCAAGGTGACACCCAACGGCATCATCACCACCGTCGCAGGCAACGGCCAGGCCGGCTTCGTCTCCGACGGCGGCCCCGCCGTCGCCACCAAACTCAACGCGCCGATCGGCGTGGCAGTGGACAGGGAGGGAAACCTCTACATCGCCGATTACTCCAACCACCGGGTGCGCAAGGTGACACCCAACGGCATCATCACCACCGTCGCAGGCAACGGCCAGGCCGGCTTCGTCTCCGACGGCGGCCCCGCCGTCGCCACCAAACTCCACTACCCCTGGGGAGTGGCGGTGGACCAGGACGGCAACCTCTACATCGGCGACCGCTACAACCACCGGGTCCGTAAGGTGTCACCCCACGGCATCATCACCACCGTCGCAGGCAACGGCGTCGCCGGGTACGTCGCCGACGGCGGCCCCGCCGTCGCAACGTCTTTGCACTACCCCTCAGCCGTGGCGGTGGACGGGTCGGGGAACCTCTACATCGGCGACGGCCACAACCACCGTGTCCGCAAGGTGACGCCCAGCGGCATCATCACCACCTCCGCGGGTACCGGCGTCGCCGGGTATGTCGCCGACGGAGGACCGGCGGTGGGCGAACGGCTCTACTACCCCTACGGAGTGGCCGTTTCCCCCTCCGGCGACCTGTACATCGGTGACGGTGCGAACCACCGCGTGCGGAAGGTGTTCGCAGCGGCGACCGTGACCCCGCCGCCCCCTCCCATCGCCGACCTGTACGGCGAAGTCATCCTCCCGGTCACGGTCCCCCGTCGCCAGGAATTCGACCTGGGCGCCCGTGTCCACAACCGCGGCCCCGCCATCGCCGGCGGAGAACACATCACCGTGGTCCTCACCCTGGCCGACGGTCTGGAGAGCACCCAGGAAAACAACGGACGGCGCCTGACCCGCACCTTCCCCGGCGCCGAACTGATCCCCAACAAGGGCTCACTGGACGGCGTGTTCCGCGTCCGCGCCGCCGACACCACCAAACCGGGCACGTACGAGTCCACGCTGGAGATCCAGTACGGCGGCGACCTCAACCTCAAGGACAACAGCTTCACCCTGCCCGTCACCGTCGTCGTCCCCGAACCGATGGCAGACGAGCGCGCCCTGACCGTCTACCAGGAGAACATCCCCGAGGCCGCTCCCGGCCAGTCCGCCCGTGTCCTGCTGCGCTACGTCTCACCCGTCGGCCAGCCGGTGAACCCCGGCATCATCACCCAGCGCTTCACCGCCCCCACCGGCTTCACTTTCAGCGGCCGGCCCACCTACACCTACCCCGACACCGTCCAGGGCGCCATCACCGGCGACCTGCAGCACGAGATCTACGACTCCGGCCGCACCCTGATCATCCGCGACAACCCGCACCTGAACACCACCCACACCGACGCCGGCACCCTTATCTACAGCATCGGCCTGCGCGCCCAGCCTGACGCCACCGCCGGCCTCGCCAGCGACGGCTCGGCCAGCATCGGCCAGCGGCCCCCCGTGCAGATCCTGGCCAAGGTCACCGGCGCCGATGCCGGACACAGCGTCCGTATCGTCCAGACCCAGCTGGAGAAGGCGCGGGTGAAGCCCGGCCAGCAATGGGTCTACCCGGTCGTGCTCACCTTGACCAACACCGGGCGCACACGAATCGGCCCTGCGGACATCGTCCTCACCGCCCCCGAAGGCCTCTGGTTCACCGAGAACCGGGTGATGATGTCCCGCGAAGGGGCGACGTACGAGACCGAACTTGCCGGTCAACGCTCCAACGGCAACCGGACTCTGACCATCCGGGACGCCGCCCTCGACCTGGACCCCGGCAAGTGGGCTGTCGTCTACCCCGAAATGGAAGTCCAGGCCGACGCCGCGACCGGCGCCGTACGCGTCGGCATCCGCATCGGGGTCCCGCCCTTCGCCAGCGGAAACGCCACCGTCACCATCGAGGCATAACGCCGCGACCCAGCTCGGCGCGGGGCAACATCCACCCAAAAGAGGCCAGGCCCTCTCCCTGGACGGAGAGGGCCCGAGCCTCTGCGGTTCATACCGCGAAAGCCGCCCGAGGCGCCACCCCGAATCAGGCGTACCCGAGAGCGCCTCCCGGGTGGTGGCCCCCAGACCCTGCTGCCCCGGCCGCCGCCGCACCCCAGCGGTCACCTCCCGCACAGTGGCATCCCGTTCACACGCCGCGCCTCGGGCGCACAGCCCCAGCGCTGCCCCAAGAGCCAGGGCGCGCCCGCCCGCACCGGAACACCGGCCGGCGCCGCGCCCCGCACCACCACAGGAGGAACAACGATGACATCCAGCAAAGCCGTTGCCCCAGCGACCTACGCGAACGGCACAATGATCACGGCGGTGGGCAACGGTGAGGCGGGCTTCGTCGCGGACGGGGGCTCAGCGTCCGGGACCAAACTCAACCAACCACGGGGCCTGACGGTGGACAGGGAGGGGAATCTCCACATCGTCGACCGCTCCAACAATCGGGTGCGGAAGGTGACGCCCGACGGGATCATCACCACCGTCGCCGGCAACGGCCAGGCCGGCTTTGCCTCCGACGGCGGCCCCGGGCTTACCCCCTCGTGCTCACCCTCACCAGCACCGGACGCACCCGGATCGGTCCCCAGGACATCGTCCTCACCGCCCCCGAAGGCCTCTGGTTCACCGAGAACCGAGTGATGATGTCCCGGGAAGGGCACACCGACGAGACCGAACTGGCCGGCCAACGCTCCGACGGCAACCGCACCCTGACACTCCGAGGCGCCGCCCTCGACCTGGACCCGGGCAAGTGGGCCGTCGTCTACCCCGAGATGGAAGTCGAAACCGGCGCCCCGGCCGGCGCCGTACGCGTCGGCATCCGCATCGGCAACCCGGCCTTCGCGACTTGGCAAGCCACCGTCACCATCCAGGCATAACGCCGCAAAGACGCGATCCAGCGCGCCCAAGCACCACTCAAAAGAGCCATCCCCGCAGCGCCGACCGCCACCGTCACCGCGGTCGCCGACAACGGCCGGCACTCCGCAAGGCAGATGGGCCGCCGACGCCCGAGTCGATGACCCCGTCGCTCCAACGGTGCGGGCCTTCGTGAGGGCGACCCTCGCGCCGCACCGCCGACCCCCGCTCCCGGAAGGAATCAGAGAACACTCATGAACGCTCCTGCAACTCCCCAGGGCTGCGCACCGCTCGACCCTGAGGTCACCGGCATCCGGACCCTGGGCTACGCCAACCGCTTCGCCGTCTGGGACAGCGAGTTCCGCTACGACGGCCGCGTGCGTGTGCCCGTCGGGGTGAAGATCAAGGAGATCAAGTACTCCTACACCGGCAACGGGAAGGCCGAACTCGCCGCGACGGAGGTCAAGCGCGGCAGGGGCGGCATCGATCAGGAGTACGAGGTCATCGACCTCACCTTCCTCGACGACGCCGACCTGATCACCTTCACCCTGCGCGGCGACCTCGACGTCGACGCGGACCCCCGCCCCGCCTACAGCCGCAAGTATCAGATCCGCGTCGACGTCACCCTCGACAACGGCGACGTCCGCACGGCCACCCCGGAGATCGAGGTACTCGCCAGCGCCTGGCAGCGCAGCGACCCCGAGAAGGTCGGCCGGCCCTTCGTCCGGCTGCCCTACGACAACAACTGGGGCGGCACCCCCAACAGCCAGGCCGGATTCGGCTATGTCTCGGACAGCGGCCGTATCCCCGGGGACAAGTTCATCATCGACTTGGTCAACCTGCGCCAGGGCGAGAAGGGCGTGCCGAGCAGCAACAGCGACCACGTCTACTACCAGCTCGTCCACGAGGACGGAACGCCCTCGCATTACACCCCGACCCCCCAGCTGCAGAAGGCCGAGGGGCACAAGGACAGCGGCACCGGGCGCAAGGTCACCCTGCCCGCGATCGACCTGCGCCAGCTCGGTGACAAGCCGGGCTACTACCGTTTCCTGGTCTGGCCGCAGTCCGCCGACCCCGACGGCTCGCCCAGCAGCCTGCGCTGGGACGAGGCCAAGCTGGAGGACGCCTTCCAGCTCGGCAGCGTCTACTACCGGTACAAGGCGCCGGCCAGCATCGACACGGGACTGCGGGCCACCGTCAAGACCCACGCCCTGACGGCGACCGCGGGCCAGGAGCGCTGGCTCTATCCGGCCTTCGTCATCCGCAACACCGGCCAGCGCACCATCGGCACCATCAAGGTGGTCTTCACCGCCCCCGAGGGACTGCTGTTCATGGAGGACCGGGTCGCTTTCACCCGCTCGGAGGACGAGAGCCACGAACCCGTCGCCCTCGGAGTGCTCTCAGCCGACCGCCGCACCCTGACCTGCCCGGCCGTGCCGTTGGACCTGGTACCCAGCCGGCCCGGCAAGGACGCCTGGGTATCCATCTACCCGGCCATGGAAGTCGAGGCCACAGCACCGGCCGGACTTGCACTCGTCGGCATCCAGCTCGGCCAACCCGCCTTCGCCACCGCACAAAACCCCGTCACCATCACACGCAAGAACTGACCGGCCGAGGTGTCAAAAAGGGGGCGGCGCACTGGGGCGCCGCCCCCGTCCGGTCGACATCACGAGCGCCGCCGACAAGGCCGAAGGCCGCCCGCCCACACGTCACAGATCAGCAGACTGCAACACGGCTTCGCAGAGTCGCAGACCCGATCGCCAAGGAGTCCTGATGACCAAGAACGTCCAAACCTTGTTGCACAACACCTCTCCCTATGCAGGTTTCGACGGAAAAGGAATGTCCTACGACCCGCAAGGATGGGGGTCGGACCATCCGGTCTTCGCCCAGGAGATCGAACGACTCGCCCCTGGTCTGATCGTAGAGGTCGGCACGTGGAAGGGTGCGTCCGCCCTGCACATGGGCAAACTGGTGCAGCGTCTCGGAGTGGACTGCGAGATCGTCTGCGTCGACAGCTTCCTCGGCAGCATGGAGCACTGGATCACACAGCGGGGGAAGTCCGAGTTGAACCTGGAGTTCGGCCACCCGCAGCTCTACTACCAGTTCCTGTTCAACGTCCTGCACGACGGCCTGGAAGACGTCATCACCCCGTTTGCGTGCACGAGTACCCAAGCCGCAAAGATCCTGGCCCATTACAGCATCCGGTGCGATCTCGCCTACATCGACGCCGGACACGAGTACCCAGACGTTCTCACCGACATGGAGCACTACTGGCCGCTCGTCCGTGAAGGCGGGGTCATGATCGGCGACGACTTCAGCAACAACTGGCCGGGGGTGATGCGCGCGGCACGCGAGTTCAGCGACACGAACGGCTTGCCTTTGAGCATCTACGACTACAAGTGGGTGCTGCGCAAGGACTGACCAGCCGTCCATACCGCTGCCCGGCGCGAAACACGCAGGTTGGGCGTTGCCGACCGTGACGTTGCTGGATGCCTCGATGATGACTGGGCTGCCCACCTCGAAGAGCACGGGGTACACCCCGGAACGGCCTCCGGGGCGACTTCCAGTGCGGCGAAGATCACGGCCCAGGTGCCGGGGGCGAGTTCGAACGGCACGTTCGGCAGGGTCATGGTGCGTTGGTCCGGGCTTCGCTTGCCGGAGACGATGCGTTCGGCGGGCTCGTCCGCTTGGCGAATGAGGGCAGCGGTGTCCTCCAGGAAGCGCAGCCCGGGCGGGACGGTGATGGTGACGGGTTCGGGCTACGACAAGACCACCATCGTCTGTGGATCTCCGCCCACCTCCAGCGCGGCTCGGCATCGCAATGCCGGCCGGGCCGGGCATCAGCCGACGGGGTTCCCGCTCGGCGTCTCCGGACTGGTGCTCCGGTGGCCGGTGCGAGGGGCGGAGAACCGAACTGCGCGGGTCAAACCATAAGTCGAGCCATCACCCCAGGTAGTGAGCATCACCGTGGCAGTGGGGTGCGGCCACGGCGTCGAACGACGGCTCATCGGGTACCTCGTGAGCATCTCCGACCCCGACCGTGGCACTGCGCCCGGGCGAGCAGGTACAGGTCCATAGCGCCCATCGGGACGTCCTGGCCGCCTTCGACAACGGCACCACCGGCTGGCCCGAACGCACAATCGCCGTCGGCATCGCCACCCGCGCCGTCTTCGCCGCGGCCCTGCGCCCGGCCGGCACCAGGGCCGTCGCCGCCGCCCTGCTGCTGGCGAAGACGGGACCGTCCCGCACGCGGGTGTGGGGGTAGTGGATTTCGTCGTTGAGGACCGGGTGGACGCCGGCAGCGGTGCAGGTGTGGCAGACGGCGCTGGCGATCTGAGTCTGGGTCATGCGGGTGGTGCCGGGAATGCCGAGGTAGCGGGCGAATTCGGTGGCGAGGGTTTTGGCGGTGGCCGTCCAGAGTTAGCAGCCATCCCCCGCACCACCACCGGTGCCGAAGCAGCCGACCTGCTCAAAGACCTCACCAAACGCATCCAAGCGACCTTCGTCCACACCGGCATCGACGTCGCCGCCACAGCCCTGTTCCGCCCTCGACCTCACCGCACACCGCCCCGGCGCCCTCCCCCGCCATGCCACCCACCTACACCCAGCGCATCGCCGGCCGCGTCGGGAGCCTCGCCCGCCTCATCTGCCAGGCAGCCATCACCGCCATCTGCGATGGCACCGAACACATCACCAAAACCTCACTGGAATTCATCCAGCTCGACCACCTACGCCAAGGAGCACGGGCGCTCCCGCACCCGCCAACCGGCCGGACCGGCATGATGCAGCCGTGAACACGACCACGGAAACGTCGACCGGCAAGAACTTCGCCGCCCTCTGCGGCCGGGTGTGGGACATCCTGGTCCCCGCCCGCGCCGACTACCTGGCCGGAGTCTCAGACCACTACGACGAGGTCTTCCACGAGGTCGCGCAGCGAACCGAGAACGCCGGCAGCCTTGGCAAGACGGACATCGCAGCCCTCGTCGTCTGGAAACGCCTCTCCGCCCGAACTCGTTGGGTATCAGCGCTCATGTCCCTGCCCGACACCCACGTACGCTCGGTCACCGAACGGGCCGTCACCGCCGTCCGCGACACCGGCTTCACCCGCAGCCACGCCGCCCGCACAGGACGCGGCATCATCGCCGAGCTGCCCGGCTTCCGCACCGGCGACGCCCTCGCCTCAGCCATCCTGACCGCAGCGGCACCCGAACGGATGGCCGTCTACGACCGCCGCGTCCAACAGGCACTCGACACCGTCGGCCTCACCCTCACCCCCACACCGGGACGCTACGGCCGCTACATGCAACTCCTCGACGACCTCCTCAAGCATGGCGCAGCACGGGCCGACGGCTGGACCGCACGCGACATCGACACCGCCCTGTACTGGACCGGCGCCAACCCGCCCCCACCAGCCAGCGCCGACCCGGCCGCGCAGCAAACCGCTGACCAGCACACTGGTGGGTGAGCGGGAGGACCTTCGCCTGGTGCCACGGCCCCGAAGGCTGCGTATGGGCTGCGAACGGCGGACCGGTATCCACGAAGCGTTCCTCGAACTGGCCTGCTGCCTCATCCCCCACCCACGGCACGCGGATCTCGGCGGGGCCCGCGGATCGTCGGCCAGGTCCTCGCGGTCGCGTTCGAGGTGCTGCTGCAGCCGGGCTGCCTCGAACGCGGCCGCGGGCCCGGTGACGGCGGGCCGGCAGCACGCCTGCAGACCGAGTGGCGGCTGGCCTTCGCCCAGTCGACCGGCTGACGGGGCGCGGCCACACCCGGTGCGGGGACGCGCAGACGGCGGTGGGATGGGGCAACAGGGGGTACTCACACGAGCCTCGCCATCATCACCGGAAAGGTGACGGAAAGCTCGGGTCGCCGCGCGCCGGGCGCGTGTGACGGCGCGCTCCGACTGGCCATGCCAGGGTGGCAGTTGGCCACCGCGTGATCGCTCTCAGGCTTGGGGACGGCTGGCTGTGTCCTGGCTCCTGAGGGGTGCTCATGGTGCGCCGGCTCTCTGGGGCTCGTCTGCCTCACCAATTCGACAAGACAGCGCACCGGAATTGTGCGGCGGGCACGCCGCCGGCTCGTCAGCCCGCCGCTTGCTGGAGGCCGTCAAGGATGAGGTGCAGTCCGAATTCGAACTCGTCGCCGTAGGCGTACCCGGGACGCATGACATGAGCGGTCGCGATCTCGGACAGGTAGGCACAGATGCTGTCCCCGTTCACCGGCCAGCACCTGGGCACCTTCATCGCCTCCGAGCACGCCGATGGGCTGCGCGAGCTGACCGCTCTCATCGACGCGGGCACGCTCAGCCCTGTAGTAGGCCGCGTCTACCCGCTCACCGAGACTGCCGCAGCCGTCCGACACCCCCTCGACGGCCGCGTCACAGGCAAGTTGGCACTCACCCTGCACGGCAAGTGACACCCTGCCCGCCGATCAACGCCGTGGACCGGCACCGACAACCTGCCATCCCTCAGCAGCACGGGCATCCACAACTGGCAGACTCACTGCCCAACTGAAGGGCCCCGGCCGCGCTTCCATGATGGCTACGCTCGGCAGTGGACCCGGTCGGAGCCACCACTCTGAGGCTTCACGGAAGCGCGGCCAGACTCTTGGCCAATCGAGCCTCAAGCGGGCAGCCTGTCTATCGCCTCATCCAGGTGCTGATGCATGCGATGGTGCAGCGGTCCTGGACTCAGCAGGAAGGACCACATGGCAAGCGCCGATCTGACAGCAGTGGTGGTAGCCGCCGTCGGTGTAGCCGGCACCATGGGCGCCCCGCTGCTCAGCCAGTGGTCCCGGCGCCGCGAATTGGCGGAGGAAGGTGCGCGAGCAGAGCGCCAACGCCAGCAAGACCGCGACGAGAGCAACTTGCAGCGCAAGCGGGACCTGTACGCGGCACTCAACTCATCCGCCCGCGCCTACCGGACGGCCGCCTACGACTACATCCTGGCTCTCAAGCGCGGCGAGAACGCAGACGGCTCGGCCCTGGAGTCTGCACGTGGCTCCTACCGGGATCAGTACGCACAAGCCCAGATGGTGCTACCCGGCCGCACCTTACAGGTCGCCTCCGAAGTCAACCACTGCCTGAGCCTCGGCTACAAGCTGGTGAAACAGCTTCCGAACCCCGCTGACAGCCAGGACATATGGAGGCAGACGGAAACATGGTTCGCCACTCCCCTTGCGGAGGCAGTCTGGCTGCTACGGCATGCCCTTCGCGAGGACCTCGGCGTCCTTGATGAGTTCCCTGACCTGCCGGAGCGCGTACAGCAGTTAAGAGCCACCCGGAAACATCTTACCCGCCAGACGGAGGAGCGGCAGGACCCACCCCAGTCGGGCCAGGCCTGACCAACCGGCTCGTCAGCACCCATGGCCTCCACCCCCAGACCGGGATCGGCCCGGCCATCGAACACTCAACCGGCCATCTGAGGGATCCTGGCCGCAAGCCCATGAGGGGCTCCTTTGTCCTGCTCAGCGGGACAAGCGGACCAGGATCCTCCCACGGGTCCCGGCTGGGGATACCGGAGGTCGGCGACGGGCAGCGCAGGCCGGATGGTGGTGGCGTCCGCCTGCCGGGCCAGGGCCCTGGCGTAGTCCTGCTCGTGACGTGGCAGGGCCCGCAGGGCGAGGCGCGGCGTCAGGCTGATCACCTGAGGCGTGCAACGCCACTAGGTGGTAGGCAGGTGCGGGCGGTAGCGGTCGGCCAGGCGTAGGGCCCACGCGGCCGACAGGAACGTCTCCGTGAACGAGATCGAGCCTGGCGAGGAAGCCCAGATCGACTACAGGCCCCTGTGGCAGTGGACCAACTTGCACATACTCGTCCGTCCGGTCCTGCACCTGGACCAGCACGCGTGGACCGAGGCACACGTCGCGGCCTTCCGCTACTTCGACGGCGTCCCGCGCCGACTGGTGCCCGACAACCTGAAGACCGGCGTCGACAAGACTGACCTCTACGACCCGAAAATCAACAGGGCGTATGCCGAACTCGCCGCTCATTTCGGCGCGTTGGCAAATCCGGCGAGAGGCTCGAAGCCGAAGTACAATCCAGGGTGTGGCGGCCCATGCCCTATGTCCGGGACTCATTCTGGCGCGGGCGGGAGTTCACCTCGATCCAGAACATGCAGGCTGAGGCCGTCACCTGGAGCCAGCAGGTGGCCGGACGCCGGAAGTGCCGGCCGCCGGGCGGGGCGGCCCGATGGCCGTGTGCGGTGTCGTCGAGGCCACCGCGCTGCTGCCGCTTCCGCCCACCCCGTTCGCCCTGCCCGCTGGTCGACGGCCACCGTCGGCCCGGACATCCACATCAAGGTCGGCCGCATCCTCCACTCCGTGCCCTGGAAAGTGATCGGCCGCAAGGTCGACGTCCGACCCACCGCGGCCATGGTGTAAGTCTTGCTCAGCGGCGCCCTGGCCACCACCAATGCGGCGCTTGAGCAGGGGAAACGCACCGACATGAGTAACTATCCTCCGGAGGAGATCGCCTTCGAGAGGAAGACGCCCGTCTGGTGGCGAGCCTGGCGCTTTGCCGGGCGGTAGGCGACCTGCCGCCCGCCAAGGTCCACGCTCCGTTGAATACCCGGCAACAAGACACTTCTCAAACACTCTCCAGGCGGCTCGACTTCTCCAGTGCGCGAAGTTCGAGCAGCAGATCACCCTGGAGGAGTTCGACATCACCGCCTCCTCGAAGCTCTCCCCCCCAGATCCGCGGCCTCGGAGGACTGCGTTGGCTCCACGCCGGCGAGCACGAAATTCTGTTCGGCCCGGCCGGGGGGCGGCAAGACACATACCGTCCAGGCGCTCAGCCACCTCGCCATCCGGCAGGGCGCCCATGTCCGCTTCGCCAAGACGAGCCCGATCCTCGCCGAACTCGCCGGCGACCACGCGGACCGCACCCGGGAGAGGCGGATCCAAGAGTTGGTACGGCCCGACGTGCTCATTTTCGACGACTTCGCCGTGCGTCAGCTCTCCGCTGCCCACGCCGACGACCTCTACGAACTCGTCAGTGAGCGCCAGGGCCACTCCTGATCGTCACCAGCAATCGGGCGCCCAACGACTGCTATCCCCTCTTCCCCCGACCTCCTCGTCGCCGAGTCCCTCCTCGACCGGCTCATCAGCACCAGCCACCAACTCTCAGCCCCAGGGAAATACGCGTCCACCGTCACAGTTGATGACGGGGCTGATGAGCAGGTATCGGGAGCCGACCGGCGCTACCGGCCCGTACCGACCGACGGCTTCAGATGCCGAGAGGGAGGCCGAGGGGAGAGCCCACAAGCGTGCTGACGGGCCGTTCGAGAAGACCGTCGGTGATGTCGTCGGGGCCCGGCGCTTGGGCGGCCATGGCGGGCACGATCGCTCCGAGGGAAAGCAGTGCACTCACTGCTGCAACGGCCACGATGCGACGGACAGACAGCACGGTGATTCCCTCTCGGTAGGCAGAGACGCTGGACGTAGGGACGGGCAAGAAACCTCCCACCCGCCGGGCCCATGCACGCTTCACGTCACTCGTTCAAGCGACAGCCACCCCCGCCCACCGCCGATTGACATAGGCATTCAGGCGCCCCCTGACCGAGGCTTCGTAGGCGGCCACGCCCCCTCGACAACGAGACTCAGGTGCTCGGGTGCGAGCCCGTGGCCCGGCGCCGGAGCCACGGCGCGGCGGCCGCCCGGCTCCAGCGAGGGTGGGAGGAGCCCGACCGCGCAGAGCCAAAGTACCCCGGCCGCCGGCCGGAGTCCTTGTCGGCGCCGTCGCGGCACGGCCAGAGCTGGCGCTCAGCCAAGCCCCGCACGCGGCAGCAAGGCTCGGTCCTCACCCGGGTGCTCATGTCTTCCCGGTGGAATGCCCCGAAGTCGTCGGCGTTCAGGAGGCAGGACGACGTCTGGCAAGGCCTGGTACTCGGCCAGCGCGACCTCCTGGAGGCGATCGGCATCACGCCGCTGACCCCGGAGCCGGAGGAGCCGCCAAGGAGCCCAAGACGGTCCATGCGGCCCTCGAGCGGGGCATTGCAGCCCTCGCCCAGCACAGGCCCCCGAGGGCTCTGTCAGGTCCACATGAGTCACTTACTGTGGGCTGACGCCCAGGGAGCAGGAGAAGCGGGAGCGGATGCGCCCGGCGGTTGAGCGGTTCGCTCGTGGCGCGAAGACCAAGCCGTCGCGAAGGATCTGCGAGTGACGTCGCGGTCGGTGCGGCACTGGCGGCGGGCATGGGAACAGGACGGTGCGGACGCGTTGCGCCGTGCAGTGGGCGCTGGAGCGCGACGAGGAGGCAATCGCGGTGTGGAGGGCCGAGGTGTGGCCGCAGGTAAAAGGACCGCGGCCCACCTGGGCGCCCTCATCTGCTTCGAGGACGAAAGCGGCCAGGGGCTGAGGCCGTCACGGGGGCGCACCTGGGCCCCGCGGGGGCAGCGGCCGCTGGTGCGGGTGCGCGGTCGTAGCCAGGGACGGGTCAACATCACGGGCGTGGTCTGCTGGTACCGCGCCGGACACCGGTCCGTCCCGCTACTTCTTCACGCTGCACATCTGGCACGGGCGCCCAGGCGGGCCGAAGGCGTTCTCCTGGCGCCAGTACCGCGATCTGATCGTCATGCTTCTAGGGCGAATTGACCGCTCACTCGGACCCTCCTTGCCGGTCACCCCCCACGGTCACGCCGGAACGGTCTGAAGCCATCGGTTTATCTGCGCCTTAAGCAGCATGTAATGAAGCCTTAGAAACGCAAATTCCATACCGGTCAATGGTGTTACCGACAGTAATATGTTGTACAACAGTACGGCGGTTTCCGGCAGCCAACCCGTTTCATCCTGACCGGTCCGTCGAGAGGACTCGCATGCCGATAAGACATGGCCCACGAAGAATCCCCTAGCCAGAGCCGACCGGCGAATCCCTGGTGGCATTCGGCACACCGCCGTATCCACCTGTCCGCCGGTGCCATCACCGCCTTCGGGGAGCACCTTGCGGTGGCCCCGGAATCTCTCAGCGCGTGCTCCGGCTTCCGGGTGCCCTGCTGGGTCGCCCACCGAACCGGTCCGCCCGCTGACGTCCGCATTCCCCATCGGAGAAGAAAGACACCATGCGCTCACATCTGAAGTTACCAGTCGCCGTCACAGCGGTGACACTCGCCACAGCCCTCGCTGCCCCTGTTGCCTCAGCACACACCGTCTCCGCCGTCGTCCAGCGTTCCGGGAATCACGAAAAGCGGCCGACCGACAGCCAGAGCGTCAACGTCCATGTGACGTCCTACGGCTACAACGACAACGACGACGGCAATGGCAACTACGGCACCGCGCAGATCGCCTATCCCCAGATACACAACGAGGCGACCGAAGACCTGGGCACCTACGACCACCCCGCCACCTTCGCCACCGACCCCGACGAATTCGCGCCCGGCACCCGCATATATGTCCCGTACCTCCAGAAGTACTTCATCATGGAGGACGGCTGTGCGGAGTGCAGTTCGGACTGGAAAAACGGCGTGTACCACGTCGATCTGTGGATGGGCCCCGCCAGCACGCAGCCGGAGCCAGCCCTCGGCAACTGCGAAGGTTCGGTCACCCAGGACTCCGGCATCACCGTCAATCCTGACCCCGGCCTGCCGGTCGACACCACCCCGATGTTCTCCGACGGACAGTGCACGGTCGTCCACCACTGAGCCGTCCCTGAGCGGCCCGGCTCGTCGGCCTTCGGTCGCCGCCGGCGGCCGACGAACCTACATGGCCTCGCATCCACACACCGGGTCAGGCACACCCGTGCCGGAGCACGCCGCCCCTCCCAGGCCCAAGCCTGCGCGGACGGCGATCCCATTCCTGTCGATTCCCAGTCCGACAAGGCAACCATGAACACTCGCATCCCCAAACCCGCACTCGCCGCGCTTCTGCCGCTCACCGCCACCGCCATGCTGATCGGTAACGGACAGCCGGCGAACGCCGCGGCGGCGACGTCGACGTGGCCCGCGCACTTCGCGGCCCCCTACCTCCAGATCGGCGCCGGCACAGCCGGTGACATGGCCGACGACATGGCCACCACCGGTCTGAAGCACTACACGCTCGCATTCCTCATCCCCCAGGACGGCTGCACGGCCAAATGGGAATTCAACGGTGACCCCGTCGGCGCCTTCAGTTCGGAAATCAACGCGCTCAAGGACAACGGTGGGGACGTCATCATCTCCTTCGGCGGAGCCGCCGGCGGCGAACTCGCTCAGACCTGCACCTCCGTTTCCGACCTGACCGCCGCCTACGCCAACATCGTCAACACCTACGGCGTCACCCGGCTCGACTTCGACATCGAAGGCGCGACCCTCGACGACACCGCAGCCAACACCCGCCGCAACCAGGCACTCGCCGCGCTTCAGGCACAGAACCCCTCTGTCCAGGTGGGCTACACGCTCGCGGTCGCCCCCGACGGCCTGCCCTCCGCACAGACCCAACTCCTTCAGGACGCCAAGAACAACGGGGTCAACGTCAGCACCGTCAACCTCATGACCATGGACTTCGGCGACGGACACAACGCCCTCGCCGACGCCGAATCGGCCGCACAGGCAACCGCCCAGCAGCTCGCCGATATCTACGGCGTTTCCACCTCGCAGGCGTATCAGATGATGGGCCTGACGCCGATCGCCGGCAAGAACGACGACGACGAAAACTTCTCCCAGGCCGACGCGGCCGCGCTGGAGAACTTCGCCGCCTCCAACGGAGTCCAGGAACTGTCCTTCTGGGAGGTCGACGGGTACGACAAACCCACCGGCTACGCCTACTCCAACATCTTCAACCAGATCAGCACCGCCCAGGCGCACAACGCGAGCGCACGGACACCACGCACGGCACACTGATACCGCCTCAGCGAGGAGGAGAAGTCTTTCGAGACCCCCTGAGCCGGCGCGATGCGCCGGCGCAGGGGGTCGGCGGTGCATCCCTGCTGAGGTCAGATGACGAAAGGGCCCGACGGTCGGGCCCTCTTGCCTTCTCCCCGCGAGGAAGCCGGCCGGTCGCCTTCAGGCGCACCCGCTCCCGCTTCTCCTTCTCCCCTAACTCCGCATGCTGCGCGAAGGTCGTCCCGCACAGCGACTTCGTCGAGTCTTGCCGCCTCCTGGCCTTGCTCCGGGCACTCCCGCTCGGCTGCCGTCTGCTGCTGGGGCGCGCAGTCGGGATGTCCCCAGCCGCCCGTCACCCTTGTGACGACCTCGCCCTTGCCTCATCCGTGTAGCGGGCCGGGCAGGTGCCCGGGTACGTGGCCCGCACCGAGCCGCGCGGTAGCAGCACTGCCTTCTTGGCCGCCGTCTTCTTCGGGGTTCGGCTTCCCGCCGACCGCCTTCTTCTTCGCCGTCCGCACCCGCTTGATCGCTTCGCGCTGCGCCTTGTCAGGCCGCATCTTCGGCTGCTGCCCGCGTGCCGCCTCGGCATCCTTCCATGCCGGGGTCTGTCCCCGCGCGGACCGTAGAGGCGACTCCTGACGGCCGTCACGCGCCACGCACACCGGCAACCGGTAACAGCGGCGCGCCGGGGCACACCAGTGCGCGCATGGCGCGACGAGTTGTGCGGGTGCACCGCACTGAGTCGGCGTCAGATTGAAACCGCAGGCCGCAGGTCATAGGGAAGCAACAGCAGGCCTGGCGCTGGTCCGACCAAGCCAAGGCGATAGCCGCCAAGCGCGCCGACGACCCCCACACGTGGTCGTCGGCGAGGGGCCCTGGACTTCATGGCTCACCCGATCCGGGCAGTCCTTAATCTCCTGACCGAAGAGCAGGCTCATCGTGTACAGGTGGTTGTTCGTTGCTGGTCGGGCAGGTACGCCGCGCGTTCCTGCGTGGTCAGGTCGCGGGCGACGGCGCGGCAGATGGCGCTGATGGCCGCGGTGGGGGCGGGAAGAGCCAGGTGCCACTGCCGTATCGACCGGTCGGCGCTGCCGGTGGTCAGGGTGCGTTCGTCCGGGCTGAACGCGATGGCGAGCACGGTGCCTTTGTGCCCGGAGAGTGTGGCGAGTGTGCTGCCGGTGTCGGCATTCCACAGCCGTACGGTGCCATCATCGCTGCCGATGGCCAGGGTGCGCCCGTCAGGGCTGAAGGCAACGGCTCCCGCCTGACCGGTGTATCCGGGCAGGCTTCCGCGGCTGTGGCCGGTGCGGGTGTCCCAGAGCCGTACCGTGCGGTCTTTGAGACCGCCGGTGGCCAGGATGCGGCCGTCCGGACTGAAGACCACGGCGGTCACTTCACTGGCGTGCCTGAGCGGGCTGCCGAGGCTGTGGCCGGTGCCCGTATCCCATAGGTGCACGGCGCCGTCGGTGCTGCCGGTGGCGAGGATGCGGCCGTCCGGACTGAACGCCATCGAGGTGATGACGCACGTTGATGTGAGGGGCAGGTGTCTGCTCAGGTGGCCGTCGGCGGCGTTCCACAGCTGCACGCCGGCGTTCGGGCCGGCCGTGGCCAGGGTGTGTCCGTCGGGGCTGAAGGCCATCGAGTGGACCGGGGTGGTGTCTGCCACGTTTTTCAGCAGGCGGCCCCTGTCTGTGTCCCACACTTCAGCCCCGAGGCTCAAGCTGTTCGAGGTGGCCAGGGAATGACCGGCTGGGCTGAAAGCGATTGAGTCGGCTTCCTTGGTGTGCCCGGCCAGTCGCACCCGGCGGTGGCCCGAGGTCAGGTCCCACACCTGCACTGGCTGCACACCGAAGCCGGCCGTGGCCAGTGAGTGCCCGTCCGGGCTGAACACCATGGAGTCCGTTGTCGTGGGAAGACCGGTGAGGATGGGACGGGACTGGCCGGCTGTCATGTCCCACAGCCGCGCGCTACCGCCATCGTCGCCGCTGGCCAGGGTGTGACCGTCCGGGCTGAACGCCAACGCGCGCACGCCGTGGACGTGCCCCGGCAGCCTCCTTTGCCGGCCGCCGGTGCCGGTGTCCCACAACCGTATGACGCCGTCATGACTGCCGGTGGCCAGGGTGCGCCCGTCCGGGCTGAACGCCACCGCGGAAGCGCTCGATCCGGCTTCGGTGACCGCAACATGGGAGTCTTCGGCCAGGCTCCCTCGCTGCTGACCGGTGTGGGTGTCCCAGAGCCGCACGGGGCCGTGGTCGCCGGCCGTGGCCAGGGTGCGCCCGTCCGGGCCGAAGGCCAGTGCGCGCACGCCGCGGGCGTGTGCGGCCACGCTTCTTCGGAGATGTCCGGTGCGGGTGTCCCAAAGCCGCACGGTGCCGTCGTCGCGGGCGGTGGCCAGGCTGTGGCCGTCGGGGCTGAACGCCAGCGAGGCGACGCCCGATGCGGCCTCGGGGCCCGCGGATTCGGCGTTCACGGCCAGGTTCCCCTGCAGGCGGCCGGTGCGTGTGTCCCACAGGCGCAGAGTGCGGTCGTCGCCCGCAGTGGCCAGCATGCGCCCGTCCGGGCTGAAAGCGGCGGCGACCGTATCGGCCGCTCGCTCACCAAGACCTCTGCGTAGGCGGCCGGTGCGCGTGTCCCACAGGCGCAGAGTGCGGTCGTCGCCCGCAGTGGCCAGGGTGCGCCCGTCCGGGCTGAACGCCACCGCGAGCACCGACCCGGTGAATTCGGCGAGCCTGTGTCGCAGCGGCAGGGCGAAGGCGGCGTAGAGGCTGTCCTCGGCCTGGGTTGTGGCGTTGGTGCGGTAGGCCTGGACGGCCAGCAGCGCAGCAAGATCGGGATCGGTGCTGATGAGGGCAGCGGACTGAGCCGCGAGCTGCCGGGACAGTGCCACCCGGCGAGCGGCCTCTGCATTGCGCCGCTGATGCTCGCTGGTCCGGCTCTGCTGCCACGCGAGCAGGCCGGCAGTGACGGCGACGGTCAGGAGGACAGACAGGGTCGCGGTGAGCATCCGCAGGCGGCGGGTGGTACGTGCGGAGGCCCGCTGCTCCTGCTCGCGCATGGTGAGGCTGGCGGTGAGGAAGGCGCGTTCGAGGCTGGTGAGGTCTGCGGTCGGCCCGGAGCCGAAGTGGTCCTGGGCGGTGGCCAGGCGGGTGCCGCGGTACAGCGCCCCCGGGTCGCGGTCCAGGTCCGCCCAGGCGCGTGCCGCTTCGGTCAGCGTGCGGTGTACGCGCAGGTGTTCGCGATCTTGATCGATCCAGCGGCGCAGCCGTGGCCAGGCGGTCAGCAGGGCCTCGTGGGCGAGGTCGACGGTGTCGTCATCCGCGGTGAGCAGCCGGGCACGGGTGAGGGCTTGCAGGACCTTTGCGGTCTCTTGGCCGCCGACGTCCTGCAGCTCCGCGCGGCTGACAGGGCACCGGGTGTCGGGGGTGCCGTCTCCGGGGATGACCAGGCGGAGCAGCATGCGGCGTGCCGCACTTTTCTGGCCTTCGGTGAAGCGGCCGTAGACCTCGTCGGCGGTCTTGGCGATAGCGCCGGCGAGGCCGCCGGCTGCTTCGTAGCCGGTCATGGTGAGTGTGCTGCCGCGGCGTCGGCGCCAGATTTCCAGCAGCACGTGCGACAGCAGTGGCAGTCCGCCCGGGGCGTCGGTGACTTCCTCGATCAGCCGGGCGGTCAGCGCCCGTTCCACCGTCAGGCCGCTCGCGGTGGCGGGTTTGACGATTGCTTCGCGCAGTTCTTCCGGGCTCATGGGGCCGACGAGCAGGTGGCCGTCGCGCAGCGCGTCGGCAAGGTCGCGTTGTTCGGCGCAGTGGTTGTAGAAGTCGGCCCGGACGGCGATGACGACCCGTAATCGGCTCCCGGGCCGGCGGGCAGCCAGCAGCAGGTCGATGAACCGGGCACGCTCGGTGGGGCTCTGGCAGAGGGTGAAGACTTCCTCGAACTGGTCGACCACCACGAACGTGTCCGCTTCGGTGTCACTGGTGCCCTGTGGGGCATCCGCGGGACCCAACACGCGGGCGTGGGTGCGGGCCGGGTGCTCACCTGGCGTGAGAATGCGGATCGCTGCCGGGCGTAGCCCTGCTTCCTGGGTGCGCCGGAGGCTAGGGATCAGTCCGGCGCGCAGCAGGGAGGACTTGCCGCTGCCGGAGGGACCGAACAGGGCCACGAACCGCTGGCGGCGTAGCAGGTCCAGCAGGTCGCCGGTGAGCTGGTCGCGGCCGAAGAACCGGCCGTGGTCCCCGGTGTCGAACCGCGCCAACCCCTTGTAGGGCGGCTCCGCACCCTGCTCGCCATCCGCAGGCTCCGAGGCGGCGACCTCGTCCACAGCCTGCTTCCACCGGGCCTCCCACTCCGACAGGTTGCCCCCACAGGCTCGGGCGTAGGCCAGGACCACCGGGAGCGTCGGCAACCGCTCACCGCCGGCCGCCTGCGACAAAGTCGTGATGGAGTACCCGGCCCGTTCCGCCAGCACCCGGTAGGCGATCGCGCCCGCCTCGGTGCGCAGTTTGCGTAGCTCGAACGCGAAACGCTGCACCGGACCGGCTTCCGGATCAATCGGTACCTCAGGACGCCCCGCCACACGCTCTCCTGTACGTCGCCCCGCGCCAGGTCAGCACCACGCTAGGCACCCGCACCACCCCGCGGAAGGATCGAGCCTGGCCATTGTTTGGTCACCTGAGGAGGCCTGCCGAACAATGCGCCGGCTGCTGAACTCGGTGCTGCGCCCCGCAAAGGCCACGCCCAGCGAGGGACTGCCGGAGGGGCACGGGTCCGGTTCACGGAGAGCAGGCTCGACATCCGGCACACCGGAACTACTCGCGGAGGCCCATGCGCAGCCGCCCCCCGGACTGAAACCACCACCACCAGGAAGCGAAGGAGATCCATGCGTATTCGCTACGCCCTGTCGATCGCTGTCGTCGGCGCTGCACTTGCCGTCGGCCCTGTCGCCACAGCCGCCCAAGCGGAAAGCGGCTCGATCAGCAGCATGCCGTCCTACTGCAAGCCCGGTTCAGACGTGAATTACTTTGGGGCGCACTGCGCCACCCAGCGGCTGTATCACGTGAAGGCGTACTGCGACCACACCGACGGCCGGAGCAAGGTGCTCAGGGGGAACGATGCCAGCAACGACGGATGGTCCACCATCCACTGCAACACCCTGGGCTCCGGATGGCGTTACCGCCAGGGCAGCGGGATCGTGCTCATCGGGTAGGCGACGACTCCAGTAGGGCTGCGCGGCCCATCCGCGTCGGTGCCTTCATGGGTGTCGGCGCACTCGGACACACGTAGGTGAGCGCACTGATCCGAGACCAGCGTCACCGAACCGGTGGGTAGAACACTCAGGTCGCTATGGGCGCTTCCCGCAGCAGCGATGTGCAGGAAGCGCCCGAGGCGGTGGCCGGAACGTGAGCCGGCCTCACATCGCCTGAACCACTCGTTCCGCAGGATGCCCAGCGAGGGTCGCGTGCTTTGCGCCTCACGTCCAACGCCGGCAACACCGCCAGGAAGGAAGCAGAGCCGCCACCTGGCCGGCGCCGGCACCCCGGCGCCGGCGTCGATACCGGTGACGACGGCACGGCAGTGGTGAAGCGCAGCCGGAGGGGGACCTGAGCCGCAGCCCGCGTACGTGATCCGACGGCCGGTCATGATTCCGCGTGGCTGACACCCTTGGGCCACACCCAAGAGACGGTCTTGTTGCTGATGCCGATCCCGATGATCGGCGCGGCGTGTGGGGCCTTGGCCACGAGCTCGCGCTGTAGCGGCGGGGGTCGGTCTGCTCCGCGATCTCCAGCGGCTTTGCGAGCGCCTCGTGCAGCCTCCTCCGGGCCCCACTGACCCGCCGCGGTCAGCCCAGTGACACGGTCGTGCTCCCAAAAGCCGCTCGAACTGCTGAATGGACCCGGCTCGACCGACGACGCCCAGGTCCCAGCCCGGCCCAGGCGCGGGCACCTGGTTGGTGCACTCCACGATCCATCGGTCCAGGGTGTCCTCGTCGGCGGAAGGAGACGCAGCCCAGTTCGTGCTGCCATTCCCGTCCGCGCCGTCGCAGCCCTCGTCGACGGAACTCCTCGGGCATGGGGGTGTTGGCCGCCTGGAGCAGCCGAGAGTGAGTACGTCCACGTGCTTGGTTGAGTAGAGCGCCTCATGAAGTGCACGCGGGCTGCCGACGATCATCGGCTCATGAATCCTCAGACCTATGCGAGGCTCTACGGCCCGTGGAAGCCGACCCCGTCGGCTTCAGCCCGTCCAGGGGTCACGTTGCTGACGGTTCTGCTCGGCGCTGCCACGGTCCTGTCGATGGCATGGCTGACTTTCCTGGCAGGCATGGTCGCACTGTGGGGTGCGGCGGAAGGGGCGGCTGTCGGTGGCTTTCTCGCGGAGTACGCGGCGGGCGTGGCCGGCGGTGCCACACTGCTCGCCGCGCTCGCCTGTGTGCCCGGGGTGCGTCGCATGACGCCGGCCGGACGTCGGCTGCTGCTGACTGCGGTGGCGTGCCCTGTCCCACTCGTTCTGGCTGTCGTGACCTGGTTGGGCGTTGGCTGACCACCTCTCCTGCCTCGCATCCAACCGTTCACGGGGCGGATCACCGCAACGCCCGTGGTGACGAGGAACGCCGCCCCTCTACTGGCCGAACGGGGCACCGTACTTGGCGAGACATGCCAGCCGGAGCGTCCCTTCACAGCTGTTGTGACTGCGTGTTCCACTTGGCGGATGTGCGCTTAATCTGGCCCCGGCCGGTCGACACGGTAGAGGTAGTGGGTCCGGTCATCGACCGGGTTGTCCGGCTCCAGGTTTCCGACCCCGACCCGGCTCAGGCCTGCTCGCTCGAGTGCCCGCCACGAAGGGCGATTGGCCGCCACCACCGGGACGAGAACGCACGGGGCGGCCGGGTGTTCGGTCCAGGTTCGCACGATGACGGAGTGGATCATCGCCGTCCCGATGCCCTGACCGGTCCGCCGGGGATCACCGATCAGGTAGTCGATGGTCACCGTACCGTCAGGTACAGGGACGATGGCCGCCAGCTCGGCCAGGTACTCGGGATAGTCGCGCAGGTGTGAACGCTGTACGAGACCGACCGGTCGACCTTCGAGGAAGGCGAGGAGGTCCTCCGAAGGCTCCTCGCCTCGGGCAGCGGGACCGAAGTCGCGGGCCACCGCTTCCGCCGTGGTCTCGTGATTCCACCAACGCTTCACATGGGGTTGCTGGAGCCACATGCGCAGCAGCGGGAAGTCCTGCTCCTCGATCCGACGCCATGTGATCTCCATGAGACCGCTCCGGGAAAGCTCTCGATTTCCTCGCAGGCTACGTGCTGCGCGAACCATACCCAAAGACTCCTCCAGCCCGAGCGCGCTCCATACGCCAAGTGGAATGCTCGACCACACGGGCCTTTTGGGGACTGTCGACGCGGAGATCCGTCACGTCGATCCGGGAGATCGTCGCCACCCGGTCCGGCGTCACGTCCACGGCCTCCGCCGCCAGCAGCGCCCAGTCGCGGCAGGAGGTGACGGTCTTGGGCCAGGGGCGGTCGCGGTCGACGTGCCAGTCGATGCCCGGCCCGCCGACGCCGCGGCGTCCGCCGTTGTGGGTGAGCTCCCAGAGCTGGAAACAGAGCGCCGCCTGCCCGTGGTCGGCAAGGTCCCGGATCACCTCTGGCAGGTGTTCCACCGGCCAGAGACCGTTCAGTGCGCCGCTTGAGCTGCGCAGCGCGGCAGACCGCGGCGGCAGGACGGTCTCGCGGCCACCCAGTTCGGTGAGCGCCCAGCGCAGCCCCTCACCCTCGCTGTCGTCGGGCGCCTCCTCGCGTCCCAGGAACGCGTGGTACGCCTGCCGCAGGCGTGGCACGGCACGCCGGACGTCCAGTTCGGCCAGGGCCTCGGCGGCCCACTGCCGGACGGTCGCGCTCCCACTGCTCAGCATGCCGATCAGGGTGTCGGCGGGGCGCGGGGCGGCCAGCGCGGTGAACACCTCGATGGCGCACAGCTGCCCGAACGGGTTCACCGTCGGGGCCGCCGCGATCAGAGCTCCAGCGCCTGCGGGCCCAGGGCGATCAGCGTGTGCTGCGCTTCCTCGGCCACCTCCGTCGACTTCGCGTCCAGCTCGGCCACCCTGCGGGTGATCTCATCCTCCATACGCACCAGTCCGACTCGTGCGGCACACCCACCACCGCCCGATTTCCGCCCGGACCGCGGAGACGGAAGAATGTGCCGAGTACATGGCGCATGCTGGAAGGACGTCAATTGACATCCGACATAAGGACGTTCGCCACCCCCTCCGCGGAGCGCCCGCCCTCCCCCGTCCCCATCGACTGGGCGGCCGTCGAGGACTGGCTCGGACTGCGGCTGCCGGCCGACTACAAGCGGCTCGCCGACCGGTACGGGCCGCTGGACTTCGGCGAGTACGTGTGGATCCACGTGCCGTGCGTCCAGCGGGACCACTTCGACTACGGCGAGTGGCTGCGCGCGACGCACCGGGAGGCGCGGATCGAGGCGCGGAAGCTGCCCGAGGCCGAGCGACCCGTGCTCCACCCCGAGCCCGGCGGCCTGTTGGCCTGGGGCTGCACACGGGGCAGCGACGTACTGTTCTGGGACACCTCGGCCTCCGACGACCCCGACGAGTGGACCGTGGTGGTGCGGCACTCGGGGGTGGTGCCGGGCAGTGGCCTGCTCCGACGGCACCCGTACGACCTGACGCTCACCGGCTATCTGCGGCACACCGTCCGCGACACCTGGGAGCTCCCTTGTCCTCCCGGCCCGCTGCTGGGCCCGCTGCCGGGCACCGTCGCGCGGACGGCCTTCCTGCCCGACGCCGAGGCGTGGACCCCGCCCGCGCCGGTCCCGCCCCGGCTCACCGAGGCCGAGCGCCGGATAGCGCTGGAGACCGGCACCGGTCTGGACGCGCTGCGGCTGCTGTCGCCGCCACCCGAGCGGCCGTACCTCGGCGGCGGCTCCTGGGAAGGGCTGTTCGCCGAGCTGGGCACACGACTGCCCGGGGAGTACGTGCGGCTGATGGACGAGTACGGCGCCGGCATCTGGAGCGGGTGGCTGCGCTTCCACACCCCGCTCCGGACCGGCGAGCGGCGTTTCCTGACGCACGTCGAGGACACCGGGGACGCCTACCGGCAGCTCAAGGACGGCCACGCGGAGTGGTACCCGCTGGCCGTCTGGCCCGAGCCCGGTGGCTTCCTCCCCTTCGCCAACTCCATCGACGGCGACTACCTCGGCTGGCTCACCGAGGGCGGGGATCCCGACACCTGGCCGCTGATCGTCTGGCCCCGCCACGCGGACCAGGGGGCGCCGCTGGAGGGCGGCCTGATCGACACCCTCCTCGACTGGCAGCGCGGCACGCTGGTCACGCATGGGTTCGCCGCCCTGGACGAGGACGACGACCCCGTCGAGTTCGCGGGCTTCCGGTCCTGGGACGACCGCGCCTACTGGTAAGCCCTCGGCCTGCGATCACCCGGTTGCCCGTCCGGCCGGTGCCCGGGGTGTCGCGCTCGTGCCGGCGTCGTACGACGTACCGGCCGAGGCGATGCCCATGCCGCCGTGTTCGGCTGGATGAGGCAAGCGACGACCGCGCGGTCCGGACGGGCCCATTACGCTTGGGTGCTCCGACGGACGGTCACCCGCCGGCCAGCGGGGTACGGCGCTCGTGCTGCTGCCCCGGACCAGCACACCCTAGGACGGCAATCGAGTGTCTTTCTTCACCATCGGCCACCGCGGTGTCATGGCCGCCGAGCCGGAGAACACCCTGCGTTCCTTCCTGCGGGCCGAACGCGAGGGGCTGGACGGCATCGAACTGGACCTGCACCTGAGCAAGGACGGCGAGCTGGTCATCATGCACGACGAGACCCTGGACCGCACGACGGACGGCTCCGGTCCGATCGCCGACCAGGAGTTGCGACAACTCAAGAAGCTCGACGCCGGCCTCGGCGAGCGGATTCCCACGTTCGAGGAGGTGCTGGACGCCGTCGGGCCGACGCTGCCGATCCAGGCGGAGATCAAGGACGTGGCCGCCGCCCGGTCGCTGGCGAAGGTGCTCGCCGACCGTGACCTGCTGGACCGGGTCTCGGTGCTGTCGTTCCACGACGTGGCTCTGATCGAGATCCACAACCTGCTGCCGCAGGCCCGCACCGTGCTGGTGGCAGGCCCCAGCGCGCACCGCGACACCTTCGTCGGCCGCGCCCAGAAGGTCGGTTCCACCCTGGTCAGCGTCGAGCTGCGCCAGCTGAACCAGGCCATCGTGGACAAGTGCGGCGCCGCAGGCATCGAGGTGATGGCCTGGACCGTCAACGACGAGCGCGACCTGGCGCTGGCCCGGGCGCTCGGCCTGGTGGGCTGCGTGACCGACCAGCCCGGCATGAAGCGGCTGGTCGAGGCCACGGCTTGACCTCAGGGTCAGGGACTCCGAGGTCAGGGCTCGGCACCCCGCGGGACAACCCCCGGATCCGGCTGCCACCTCTGGTGGCCTATGCACCTGACCAGCGCACAAACTCCAGGCCCCCTCCGGCGTACGGGCCAACGCGGCCGTCATGGCCGCCCTGCTGCAGCCCGTCGCGGTCAAGAGCGACCCACCCGTCGTCAGACCTGCTAGGCCGTTCCGTTCGGATCACCTCGCCGACCAGATGAAGATGGCGGCGATGTGGAGTCCGGCCAGGTAGATGGTCGCGGTCTTGTCGTATCGAGTGGCCAGACCGCGCCACTGCTAGTACATCGGCGAGGGGTGTGCACCAAGCACCGTTGAAGTTTGGCGGTGGACCAGGCCGAGCGGGAGTCACTGCTGCGGTACGCGGCCGACTGCGCTCGCCTTCGAGCGGGCGTCCTGATTACCGCTTAGCAACAGCTGACGACCGGCCCCGGCGCGGTCCCCCCCCCCACCACCATCCCGTGGCGGACCGCACTTTCGCACGTCTGGGACCATGCATGGGGCACCCCCACCAGAAAAGATGGCACCGCGTGCGTTGGGACGGCCAGTCCATCGGGGTTGCGCACTGACTTTCGGGCATCCTGGCCTTTACCGCGGACGATACAGAGAACGCTGAGGATCTTGACCTGACCATCCTGGGCAAGCTCCCCGGCATATTGCGAAGCCCAGTACGAGTGACAGGCACACCATGGAGCCGCAGCGCCATGAGCACACCCTCACCTCCCTCCTCCACACCTCCGCCCTGGCCGTACTGCGGCAGGGGCGCGGCTCCTGCCGCCGACATCATCGGCTGCCGCGGCATCCGCGTCCAAGGACACACCGCTTGTCTGGCGCACCTGGCCAGCACCGACCGGTACGCCTACCTGTACGCCCTAGCCCCAGGCGCCAATATTGACCACCGCGGCACCACCTTCACTCAGGACTTGCTGAACCGACTCCTGAACGCACTCCGTGACCCCACCACCGGGCACCCTCGTGCCGGTGACGCCAAGTTCGAGTCGGCGACCTTCGAGGACGACGCCAAGTTCGAGTCGGTGACCTTCGAGGGCGACGCCAAGTTCGGGTCGGCGATTTTCAAGGGCGACGCCTGGTTCCAGTCGGCGAACTTCGAGGGCGACGCTAGTTTCGGGTTGGCGACCTTTGAGGGCGACGTCGACTTCGGGTCGGCGATTTTCAAGGGCGACGCCAAGTTCGCGTCGGCGACCTTCAAGCGCTACGCCGAATTCCGGTGGGCGACCTTCAAGGCCATCGCAAAGTTCGGGTGGGCGACCTTCGAAGACAGCGCCGTGTTCAAGCGGGTGACCTTCGAGAGCGACGCTGTGTTCGAGTTGGCGGCCTTCGAGCGCCACACCTTGTTCGGATCGGCGACCTTCGAGGGCGATGCCAGCTTCAGGCGCGCGACCTTCAAGGCCATCGCCTGGTTCCGGCGGGCGACCTTCAAGGCCAACACCTGCCTGAGGGGCGCGACCTTCGAGGGCGACGCCGACTTCGGGTCGGTGACCTTCGAGGGCGACGCCGACTTCGGGTTTGCGACGTTTAGGGGCAACGCTGAGTTCGGGTATCGCCGAGGTGAGCCTGCGAGTGAGTAGTTGCGGTACAGGATGCCTGGGGCACGAGGCGGGGTGGGGTGTCCGCGGTTGCGGCGAGGGTGGGCGTGGCCAGGGCCGGGGTGAGGGGTGGCGGCGGCCCGCAGTGGACTTGCAGGGCCACATCGACCTTGACCTCAACGAAACTTGAGCTTTTTGGTTCCTTCCAGAGCCGCAGGAACCGACCAGCGGTGCCTTTTCAAGGAGGTTCGCCGTGACCGAGCGCACGGACCACATTGAGATCCCCGACCGCTACCGCTATGCCGTGATCCCGCACATCATGGTCGACGACGCCGCCGCGGCGATCGATTTCTACCAGCGGGCGTTCGGCGCCCGTGAGGACTTCAGGATCGACGCTCCGGGCGGCGGGATTCTGCACGCCGAGATCACCATCGGACGGTCGGCCCTGATGCTGGGCGACGCCAGCGTGGACGAGGCGGAGGCCGCCTCCTTCGCCGCGCCGACCTCGCTCGGCGGAGGTACGTCCGTCACGCTGCATGTCTTCGTGCCAGACGTCGACAGCCTGGCGGAGCGCGCAGAAGCCGCCGGTGCTGAGATCCTCCAGCCGCCGAAGGACATGTTCCACGGTGACCGCACCGTCATCCTCAAGGACCCTTCAGGTCACATAGGGGTATTTCTGACCCACGTGGAAGACGTCTCGCAGCAGGAGCTTCGGCGCCGCCTGGCCACCGCCGGGTGACTGGACCCCGTGCGCGGTGATCCGAACCGAATTACCGAGCGCCGTACCTGACGGAACTCGCCGACTGAACCGCTCGGTCATGCCTGGGCTGCTTGCCACCGGTAATGGCCGGCCGCGATCGGGCCTGGTGACGACGTCGCCAATGGGACCAGCTGAGCCGGCGATCCGCGTCGTGGACGGGCTGGACGACGAGTGTGATGAACATGCGCTGGATCTCGTTGCAGGTGAGTGGGATCGGCT
This sequence comes from Streptomyces sp. NPDC053069, assembly GCF_044546895.1. NCBI lineage: Bacteria > Bacillati > Actinomycetota > Actinomycetes > Kitasatosporales > Streptomycetaceae > Streptomyces > Streptomyces sp. NPDC053069. Next base: position 101,301 of record NZ_JBITZN010000022.1, on the reverse strand, counting down.
CACCTGACCCGGGGTGGAGGGCGTGTACGTCGGCGCGGACGACGGCCAGGAAGACGTGGGCGAGCATGGCGAGGGTGACCCAGCGGCTCCAGGAGGGGTAGCGGCGGACCTGGTGCTCATCGAGCCCGGCCAGGCCCTTCCCGGCCTGGAAGGTTTCCTCCACCCGCCACCTGGAGCCGGCCGTCTTGACCAGGGTGCTCAGCGGGACCGGCAAGGTGGAATGGCAGTGGTAGTAGGCGAGTTCACCGGTGGTGCGGTTGCGGCGGATCAGCAGCCGGCCGTGGCCCGGTGCCGGGTCGGCGAGGTCGATGGCGGCCCAGTCGTAGAAGCGGTGGCCCTTCGCGCCGCGTCCGGGCGACAGCTTCTTCCAGGCCCGCTTGGGCAGCTTCGCCACCAGCGCGTCGGCGCGGAACTTCCCTGCTTTGGTGGCTACTTCAGCCGAGCAGGCCACGGCGAGCACATAGCCCATGCCGCGTTCCTCCAGAGCCGCCCTCAGCTTCGGGTTGCTGCCGTACACCTCGTCGCCGGTCACCCAGTCGATGCAGTGTCCGGCGTCCAGGAACCGTTCGATCATCACGCGGGCCAGCTCCGGCTTGGTCGCGAAGACGGTGCCCTCTCCCAGCCTGGCCGCCTGGCATCGCTCGGGGTTGGTAGTCCAGGAGCGCGGGACGTACAACTCCCGGTCCCCCGCCGCGTTCCCGCGGGATCGCGCACGGCGTCGGCGTCCCAGGACGCTCGGCACAGCAGGTGCTGCATGCCGTGCGGGGACTTCTCCCCGGCCCGCAACCGGGGTTCGACCCGGGCAAACCGACCCGCGATCCGGCCCATGGCCACCTCGAACGCCTCCCGCCAACGGCCGGAATCTCTGCTGTGACCTGCGGCCACCGTCTCTTCGTCAGTCCACACAACTCACGACGATCAACGGTGGCCGCACCCGTTCCCGGACCGCCCCCACCAGCGAGATCACATCTACAGCTGGAGTACTAACCAGCTCGAAAGTGATTGATTCTGATCAAAAAGCGCGATCAATGCAAGCAATCGTGTCATTATTGCGCCAACCCTTGCCCCCTGAAAGCAATCACCCGATAATAACGGTCGATCATGGAGAGCTCTTCTGTGGGCGGGGGACGTGGGCGTTAAAAAATCATGCACAGAGAGATCCCTCTACAAGCCGGGCCGCGGGAGCAGATGGACGGCTGCGGTACTCGCCCTCTTATTGCTCTCGCTCGTCGGCGTCATCCAGAGTCCCGCAGTGAGCGCCGCTACCTGCGCGCTCCCGCCACAACAGGCGCTCGCCGCGGCACGCGCGCGGATGCCGGGTTCCAAGGCGATGGAGTTCCCGATCGCCAAATACCCGCCTTTGGGAACGGTCACGATCGAAGCGTTCATTCGGGCGCGGGAGATCTGGGTCAATCCCGGGTTCGACTTCCGCAGCGGCGACATGCTGCTCCCCGCCTCCGTGACGCCTTCCGCTAGGCCGACACTCACCGCTATCTACGGACACGAGGAATTCCCGGGACTGTTTCTCCAGGGTGACGGCCGGGACGTGAGCCTGAACTTCCCACCCGAAAAGACACGCGCGTTTGCGGTGCTCGATTTCGCGGCCGGGACAGGGTATTTCATCGTCAATAAGTCCGTGAGTAAACTCAGGACCCCACTGCCCATTTCCTCTGGGACCTACACAGCACACAAGAGTTGGGATGCGCGGCCCACGTACCGGCAATGGGGAGGCGCCAACAACTGGTTCTACGCCGACTGGATTTCCGGAGACGTATACCGGTTCCGCACCCACATCAAGGAGTCGGCCTTCGGAACGTCGTGGTTCGCGCCGGGGATCGACGTACAGGTCTCGGTGAACAAGGACACCGGTCAGGTGACGGTCAGCGGCGACACCTTCCCGACGGTCGCGGTGCACCAGCCGTCGGCGTGCCGCACTCTGTTCGTTCGACCTGAGAACAAGCCGGCGGACCTCTACGTCTACGAGGCGCCGGGAGACATCGCTCCAGGTCCCCAGAACGCGACGCCCGTCACGACCCAATCGCCGCCCGCTGGCGGGGTCAACCGACCCCCCACCGCCGCCTACAGCTACGCGCGCCGCGCGGGAGCGGGCAACATCGTCGCCTTCGACGGCCGCTCCTCCACGGATTCCGACGGCAGGATCACGTCCTGGCAGTGGCTGACGGGCACTCAGCAGATCGCCACGGGGCCCACTCCGACCGTCGCGCTCGGGACCGGCGCCTCGAAGACGGTCACTCTCAGGGTCACCGACAACCGAGGTGCCACCGCCTCCATGACCAGGACCCTGGCCCTGGGCAACCGCGCCCCCGTGATCGCAGCGGTTTCGCCGACGTCAGGCTCCGTCACCGGGGCCAACGTCCCCACTCTTGCTGCGATTGCGCGGGACGATGACGGAGACGCCCTACAATACGCGTACCGTGTAACCGGGCCCTCCGTCGATGTCTCGTCGGGATGGGTCAACGGCCAATGGACGGTTCCCCCACACCGCTTGGATCCGGGGACCGCGTATCAGTGGTCCGTGACCGTCCGGGATCCCTCCGGTGCCACCGTAACCAAAACGGCGACGTTCACCGTTGCCACGCTACCAACGGCCAGTGACGTCGTATCCACGTCCACCGGAAGCGGCTACTGGCAGGCGGACACCTATGGAGGCGTCTTCTCCTACGGAGACGCGCCGTTTCACGGATCTCTGCCGGGACTCGGCGTACGGGTGTCCAACATTCTCGGAATGGCACGCACGCCGACCAACGGTGGGTACTGGCTGGTGGGGCGGGACGGTGGCGTGTTCGCCTTCGGTGACGCTCCGTTTGTCGGATCGCTCCCAGGCCTAGGAATACACATCGACAACATCGTCGGCATGGCACCGGCCAAGGACGGCAAAGGCTACTGGCTCGTCGGGAGCGACGGCGGCGTGTTCGCGTTTGGAACAGCCAGGTTCCACGGCTCGATGGGCGGCAAACCACTCAACGCCCCCGTCGAGGCCATCGCCCCCACCCCGAGTGGTAACGGATACTGGCTCGTGGCCCGCGACGGAGGCGTCTTCGCCTTCGGTGACGCACCGTTCTACGGCTCGATGGGCGGCAAGCACCTGAACGCCCCCGTCGTAGACATGGACGCGGCACCGGACGGCAGGGGCTACTGGCTCACCGCGGAGGACGGCGGAGTGTTCGCCTATGGCTCCGCCGGATTCCATGGCTCGCTCGCAGACAAGCGCCTCAACGGCCACATCACCGCCATGTCTGCCACTCCCGATGGACACGGCTACTGGCTCAACGCCTGCGACGGCGGAGTCTTCGCCTTCGGCAACGCCGTATTTCACGGATCCAGGCCCACGTACCAATGTCGCGGGACGTGACCACCCCACCCCGGTCCGACCTCCGCTCCGCCCAATTCAGGACCCTTGCAGGAGTTGGTCTTGTCACCGAGTCCGGCGGCCCGGCGGCGGTCGGGGTCCGAGGTCCAGGAACGCGGAACGTACAGTCCCGGTCTACCGCGGCGTGTCCGCGGCGGCCGGCGTAGACGAGATAGACGGCGACCTGCGCGTTCTCGATCCTGCCCGCGGTGCCGGTGTACTGGCGCTGGACACCGACGGTGTCGGTGCCCTTCTTCACGTCGCCGGTCTCGCCGACCACCAGAACCGCCTGGTCGTCCCGCAGATGCTCCACCACGTAGGCCCGCACGTCGTCGCGGACCTGGTCGGCGTCCCACTTGGCCCGCCCGAGCAGGTGCTGCATGCCGTCCGGGGTGCTCTCTCCGGCCCACTCTGCGATGGTCCAGCAGTTTTTGCGCGGCAGGTCCGACAGCAGCCCGAGCACCAACCGCCCGATCCGACGTCGGGCTTCGACCCGTGCGAACCGGCCCGCGATCTGGGCCATCAGGCCCTCGAACGCCTCCTGCCAGCGGGCAGGGTCTACGCTGTGACCTGCGGCTACCGCATGATCTTCAGTCTTCACACACCGATGATCAACGGTGGCCGCACCCGTCGCCACAGCGCGTCAGGGTCGCGCAGCGTCTGTCTGCCGTCATGTGTCTGGAGGACTTGTGCAACGTGGCGAAGTCTGGTGGGTCCAGTTCGACGAGCGGAGGTTGGTCGTACTGCTGTCGGGAGACGACACGTCCGGGATCCGGGTGATGCAGGTCGTCGCTCCGGCGGGCGTCGACATCAGCGGTCTGGGCATCGAAGTGACGGTCGGCGCCGGTGAAGGACTGCCGTTCGAAGGCGTGCTGCGGCTCGCGTTCCCGCGTCCAGGCTTCACCCCGTGCACGTGGCTGACCACTGTGTCCCGGGACGACCTGATAGAGCGGGCGGCCGTCCTGTCCTCCGTGAAGCTCAGCGAGATTGACGACGCCCTCCGACTCGCTGAACAAGCGCAGGAGCGGACCCCGGCCACGACCGCGACGCTCAGCGAGATAAGGGATGCCCTCCGTCTCGGTGAACTCGGGTAGACGGACAAGGAGCCGACGCCCGCGACGGCGTGGGCGATCTCGGGCGAGATGATCGACGCTGGCCACCTGCTGCCTCGGCGCCCCTCACCACCGAGACTGGTTCTCTTCACGCGATTCGACAGCAGTTGTTCATCCCTTCGAAGGGCACCCGAACCGGGCCGCGTTCGATGTTCATGAGAACGAACAGCACCCGGCCACCGGTGGCGAGCTGCGGGTGTCTGCGCCGCAGGGCCGCCGCCTACTCGGGTCAGGGGTTCCTCAGGGGCGAGATCAGGGACAGTCCGGAGGCGTGGATGCCTCGAACGGCCCTAACGTCGGTGTGGCGGGTGCCGATGCCCCCGACCGGTGACCCGATGGAAAGGCGAGCGAGTGTTCCGGAACAAGGCTCTACTGGCACAGGCTCCGAGTCCGGCCTTCGTCGGTGCGGAGAGGCTGGGCCACATTGCCGGCCTGACCGCCGTGCACAAGACGTACGGTCGCGGCGACAACCGGGTGCGGGCGCTCGACGGTGTGGACATCGGCTTCGCGGCGGGCACCTTCACCGCCATCATGGGTCCCTCGGGCTCGGGCAAGTCGACGCTGCTGCAGTGCGCGGCGGGCCTGGACCGGGTCGACGCGGGCGAGATCCTGCTGGACGGCGCTCCGTTGCACCGGCTCTCCGAGCGGGCGCTCACCGAGTTGCGCCGTGAGCACATGGGCTTCATCTTCCAGTCCTTCAACCTGATCCCGGCACTGACGGCCCGACAGAACGTAGAACTGCCACTCCGGTTGGCCGGGCGCTCCATCGATCCGACGGCGATCGACAAGGTGCTGGCCGAGGTCGGCCTCGCCGAGCGGGCCGAGCACCGGCCGACCGAACTGTCCGGTGGCCAGCAGCAGCGTGTCGCTATCGCGCGGGCGCTGGTGACCAGGCCCAAGGTGATCTTCGCGGACGAGCCTACCGGTGCGCTGGACTCGCGTACCGCGCGTGAGGTCCTGGCGCTGCTGCGCGGAGTCGTCGAGCAGCATGGGCAGACGGTCATCATGGTCACGCACGACCCGGTGGCCGCCTCGTACTCCCAGCGGGTGGTCTTCCTCGCCGACGGTCAGGTGACCGGTGAGCTGTTCGAGCCGACAGCCGAGTCCGTGGCCCTGCGGATGGCCGCGCTGGAGCCCGGCGAGAGCGAGACGAAGCCGTGCTGAGCATCGCCGCAGTCACTCTCCGGCACCGTCTGATGGGCTTCGTGGGCGCCTTCCTCGCCCTCGCCCTCGGCACGACGATGATCGGCATGATGACGCTGACCCTGGCGGCCACCTTCGGCACTCCGCATCCGGGGCCGCAGCGGTTCAAGGAGGCCTCGACCGTCATCGCGCCACGGGGCTTCCAGGGGCGCCCGATGAAGGCCCCCGCAGTGCTGCCCGCCGACGTGGTGACCAAGGTGACCGAGGCCGGACGAGCCACGGCCGACCGCAGCTTCCCGGTACGGCTGAGCCCCGGCCTCGGGGAGACGACCGGCCACCCCTGGAGCTCGGCCGGCTTCGCGGGCTACCACCTGGTGGCCGGGCGTGCGCCGCAGGCCCCGGACGAGATCGTCGTCGCCGGCGGCGGCAAGTCGCTCATCGGGCGTGAAGCCGAGGCCGTCACCTCCGACGGTGCCGGCCGCTACCGGGTGGTGGGCGTCACCGACGCGCTCTGGTTCGAGAACGCGGTCTTCTTCAGTGGTGCCGAGGCGCAGCGCCTGTCGCCCGGCGTCAACGCACTGGTCACCGACCAGGACGTGAAGCAGGTGTCCGCCCTCGTGGGCGGCCGGGCCGTGGTCCTCAGCGGCCACGACCTGACCCGGGTCGACCCCGATTCCACCGGCGGCGCCCAGGCGCTGGCCAACGCCCAGGCGACGGCGGGCAGTACGGCCGGGCTGGCGGTGTGCGTAGCGGTGTTCGTCGTCATCGCGACCTTCGCCTTCGCCACCGAGCAGCGCCGCCGTGAGCTGGCGCTGATGCGGCTGGTGGGTGCCGCGCCGCGGCAGGTGCGGCGCATGGTGCTCGGCGAGGCGATGCTGATCGGCCTGGCGGCGGCCGCCGGCTGCGTCCTCGCCCCGCTGTGCACCGTGCCTCTGCGCTCCTGGATGCTCGACCACGACGTTGCCCCGTCTTGGTTCACCATCCCCGTCAACCCGCTGCCGCTGCTGATCTCCTTCGTCATGGGCGTGGTCGCGGCGCTGGTCGGCTCGGCCGCCGCCCTCGTCCGGGTCTCGCTGATCCGGCCGATCGAGGTGCTGCGCGAGAGCGTGGTGGAGCGTCGCGGAATGACGCCGGTCCGCTGGCTGCTCGGGACCGGGATGCTGATCGGCGCAGTCGTCGCGGGGATCGTGATCTCCCGGACCGAGCCGTATCTGGCGGCCAGTGCCCGCAAGTACGAGGCGGTGCCGGTCCTCTACGTCGGCGCGGTCACCTTGCTGGCGCCGATCCTGCTGCGACCGGTCACCCGGCTGCTGACCGGCCCGCTGCGCGGCTCGGCCAAGGCCGGCCCGCTGCTGGTGCGCGAGAACATCCTCACCTCCCGGAGGCGTACGGCCGCCACGGTGGCGCCGATCGTGGTGGCCGTCGGGCTGGTCGGCGCTCTGCTGACGATGCAGAAGTCCGGTGACGCCGCGGTCCTCGCCCGCCAACAGCAGGAGATAAAGGCGGCGGACGTCGTCGTGCCCGGCGGTTCCGGGATCGACGCCCGCACGCTGCAGCGGCTGACGGCCGTGCCCGGGGTCCGGGTCACCCCGGTCGCCTCGATGAACGTCCGGATCGGCGCCCAGGGCGAGCAGATCGACTCGCTCACCACCAACGCGGTGCCCGCGGCGGCACTGGGCACCACCATCAAGCCGCCCGTGCTCTCCGGGTCGCTCGCCTCGCCGCCGGACAACTTCCTCGTCATCGATGAGCACGCGGCCCGGTCCGACGGCCTGTCGGCCGGGGACCACGTGGTCGCGCTACTGCCCACCGGCGAGAAGGTCCGAACCGTCATCGCGGCGGTGGTCGCGCGCGGTCTGCAGGGCGACGACACCTATGTGTCCGCGTCACTGACCGGCGCGTTGATGCCGAGTCAGGTCTATCTCGACTCGAAGGCGGGCGCGGGCCGGCCGCTCGACGAGCAGCAGACGGCCGCGGTGAACGTGGCGCTGTCCGGCTCCGGCGCGCACGTGATGACCTACGGCGCCTACCTGGAGGCCCAGCGCGCGCACGCCGCCGAGCAGACGAACAACGCCGCGGTGGTCATCCTGGGGATCGCACTCGCCTACGCGCTGATCGCGGTCGCCAACACGCTGATCATGGCGACGGCCGGGCGGCGGCGGGAGTTCGCCCTGCTCGGGCTGGCCGGCACGGTGCGCAGCCAGATCGTGAAGGTCGCCGCCGCCGAGGCTGCCGTGGCGGTGGTCGTCGGCACCGTGCTCGCCGCCGTGGCGACCGGCCTTGCCGCGGCGACCCAGCAGGTCTCGCTGAGCAAACTCGTCGCCGGCGCGCCGACGGTGATCCCGTGGGCACAGCTCCTGGGAACCATCGCGCTCTGCGCCCTCGTCACCGTGGTCACCGCGTCGGGAGCGACCTGGCGGGCAACCCGCCGACGCGCGATCGAAGCCGCAGGCATCCGTGAATAGAACACGGCCGGGACCACGCGCGGGCCGCTGGTTCGTTCCCGCCTCTCGTCAGCCGGCGGCTGCTCGGCGTCCCTGCCGAGCGCGGCCAGAGCCGGCGTCCCGGTACTCCCAGGCGTCCTCGTACTGCGTCATCTGCCGCTCGGTGTACCGCTTCACGCACGAGGCGCCCTCCACGCCCAGGTGCTCAGCCAGTCCCTTTCCGAGGCCTCCCCGGAATAGTGGTCTTCGCTGTTTCACGACCGAGGCAGTGATCGGCGCCGTCGCCGGCGCCCTCGGTCCATCCCTGCCTGACGTCGTGATGGAGATCGTCGTCGACGTCGCCCAGGGCAACGCGGGCGGTGGCGGCACCCCGGCCCGTAGCCTTGCGTCCCAGGCTGGCCTGGTGTCCGAGGATGCCGGACGGACCGGGGGAATGGAACTGCCGGCGCGTGGCGAACGGTTGAGGCCGGACGCTCGGCCTGAGCCATGTTCTGCTCGTCGGTGTGTCTGTCCAGGCAGTGGCGGAAGGAACAGCGGCTGCGCAAGCGCCCTGGCGGCTGTCCAAAGCGAGGCCGGCACGGTTGAGTGCCTCGGTCCGGCTGCAGCAGATGCGGCCAGGCTTCAGGCAGGAGTGCGGGAAGTAATGCGCAGACGGCCGGTTCACCCGGAGGCCGCAGTCGCCGGCCGCCTCGCCTTCCCCGACGTCGTCTTGAGCCTCCACCGGCTCTCGGCTACCGCCTGACTCGCCCGCGAACGGCAAGCACGGCGAGGCCCAGCAGCGCGGGCTCGGTCAGGCGGGATGCCATCTCGGTGTAGGTGCCGGCGGCGGTGAGGTTCTGGCCGGAGGAGCGGAAGAACACCGAGTTCACGACGATCCGCAGGGACCTTTCCCAGCGCTGGGAGGTCAGTCGGGAGCGCAGTGGGCCGGAAGGGTTCACGGGGGCTGGGTCGTCCGTGGTCAGTGAGACGTTCTGCCCGGTCAGGTGCCCGGTTGTCACGGACTGTGGGTGGTCCTTGGGGATGCCCCACAGCATCATGATCAGGGTGGTAGCGGCCATGGCACCCACGAGCCAGGCAAGGGCCCTGGAAGCGCGTAAACCGTAGCCGGACACGGCCCAGTACAGTGTGAGCAGCGCGCGCTCGGAGGAAGGCCGGTCGCGGTCGTGGCGGCGCATCTCCATCTCGCCGTAGTAGAAGTCTGCTGCGTCCGGTTCGTTCTTGGCATCCTCGAAAGACTTCCGCAGCTGGCGGTATACGGGAGCGAGGGAGGCCGGCTGTTGGAGGGACGTGCCGGAAGGCGCGGGTGTCCAGCCGGTCGAGCCGGTGGCGGCGCGCCAGTGGTGTTCCTCAGCGAGGGCTCGACGCTGGGTCCAGCGGGCCGGAAGGGCGCCGTGCCGGTGCAGGCCGGTGGGGGTGGCCGCGAAGGCGCAGCGGCCTTCGAGGCGGAGCTGGTCGAGGTGGAAGGTGCCGGTGAGCCGGCAGGCCGACAAGTCGACGTCGGTCAGAGCCAAATGCGCCGCGTCCACACCGCTCAACGAGGTGATCCGGGCACTCGGGTCCAGGCCGGCCAGACCGGACTCGTCGACCGGCCGCCGGTCGTGCGTGAAGGCGGAGGGGCAGGTGGCCACGCTCAGCGGGTACTCAATGACGGCGTCCGTGAGATCTACTGTCGCGTAGCGCAGACGCAGCGTTGCCGTGGAGTCCCAGCGAGTCCTCATACATGAGAAGAAGGCCGTTGCCGCCTTGATGGTCACGGGGCCGCCGAAGCGTGCGCCTGAGAGATCCAGCTTCCCCTGGCAGGCAAGCGGGCCCAGTTGGGATACGTTCTCGAACGTCGCATCGCTGAAGAAAGCGCCGGTGGAGAAGGTCGCCGCGCCGAAGGCGGCACCGTCAGAGAAGGCCGCCCTGCGGAATGCCGCGTCACCGGAGAACACCGCCTCACTGAAGTCGGCGCTCTTCGAGAACTCTGCCCTGACGAAGCTGGCGCCGCCGGAGAACGCCGTCCTCTGGAAGGCGGCCTCACCGGAGAAGGTCGTAACGTCGAAGCGGGCGCTTCCGGCGAGTGTCACCGAGCTGAACCGTGCGCTGCCGGAGAAGGTCACCCTGGTGAACCAGGCGTCGCCGGAGAACGTCACGCTGCGGAAGTCGGCGCTGCGGGAGAACGTCGCCTCGCCGAAACGGGCGTCGCCGACGAAATGAGCTCCGCCGAACCCGGCATCACCGGCGAACACGGCCCCGCGCAAGCTCGCCCCGCCAGAGAACACCGCCCTGTCGAAGACAGCCCCGCCGGAGAACGCCACCCTGCTGAACCCCGCGCCTCCTGCAAACTCCGCACCGCGGAAGTTGGCTTCGGTGAACGTGGCATGGTCGAAATGGGCGTCATGGGAGAACGTCGCCGCACCGAACCAGGCGTCACCGGAGAAGGCCGCCCCGACGAACGCAGCGTCGGCGAAGGACGCGTTGTCGAAGCGGGCGTCAAGGGAGAACACCGCCCCGCTGAAGTCCGCAGCGCGGGAGAACACCGCTCTGCTGAACCCGGCGCTCCCGAGGAACGACGCCCCGCAGAACCCGGCGCTCCCGGCGAACGACGCCCCGCGGAAAACAGCATCGCCTGAGAACACCGCCCCGTCGAACCAGACGTCCCCGAAGGCCACTCCGCCGAAGTCAGCTGTATCAGTGAACGTGGCGGCTTCGAAACGAGCCTGGCGGACCAGCAGTTGCTCGCTGTTCGGGTCCCGGAGGGCACGGAGCAGCCGTTGCAGCAGATCACCGGTGAAGGTGGTGCCGGAGAGAATGACCTCGGTTTCGGGGGCCAGGCCGGCCAGGTACGTCGCTCGCAAAACCTCCGGCAGGTGGGCCAGACAGGTGTCGTACGAATCTACGAGGTGGCCACGACAGCCCACGGGATCGTCCGGGCTTGCTCCGACGGCGCAGTGCGGCCAGGGGGGTGGTTCCAGGTGCGGGGAGGTCGTCGTCACCAGAAAAAGAGATCAAGCGGCAGGGGCGATTGCAAGGACCGTAACTGTACTCCTGCGTCCAGCATTTACGGCAACCGCGCGCCGACCCTGGTCCACCCGCCACCAACGCAGCAGGCGGCTTGCCTGGATATCCCTGAATGTCGCGTCCAAGTTCGTTTGCTCCTTCGTCGTTCGGATGCCGGGCCTTCTCTGCCGTCGAGTTCTCGCCCCGGACGGCGCCCATGACTGCGCGGCCAGCGCAGGGCGGGAATGACAGTGCGGAGAACGCCGCACCGGAGACCCGAGGGGCACTTCAGCGCGGGAGCGGCCCTTCGGAGGGGCGCGCCGAGACGTCAGGGTGTGGGCGCCTGCAGGAGGGCGGCGAACTGCTCCAGGGCGAGATCGGTGCGCTCGCGTTCGCCCGTGGTGGTGAGGTCGAACAGCAGGCCTCGCATGACGGCCATGACCAGGGTGGGGGTGGCGGTGTCGTCGGTCCCGGTGGCGATGTCGGCGAAGACGGTGCGCAGTGGGCCGAACCAGTCGGTGACGGCCGCCGCCTGGTCCGGGTAGCGCTCGGGGTGGGCCAGCAGGTCGGCGTGGACTGCGAAGAACAGTCGAACGAACGGGGCGCGTTCGGGCGCACTCAGCCACGTCCAGATCCCGCGCAGCCGCTCCGAGACGTCGGCGCCGCTCGGCGGCAGGCCGTGCACCAGGCGCTCAGCACCGCGCCGGCGCGCCTCGGCGAGAACTGCGGCCACCAACTCCTGCTTGCTCCCGAAGTCGTAAAGCAGCATCCGCGGGCTGGTACCCAGCGCCACGGCCAGCGGACGAAGACTCAATCCGGCCAGCCCCTCCGCGAGGACGTAGTCGGTGGCCTGCGCCAGAACGCGGTCACGCCGGCCGGAATCGGAAGGCCGTCCCACAGTGCACCGTCCTCTCGTGCGATAGCGCTGTGCAAGTATATGACACGGGCGTTTCAATAACGGACGGAGAGCCATGGATACCGACGGCATGCACGACCTCGACCGGGCACTGGTCCTGGGGCCCGGCGGGCGCCTTGGCGCCGCATGGACAGCCGGACTGACGGCGGGCCTACGCAGCTTCGGGGTTGACCTGGCTGAGGCCGACCTCATCGTGGGCACCTCAGCCGGGGCGATCGTCGGCGCAGTCATCGCCACCGGGCAGGACCCCGCCCGCCTCGCCACCGTCCCCGTCCGGCGCTCCGCCAACGCTTCGTCCGCGCCGTACCGCCCCGACCCGGCAGTGACGGGCGCGGTGTTCGCGGTCCTCGGCGACCCGGGCCTGGACCCTGCCGATGCCCGTCGCCGGGTGGGCCGCATCGCCCTGGAGACGGTCGACGCGGAGGCGGAGAGCCAGCTGATCGCCCAGCGGGCCGCACTGATCGCCGCCGACAGTTGGCCGCAACGCCCTCTGCTGATCCCTGCCGTTGACGCCGAGAGCGGCGAGCCGATCGTGTGGGACGCCGCCGCGGGCGTCCCACTGGTTCGCGCGGTCGCCGCGTCCAGCGCTTTCCCTGGGATCGAGCCGCCTGTCACCGTCGACGGCCGCCGCTACCTGGACGGCGCCCTGCGAGCCGGCACCAACACCGATCTGGCGCGCGATGCCCGCACGATGGTGGTGGTCGACCCACTCGCCCACCGCCACCCACACCCCACGGCCGACGGTGCCCACATCCTGGCCCCCGATCCGGCCGCGGTGCGCCTCCTGGACGCCGAGCAGAGCGACCCTGAAGCGTGGAAGGCGGCCTACCGGGCGGGCGGGGCCCAGGCCGGCGCGGCAGCTGAGGCACTACGCGCGCACTGGCGGCCTGCCTCGACCCGCGGCTGAAGGATTCCGAACGCTCTTCGCTCCGGGGTGCGCGATCCGCGCGGAACGGGTGGCAAAGCCGGGGTGGATGCGGTCCCAGGCCATCGCGTGGGCGGTGCCGTACCTGTCGGTGATCTGCGTCGTCGCCGCCCGCCCTGTGACGGGGAGATCCACGGTAGCGGGACGGGCTCGTGCATCACCCGGCCCGTGCGCATCCGTCTGGACGGTGTCCAGGCGCTGGCACCACGAGGTCCGGCCCGACTCGAGTGCGGCCACGAACGAGTACGGCCAGCCGGGTACGAACTGGTCCGACGACCGCCTGCTGCGGCCATAGACGTGACAGAACAGGCGGTCCGGGCTGGTCGGCACGTCGGGTGGCGGAGTCTGCCGCAGCCGGGGCACCGGCCTGTCGGCGCACAGCAACGCGTCCGCAGGCTCGAACAGTTCGTCCCGGAGCGCGGCCCGGCAGTCGAATGAGTCGTCCCGGAAGCATGAGGTTTCCGCGAACACCCCCACTGGAACAGCTTCAAACAGCAGACTCACCGTCATGGCCTTCGTCGTCATCATGTGTGCACCAGGGACGGAGGACATGATCAGACGAAGGCCACAGCGTCCGGAGAAACCCTGGTCAGCTACCTGGTTCGGGTCGTATTTCGACACCGGACGCACTGCGGTGCCGACAACATCCGAAGGCGACCTGGACCTGCCTTCAAGCAGGACCGTGCCTGCTTGGGCTGCCTTCCCCGGAACGGCGTGTCGTTCAGGGGAAAGCGTCGATCAGCGTGCGGTGCTCTTGTGTCAGCTAGCGGACGACGTGGACGGTCACTGGCGTGGAGATACGGTCCGTCTTCGCGTGCTGGTGGTGCTTATCGGTCGAGTACAGCACTGAACGAAACTGCAGCTCGCCCGTGTGCGTGACCTTGGCCTTGGCGCGCACATCGAAGTCGAAGCTCCGCGCGATCGCGTACCAGTGGCCCCAGTGGCCGGGTTTTCCGGACCGCTCCTGTATGACGAGCATGGTGTACCGCTCGGCGTCGTCGTCACCCTGGCCGTGTACCTTCACCACCTGGCCAGCATGCGCGGTGTGAGGGGTGGCCTGAATCGAGATGTCGCTCTTCGCGAACGCCGGGGATACCGCCAGTGCTGCTGAGGCCAGGCCCAGCGCACCGACTGCCGCGAGCCGCTTCATACCACGCTTCATGCTCGGGTCTCCTTGGATTTCTTGGTTCCCTTTGCACCAACTAGGGTTGCGTGCCGCCTAATTGCCGCGTTTTCACCGAAGAAGAGCGGTCGCCGCGCTAAGAAGTTGGCCCCCGATTGTCACTACCTCGTAACTGTTGTCGTATGACCACCGTGCTGCCTCACGGTGCACGCACCGAGATGGCCTGTTTGACAGAGCCTGATCGGCTGCCGGAGAGACAGTCACCGTTTCAATTGGCCGGTTGGCTTATCGCCTGGGTGTGGCGCGTTACGGCGAGTGCGTCTGGGACGGCGCGCCCCTGCGTTCGTGCTTGAGCGAGCCCGGCAGTGCCAGCGCCCGTGGTGGCCGCAGGCGCGGTGTCGAGGAGCTCGTTGAGGCTGGTCACCATCTCGGTGATGGCGGCGGTCGCTTCCGGTGCGCAGGCGGCGTCACTGCAGTCGGGTTCGTATTTCAGGGTCCGTACGTCTGGCAGTCGCCGGCGGGTTGCCAGGCTGTCGTGGTCGGCGAGTAGTTGGAGCTGCACGTGTGCGGCGCAGGAGCGGTGACAGCTCGGTGAGATCGGCGTGGTGATTGTCCTTGCAGCGCCAGCGGCGGGTCAGTGGCCATCGGGTCACGGCGATGTTGTTGGCGAAGCCAAGTGGGTGGCCGGTTCACAGGCAGGGTAGAGGTGGCTCCTCTCCAACCCTTCAGCGCCCTCAGCAGCCGACGGCTTCTTCAGGTCCGGCTCGCCTGCCCGGACATCACTCCGGCAGGCGACCTCGCCTGGCGCGGCGAGCGTGGCACGGTGCGCATCGCCGCCTTCGCCTCGGCGGCTCGTACCTGATCCCGCGGCTGTGGCCCAAGTCCCATGCGGCTCGGGGCCCCCGGGGGAGGGCTGCTCGGTACGCTCAGTAGGATCCGGCCCTCGAATGGCCGCCGCGCGGACTACCCTGCCAGGCGGCTGTCACCGCCGCACAGCGATGTGCGAGGTCGCGGCCCGGGACGGCGGGCCGTGATTGGTCGTGGAGACCTGCGGGGGGGACCGGCCGCAGGACATACATGGGACGGCCCGAAAGGAAGCGGCGAGAAGTGTCCGGAGGGTCAGGCCACGTTCGCGAGCTTCTGCCGCACGACGATCGCGTTGAGCCGGACCGCGAACGGTGCGGTGTCGGTGAGGCTCAGGTTCCCCACTCGTGACTTGCCGAAGCCGACGGTGACGTCGGCGCAGAAAGCAACGGTGTACAGGTATGCGCCGGCTTCCTCATCCTGGAGGGCGAAGAACAAATCGCGGTAGTAGCTCGTGTGGTCCGGCCCCTCCTCGTAGTAAGCCAGTCCCGGTTCGCCCTCCTGCGCCGCGAGACCGGTGAAAGCGTCCATGAGTTCACGCTCGATGGTCTCCCAGAACGACGCCTGAGCCGCCTCGGGCGGGAGCGCCTGGCGCACCGCCTCCTTGAGGGAGAGCGCCATCACCAGGATGGGCGCCTCCTCTTGAAGGCCCCACCCACGGACCATCTTGACGATGTCACTGTTGGGAAGCCCTGCAGCGGCATCGCGAATGTGACCGAAGTCGTAGTTGACGGTGGCGGGCGCGATCGCCTCCTGGAAGGCACGTCCCAAGGCTTGCGCTTGGGCAAGATGCGCCTCTCCCACCTCGGTGACCGTCCTGAAACAGGCTGCCAACATCCCTCCTTAAACATTTTGTTGCACCGGTGAGCCGCCAGTATGCCCCAGCACCGCGCCACGGCAACCCACAACCTCGACTTGACCATCGCCATGGTGTTCTCGTAGGTGCCTGGTAGTCCTGGGCCGGGAGAAGTCAGTAGAGGGCTTGTGGCCTGCTCTGTTACGGTCCTGTGGCCGGCCGCGGGACTCCGGTGCGACTTCCGGAACCTGCCTGTAAAGCAATGATTCGCAGCTCGTGCCCCCATTCCCCGGCCGGCATCAGCACTCTCGGGGAAAGATGTGGATGGATTCGTACGGGGACCTCGTCGCAGCCGACGATGTGCTGCTCTTCGTCAACGCTGCGATCACCTCCACTGGCCAGCGTGAATTCCACAGCGACGCGGGCGAGCAGCGGCTGTCCTTGGACTTTCTCCATGCATACATGCTGGGGAACTATCGTGACCTGTACGCCGGGGTCCTTGCGCTCGACATCAACGACTACAACGCAGTCCTCATCATCCGACGGCTGCTGGAGACCAGCAGTGAGGCCACTGCCGACCAGCGCCGCAGCGAGGGCCGCCTGATCGCGTCCCGACTTGCGACGCTGCCGCCGCAACGCGTGTACGGACTGTTCGATGCCCTGCGCCGGGCCAGGGTGAACAACCGTCGCAGCCGCGCGATCATGCGTGACTGGCTGTCCGCCCGCCAGGACCTGGCGTTCGACGCGGTGAAGTACCGCAGCGGCCTCAAGCGAGCCCTCCGCCATGCACACCTGGCCCCCGCCACCGAAGAGCTGGGGACGTTCCTGTTCGCGCCGCTGGCCCGCCCGCACTATGACACACCCCTCTTGGAGACGTGGCGCCGCGCGCACTACGAGCAGGCCGCCCTGTATGAGCTGCCCTATACGGTTGCCGAGGGCTTCGCCGCCAAGTACGGCATTCCCCGGGACGTCTTCCTGGAGCGCATAGCTCCCCGGCTGACCCGCCTGGAGACCTTGCGGCTGCAGGAGTCCGCGCACAAACGTGGGACCGCAGGGGTACAAGCGGACCTGGCGGGGATGCCGCTGACCCGCTTGGCGACTTATGTGCTTTCGCTGCCGGTCGAGGACCGTCGGCGCCGGCGTGCCGAGTTGACCCACGCCCTGGAATCGGCCGCCGGCCGGGTGGCCGGCTTCCACCGGGGCAGCTGGGGCAAGGTCACCGCCGTCCTGGACGACAGCTTTTCCGCCTTCGGCTCGGTTCACAAGCGTCGTCGGCCGCTGGCCGTGGCCCTGGCCTGCCATTACCTGCTCGCGGCTCTTGCCGGCGACTACACCGGGCTGTGGACGTCTGGCCGGACTGACGCACTGCTGACCTATCCGTACGGGCCGACGCCGGTTGGCCGGCGGATCCTCGACGCGTTGGACACCGCCCCGTCCAGGCTGGTGATCGTCTCCGACGGATGGGACAACGCGCCTCCCGGCCTGGCGGCCGAGGTGCTGCGCATCTGGCGGACCCGGCTCGACCCCGAACGTCGCACCAGCGTCGTGCATCTCAACCCGGTCTACGATGCGGCCGATTTCGATGTGCGTCGGCTGTCGGCGACGGTGCCCACCGCGGGTATCCGCGACGCCGAGGACCTTCCCGCACTGGTGGAACTCGCCCAGTTCGCGGAAGGCCGGACCGGCCTGGCCGAACTGATCGCTTACATGGACACCCGGGCGGCCCGAATGATGGACGAACACCACCAGGAGCGGGCGCGATGACCACACTGGACCTGACTGGTCTGGCCACCCGCCCCTCCCAGGTCTGGAATGCCGTCCGACTGGTACCGCTCGTGCGTGACGAACCTGTCGACGACCTCCGTCTGCGCTCGCAGCTCTATGGTGATGCGGCCGGGCTGGTCGAGGTCGGCCCCCGCCATGCTTACATCTCCTACATCCCGCACGGATTCGTCGCCACGTGGACTGATGACGGCACGCCGGCAGCCGCCTACGGCACGCAGCTTTCCGCCGACGCCAACTCGGCTCCCGCCGCCACGATGGCGCTGCGCTTCCACCGTAGGATGGCCCGCCGTCAAGCCAAGGACCGGCTGCGGTTCCTCCCCATGCACCTGGCGCTGGAAGGCTACCTGGCACTGCACTTCGGCGGCCCCTCCCTCGCCTGGGAAGAGTGGTCGCAGCGTGCGATCCGCCAAGGGCTCTCTCCTCGCGTCGAGGAAGCCTATGTGGGTGCCGAAGTACGCGGGCTCACCGACGCACTGCGCGTCTTCGAGATCCACCCCAACCAGTGTGGCGTGATGGTCTACGTCGCCGACGCGCTCGCTGCCGCGTTCATGGTCCCGCATCCCGACGACTATCGTGCACTTCACCCAACGCTCCTGCAGGATCTGTACGGCGAGCTGATCCACCACTACGCCACGCTGATGCCGCCGGTGCCGGACTTCCGGGCCCGCATACCTGACCTTCAGATCCGCTCCCTGACCGACCTGCGTACGGCAGTTGCCGAACAGGAAGACGCCTGGACGCGTTTCCACGACACGACCATGGCGACCGGCCTGCTGGAACACGCATACACCTGGCAGTCGGTCTACCGGATGGGACGCTTCACGCTCTCCCGCTTCCTGCCGCCGTTCCGCCCCAAGCAGGAGAACCACATCGGTGAGGCCATCACCGACGACGGGGGCAGGATCGCCTACCTCAAGACGTTTCGCCTGTCGGAGAACCAGGTGCGTCGCGGTCACCTGCTCAGCAGGCTTGCCGCCAACGACTGGCACCTGGCGGACACCGCGGTCGATCTTGGTATCGGTGAGGCTCAGCTGGGACTGCGACTGGAGTCCGCCGGCTTCGGTTACCTGCTCCGCCAGGACGTCTTGGACGGGTACCGCAAGCAAGGACGAAACCGAGCCGGATGAGCGCGCCACGATGAGCTGTCCTGGCTCAGCAGCATCGGGCTCGTGCAGTTGGGTCGTTGGCAGATGCATGTCCACGCCGGCCCTGGCCGGCGGCCCCGGAACGGATGACCACCAGCGTCCTGGTCGAAAGCGACCTCGAACTGCGCGGCATCGTCCGAGCCGTCACCCCCGCTGCAGGGTGTTCGCATCAGCAGGTCGCCGATGGAGGGGTGTGGTGAGCGCCTGAGTAGGCTTCGGCGCGTGCCGTGATCTGTGTGGGGTCGAGCCAGGCAGAGGTCGTGTACGGTGTGCCGAAAAATGATCTACGGTTCCCACGAACTCTGACCTACTCAGGGGGATCCCATGCAGCAACGTCGACCGCGCGACCGCCATAGAGCGATAGCCAAAGCGATCGGTGCGGCGGGCGCGCTGGCCATCGTGTTGGGCGCAGGGGTGGCGCCGGCAGCAGCAGCCGAGAAGCCTTCCGCCACCTCGACAACAGCCGGTTCCAACGGGTACGCGCCCTGGGCGCCTGAGAACGACGATGTCCGTGTCGACCGCAAGGACGTCCACCCGGCTCCGCGCAGCAAAGCCGACCCTTCGCCCCTGCAGCTCACTCTTCCGGCACCGACCGGTCGTTCCTCGGTGGGCATGGTCGGCCTGCATCTCATCGACAAGTCTCGTACGGATCCGTACGTTCCGGGCAATCGTGCACGCGAGTTGATGGTGTCCTTGTGGTACCCCACCTCCTCCCCGTCCGGGCACTATCAGGCGCCGTGGATGTCGTCGGTGGCGGGTGCCCACTTCCTCAGCACGTCGCTCAACCTGACGCCGCAGCAGGTAACCCTGCCGCGAACCGCCGGCCATGTCCTTGCCCCGGTCGACACCAGGCACGGCAAGCTGCCTGTGCTGTTGTACTCGACCGGGCTGCACTCGGACCGTGCGATGGGCACTGCTCTCGTCCAGGATCTGGCCAGCCGTGGGTACCTCGTCGTCACCGTCGATCACACGCATGACGCCAACGAGGTGCAGTTCCCCGGCGGCCGGCTCGAGGTCAACACCATGCCGGCGGGCGCGCACTCCTCCGATACGCTCAAGGTGCGCGCCGCCGACATCCGCTTCGTCATCAACCAGCTCGGCACCATCGCCAAGGGAGGCGACCCGGACGCCGGCCACGCCAAGCTTCCCGCCGGGCTGTCCCACGCGGTGGACACATCCCGCATCGGGATGTTCGGCTTCTCGCTGGGCGGCGGCGCGGTCGACACCGCCATGCAGCTCGACCACCGGATCGACGCCGGCGCCGACTTGGACGGCCAGTTCTTCGGCTCGGCGCCGAGCAAGGATCTTGACCGCCCCTTCATGCTGTTCAGCTCGGGAACCCACAACCGCAACAATGACGGGTCGTGGCGCACGTTGTGGTCGCACCTGAAGGGATATCGGGTCGACGTCCAGCTCCACGGTGCGACCCACCTGACGTTCTACGACAACGCGGTGCTGGCCCCGCAGTACGCGCCCCTGGTCGGTTGGTCACAGGCCACCGTCCAGCAGTTGTTCGGCACGATCGACCCGATCCGTGCGATCAAGATCCAGCGCGTCTACCTTGCCGCTTTCTTCGACCGGACACTGCTTCATCAGCGTCCTCCTGTGCTGGACGGCCCCAGCAGGAGCTACCCCGAGATCTCCTTCGTCCGCTGACCCAAGCCGGCAAGGAAGAACGCTTGGGCCAAAGTGGCGGACGGGCAGGCCCGGCTCGGCCATCGCCGTGCCGATTCCGATCAGCAGGTGAGACTTGCCGGTGCCGCAGTCCGTCCGACCACGAGGGCGGCCGCCGTCGTCACCTTCACGGCTTGAGCTCAGCTACCCGGACTTACTTGCTGCGGCTCCTCGCCGCTGTAGTAGCCGGTGGAGCGCAGGAAATCGGGGAAGCCGCGTACCAGTTGCTCTGCGTCCGCCGCCGGGTAGTGGTGGCCGTAAGGGCTGAACGCCTCGCAGAGCATCCAGCGGAGCCGCGCCAGGAAGCCCGGATGGTCGAGTTGGCCGACCGTGGCACGGAGTGTTGCTGTGCATCGCGTGGTCGACGGCGGAGAGGAAGGCGTCGACGGCGGGAGGTTCAGGATCGTGCGGCGGCGCGGTGAAGTTCGGGGAACCCATGGCGGCAGCCTTGCGGTGACTGCCGTCCGGCGAGGCTTACGCCAGCTCCGGACCACCCAGAGGTCGTTGACGGCTGCCTGGACGGCACCGACCTCGTCCCCGCTCCACCATGACGACATCAGGCATCCTTCGCGCGGTGGAGCCGCCGCGGCCCCCGGCGCCGACGGCCGGCGAACTGCACGCCGACAAGGGTGACGACTGCGAGCAGCTGCGCCGTCGTCGCTGGACAGTCGAGCGAACCGTGCCCTGGCCGGCCGGCTGTCGAAGGCTCCAGCCGCTGCGAACGCAAGGTCGAACGCTTCCTCGCCCTCGTCGGCACAGCCGCAGCCCTTATCGGCCATCGCCGCCCTACAGCGCGTTGACGCAGTTCAGCGCACTTAATCTGCAGCGATTACGGCCTGGATCAGGCCCGGGAACCGGCGGTCCAAGTCCTCCTTGCGAAGGCGCATGTACAGGCCGTTCCCGGCGTCGCGCTGATACACCAAGCCCGCCTCGCGCAGTACTCGCCAGTGACGGGTACGACTGGACTTGCCCACCGGCAGGTCGAAGGAAGCGCACAGCCGCTCTTCATCCGGCCGTTCGGCCAGTTCGGCCACGACCCGACGCCGGTTCGCGTCAGCCAGTGCCAAAAGGATGGGCCCTACCTGCAACTCCTCGGCGCGAGGGTGCATCAACTCGCCTGCTGCCATTACTTCACCCCTCGACAAGGTACGCCTAGTTGCGTACCTTCCTTGAGGTACGCAACTAGGCGTACCTTACCCGCTGTTGGGGGAGCCATGCCTGTACCCGCATCGCCGCGTCGCCGGGTCCTGTCGCGCATCCGCACGTCACTGCGCAAGCTCCTGCTCATCGAGCACTCGCCCTTCATGACCCTCTGACCCGGCAGGGCCTCCGCCGCTCGCGTGCGGAGGCATGGGGAAAGCCAACCAAGTGCCCTATGAGAAACGTCGTCCAAGGCAGCACCACTCCGGGAGTGATCGATCCGATGCCGGCTCCGCCGCGGATTACCAGTAGCTGCCGTGGTTCCCTGTTACCCCAAGCCCAGGCTGAAGGAGTAGCGCATGACCAGCGCCCCTGTCCCCTTCCAGGTGTACGAGGCAGGAACGTACCTGCACGGTACGAAGGCAGACCTTGTTCCGGGGGATTTGTTGAGCCCCGGCTACGCATCCAACTTTGAGGAAGGGCGCACGTCCCGTCACGTCTACGTTTCCGAGACCCTGGATGCCGCCACCTGGGGCGCCGAGCTCGCAGCCGGCGACGGACCCGGGCGGATCTATGTAGTGGAACCAACCGGCCCTCTGGAAGACGATCCCAACGTCACCGACAGGAAGTTCCCGGGCAACCCCACCCGCTCCTATCGCACGCGCGAACCTGTGCGCATCGTGTCGGAGCTCAAGGGCTGGGTCGGGCACTCCCCCGAGCAGATCAGGGCCATGCTGAACGGGCTGGCCGATCTTCGTCGCCGCGACATCGCCACAATCCTGGATTGACGGGGCCGTCGGCGCGACCGTGGAAGCCTCCGCCGGGCAGCAGGTCGAGCTGCGGCAGCAACAGGCCACCTGGGCCACATGCCGTAGGCGGCTTCGGCCTCCACCACCGCCTCCCCCGAGGCCGACGCTCGGCGGAGCGCCGCCGCGCGCCGCTCGTCCCGGATCCGCTCTGCCAGCTGCGGGGCGGTAAGAGCGACAGCGCTGAATCGGCGTTCGGACTGCAGGCCCGCTCGCACGCCGCCGCGAGCAGGCTGCGGGTGTCCGGCTCGCACTGCCGGGTGAGCTTGGCGGCATACGGTGCCTGCCTGCGGGCCGGCTCGGCTTCATGCTTGCCTGGCTCGCTGTCCACCCAACATGCCGACGGCACCGCTTCCCCTCGTCCAGTTAGGAATCACGGCATGACCCTCTCGCGCGCCTTCCCCTTGGAACCCATCTCGATCCATGTGTCCGACGAGGTCCTCGACGACCTGCGCGCCCGTCTCGCGCGGACCCGTCCGCCGCTGGACGAAGGGAATGAGGACTGGTCCTACGGCGTCCCGGACAGCTATCTCCGTGAGCTGGTCGCCCACTGGCGGGACGGCTACGACTGGCGCAAGGCCGAGGCCGCCATCAACGTCTACGAGCACTACCAGGTGGGCGTCGCCGGCGTCCCGGTGCACTTCATGCGCAAGCCCGGCCGCGGCCCCCGCCCGATCCCGTTGATCCTCACCCACGGCTGGCCCTGGACGTTCTGGCACTGGTCCAAGGTGATCGACCCGCTCGCCGACCCGGCCGCGTTCGGCGGTGACCCCGCCGACGCGTTCGACGTCATCGTGCCGTCCCTGCCCGGCTTCGGTTTCCCCGGCCCGCTCACCGGGTTTTCGGACGTCAATTTCTGGAAGGTCGCCGATCTCTGGCACACCCTGATGACCGAGACCCTGGGATACGAGAAGTACGCCGCCGGGGGCTGCGACATCGGCGGGATCGTTTCCAGCCAGCTCGGCCACAAGTACGCCGACGAGCTGTACGGCATCCACATCGGCTCGGGGCTGCCGCTCGACTTCTTCACCGGCCCCCGTGCCTGGGACTTCGCACGGAATCGGCCCCTCACCAACGACCAGCCCGCCGATGTCCGCGCCCGCATCATCGAGCTGGACCGCCGCTCGGCGTCCCACCTCGCCGTGCACATGCTGGACGGTGCCACTCTGGCCCACGGGCTGAGCGACTCACCCGCCGGACTGCTCGCCTGGCTGCTGGAGCGCTGGCATGCCTGGAGCGACAACGGCGGCGACCTGGAATCCGTCTTCACCAAGGACGACCTGCTCACCCACGCCACGATCTACTGGGTGAACAATTCCGTCGCCACGTCGATGCGTTACTACGCCAACGCCAACCGCTACCCCTGGGCCCCCGCCCACGACCGCACCCCGGTCGTGCAGGCCCCGGTCGGCCTCACCTTCGTCACGTACGAGAACCCGCCCGGCATCCACACCGCCGACGAGCGCGTCCGGGCGTTCAAGACCGGCCCGCAGGCCGATTGGTTCAACCACGTCAACGTCAACGCCCACGACCACGGCGGCCACTTCATCCCCTGGGAGAACCCCGCCGCCTGGGTGAGCGACCTGCGCCGCACCTTCCACGGCCGCAGACCCTGAACGACCCTGCGGGTCGCTGTCGGCGTCGTAGGCGCGGCGACGTGTCCGGCCGGCCCCCGGGGCGATGGCCGCCCAGCGCTCCCCCAGCGTCGCGCCTGCGGCCGGGAGCCGCCGGGCGCACCGGCAACCAGTGCGTCGTACTCCTCGCCGGAGAGGCCGGCCAGGCGGTGATCGTGGCCCGGGTTCGGCGGCCGGGGTGGACGGTCGTGGACGTCTTTCAAGGGTTCCGCTTGTCAATGAGGGCCGATCTCCGCCCAGTTGGGTGGTTTCGGCCGTGTCCGCTGAGGAGGGCCGCTCATCGACGCCCTGTCCCTCGCTGGTTACACTGCGACGCGTTCGGCTCAGCGCGCTTCCGTTTCGAGCTTGTCGAACACTTTGCTGGACGACATGACCGCGTACCCCGGAGGACACCGTGCCCGCCGCTCACTCCGCCTTAGCCGGCAGGCCCCTCCACTCCGACTGCCTTGCGCCCGAAGTCCGTTCGTCGTGCACGACGCCTCCCTCGGCGGTCACGCGACATTTGGCCTGTCATGCCCGCATCCAGACAGCTGCTTTCGCCGCGTCGGACACGCTGGAGAGGACCTGATGACCGATCTGATACTGGCCGTGAGTGCCCCGGTCGCTCTGGCGGCCGGTGCGACCGCGTGGCGCTTCCGTGGTGCGTACCGGCGCGAGCGAGCCAGGGCCGACCAGCTCCAGAGCCGTACCGAACAACTCACCCAGCAGTTGCGTGCGGTGGAGCACGTCCTCGGGCAGCTGGCCGCGGAGGTGCTGCCCGCGGTGGGCACCGGCGCCCTGCCCGACCATCAGTACGGAGCCGGCCTCGCCCTTCCCGGCCCGCTGGCCCACACCGCCCTTGCCGGCCGGCTGCGCGACGTGACGGGGCAGGCGGCCGCCACCGTGACGCACGTACGGGAGGCCGCCCAGGCCGCCGCCGACCACCGTATCGCCGAGGTCCGGTCCGCCGCGGAACAGGAGGTCGCGAAGGCGCGCCGGGAGTCGCAGCAGGCGACCCGCGCGGCCGTGCGCAGTTTCGCCTCCAACGTGGTGGCACGCGCGGCCCGGCTCAGCCGGGAGATCAGCAAGGGTGTGCGCTCCCACCAGGACGACGAGGCGTACGCAACGTTGGTGCACATCGACCACATCGCCCAGCAGATGCTGCTGACCGCGCAGGGCTACGCGGTGCTGGCCGGCGACAAGCTCTCCAGGCGCTGGCCACGCACCTCCCTGACCGACGTGATCCGCGCCGCCATGGGCCGCATCGAGGGCTACCAGCGGGTGGAGCACCACGAGTCGGACACCATCGCGGTGGAGAGCCGGGCGGTCGAAGCCGTCGTGCACACCCTGGCGCTGCTGCTGGACAACGCCCTGCGGTACTCACCGCCGGCCGCCCGCGTGCACGTCTCGGTGGAGGAGGGCCATCACGCCTGTTTCCTGATCGTCGACGACGCCGGTCTGCGTATGGACGACGAACGGCTGCTGTGGGCCAGCGACATCATGTCCGGCAAACAGCGCGACGACATCACGCAGCTCGGCGCACATCCGCAGACGGGCCTGCGCGTCGCCTCCCTGCTCGCCGAGAACTACGGCTTCCGGGTCGAGTTGACCGCGCCGAACATCTACCAGGGCACCCGGGCCGTGCTGGTTCTGCCGAAGAACCTCCTGGTCTTCTCCCCCGGCGGGGCCCAGCCCGCCGGAGCCCGCGCCACCGCGGTCAGGCCCGCCGTCGTGCCCCGCCCCGCCGCAGCGCTCGAACCCGCTGCCGTACCCCCCACCCAGGATTCCGGCTCCCCCACCCAGGATTCCGGCTCCCCCGCGCCTGCCGCGACCACCGCCAGCGGGCTGACCGTCCGTCAGCGCCCTGCCCGGCCACGCGGCACCGCACCGTCGACGCCGGAGCCGCCGGCCGTGCCGGGGCGGCCCAGCGTCGCCGCCGCCTGGGCGGCGGGCACCCGCCGGGGACGCCAGACTCAGGAAAACACCGGCCCCACCGAAGGAAACTGACCATGCGCGACACCCACAGCAACAGCCTGGGATGGCTGCTCGACCAGGAACTCGGCGCCGTCGAGGGCGTCGAGTACGCCGTGCTGATGAGCAGCGACGGCCTCCTGCAGGCCCGCACCCAGACGATCGGCCAGGAGGACGCGGAGAAACTCGCCGCCCTCACCGCCTCGCTGCGCGCCGCCGGCAAGGCGTGGGACGAGCACGTCGGCGGCAAGGGCATGTGCCAGTTGCTGATCGAGTCGCAGGGCCGCATCGGGCTGACCACCGCGGCCGCGCGGAACTCGATGCTCTCGGTCGTCACGACCGGCCCGGACGCCGACGTCGGCCTGATCAGCCACCACATGGTGCGGCTGGCGACGCGGCTCGGCCACGAGCTGGAGGTCGGGGACCGGCGCCCTGTCTCGGAAGGCGGCACCGCGACGTGAGTGGTCCGCGGCACGACCCGGACCTGATCAGGCCCTACGTCCGCACCGGCGGGCGGAACCGGCCCAGCCGTGATGTGCGCCTGGAGACGGTGGTCATCGCCGCGTCCGGTCCCACCGAGAGGCTGGCGCCGGACGCCCGCAGGGTGATGCGCCTCTTCGCCGGCGGGCGGGGCGGCCTGGCCGTGGCGGACATCGCCGCCGCGCTGGAGCTGCCGCCCTCGACCGTACGGATCCTCGTCTCCGCCCTGATGGACAGTGGCCATCTGACCAGCCCGGCCCCTGTGCAGGAGGGCCGCCCAGGACTCGACCTGCTCCAGGAGGTGCTGCGTGGACTACGCGAACTGGTCTGACCCGCCGGCCGTCCACTATGTGGCCCCCGCCGTGAACCGCTCGGCGAAGATCGTCGTCGCCGGCGCCTTCGGGGTCGGCAAGACCACTTTCGTCGGCAGCGTCTCCGAAGTGGCACCGCTGCGCATGGAGGAGCCGATCACCGAGGCGAGCGTCGGCGTGGACGATCTGCGCGGCACACCGCACAAGACGACCACGACGGTCGCCATGGACTTCGGGCGCATCCATCTGCTGAACGACCGCCTGGTGCTCTATCTGTTCGGGACGCCCGGCCAGACCCGGTTCCGCCCCCTGTGGGAAGGGCTGACCGAGGGAGCCCTGGGCGCGGTGGTCCTGGCCGACACCAGGAACCTCGACGGCTGCCACGAGGTGCTGAGCCTGCTGGAGGAGCAGCAGACGCCGTACGCCGTCGTCATCAACGTCTTTCCCGACGCGCCGCGCTACCCCCTGGAGGAGATCCGGCAGGCGCTCGCGCTGGAGCCCGACACACCGCTGACCGAATGCGACGCGCGGGACCGCCGCTCCTGTGTGTACGCGCTCATCACCCTCATCGAGTACCTGACCACCAAGCACATCCCCGCCTCTCTTGTGGAGCCCCGCCCATGACCACGCCCGGCCCCGGCATCACGAGCCCGTCGGCCAGAGTTCCGCTCTACGCCGCCGAGTTCGCCGACGACCCGCACGCCGCGTACGAGCGCATGCGCCGCGTCCACGGTCCGCTGGTCCCCGTGGATCTCGCTCCGGGCGTCCCCGCCACCCTGGTCATCGGCTTCCACCAGGCCCGGCGCATCCTCAACGACCCCCTGCACTTCCCCGCCGACCCGCGGATCTGGCAGCAGGGCATACCCGAGACCTGCCCGGTACGGCCGATGATGGAGTGGCGGCCCAACGCGCTGCGCTCGTCCGGTGCCGAGCACACCCGCTACCGGGCGGCGAACACCGCGAGCATCCAGGCGGTCGACCAGCATGAGCTGCGGGCCCTGGTGGAGAAGGTCGCCTCCGGTGCGATCGGCTCCTTCCGCCACCTCGGCCAGGCCGACCTGCTCACCCAGTACTCGTTCCCCATCGCATTCCAGGTGCTGAGCGCGCTGCTGGGCTGCCCGGACGAGATCGGCATGCGCATCGCCGACGGGATGGCCAAGATCTTCGAGGCGGAGGCCGAGACCGCCGCCCGCGGCAACGAGATCCTCGGCCAGGCCGTCCTCGACCTCGTGACGCTCCGGCGGCAGTACCCCGGGGACGACATCACCTCCCGGCTGATCGCCCACAGCGCCCGCCTGGACGACGTGGAGATGTCACACCAGCTCGTCACGCTGTACGGCGCGGGCATCGAGCCGCTCACCAACCTGATCAGCAACACCGTGCTCAGGATCCTCACCGATGAGCAGTTCTCGGCCGGCCTGCACGCCGGGCAGCCGGTGCGGGAAGCCCTCGACACGGTCCTGTACACCGACCCGCCGATGGCCAACTACTGCATCAGCTACCCGCCGTACCCGATCGACGTCGAGGGCGTCCTCCTCCCCGCCCACCAGCCCGTCGTCATCTCCATGGCCGCCTGCAACAACGACCCGGCCGTCACCGGGGGCCTCGGCGCCGGAGCGCTCACCGGCAACCGCGCCCACCTGTCCTGGAGCATCGGTCCGCACACCTGCCCGGCCCGCACCCACGCGTACCTCATCGCCGAGACGGCCGTCGCCTGCCTGCTGGACGCCCTTCCCGAGATCGATCTCGCCTGCCCCGTGCGGGATCTGGTGTGGCGGCCCGGCCCGTTCCACCGCGCCCTGGAAGCGCTGCCCGTCCGTTTCCCCGCTGTCGTCTGAAGCACCGCTGCCGTCCGACACCGCCACTGCTGTCCATAAGGAGAACGGCCATGCCCCAGCACACTCCGCTCGTCCTCGACCCCACCGGCGCCGCCCGGCATCTGGAGCACGAGACCCTGCGCGCCCAGGGTCCCGCCACACGCGTGGACATCCTCGGCGTCCAGGCCTGGGCGGTCACCGACCCAGCCCTGCTCAAGCAGCTGCTGACCAGCCCCGACGTGTCCAAGGACGCACGCGCGCACTGGCCCGCCTTCGAGCGGACGGTCGCGACCTGGCCGCTCGCCCTGTGGGTCGCGGTGAAGAACATGTTCACCGCCTACGGCGCCGACCACCGCCGTCTGCGCCGCATGGTCGCCCCCGCCTTCAGCGCGCGCCGCATCGCCGAGCTGCGCCCGGCCGTCGAGGCCCTGGTCACCGAGCTGGTGGAGGACCTCGCCGCGCTGCCCGCCGGGGAGGTCGTGGACCTGCGTGAACGCCTGGCCTACCCGCTGCCCATCGCCGTGATCGGGCACCTGATGGGCGTACCCGAGGACCGGCGGGCGGACTTCCGCAAGCTCGTGGACGGTGTCTTCGACACCACGCTCACCCAGGAGGAGGCCGAGACCAACGGCGCCCGCCTCTACGCCCTCCTCGACGCGCTGATCGCCACCAAGACCAGCGCTCCCGGCGACGACATGACCTCCCTGCTCATCGCGGCCCGGGACGAGGAGTCGGACGGCACCGGCTTCACCGCGGAGGAACTCCGCGACACCCTGTTGCTGATGATCAGCGCCGGGTACGAGACCACCGTCAACGTCATCGACCAGGCCGTCGTCGCGATGCTGACCAACCCCGACCAGTTCGACCTCGTCCGCACCGGCAAGGCCGGCTGGGACGACGTGGTGGAGGAGACGCTGCGGCACGAACCCGCCGTCAAGCATCTGCCGCTGCGCTACGCCGTCACCGACATCGAGCTGCCCGACGGAGGCACCATCGCCCGGGGCGATGCCATCCTCGCCTCGTACGCCGCCGCCAACCGTCACCCCGACTGGCACGGCGACGACGCCGACACCTTCGACATCACCCGCACGGTCAAGGACCATCTGGCCTTCGGCCACGGGGTGCACTTCTGCCTGGGCGCCCCACTGGCCCGCCTGGAGGTCACGGAAGCCCTCCGGCAACTGTTCGAGCGTTTCCCCGACCTGTCCCTCGCGGTGCCGGCCGGGGAACTGCAACCGGTGGCCTCCCTCATCAGCAACGGGCACCGGGAACTCCCCGTCCAGCTGGGCCCCGCGCGCCCGGACACGGCCTGAGGGTCTTTGCCAGGCGGACCAGGTCGGAGATCGGGGTGCCGTCGGGCAGACCGGACAGCCAGAACATCGCGAGGAAGCGCGAGGTCATCGCCCCCGGGGGCCTGTCCGATGAGTCGATGGCAGGCTGACGGCATGATAATGAATCAGCCGTGGACGGGGCTTCACGCCGATCTGCTGGCGGCGAAGGCATTGGTGTTCGACCCGAGCGGTTTCGCCTGCTCACTGCCGGTGCCGGAACCGGAGAGCGCCGAATACGCGGCTTGCGCGTTCACGCTTGATGGCCGCTCGGTTCGGTTCCGCGTGGCCAAGACCACCCCGGCGAAGGTGGGTCAGTTCGTCACCGTGTGGCAGCGGTCTGAGCAAGGGCCGATCCGGCCCTTCGACGCCTCCGACGGGGTGGACCTCTTCGTCGTCAGCAGCCGCGACGACGACGGCTTCGGACAGTTCGTCTTCCCGCGCGAGGTGTTGTGCGAGCGCAACATCGTCTCCCGCGGCGGCTCCGGCGGGAAGCGCGGATTCCGCGTCTATCCGCCGTGGGTGACCACGGCCAACCGGCAGGCCCGCAGCACCCAGGCGTGGCAGGTGAACTACTTCTTCAACCTGGGCCAGGGGCCTGCCGGCCTGAGTCGCGCCCACGCCCTCTACCACGTCTGAGGAATGCCCAGTGGGTCACGAGCGGAGCCAGAGCCGGACGGCGGCCACAGTCCCCGGCGCCGGGGCCGCCGTCGTGCGGGTGCGGCCCCGGCGGGACGGAGACGCGAGGGGCGCTACCTCACGAGCCAGGTCTGGGCATCGTTGCCCGCATCGCAGTTCCACTGCATCAGCTGGCTTCCGGGGCCGCTGACCGTGTCAAGGCACATCGAGGTGCCCGAGTGCGTGAACTGCTGGTAGACGATTCCGTTCACGGTACGGAAGCTCTGCACCCACTGCTCCGAAGCGGTCCCGTTGCAGAAGTACTCGTCGACAGTCTCGCCGGGGTCCGCCGTGCCGTCGTTGACTTCCATGCAGTAGCCGCCCACCTGGTTCACGAGGTAGTACGTGGAGGCGGCCGGCGCGGCCACGAAGGCCCACTTCTGGGCTGAGGACCCGTTGCATCCGGCGAGCCGGAGTCTCACGTTGAGGGCACCTCTCGGCGCCTCCACGCATTGGTTGTAGGCAAGGTTCACTATCTCGTGGTAGCTGCTCGCGGCCTCGGTGGCCACGATACGGGCGGAGACGTTCGCTCCGGGCTGCACCGCGGCGGCCTCGGTCGCGGTTGCAACCGTGCCCGACGCGATCAGCAGCGCACCCGCAACGGCTGCCAGAGCGGCACGTGTCTTCTTCGTTTTCCCGGTCATTTGCCTTTGCTCCTTCGGTCGGTAAGACGCTCCGTGTCGACGTGCCGGCATCCGCACGCAGAATGGGTCGCCCCGAGTCCCATGTCCTTTTCTGTCCGTTCAGGGGATCGCGCCAGGCGATTCGAACCGCAGAGCCCCTGCTGCCTCGCATGACGGTGCCAAGCCGACCATGGACAGACGTTGGACAATCGTTGAATCGGACCGTCCAGGCCGGGTAATGAAGACGCGTTCGAGTTGCGGCCTCGTGGGGAGTGCGGTCGGGATGACGGTGGAATTCAGCGTGCTGGGCAGCGTTGAGGCCCGCATCGATGGCAGGTCTGTGGTGCTCGGGCATGCACGCCAGCGGGCCGTGCTGGCGGTTCTCCTGGTCGACGTCGGACGTCCGGTGACGATCGATCAGCTGACGGACCGGGTCTGGGGAAGCCGTCCGCCGCGACAGGCTGGCCCCACCTTGCGCAGTTATCTCTCCCGGCTGAGACAGGCCCTGGCAGCCACCGGCGAGGCAGTCATCGCGCGGCAGCCAGGCGGTTACGTCATGACCACCGCCCGCTCCGTGACCGTGGACATGCACACCTTCCGTCGCCTTGCCGCTCAGGCCCGTGCCGCCGGCGACGACACCCGCGCCGCTGCCCTGTTCGAACAGGCCCTGCGGCTGTGGCGCGCGGAACCCTTTGCCGCCCTGGACACGCCCTGGCTGAACGCGCTGCGCGATACGCTGGTCCAGGAACGCCTGGCGGCCCAACTCGATCTGGGCGACGTGCGATTACGCCTGGGCCAGCACGTCGCCCTGTTGCCCGAACTGTCAGCACGCGCCGCAGCACACCCCCTGGATGAACACCTGGCAGGCCAGCTGATGCTCGCACTGCACCGCTGCGGCCGTTCCGCTGAAGCCCTGGACCACTACCGGCGCACCCACAGCCGACTGGCCCGGGAGCTGGGAATCGACCCCGGGCGGCACCTGCAGGACATCCAGGCCGCCGTACTCCAGCAGGAGGCCGTCCCCGCTCCTGTCGCGCAACCGCAAGGCCCGGCACAGGTGAGCACGGTCCCTGCGCAGCTGCCCCTGTCCGTCGCGGCCTTCACCGGCCGCAAGAGCGAACTCGCCCAGCTCGACCGTCTCCTGCCCGGCACGGCCGGGGCCCTGTCGGCGCGCCCTGCCGCAGTGGTGATCTCGGCGGTGTCCGGCACCGCCGGGGTGGGCAAGACCGCACTGGCCGTGCACTGGGCCCACCGCGTACGGGACGCTTTCCCCGACGGGCAGCTGTACGTGAACCTGCGCGGATTCGACCCGGGTGGTTCCGTGGTGGGCCCGGCCGAGGCGGTCCGGGGGTTCCTGGACGCCCTGGGGGTGCCCCCGGCCCGTGTCCCGAACGGCCTGGAAGCGCAGGCAGCCCTGTACCGTAGCCTGCTGGCCGACCGACGGGTACTCGTGGTGCTGGACAACGCCCGCGACGCCGAACACGTCCGCCCGCTCCTGCCCGGCGCGTCCGGCTGCCTGGCCCTGGTCACCAGCCGCAACCTCCTCACCGGCCTGGCCGCGACCGAGGGCTCCCATCTGCTGACCGTGGACCTGCTCACCCCCACACAGGCTGGGGACCTGCTGACCAGCCGTCTCGGCGCCCACCGGACCGCGGCCGAACCCGCCGCTGTCGAGGAGATCGTCACCCGGTGCACCGGGCTGCCGCTGGCCCTGGCGATCACGGCCGCCCGCGCCGCCGCCCAGCCCCATCTGCCGCTCACCGCCCTCGCCCACGAACTGCGCGAAGCCGGCAGCCGCCTGGACGCTTTGGACGGCGGGGACCCGGCCAGCCAAGTGCGGGCAGTGTTCTCGACGTCGTACCGGGCGCTGACCGCCGACGCGGCCCGGCTCTTCCGGCTCCTCGGACTCCACCCCGGACCCGACATCGCCCTGCCCGCGGCCGCCTCGCTGGCCGGCGTGTCACGTGTCCGCGCCGGCGCCCTGCTGGCCGAACTGACCCGCGGCAACCTCCTCAGCGAACACACCCCGGGCCGATACGCCTTCCATGACTTGCTTCGCATCTACGCCACCGAACTGGTCACCACGCACGACAGCGACGACGCCCGGCGATCGGCCGTGCACCGCATGCTCGACCACTACCTGCACACCGCCCACGCCGCCGACGCGCTGCTGACCCGCAGAAGGGACCCGATCAGCGTGGCCCCCGCCCAGCCCGGAGCCGTGGTCGAGGAACTCCTGGACCGCCCGGAGGTGCTGGCCTGGTTCAGCGCCGAGCACCCCGTCGTCCTCGCCGTCATCCAGCAGTCTCCGGCAGGCTTCGAGACCCACACCTGGCAGCTCGCAGCGGTCGTCGCCACCTTCCTCAAGCGGCAGGGACGCTGGCCGGCGCTGGCCGCCGCCCACACCACCGCCCTGAGCGCCGCACTGCGGCGGAACGACAAGACCGGGCAGGCCAACGCCCATCGCGGCCTCGCACTCGCCCGGACACAGCTGAACGGCCCCGACGACGCCCGCACCCACTACGCGCTCGCGTTGGACCTGTTCAGGGAACTCGGCGACCACGCCGGCCAGGCACGCATCCACAAACACCTCGGCAGGATGTCCGCGGACCGCGGCGAGCACCGCAAGGCACTCGGCCACGCCCGTCAGGCCCTGGCTCACCACAAGGCCGCACACAACCGGCTCGGACAAGCCGGCGCTCTCGACCACATCGGCCGAAACCTCGTCAGACTCGGCGCCGACCGGTCGGCGGCACTCTCCTACAGCCTGCGGGCTCTCACACTCGTCGAGGAACTCGGGGACCTCAACGGCCAGGTCAGGAGCTGGAGAAGCCTCGGCTACATCCATCATCACCTCGGCCAGTACGGGCACGCCATCGACTGCTACCGGCAAGCCATCGATCTCGTCCGCAAGACCGACGACCGCTATCACGAAGCCACCAGCCTCGCCGACCTCGGCGACACCCATCACGCCGCAGCCCACCCCGACGCCGCTCACCGAGCATGGACCCAGGCCCTGGCTCTCACCGACGAAATCGGGCTCCCGGGCACAGCCCCGCTGCGAGCCAAACTTCTCCAGAACCTTGGCCCTGGCCGACTGACGCGCCAACGCGTGAGTGAGAACCATAAGGAAGTACAAGGCAGGATGGGACCATGAACGAGATCCACACGCCCCGTCTTCTGCTGCGCCGCTGGCTGGATGACGACCTCGTCCCCCTGTCCGAGATCCACGCCGACCCGGACGTGATGCGATGGGTCGGTGACGGCACGCCGCGCTCCTTCGAAGAGACGGCCCAGGACATCGAGGCCTGGGAGGAGGAGTGGGACGAGGAGGGTTTCGGGATCTTTGCCGTCGAACTCCTCGGGTCCGGGGAGCTGGCCGGAGCGGTCGGCCTGTACCGCGCCGACTCCCCGCCCGTCGTCGCGGACCAGGTGGCGATCGGCTGGCGGCTCGGGCGCCAGTACTGGGGGCAGGGCTACGCGTCGGAGGCGGCCCAGGCCACGCTCGAGTTCGCCCTCCAGGACCGCGGTCTGGACGGGGTCGTCGCCGTTTGCCGCACCAGCGACACCGCGTCCGCGAACGTGCTGCACAAACTCGGCATGCGCGCGACGGGCACGACACAAGACCCGGACACGGGCCATGAGCTGCGGGTGTACGGAATCGATCTCACAGAGTACGAGGCCTGACCACAGCCGACGGCCGTCACGGTGGTCGTCGCCCCATGAGGCAGCCCGACGCACACGGCGGCCACGGGGTAAGTGCGTGTCCTACGTTTCAAGGCTGCGAGTGACCAACGGCCGCGGCTACACGCATCTGCTCAAGGCGCTCGGGGCAGTAGCGGCCGAAGAGTTCGGCGGACTCGTCGAGGTCGCTGGTCCAGCCGCCCCATTGGGGCATGATGAGGGTGAATCCTGTGCGGACGATGCGACGACCAACGAAACGGCCGAGGATCCGGCGATCCGTAGTGGCTTCGGCTGCTTTGGCACGCCGGTGCGGAAGCACACGGGCGAGGTCACCGTTGGAGGCGAGGAGCGGCGCCGGCAGGTGTCGGCCGACGCTGGTTTCCCCGGCCGGCTGGGAGTGGCCCCTTTCCGTGCGAGGCGCCTGGTCACGCGGAAAAGGACTTCCTTCGCGGCCGCTGCGTCGTGCAGGTCGGCTGGCTGACCATAATCATGATCAGGAACGCGCACCAACGCCATCTCGGGCGGTGCGCGGCACGCCCACTGCAAAAGCCGGCCGGGCGCCATCCACCGCGCCGCGTGAGCGCACGGTGCGGGTGGCGGACCGGGTCGCGCCCCCGCAGCACCGCGAGTTGCTGCTGCGCATCGGCGACTGCCTCGCCGCCCACCGAAACTCCGACGGCGGCTCGGCCGCCAGGTCCGCACAGAAGGTCTACCGCAGCCGCACGCCTTCACCCGCGCCGCTTCGCTCCCTCACGCCACCGTGTGCGGCACCCAGACGGCGGCATGGAAAGGGCCGTTGGCGGTGGACGGGTCGGCAGGCGGAAGTGCTGCGCTGCCTGCGACGATGCCGTGGCGGTTGACCTGCGCTGCGGAGGAGTTGAGGCCGCCGAGAGAGGCCAGGTAGGTGAAGTCGCCGTTGTCGACGCGGGCGACGAAGGCGAAGGAGTTGGGGGCGAAGTTGTCACCGACCACGACGTTCCCGGTGATCTGCTTGACCTCGGTGACGCCACGCCCGGAGCCGATCATGGCACTCGTGTGGGTCATGAGGTCGAACGAGCTGGAGAGCAAGCCGTCGCCGCCGACCACAGTGCTCCCGCTGATCAGCTGCGCGGTCAGGAAGTGGGACCCCAGGTCCGTGTGGATGCCGGTGCGGAGGTCGTAGGCGTATCCGGTCAAGCCGTTGCCGGCCGTTCGGGACTGACCGACCACGGTTGAGCCGCTGATGTCGTTGGCTGTACTGGAGCTACCACCGAGGGTGCCGAGATCGGTCATCGTCCGGGTGCGCAGGTTGTACGCGAACCCGTGCGTTGTGGTGGCAGGCGTGTTCGGCAGGGAGGAGTTGCCCACGACGATCGCACCGCTGACGGCCGCCGCGGTGCTGTCGCCCGACGGGCCGGCGAGGCTGCCGAGATCGGTCATGGTCCGGGTGCGGAGGCTGTACGCGAACGCGTGGGTGACCACGTCACCGGACAGCGACGACGTCCCCACCACGGTGTCACCGTTGAGGCCGGTGATGTCGGTGCTGCTGCCGCCGAGAGTGCCGATGTCGACGAGCCGGCGGGTCCGTAGGTTGTAGGCGAATCCGTGAGCCGGGCCGTCGGTGGAGAGGTCTGACTCCCCGACGACGTAATTCCCCTGCACACCGGTCGCCCGGCTGGAGTCCCCCAGTGTGCCGAGATCGGTCATGGTGTGTCTGCGCAGGTCGTATGCGAAGGCGTGTTCGGCGGCGTCGCCTCTCGTCAGTGAGCTCCCGACGACCGTGTTGCCGTCGATGGCGGTCGCCTTGCTGCGGGTACCGCCCAGGGTGCCGAGGTCCTGCACGGTGTACTGCACGGACCCCGCCGCCGACTCGGCCGACGACGTGTCAGCCGCGTGCGCCGGACCGGCGCCCACGGCGAGCAGGCCCGCGCCCGCCAGAATCCAGGCACGTAAACGTATGCGCATGATGCCCCCTGAAACGATCGACGAAGCGAGGACGGTTCGGCCGCTGTGTGCCCCCGGGCACGGGCCGACCGGATGTTGCACAGCCTTCACTTGTACAGCAGTTCCGATCAGCCACATAGTGGACGGTCGGCCACAAACAAGACGTTCGTGACCGCCGCATGGCCGACACGGTTGCGCCCCACCGAGGTGACGTGCGTCCCAGGGGTCAGCCAGGGGCGACGGATCACCGGCTCGAAGGCGTGGGCGGTCGCCTCGGCGTTGTGTGCTCCGTCGAGCGCCGGTGCAGTCGCCAGTATGCGCGGCTTCCTCAGTGAGGCGTCCGGTCTGCCGACGGTCATGACCACCATCAGGGTGCTTCTCCGACCCCGAGAATCCTTCCCCTCCCCTGAGTTAGCCTGGAACCACGCACGGAGCTGAAGTGTCATCAAAACGGGGGGACTTGATGACAGACGGGGCGCAGCAGAACGGTCAGTCCGCCAACAGCGGGGGCTCCCACGGGGACGGGGCATGGCGGTATGTGCTCGGCTCGATCGCGGTATCCGTGGTCTCCGGGCTGCTTTATCAGGTGCACGGTTGCAGTCCGGACACGCCGGACCCGGCGCCGACGTCCACGGTGACGGAGACCATGAGCGCCGAGACGACGGCACCAGAGGACGACGTATCCTCGTCCCCGAGCGTGTCCGCGCACATCACCCGGATCCTGTTCCGTGGGAGGGACTCCGGGAACGCTGCCTACTCGGACTTCGAGGTCGACGTCGACTTCTCGGGGTTACGAGGCCAGGAGTGCGTCATCAAGTGGTCCTCCTACTATCCAGGAAAGGCCGGGCAGAGCGACACGAACACCGGCTTCAGCGGGCAGCTGTCAACAGGTCTCCTCGCTCACGACAACGAGTCGCACTGGAACACCTTCGCCGTCCACAATGCTCAAGCCGGCTGGATGTTGCACGTCTTCGTCTACGCGCCCGACGGAACACTTCTGGACCAGGAAGACGGCCCCACAGCGTGAACCGTCCAGGGGTGACGGTCGGCATCCGAGGGTGACGGCACGGTACGCCGGCTTTCAGCGCCCTCGCTGCGGCAGGGTGCCCGGGCGCGCCCTGAACAGGATCAGGCAACTGCGCCCGGCCTTCCGGGCGTCTTCGTCGACGTGGCATTTCGTCGCTGTCCCGCCATCAGCGCGAAGGCCTCCGCGACCGCCTGGGGACGG
The DNA here is from genome assembly GCF_044546895.1 of Streptomyces sp. NPDC053069. Classification (NCBI taxonomy): domain Bacteria; kingdom Bacillati; phylum Actinomycetota; class Actinomycetes; order Kitasatosporales; family Streptomycetaceae; genus Streptomyces; species Streptomyces sp. NPDC053069. Next base: position 63,420 of record NZ_JBITZN010000022.1, on the reverse strand, counting down.
CGGGCCGCCACCAAGGGCAGTGCCTCCGTCCACCGCTCGCCGGCCAGCGCCTGTCGCAGCGCCCACTCGGCGGCCTCCTGGACCAAGGGCTGCGCGTCGGGCCGGCCGGCGTCGGCCGCCAGGCCGCGCGCGAGCCGCACCCATGCGGCGTCGCGCTGCCAGGGGCCGGGCACCTGGTCCAGCAGGGCGCGAGCGGCCGGTCGGTCGTCCAGTGCGGCGAGTGCCCTCGCGGTCACGGTCAGGCTGTCGAGGACGGGCTCCGTGAGGATGAAGTCCTGGAACGACAGAGCCGGATGAGCCCCAAGAGGGCCTCGGTAATCACGCAACAGGTCGGCTGCCGCACGGGCGTGAGCCGCCGCCCGGTCAGGGACGGCGTCGACCGTTCCCGCGGCGGCTCCGGCGAGCAGCACCGGCAAAACATCTGTGGAGCCGTGCGCAATCCGGGACTCGGGCTCTGTCAGCGCGCTCGACAGATCGCCGACGCCGCACAACAAGGCGGTGGCGTCGGCAACGGCGGATGCCGGGGCCTCACCGGGCCGCACCGGGTCAAGGGCTGCCGCCGCCTCCAGCGCCATGGTGGCGAAGCGGGCGGCCGCCTCCTGATCGAGGCGTTCCAGGGACAGCGCGGCACTTGTGGCGAGCGGGAGCACACCGGCAGCTGTCAGGTGGCCCGGGTCCAGCGCCTCGGCCAGGGCGCGGACCGCCGCCGAGACCGTTGTCCGGTCGGTGGCCGGGCAGTGTCCCAGTACCGCGGTGAGGGACTCCACCGAGTCCTGCGCGCGGAGCCGCGTGGCGGCCCATCCCACGGCCTGCTGCCGTAGCTCGTCAGCCGCGTCGGGACCGTGGAGGCCTGCCGCCGCGACGAGGGCGACGCACTCGGGAACCGCGGCCGTGTCCGCTGATGCGAGTACGGCCGTCGTGAGGCGACGGGCCTCGTCCTGCCGCCCTGCCGCCACAGCGGCGCCGGTCAGCGCCACCAGAGTCCGGCACCGCCATCGACGGTCGTCGAGCTGGTTCAGCAAGTCCTCGGCGGCGGCGCCGTCACCGGCGCGGGCCAGCACCACCGCGCAGCGCCCCAGCGTCTCTTCCGTGCTCGCGAGGGACTGGGCGGCGTGTGCCGCGCGTACCGCGTCTTCCGGGCGGCTGGGGACCAGTGCTTCGGCGAAGTCGATCAGGGCTCGCTCCGTACCGGCGCCGGCCCCGTACCGGCCGGGGCGAGCGATCGGCGGCGTGCGCTCGGCCTCGTCCGCCAGGTGGGCGGCGTACCGGGGTTCACGTTCGACGAGAGTCTCGGCCACCCGGGTCAGTGCCGTGCGCCGGGCGAGGGGTTCCTCGATGCTTCTGGCCATCGACGCCGCCGTACGCCACTGGCCCTGCCCGGCGCAGGCCGGCGCCAGGGCAGAGCACCATGCGTCGGTTCCGAAGACGGGGCCGAGCGCATCGAGTGCCTCCGTCCTCCGCGCCGGCTGTCGGGCCAGCAGCTCGGCGACGCCCTCGGCGATTCCGGCACCGATGCCGTTCAGGACCAGGGGCCGCAGCGGTTCCGCCCAGGAGGAGCAGTAGGCCGCCAGCGCCTGCCAGCGACCGTCTCGGGCGAGCACGGGGAGAGCCAGTGATTCGAGTCGCGCCAGTTCATTGCTGCTCAACGGCTCCGGTGGCGCGGCCAGCAACTCCTGCGCCAGGTCCGCGGCCTCCGGACGACCGGCATGGGAGCCCGCGTACACCATCGAGACCGCGGCGCCGATCCAGCCTTCCGGCTCGTCCTCGGCCCGGTAGCGTGCCAGCAGGTCCAGGGCCTGCTGCCAGTCGCCGCGCAGGGCCAGCACGGTGAGCGCCTGACGGCGCGCCTCCCGGCGGAACGGCGCGGGGTACGGGAGCGCGGCCACGGCGAGCGCCTCTTCCCACCGGTCCAGGGTGCCCAACGCCCGCAGGCGCAGAGCCCCGCACGCCCCGCCGCACGGCCAGTCGGCAGGGGGCGCGGCAGTGTCGTGGCCGTGCGGGCACGCCTCCTCGATCAGGCGCAGTCCCTCCCGGGCGTCCGGCGCCCGCACGGCCAGGTCCAGCAGCGCACGCCGTCGGGCCTCGGGTCCCGCGACGGCGCGCGCGGCGCGCAGGGCCTGTCCAAGGTCCCCGGCCTCGCCGAAGGCCTCGCTCAGCCCACCGAGGACCATGTCCCGGTCTTCCGGCGGAACCGTGTCCACGGCGTGCCAGGCCTCCTTGCCGGCGCCCGCGGCGGCAAGGGCGGCGGGCCAGGCGGCGCGTGCGGCGGCCGGCCAGTCGGGCACCTGCGGCGCATCGTCCGCATCGTGCGATGCGGCGTCCGGCGGCCGGTCCAGTGCCAGGCGGTGGCCATGCCGCGCGAGGGCGGTGAGGGCGCGCAGCAGGATCGTCCGGCGACCGCCACGGGGGCCGTCGGCGGACCAGAGGGCGCGTACGCCGTCGACGTCGCCGGCCGCGCCGAAGGACTCGGCTGCCAAGACGACCACCTGATCCGTCCACGCGGAGCGCTCGGAGTTTCGTAAGCGCTCAAATCTAGGGGAGCCCTCGGTGCCTTCGGTCGGCTCCCGCGCGGCGGCGTGTTCCGCGGCCACCATGCCGAGCGCAGCGCGCACGACCGGTTTGCCCTCCGGGCTGCCCAGTCGCATCAGGACGCCGCCTGCGCGTACCGCGGCGAGGGCGGGCACCGATCGGTACGAGGAAGGTGTTGCGGCGCGCACGAGCTCCGCTGCCTTCTCCGCCAGGACGAGTGCACGGCGTGGTTCGGACTCGGCGAGCAGGTCGGCCAGGCGGATGAGGGCGAAGCACCTGGCGCCGTCTTCCGGTATCGCCTCGGCGAGTGCCTGCGCCCGGTCGGTCTGCCCGAGCCGGGCCCGCAGCAGGGCCAGCTCGCCGTCCTCCACGTCGACCGCATGACGCGCCGTCACCCGGGCGTGTGCCGCGGCCAACAGGACGGCGGACCGTGGCCCGTCCTCCGAGTTGTCCTGTGCGACCGTGCCCCGGGCCATCCGCAGTTCCGCCAGTGCGGGGCCGACACCGAGCAGCCGGCGCGCCATCCGGTCCTGCCGTACCGGGTCGGCGACCACCCGCGCGATGTGTTCCGGGTCCGCCGCCGTCACGACCATGCGTCCGTAACCACCGAGCAGGAAGTGCGGGGTGTCCGCCGGCCAGCCCCGCTCCTTGAAGGTGTCGGCCCAGCGATGGATGCGCTCCTGGAACGTGGGCAGTTCGGCATCGAGCAGCCGCAGTGCGGTGGTCAGCAAGGTGTCGTGCGCGAAGACCAGCGCGGTACGGACCTGGTCGCCGTCGTCGAGGAATACGGGAAATGTGCGCTCGGTCAGACTGCGGCCCAGAGTACCGCCGATCAGTTCGTCGAGACGGCGGGCCGGCATGCCGGTCAGCGCGCCCAGTTCGTCACGGCTCAGCCCCTCTCTCGCCGCGGCGAGCAGTCCGATCACCTGCCGCTCCGCCGAGTCCTCGGCAAGCAGCCCCTTGAGCTCGTACTCCGCCTCGTAGCGCAGCCGAGTGGCGTTCGGTGAGGCAGTGAGCACGAGCGGCTCGCAGTCCCGCAATGGGTGGTCGCCCGGAAGATCCGCGGCCGGCCCCGGCAGTGGGCGGCTGGTGACGAGGACGGACACGCCGTCCGGAAGGCGGCGAGGCAACAGCGCCGCGATGCTGGGCCGAGGCGGGGATGCGGCCTGCGACAGGTCCTCGTCCAGACCGTCTACGATCACCAGCAGGCGCCCCCGCCGCCGTTGCCGCTCGGCCGCGGCTTCAAGCAATCGGAGCCACTCTCGTATGTGCACGCCGGGTGCGGCTGCGTGCACCATGGACTCACCCGCCAGCGCGGCCAGTTGGGCGGCCATTGCCTGGGCGAAGGCATCGCTGTCGCACTGAGTCGCATCGCGCCGCGTCACGAAGAAGGCGGCCACGGCCACCCCGGCGGGGGGATGCGCGGCCAGCCAGGCGGTGAACGCGGTCTTGCCGTGCCAGGGCGGCGCCTGCCACCACTGGTAGCCGGGCGGGCCGGCACAGAATCGCAGCACTGCCTCCAACTCGCTTGCCCGGCCGAGGAGTTCTGACGGTGCGATGGAGCGGGCCTGCGCCTGGTAACCCTCGGCCACCCGGACGTCACCGGCCGAGGGACCAACCATCTCCGGAGGGGTGTCGAGCCCTGCCCGCCGCAGCAGTTCGGCGCCGGGGCCGTCGGACGTTCCGGTCCAGCGGTCGGCGCGGCTGACGGTGAGGGTGCCGGGTCCCTCCGTACGGTGGTGTTCCGTGACGATGCCGATGACGCGCCCCTCGGCCCACACGGCCGCCCCCGACATGCCCTCCCAAGGCGATCCCTGCGCGGTGCCTTCGGGGGGCGGAACCCTGAACTCCAAGGTGTCGCTGCGAAGGTTGGACAGCACGGGAAGGTGGCCCCACGCGTGACAGGCGTCGCGTGCGAGCGATCCGTCAGGACGTCGGCGCATCTTGAACAGAGGGAAGCCCAGCGCGCTGCAGGTCAGTACGGCGTTGTCGTCTCCTGGTGCGCCGAAACGCACCGGTTCCACCTGCCGGGAGAAGGAGTCCGCCCCAGGATCGAGTTCCAGTAGGGCGACATCCGTCCGGTCAGGGCCGAACCAGGCCACCCGTGCCTCAGCTCTCCACTCGTCGGACCGGTCCGGGTTGAAGCGGACAGTGATCGTGGCCGCGTCCCTCACCACGTGAGCGGCCGTGAGCACCAAGCCGGTCGCCGCGAGATATCCAGACCCCCGCGACCGGCTGCCGTCGGCACAAGCGGCGACGACTTCGGCTACCCGGTCCCCCCGCAGGTCCGCCATCGGCGTGTCAGCGCTCCTCGGCATCGCTCAGGCCGGAAAGCACCTCGGCCTCCGCGCCGGCCTCCAGGACGCGGTACATCACTTTGCCGTGCGCAGCGGCATCCCGCTGCACGCTCACGGGCAGTTCCGTCTCCACTGGTCCCGGCGCGAACCGGAGGTCCTCCCCCTCCCCCTCTGCCATCGCCGTGACCGGCTCGGCACGCAACTGACGGTTCCCCTCGGACAGCTCGACCACCTCCGGCACTCCCCCTGCGCCACTTCGTCCCACCCGTGTCCATATGCTAACACTCAGTGACAATCACGGCTGGTGATGTGGGCCCAGCCCTCGAAGGCCTCCGGCGAGAATGACGGTTGTGCGACGGCGGCACAATCGCAGTTGTTCGCGGGATGCCTCCAGCCACTCTTCCCAGGGCGATCGCCGCCGAGAAGGAGAGCACGAGCGAGTACCTCGCCTCTCACCTGGCGTCCTCGCCGTCATCGACGGTCGCGCCGCGCGACGTGGGCCATGAAGAGCAGCAGGAGTCCGCAGGTGGCGACCAGGATCCAGCCCGGGCGGGAGGCCTGGGCCAGGTCGGAAGGGGTGCTGTGCGCCACCAGGCCTCCGGCGAGGGCGATGCCGAGTGCGGAGCCGATCTGTCGTGCGGTGGACGTAATCGCTCCTGCCACGGCCGCCCGCGCGGGAGGCAGCCCGCTGACCGCGGTGTTGGTGATCGGCGCATTGGCGAAGCCGAACCCGATGCCGATCAGCAGGTACGCCATCAGCAGCAGGGACAGGCCCGTGTGCCTGCCCAGTCCCACCAGGCACAGTCCGCCGGCCGTGATGAAGCCGCCGGCCAGGGACAGGGGCAGCCGCGGTCCGATACGGCCGACCAGATGACCGGACCACGGTGCACACAGGGCCGCTCCGATGGCCATGGGCAGGGTGGCCGCCCCGGCGGCCAGGGGCGTGAAGCCCCGGGTGTGCTGGAGATAGAGAGTGTTCAGCAGCAGCGTCGCGTTCAGCGCGACGAAGACCGCAACGGCACCCAGGACCGCACCGCCGAAGACAGGGCTGCGGAACAGTCGCAGGTCCATCAGTGGCTCGTGCCGCCCCCGCTCCACCCATACGAATCCGACCGTCACCACCGCGGCGAAGCCGTAGGCGGTCAGTGCCGCCGGGCTCGTCCAGCCCATGCGCGGCCCTTCGATGAGGACACCGATCCAGACAGCGATGGCTACGGTGAGGAGAGCCTGCCCCGGAGCGTCGATCCGTCGCGCCCGCGGCCCTCGGGATTCGGGCACGAACACCGCACTGAGAACCAGGGCGGCCACGATGACCGGAGCGTTGATCCAGAACAGGGACCGCCAGCCGAGCGCCGCGACGAGAGCACCGCCCGTGACCGGACCAACGGCCATACTGAGTCCGAAAACGGACGCCCAGACACCGATCGCCTGCGCTCGCTCCCGCGGATCGGGCATCGTGTTCACCACGATCGCCAGAGCCACCGGGCTGAGCATCGACGCGCCCATCCCCTGCACCGCACGAGCCGCGACGAGCGCGCCCACCGAGCCGGCCGCCGCGCAGACCAGCGAGGCCGCACCGAACAGGACCAACCCCGACTGGAACACCCGTCGGCGCCCGAACCGGTCCGCCAGTGCACCGGAGGAGATCAGCAGACCCGCCATGACAATGGTGTAGGCGTCCACGGTCCACTCAAGACTTCGCGTCCCGACGCCCAGGCCACGTCCGATGGCGGGCAGACCCACGTTGACGATGGTGGTGTCCAGGCCCACCACAAACATGCTCAGGCAGCAGACGGCCAGCACGGTCCAGCGTCTGCGCGCGCTCAGAACGGGTTGCACAAAAGGAGTCGTTGTAGCGGTCATGGCCTGCCTCTTCACCTCAGGGAGCAATGCCTGACCAGGCTCGTGCAGGACGACGACCACCACCGAGCGTCTTTGCGAAGACCGCAAAAGATCGCACACTGAACCGTGTGGACACAGAACTGCAGCGGATACTCGATGCCATCGGGCCGCGGCTGCGCACGCTGCGCAGGGACCGCGGACTGACTCTGGAGGCGCTCGCGGACTCCACCGGGCTCTCGGTGAGCACGCTGTCCCGTCTCGAGTCGGGCAAGCGGCGCCCGACCCTGGACCTGCTCATCCCGCTGGCGCGTGCGCACCGCGTCGCACTCGACCAACTGGTGGATGCACCGGCCACGGGCGACCCCCGGGTGCATCTCACGCCCCTGCACAAAGGTCAGGGCAGCGTCCTCGTGCCGCTGACGCAGTACCCGGGCCGCGTGCAGGTCTTCAAGCACGTACTGGCGCCCCGCGAGCCGAAACTGGTGACCCACGAGGGCTACGAGTGGCTCTACGTCCTGGCCGGCGAGCTACGCCTCGTTCTCGGGGACAGCGAATGCACTCTGCGTCCCGGCGAAGTCGCCGAGTTCGACACCAGACAGCCGCACTGGTTCGGCCCGGCCGACACACGCCCGGTGGAGATCCTGCACCTGTTCGGACCACGAGGCGACCAAGCCGTTGTCCGCACCAGACCATCGTCCTCGGCCACTGCCCCGCCACCGTGATCTCCCGGCCCAGCGCAGCCCAGACCAGCCCAGCCCAGCCCAGCCCCTGCGGCACCTCAACCCGATACCCCGAGCTGAACCCGGCCGTAGACCCGCCCGCTTCCCTTGGCCTTGCGGACACCGGCTCGCCGACGCGCCGCGGTCCGGCACGCCACGGTCCACGCTCTGCAGCCAAGATCGATTGTCAGTGGTGCGTGAGACGGTAGGAGCATCGAGTCGGAAGAGGGGGAGCTGTCATGTCCGGAAGCCAGAACTACATCAACCACGTTGCCCTTGTGCTGGATGCCAGTTCGTCCATGTCGCATCTGAGCGGCAAGGTCGTCGAGGTCGCAGACCAGCAGATTGCCTACCTTGCCCGCCGGTCGAGGGAACTGGACCAGGAAACCCGCGTCACGGTGTACGTCTTCGCCGACAAGGTGGAGTGCGTCATTTACGACAAGGACGTGCTGCGGATGCCGTCGTTGAAGCAGCTCTATCGGGTCGGTGGAATGACGGCTCTGCTGGCGGCCGCACTGAAGTCACAGCGGGAGCTGGCGCTGACAGCTCAGCTGTACGGTGACCACAGTTTCCTGACGTTCGTGCTCACCGACGGGCAGGAGAACGCCAGTCATCGCTGCCCGGATGCCCCGGCCAGGGAACCGCGTGAACTGGTCGAGGCGGTGTCCGAGATGATCGAGACACAGCAGGACAACTGGACGCTGGCCGTGCTTGTGCCGGACCAGATGGGCAAGCGCGAGGCCATGCAGTGCGGTTTCCCGAAGGACAACATCGCCGTCTGGGACGCCACGAGCACGCAGGGGCTGGAGGAGGCCGGGCAGGTCATCCAGCAGGCCACCGAGAAATTCATGGTGGGCCGGACCCGGGGCATCCGGGGATCGCGGGCGGTGTTCTCCACGGGTGCTGAGGCAGTCAACAAGGACACCATCAAGGCGGCCGGTCTCACCCCGGTGGACTCGTCGGAGTACCAGCTGATCCCGGTGACTCGTGACGCCGGGATCCGGGACTGGGTCATCGAATGCGGGCACACCTACCGCACCGGTGCCGCGTTCTACCAGCTGAGCAAGTCGGAGAAGATTCAGGCGCGGAAGCAGATTGCGGTGTTTGAGAAGAAGACGGACCGGGTGTACACGGGACCGGAGGCCAGAGCTCTACTCGGCCTGCCGGACGTGGAAGTCCGCGTCAAGCCGGACCACAACGACGACTTCACGATCTTCGTGCAGAGCACCAGCGTGAACCGGAAACTCACCCCGAACACGCGGCTGCTGCTCATGCTCTGACGCCTTGTGAGCCCGTAGGTCCCTGCGGGAACTGTTCTGGCCCGCGGCGAGCGGCTCGCGGGCCATGACGGGTGATCAGGCACTTCCATTGGTCGGCACGCCGACCTGGGACCAGGCGTCGAGGACGGCTTTGGCCTCTTCCTGGTCGCCGTAGCGGGACTTGGCGGCGGCGACGGTGAGCCTGGCGAAGTCCGCGAACTGCGCGTCCGGCGCCAGTTCACCGCCGGTGAGCGTGTCGTACCAGATCTGCCCGGCCTTTTCCCAGGCGTTGCCGCCGATGGCTTTGGCGGTCAGGTAGAAGGCGCGGTTGGGGATGCCGGAGTTGATGTGCACGCCGCCGTTGTCGGCGGAAGTCCTGACGTAGCCGTTCATCGAGGCGGGCTGCGGATCCTTGCCGCCGAGCCGTGCGTCGTCGTAGGCCGTGCCAGGGTCCTTCATGGAGCGCAGGCCTCTTGGAGAGTCGTTGTAGCCGCCGACGGTCGGGCCGAGCAGCTCTGCGCCGATCATCCAGTCGGCCTGCTCGACGGTCTGGCCGAGCACCCACTGCTTGATGATGGTGCCGAATACGTCCGACAGGGACTCGTTGAGCGCTCCGGACTGCCCGTAGTAGTTCAGGTTCGCCGTGTACTGCGTGACGCCGTGCGTCAGTTCGTGGCCGATGACGTCGATGCAGCTGGTGAAGTCGAGGAAGATCGTGCCGTCCCCGTCCCCGAAGACCATCTGCTCGCCATTCCAGAAGGCGTTCTCGTACATCTCGCCGTAGTGCACCGTGGCGACCAGTGGCAGTCCTCTGCCGTCGATGGAGTTCCTGCCGTACGCCTTCAGGTAGAGGTTGAAGGTGTTACCCAGACCGTCGTAGGCCTGATTGACCGCGGCGTCGTCGCTCTCCTGACCGCCCTCGGCACGCACCTGTGTACCAGGCAGGATCTGCTTGTGATGCGCGGCATCGATGGTGCGCTGCGGCCGGTCTGCGCCGACGCCGCGCGCAAGGGCCTCCGGCGCCCCGATGACGGCGGTCAAGCGGCGCTTGGTACGCACGGAGGCATCGTGTTCCAACGTGCTGCGGGCGAACGCGGCAAGCTCTGGGTGCGTCTCCGCCGCCCGCGCAAGATGCTCGAGCATGTGCGGCGGGACGATCGTGCAGTGGGTCAACGTGTGCTTGTAGCTCATACAGGCATATGTCACAAGAAATTTCCGTTCTGACACTGAGTGAAGCAGAGGTTACTGAGAACGGAGGAGAAACTACGTTCTTCGGAGTTCAGGGCGGCGTCGAGGCGGCGGGCGCATTCATAGCCCGCGCGGGACGCGCAGGCCGACAACGAGGGAGAGGCGGACGGCGCCGGGAAGCCGCTCGCGGAACATCGACCGCGGGCGGCCGAGCACCGGGCGGGCCAGGCGCCGGACCCGCACCGACGCCACGACCCGCCCCTCCGTGCACCGGAACATCTGTGCCCCCCGTCCGTGGAAGCCCTGCGCCAGCGCCGACAACGGCACAGGACGGATTCTTGACACCCCCTGATCAGGTGCTGTCAGCGGTTCGTCAGTTCGGCGTCAGTTGCCCTCGGGAGAATGCGGGACGTTTGGGCTGACAGCCCGGACGTCCTGCCTTGGACGAGAGGGGACGAGAGGGAATGACCGTGTCCCAGCAGGCCCTCCGGAGTGGCGCGGCACCCGTCGCCATCCGCAGTGCCGCCTGGTATCTGCCCGAGCACACTCTGCCGGTCACCGATGTGCGGACGCTCGACGAGACCGAGCGCGCCACGCGCGACGGTCTGGGCATCGACACGGTCCGGGCCGACGACCGGCTGAGCTCCGTCACTCTCGCGGAACGCGCCGCGCGCCGGGCGCTCGAACAGGCGGGGCTTGACGCCCGGGACCTGGGCGCCCTGGTGATGGTGGAGTCGCGGGTCCAGGAGACGTTCCTCAGCTCCGAGGTGACCAGGCTCCAGCACCGGCTCGGCGCCGACCACGCCACCACTTTCTCGGTGGGCGGGCTCGGCTGTGTCTCGATCACCCCGGCCCTGCTGACGGCCCGCGGACTGCTGGCCGCAGACCCTGCCCTGGACCATGTCCTGGTCGTGCACGGCAGCAAGCCGGCCGCCGCCCTGCGCTACCGCCACCCCGTCACGGTGAACGGCGACGGCGGGCAGGCACTGCTGCTCTCCCGCAGCGGGACGATACGGATACTCGACATCGCGCAGCTGACCAACGGGCGCTACTGGGACCTCTTCCACATCGACTACCGGGACCGCCCCACCGCTCAGTGGCGTGAACAGTGCACGGAGCCCAGCACCTACTCCTTCCGCCTGGCCATGGAGACGCGCAGCCGGCTCTCCGCGATGTTGGGCGACCTGCTGCGGCGCAACGGAATCGGCCGGGGGGACGTCGCCGGCTTCGTCAGCCAGAATCTGTCCGCCGGGAGCTTCACCTTCCTCGAGGACTGCCTGGACATCGAACTGCTGCCGGCGTGCCGGGAGAACCTCAGGCAGTACGGACACCTCGGTCCCAATGACGTCTTCCTCAATCTCCGCACCGCAATCGATCGCAAGGAGCTGGCCCCCGGCGACCTTGCGGTTCTGATCAACGTGAGCCCGGTGGCCGCCTGGAGTCTGCTGCTGGTCGAGACAGGTTCACCTAAGGACACGGCATGAACGACATCACCTCGCAGATCACCGGCTTTCTGAGCGCGGCTCTTCGTCGGCCGGTGGAGCCGGACGACGACTACTTCGCACAGGGCCTCGCCGACTCACTGTTCGCGCTGGAGCTGGTGACCTTCGTCGAGAGCCGCTTCGCCCTCACCGTCGAGGTCGAGGACCTGGATCTGGACAGCTTCAGGACCGCCAACCGCATCGCGGAGTTCGTCCGGCGCAAGACCGGAGCGCCCGAGTTGGGAGAGGCACATGTCGAGGGTTCCTGAAAGCGGCCCCGCCACTGCGACGACGGACCCGCCGCCCGTGGAGCCCGTGGACCTGTCCCGGGTCGCGGCCGATGTGGCGGCCAACGCACATGACCGCGCCTCGCGTTGGGACCAGGACGGCGGACTGCCCGATTCGGTGCGCAAGGAGGTCGCCGCGTCGGGACTGCTCGCCGCGGACCTGCCCGAGCAGTACGGGGGTGCCGGCCTCCATCCGCTCGCGCTCGGGGAGATCACCGCACGGATCGGTGCGGAGTGCAGCGCCCTGCGCGGGCTGCTGACCGTACAGGGCATGGTCGCGGCGGCGCTGCTGCGCTGGGGCACCGAGGCACAGCGGGCCGACTGGCTGCCCAGGCTGGCCGGCGGCGAGCTGACCGCCGGCTTCGCGGCGACCGAGCAGGGCGCCGGCAGCGCGCTGGCGGCGGTGGAAACCCGTATCGAGGCGTCGGGCAGGTCGGACCACCAGGAACTGGTGGTGAGCGGCCACAAGAGGTGGGTCACCTTCGGTGCGGTCGCCGACGTGTTCCTGGTTCTCGGCATGTACGAGGGCAAGCCGGCCGCCGTGCTCGTGGACGCGGACCGCGCCGGTGTCGAGCGGGAGCCGGTGAACGGGCAGCTCGGCATGCGGGGCGCCCGGATCGCCCACCTGTCCTTCGACGGCGTGCGGGTTCCCCGGCGTCAGCTCGTCGCCCCTCCCGGACTGGGGCTCTCCCATGTCGTCGGCACCGCGCTCGACCACGGCCGGTTCACGGTCGCCTGGGGATGCGTGGGCATGGCGGAGGCGTGCGTCGAGGACGCCGCCACCCACGCCGCGGTCCGTCGGCAGGGTGGCATCCCCCTGGGGGACCACCAGTTGGTCCGGTCACTGCTGGCCAGGGCGGCGGTGGACGCCGCCGGGGCCCGGCAACTCGCCCGCAGGGCCGCGGAGGCACGGGCCTGGGGCCCGGGTCACGGGGTGTCGGAGACCCTCATGGCCAAGTACGCGGCGGCTTCCGCGGCGGCGGCGGGCAGCCACGCGGCCGTACAGGTGCTCGGCTCGGCCGGCTGCACGCCCGACAGCAGGGCGGGCCGTCACTTCCGGGACGCCAAGGTCATGGAGATCATCGAAGGAGCACAGGAAGTGTCCGAACTACACATAGCCGAGCGGCTGTTGCGGCGCTTCGGTGCTGCGGCGCGCGGCACGGACCGCCCCGCCGGACCCCGACTTCCCGGAGAGTCGCCGTGACGGCGGCAGCGGGCGCACCCACCGTCAAGTGCCTGGTGTGGGACTTGGACGACACCCTGTGGGACGGGGTGGTGCTGGAGGGCGACGATCCCGCCCCCTTCCCCTCGGCGCTGGAGACGCTGGTGGAGCTGGACCGTCGCGGCATCCTGCATGCCGCCGCCAGCCGTGGCGAACACAGCGTGACTCGACGTCACCTGACGGAACGCCGACTGGCCGACTGGTTCTGCGCGACAGAGGTGGGCTGGGGTGCCAAGTCCGCTGCGGTGCGCCGGATCGCGAAGGCCCTCAACATCGGTCTGGACACCATCGCGTTCGTCGACAACGACCCGGTGGAGCGGGCCGAGGTCGCGAGCGAACTGCCCATGGTCCGCTGCTACCCGGCGGCGGAGATCGGACAGCTGCCGGAATACCGGGAGTTCCGGCCCGAGCAGATCACCGCGGAGGCCACCGGGCGACGCCGGCTCTACCAGGCCGAGTGGCAACGCCGTAAGGCCGAAGAGGAGTTCACCGAAGGACGCCACGCGTTCCTCGACTCGCTCGACCTGGTCATGGAGCTGCGCCCGGCCACCGAGGAAGACCTCGCCCGGGCCAGCGAGCTGACGGTGCGCACCCACCAGCTCAACAGCACCGGACTGACGTACGGCATCGACGAACTGCGCCGGTTGAGCTCCTCACCGGACCATCAGGTGCTGCTGGCCACGCTCCGCGACCGCTTCGGTGACTACGGAATCATCGGGCTGGCCGTCACCGAGCTCGTCGGGCCGGACTCGGTCCTGCGGCTGATGCTGATGTCCTGCCGAGTCGCCTCGCGCGGTGCGGGGAGCGTGCTGCTGCACCATCTGACCCAGCAGGCCCTGGCGGCCGGCCGGCGCCCCGTCGCGCACTTCCTCCCGACCGAGGCCAACCGGAACATGCTGGTCATGATGCGCTTCGCCGGCTACGAGGCGACGGTCACCGACGAGGACCGCCTCGTGCTCACCGTGGACCCGGAGCGCCCGCTGCCCCAGGCGCCCGGTCACACGCGGGTGATCGCCGGTGCGGCATGAACGGCGGAGGAAGCGAGGCTGCGATGACCCGTCGTCCCGGCGGTACAGATGAGTTCGCCCCCGCAAACGCCCCGGCGGAGGTACGGCCGGTGTGGGCCGCCTTCCGGAGCCAGGTGGTCAGGACGCCCGAGGCGACCGCGCTCATCATCGGCGGGGTCTCGCTGACGTACCGCGAGCTCGACCATGCCTCGGCCGGTCTTGCACGGCTGCTGTGGCAGCACGGGCTGCGGCCGGGGCGGGTCGTCTGCGTCCGGACGCAGCAGAGCGCCCTGTCCGTGGTCGCCATGCTCGCCGCACTGCGCACCGGTGCCACCTGGGCGGTCCTGGAACCGGACCTTCCCGTCGGGAGGTTCGAGGCGCTGTGCCGGGACGTCGACTGCGCGGTGGTGCTGAGCGAGGGCGGCGACGCCGTGCCGGCCTCCGTGCTCTCGGCGATGCCCGCCCCGCCGACGGTCGTGGACGCGGCGGACCTCCCTCTGACGCGGCTCGTCGAGGCGGGCCAGGAGCGGCTTGCCGACGCGTACCCACCGGTCCCTGAGCAGAGCATCGCCTACGTCGCCTACACCTCGGGATCCACCGGTGTGCCCAAGGGCGTGATGGTCAGCCGGGGCCAGCTCGCGGTGTCCATCAGCTGCCGGGGCCCGGTGTACGGCACCGAGCGCTCCGTCTTGCTGATCGCGTTGCGGCTGTCCTTCGACGGGATCCTCGGCGGGATGTTCTGGTCGCTCACCGGCGGTCACACGCTGGTGCTCCCCGACCCCCGACAGCTCGTGCAGGTGGCGGAGTTCACCCGGCTCGCCAGGAAACACCGTGTCACACACCTGTTCAACATCCCCTCCTACTACCGGGCGGTGCTCCAGGATCCCGGCGGCCTGCCCGACACACTGCGGCTGGTGGTCGTGGGGGGTGAGGCGTGCACCCCCCAGCTGGTGGGCGCGCACCACGAGCGACTGCCACGGGCCCGGATCGTCAACGAGTACGGGCCCACCGAGACGACCATCGCCTGCACGGTGGAGACCGATCCGGACCCGACCCGCGACCGTGTCCCCATCGGGCGGCCGTGGTCCGGAGCGCAGACCCTGGTACTGGACGAGCGGCTGCGTGAAGTCCCGGCCGGGAAGCGGGGCGAGCTCTACGTCGGCGGCTCCCTCGTGGCACTCGGCTACGCGAACCAGCCGGCCCGTACGGCCGAGCGATTCGTCGCGGACCCGTACGGGCGGCCGGGCGGGCGCCTCTACCGCACCGGGGACATCGCCAGCGTCGACGAGCGGGGCGCGCTGCACTACCACGGCAGAACGGACGACCAGGCCAAGATCCGCGGTACGCGGATCGAACTCGGCGAGATCGAAAGCGTGCTGGAACGCCATGCGGGCGTGGAGCAGGCCGTGGTGCTCTGCGAACGTGCCGGGCAGGACGAGCCGCAGGTGATCGCCTTCGTACTGCCGACACCCGGCAGCGGGCCGCCGGACGCCTCGGAGCTGCGCGAACACTGTCGAGGCCGGCTGGTGGAGCAGGCCATGCCGACCCTGTTCGTACCGGTCGACCACATGCCGCTCGACCGCAGCACCAAGGCGGACCGGGCCACGCTCCGCACGCTCATCCCGGCAGACCGGCAGGCATCCGCGGGCACCACGGGCGGGGACTGGAGCGGGCACCGGCTCGCCGTCGGCCGGATCTGGGCGGAGGTCCTCGGGCACTCCCGCTCGGGCCCGGACGACAACTTCTTCGCCGTCGGCGGGAGTTCGATCAAGGTCATCGACCTGCACGACAGGCTGGACAAGCGATGGCCCGGGGCGCTGCGGGTGGGCGAGCTGTTCGACCACATCACCATCGCCGCCCAGGCGCAGCTCATCGCCGACCGCCTGGGCGAGCGCGCGCAAGGCGACTCACACGCCCCGCCCGCCACATACGAGCTCTGACACGCGTGAACGGAGAGGTGATATGAGCGCTACCGGCGTGACACGCGGCAGACCGGCCGTCGCGGTGATCGGCATCGCCACGAGATTCCCGCAGGCGGATTCCCTCGCCGCCTTCCGGGCGAACCTGCGGGCGGGCAGGGACTCGGTGCGCGCGATCCCTCCGGAACGGATCTGGAGCACAGGGCTCGATCCCCGGCACGACTATCCGGAGCAGGGCTACCTGGAGCGGATCGACCTCTTCGACCACGAGCGCTTCGGGATGTCCCGGCGCGAGGCGGAGGTGACCGACCCGCAGCACCGGCTGGCACTCCAGCTCACCCAGGAGGCGCTGGAGAACGCCGGATACGCCCCGGCCGGGCTCCGGGACAGCCGGACAGCCGTGATCTTCAGCTCGCCGAACAACGGCTACGCACCTCTGGTGCGCGAGCAGGGCACGCTCAGCCTGAACGGAAACATCCCCTGCGCCCTGCCCGCCAGGATCTCGCACGTCTTCGGGTTCACCGGCCCCTGCTACGGCGTGGACACCGGTTGCAACGGCTCGCTCGTCGCCGTCCACCAGGCATGCCGTGAACTCGGCGACGGCGACGCGGACCGCGCCGTCGTGGGCGGGGTGAGCCTGCGCCCCATCGTGCCGCCGGCGGCCACAGTGGCCGACTTCCCCGGCATCAGCTCGCCCACCGCCCGGTCCCGCGCGTTCGATCGTGCCGCGGACGGCGCGGGCTTCGGCGAGGGCGGCGCGGTGATGGTCCTCACCACGCTGGAACGGGCGTTGGCAGAGGGGGCGTTCATCCACGCCGTGATCCGCGGCAGCGCCGTGGTGCACAACGGCCGTCACTCCGCGACCGTCAGCACACCGAGCGCCCGCTCGCAGGCCCAGGTCATCACCCAGGCGTGGCGCAATGCCTCGCTGGACCTGGCCACCGCCGGATACATCGAGACACATGGTTCGGGCACCCGGCTCGGCGACGCGGTCGAGGCGGAGGGCCTGGCCCTGGCCCGTCCCGACGGGGATCGTACGGTGAAGGTGGGCTCGGTCAAGACCAACATCGGGCACCTTGACCACGCCGCGGGAATCGCCGGGCTGGTCAAGGCGGTACTCAGCGTGCACCACGGCGAGCTGTATCCCTCGCTGCACTTCGAGGAGCCCGCCGACGAGGTCGACCTCGAAGGCGCCCGCCTGGAGGTCGTCACCTCGCTGGAGCAGTGGGACGACGAGCCACGCCGGGCGGGGGTGAGCTCGTTCAGCCTCGGCGGCGTCAACGCGCACTGCGTGGTGGAGCAGCCTCCGGTGACCGCCACGGCAGGCCCCGCCGTCCGTACCCCGCAGCTGGTCGCGGTGTCCGCCCGCAGCCGGGCGGACCTGCTCTCCCAGTGCGAGCGGCTCTCGCTCGAACTGCGCCACAGCGCCCACCGGCTGGCCGACGTCGCGCGCACGCTGAACGAGGGCAGGGACCACGACGCCTGCCGTGTGTCCGTGGTCGCCCGGGACACCTCCGAGCTCGCGGCGCGCCTGGCCGCCGAGGTCACCTGGCGTCGGCACGAGTCGCCCGAGCCGCCCGGGACGGCTGCCACCGACGCCGTGGCCGCACCTCGGGTGGTCTTCCTGCTCTCCGCGGACGCCGCACCCGACGAGCCACGCGATCAGCTGCCGGGCACGTTGCCGGACGAGTTGCCCGTACCGGCCGACTGTGCGGCGATGATCGGCGGACAGCTCGCGACGTACCAGCGGCTGGTCCAGGCCGGCATCTCGCCGGACGGGCTGATGAGTTCGGGGATCTCCCGCTACACCGCCCGGTACCTGCGGGGCGATCTCAGCGCCGAGGACACCGCCGCTCTGCGGCGAGCACACAGCGGGCAGGACCCCGCGGTGGCGGGAAATCCGCTGCGGGTGGAGCAGCTGCACGCGGCGGCGGACGAGCAGCTCGCCGACGGTCCCGTGGTGTTCGTGGAGCTGGCGTCGCGCGGCGAGATCGGCGATCGGCTGACGGCCCACCTCCACGACCGCGCGGACGCCCGCGTGTTCCGTCTGCGGCCCGGTGCCGCCGACGCCGATGCCGCGGTCCTGGAGCTGCTGGGCAGGTTGTACGAGGAGGGCGTCGGCCTGGACTGGTCGACGCTGCGGGCCGACCCGTCGGCGGTCCTGGTTCCACTGCCGGGACATCCGTTCACCGGCGTTCGCTGCTGGGCCAGGCCGCTGGGCGAGGCGCTGTCCTTCGACGAAGCGCTCCATCGGCCCGCTGCTCCGGCTCCGACAACGTCTCCGGTTCCGGCCCCATTACCGGCTCCGGCTCCGGCTACGGCAGCCGAGGAGCCGGTCCGCGCACCCGGCGGGCAACGGACCGCAGAAGCCGGGACCATACTGGCCTGGCTGCGGGAGACCCTCGTCGAGCTGCTGCACGCGGACGAGGTCCCGGCCGACGCGGACTACTTCTCCATCGGCGGCAACTCCGTCATCGCTCTCCAGCTCCTCGCCCTGGTACGAGAGCAGCACGGGGTATCGCTCAAGATGGCGGACATCTACGACCACCCCGTCGTCAGCGCGCTCGCGGACGCCATTCACGACAGGGCGCCGCACGCTCCCGCGCCGGAATCGCCCAGTGCCGCGGCCGCGCCGACGGCCCCGGTCGTCCCCGAGGTATGCGACGCCGAGTTGCCGCCGATCGTCCCGGGCGGGGAGCCGGTGCTGTCGTACGGGCAGGAGCGCATGTGGTTCCACCACCAGCTCGACCCGACGACCACGCTCTACAACCTCCCCGGCGCCTCCCGGTACCGCGGCCCCCTGGACGTCGAGACGTTCAGGCTCGCCTGGGAGGACCTGGCGCGGCGCCACGAGGTGCTGCGGTCCAATCTCGTCGAGGCCGACGGCAGACCCGGGCTGAAGATCCGGCCGGAACTCGGCGACTTCTTCACGTACCTGGATGTCTCGGGCGAGGACGCCCCGGAGACCGCGGCGGGTGCGGTCATCACCTCCGCCATGCGCTGGGTCTTCGACATCGCCGACGAACCGCTCCTACGGCTCACCGTCGTGCGGATCGGCGAGGACGACCACATCGTCTGCTGGTGCATGCACCACGCGGTGAACGACGGCTGGGCTCCGCAGATCCAGAAGCAGGAGCTGCTGGAGTTCTACACGGCCCGCCTGGAGAACCGTGCCCCCGAGCTCGAACCGCTGCCGGTGCAGTACGCGGACTACGCACGTTGGCAGCGCCAGCTGGTGGCCGACTCCCGCCTCGACGGTGAACTGAGCTACTGGCGCGAACGGCTGAGCGACCCGCCCGCGCTGGAGCTGCCCACCGACCGGCCGCGCCCCGGCCGGATGGACTTCGCGGGTGCGACCCACGGGTTCAGCATCCCGGGCGCACTGGTGCGGCGGCTGCGCGAGGTGGGCGCCCAGGAGACGGCCACCTTGTTCATGGTGCTGCTCACTGCGCTCACAGTGCTGCTCGCACGCTGGTCGGGTCAGCGGGACATCGTCGTCGGCACCTCGACCATCGGTCGTAGCCGGCCGGAACTGTGGGGCCTGCTCGGCTTCTTCAACAACACCATCGCGCTGCGCTCGGATCTTTCGGGTGACCCGAGCTTCCGCGAGCTGCTGCGCCAGGTGCGCGGGGTGGTGCTCGGCGCCCTCGACCACCAGGAGATCCCGTTCGACCAGGTCGTGCGGGAGGTCGCGGGCGACCGGGATCCCAGCCGTCATCCGCTCTTCGACGTGATGTACGTGCACCAGACGCTGCCACCGGCCGCCGCCTTCGGCGAGATCGTCACCGGACCGGCTCACGACCCGGAGATCATCCCGCATTTCCCCGGGCTACCCCCCGGCACCGCCAAGTTCGACCTCTCGATGGTCGTCGGCGAGCTGGCGGACCAGGACGAGATCGTGGTCATGATGGAGTACGCGACACAGCTCTTCGACGCCGACACGATCTCCGCCATGTCCGAGGCGTACGTGAAGCTGCTGCACGCCGTCGCGGACGACGAGGACAGGTGCTACAGCGACCTCCCCGGCGGTCCTCCCCCGGCGACCGGACCGGCCGCGGACCGACCGGACACCCCGCCTGCCCCGGTGGTCCCGGTCGCCGCCCCTGTCGTCAGCTGCCTCGAACTGCGCGGCGAGGTGCGGCTCCCCGCGCTGCGCACGGCGCTGGAGGAACTGGCGGAGCGGCACGAGGTGTTGCATGCCGGGACCGTCGAAGCCGTGGGGCACGGCTCGTTGCTCGGCGACGGCTTCTTCACCACCGCGGACGTCTCCGGCGAGAGCGAGCCCCTGTGCACAGCCAGGGAGATCGCGCAGGCCGAGGCCGCACTCGTACTCGATCCGGCATCGGGTCGCCGGCTCCACGCGCTCCTCGCGACGACGGGCCCGGACCGGCACGTCCTGCTGGTGACCACCCACCAGCAGGCCTACGACGGTGGCCGGCCGGAGGTGTGCTTCCGGGACCTGCTCGCTCTGTACGACGCCCGCCTGGACGGACGCCGGGCCGAGCTGCCCGGGCCTCCCACGCTGTCCGGCGGGCACACCGAGCCCTGGACAGGCCCCCGGACGGAGGACCAACTCGCCTACTGGAGACGGACACTGGCGGGGCTGGCCGACGGGGCGCTGCCGCTGGACCGGGCCCGGCCTGCCCACGGCACCCTCGTCACCGCCACCGTTGGGTCCCGGATTCCGGACGACCTCGCCCACGCGGTGGGCCGTTCGGGGACCAGGGAGAGCGTGCTGGCGGCTCTCACCGCTTTGCTCGCCCGGCACACGGAAGCGGACGAGGCGCTCATCGGGCTGACCGGCACGGCGCTTCCCCTCTCGGCGGCCCGCACTCGGGTGGGTTCCTTCGCGCGGAGTCTGCCGCTGCGTCTGGACCTGGCCGACGACCCGTCCTTCGAGGAGCTCACCGGCCGGGTGCGGCGCGCCATCAACGGCGCGGAACAGCACGGGGATGTGCCGCTCGCCGACATCGTGCGCGCGGCCCGACTGCCTCACGAGCCCGGCAGGGCACCACTGTTCGATGTGGCGTACTCCTACCAGGCGCTGCCGGCGAGGCTCGGCTCGGCGGCCGGGGTGGAGGCGGCCCCCGTGCGGTGGCCCGGCACGGACGCGGGACGGCTCACGCTGCCGCCCGGCCGCAGCGAGCTGGACCTCTCCTGGTCCGTCGTCGAAGGGCCGGGGCTCAACGAGCTGTCCGTCTCGTTGGACTACCGCACCGAGCTGTTCGACCGGTCGAGTGCCCGGGCTCTCCTCGAAGGACTTCTCGTGATGCTGCGTGCGGCCACCCGCGCCCCGGGTGCACCACTGTCCAGCCTGTGGCCCATCCGCACGACGACCGGCGCAAGCACACCTGCTGAGCCGGCCACGGCACGGCCCGCACACACCGACTGACGCGGCTCGGCCGACGAAGGAGACCTGCACAGTGGGCGATCAGACAGACATTCAACAGACCGCGCAGACCGTTCCGGCCGGGTCACTGGTGGGCATCGTCGGCGCGGGCACGATGGGGGTCGGTGTGGCGCAGTGCTTCGCCGAAGCCGGCCACCCCGTGGTCGTCGTCGACAACGATCCCGGGGCCCTGGCCTCGGGGCCGGCTCGGCTCCGCGCCGGGATCAGAGCGGCCGCGCTGCTGCGCCGTGGGTCCCGGCAGGCGCGGGCGGGCGTGCACGCTTCCCGTGTCGAGTCCCTCGTGACCTGGTCCGCCGAGCTCGCCGACATGGCGGTCGCTCTCCTGGTGGTGGAGTGCGCCCGGGAGGACGAGGACATCAAGGAGGGGATCCTGAGCGAGCTGGACCGGATCTGCGGGGCCGAGGCGATCTTCGCGTCCAACACCTCGTGCATCCCGGTCGGTCGCCTCGGATCCTTCACCACCCGCCCCGACCGGGTCATCGGCACCCACTTCATGAACCCGGCGCCGCTCAAGGACGCCGTGGAGGTGATCTGCGCGCCGGAGACCAGCGGTCTCACCGTGGAGCGCACGAAGGCGTTCCTCGCCCGCATCGGAAAGCACGCCCTCGTCGTGCGTGACGCCCCCGGCTTCGTCACGAACCGGGTGCTGATGCTGACGCTCAACGAGGCGGCCGCCGTGCTGGGCGAGGGAACCGCCGACGCCGAGACCGTGGACCGCATTTTCCAGGACTGCTTCGGTCACCCCATGGGGCCGTTGCGCACGGCCGACCTCATCGGTCTCGACACCATCGCCGACTCGCTGGAGGTGCTGCGCCGGCATACCGGCGAGGACCGCTTCCGGCCCTGCTCCCTGCTGGCCCGTCTCGTCGCCGAGGGCAACGTGGGACGCAAGTCGGGCAGAGGCTTCTACCAGTACGCGCCACAGCACATCGTCGCGCGGGGAGGAACCGACCATGGCTGACCACCGCGGTGCGCCCACGGGCATGTCCGCCGCCGGACAGGACGCCTGGCCTGCCGTACGACACTCCGGTTCGGGGCCCACCGCCCCCAGCAGCCTCATCGCCCAGCTCGTGGAGATCCACGGCGACCTGGACCTCACCGCGCTGGGCAAGGCGGTCGCCCAGGTCGTGGCCGAGACCACAGCACCGCGGATGCGCTTCGCCGGCGAGGGACCGGACGGACCGCCGGCCCCGGAGATCACGGACGGCCTGCCGCTGCCCGTGGTGGACCTGAGCACGGAGGCGGACCCGCGGGGCGCGGCCGATGCGTGGACACGCGCGGCGCTCCAGCGGGCAGCGGAGCTCACGCGAGGCGGCGCGGAGACCGGGCTGCCCTGGTCCACCCAGGCGTTGCTGCGGCTCGGCCCGGACCTCCACCACTGGTTCCACCAACACCACCGCGCCGTTGTCGACCGCTTCGGCTGTGCGCTGCTCACCCGTCGGGTCTCCGAGGTGTACACGGCGCTCGCCGAGGGCCGCTCGGCCGCTGACGGCGCCCTGGCCACCCGGGCCCAGCCGGCTTCGGCAGCGGCCGGGTACGCCGGTTCTGACGCGCAGAAAGCCGACCGTGCCCACTGGCGCCGGCGGCTCGCCGACCTCCCCGAGCCGGTGACCTTCGCGTCCGCTCCCGCCCAGGATGCCGGCTGGTTGCGGGCGCCGGTGAACTCCCGGCCGATGACGCTCGGCACCACCGACACCGAACGCGTACGTGCCATCGCCCGCTGCGGCGGTGTGCCGGCACGGGCGGTGCTGTGCGCCGCCGTGGCGGCCTACACCCACCGGCTGAGCGGCGCCACGGACGTGGTGATCGGCATGCCGATGGACGGCCGGCCGAGCCGGGTGAGCAGGCGTGTCCCGGACGCGAGCGAGTACATCGTGCCGCTCCGGCTGACGGTACGGTCCACCGCCACCTTCGCCGAGCTCGTCCAGGACGTCGCCCGGGAGTCGCGCGAGGCGGTCAGGCACCAGCGGCTGGGCCACCGGGAGTTGTGTCGCGAGGCCGGGGCGCCGGACGATCGGCCCCGGCTGTTCGGGCCGATCGCCGACATCCGCACCCCCGGGACCCATGTGCGGTTCGGTGACCTGTCCGTGGTGGTCCGCGACCTGGTGCCCGACCCGGTCCACGACATCCGCGTCGTCCTCGACGACGACCCCGTGGACCGGCGGCTGCGGGTCGTCCTCAGCGGTGCGGCAGATCGCTATTCCGCCGCCGAGCTCGACGCGCACGCCAGGCGTTTCGGGCGTCTGCTGTCCCGGGCCGTGGCCGGTCCGGGGTACCCGCTGGGCAGCTTCGGTCTGCCGGCGGCGGACGAGTGGGCGGCCGTTCCCTCCTGGACGAGCGGCACCGCCTCCGGGACAGCCCGCCGAACTCTCACCGCCTCCGAAGCATCCCGCCGAACGCTCACCGACCTGCTGGAGAGCGCCGCCCGGAGCCACTCCGACGCGGTCGCCGTCATCGGCGCCGACGACAAACTCACTTACGCGGAACTCCACGAGCGTGCCAACCGGCTGGCCCGGCTCCTGCTCGACCGGGGTGCCGGGCCGGAGTCGGTCGTCGGGCTGCTGCTGCCCCGGTGCGCCGGGACACTCGTGGCGATGCTCGCGGTGCTCAAGACCGGCGCCGCGTACCTGCCGCTCGACCCCGGTTACCCGGCCGAGCGGCTCCGCTTCATGGTCGAGGACGCGGAACCCGTCTGTGTGCTGACCGACACCGCCACCGACTCGTCCGTCGCGGATGTGGTGAGCCGGTCGACCACGACCGTCCGGCTCGACTGCCCCGCGATCGCCGGGGAGTTGGAGCACTTGTCACCCACGGCCCCGTCCGACGCCGACCGCCCCGAGCCGCTGCTGCCCTCGCATCCCGCGTACGTCATCTACACCTCGGGCTCCACCGGTACGCCCAAGGGGGTCGTGGTGCCCCACCGCGGTGTGGTCGCACTGGTGGACTGGGCGGCTGCCGAGTTCGGCGCCAAGTCGTTGGCACACGTGCTGGCGGCGAGCTCCTTCAGCTTCGACGTGTCGGTGGCCGAGATCTTCCCGGCGCTGGCGGGCGGCGGCAGCGTCGAGCTGGTCGGCAATCTCCTGTCGCTGCTCGACGGCGACCCTCCGCGCTGGTCGGGCGGTCTGCTGTGCGCCATCCCTTCGGTGTTCTCCAAGCTGATCGAGACCGGCGGTCTCGAGGTGTCGGCCACGACGCTCTCGATGACCGGTGAGGCACTCCCCGCAACCCTCGCCGCGCGGATCCGGGAGATCATGCCCGGCACCCGGGTGCTGAACGTGTACGGGCCCACCGAAGCCACCGTCCATGCCACCGCAGCCACCGTCCATGCCACCGCCTCGGCGGCCGACGGCCCGGTACCGGAGGGCGCACCGCCCATCGGACGGCCGCTGAGCCACGTACGCGCCTACGTGCTCGACAGCGCACTCCGCCGGGTGGCAGCCGACGGTCAGGGCGAGTTGTACCTGGCGGGAGACGGCCTTGCCCGGGGATATCTGCGCCGGCCCGGGCTGACCGCGGAGCGTTTCGTCGCCGACCCCTTCGGCCCGCCCGGCGAGCGGATGTACCGGACCGGTGATCTGGCCCGCCTGCGCCCCGACGGGCAGCTCGACTTCCTCGGCCGCGCGGACGCCCAGGTCAAGATCAACGGCTTCCGTATCGAACTCGGCGAGGTGGAGGCGGTGATCGCCCGGCACCCCGCAGTCACCGAGGTCATGGCCTGTGTCCGGAAGGGGGCGAGCGGTGACGCCCGGCTCGTGGCCTACCTGGTGCCCGCGGAGGGAGCCCGCATCCCCAGCCGCCACGCGCTGCGGGACTGGGCGGCCGAGCGGCTGCCGGCACATCTGGTCCCGGCCGAACTGAAAGCCGCCTCGGTGCTGCCGCGTACGGGCAGTGGCAAGCTCGACCGCGAGAAGCGCCCGACGGGCGTACGGCCTCTGGAGGCCGACCCGCCGGCCGCCGACGGAGCGCGTGAGGACCCCGTGGCCCGGGAGGAGCACGTGGCCCGGGTGTTTGGCGAGGTGCTCGGGCTCTCCGAAGTACCGAAGGACGCCGGCTTCTTCGACCTCGGCGGGGACAGCATCATGTCGATCCAGCTGCTGAGCCGACTGCGCCGGGTGGGTCTCGTCCTCACACCGCAGGACGTCTTCGAGCACAAGACGGTCGCAGCGCTGGCCCGGGTCGCGCGCGGGGCGAACCGTACGAAGAGCCCGCAGGCCGTGGACCGTACGAAGGCGCAGGACGCCTGGCGTGCGGCCCTGCACGGGGTGAGCACCACCACCGAAGGGGCGCCCGGGGAGGGTTCCGAGGAACCGCCGGCCCCAAGGACCATGATCTTCGAGGTCGACGTGGAGACCTCTGCCGCGGCGGCCGACGTGGCGCGCAGGCATGGCGTCACGACCGACACCTTGCTCCAGGCGGTGTGGGCCATCCTGATGGGGCAGGAGACCGGCAGCACCGACATAGTGTTCGGCTCGGTCTTCTCCGGCCGCCCGGCGGAGCTCGCCGCAGCGGAGACCAGGGCCGGGTCCTTCACCAACATGGTGCCCACCCGGGTGCGGCTGGACCCGGCGGAATCGTTCGGGGCGCTGCTGGGCCGGCTGCAACAGGAGCAGGCCGCGCTGCTGCCGGACCAGCACATCGGTCTCGGCGAGCTCCGTCAGATCACCGGCGTGGGCGGCTCCTTCGACACCGTAGTGGCGTTCGAGAACCACCCGCTGGACCGCGAGTGCGTCGTCGCGCTCGCGGAACGCTTCACCACAGTGTTGACCGAAGCGGCCGCCGAGCCCGCCAGAAGCGTCGGTTCCTTCCTCTCGCCCGAGACGGGCGGCGACACCGCGAGCAACACGTCGCAAGGCATCCAGGAGACGTCCGAGAGCGGCTTCGGAGTCCTGTTGCCGCTGCGGGAGTCGGGCGACAAGGCGCCCCTGTTCTGCGTGCACCCGGCGGCGGGCTTCTCCTGGTGCTACGCGGGACTCACCTCGCCGCTCGGCGCCGACCGGCCGGTGTACGGGCTGCAGGCCCGGGGCCTGGACGGCACCGAAGCTCTGCCGGCGTCCCTGCGGGAGATGGCGGCGGACTACCTGGACCAGGTGAGGTCCGTCCAGCCCACGGGCCCGTACCACCTCCTCGGCTGGTCCTTCGGAGGGGTGGTCGCCCACGAGATGGCGGTGCTGCTGGAGGAGAGCGGCGAGTCGGTGGAGACGCTGGCGATGCTGGACGCCTACCCCATGGACGCGGACGTCGCCGACGCCGCTGCCTCGGCCGAGGCAGCGCCGGGTTCGGTCGCCGGCCGGGACGTCCTCGCGATGCTCCTGGAGCATTTCGGCTACGACCCCTCCCTGTGGGCGGGTGAGTCGCTGACGTATCCGCGGCTCGTGGAGATCGCCCGTGCGCAGGAGGGGTCGCTGGCCTCGTTCGACGAGCAGCGGATCGCCGCGCTGGCCCGGACCTTCACCAACAACGCGCGGGTCGCCGTCCTGCACAAGCCTCGCCCGTTCGGCGGGGACGCCGTCATGTTCACCGCGCGGGACCACTCGCCCGAGACCGCGCTCGGCCTGTGGCGTCCGCTGATCAAGGGGGCGCTCGAGGTCCTGCCGGTCGACTGCACACACATGGAGATGGGACACCCCGCCGCGCTCCGCGACGTCGGCCGCGTCCTCGTCGAACAGTGGGCCGCCACGGCACCACAGAAGGGGTCGGTGAACACTCCGTGAGGAACGAGCCAGAGCATGTGCACCCGGCGGATCACCCGTCGATGCCGCTCACCACGATGCAGCACGGGATCTGGTGGGCGCAGCAGCTGGCGCCTCCGGTCCGGTACCAGCTGGCGAGTGTGTTCGAGATCGCCGGAGATCTCGATCCGGAGCTGTACGAGGCGGCTTTCCGGTTCGCCGTGACGGAGACCGAGCCGTTCAGGTCCCGGTTCGCCGTCACGGCCTCCGGGGAGCCGAGGCAATGGGCCGGCCCCCTGCCCGCCTGGCACATACCGGTCGTCGACGTCCAGCGGGAACCCGCACCGATGGCCGCCGCGCTGGACTGGATGCGGGCCGACATCCCCCGCCCCCTCGACCTGGAGAACGGTCCGGTGTTCAGGACCGCGTTCCTGCGTCTCTCCAAGGACCGGGTCTGCTGGTATCTGCTCGTCCACCACCTGGTGGTGGACGGCTTCGGCCTGGCACTGTTCGCCCGACGGCTCGGCGAGATCTACGCCGCATTGGAGCGCGGCGAGTTCCCGCAGCCCGGCCACCAGGTGCCGTTGGACACCCTGCTCAAGGCCGAGCGGGCCTACCGCTCCACGCCCGGTTTCGAGGCCGACCGTGAGTTCTGGACGGCGAAGATGGCCGGTTGGCCGGGAGCCGTCCGGCCGGGTATGTCCCGGCCCGCCGCACCCGACCGGGACATACCCGGCCGGACGGGCGGGGCACCGGTGCGCGGTGCGTCCCGGATGCCCGAGGACCGGCTGGCCGCCCTCCGCGCACGCGCACGCGAGCTCGACGTCCCCTGGACGGTGCTGGCGACCACCTCCGCCGTCCTGCTGGACCATGCCCGTACCGGCGGGGGCGAGGAGACCGTCGTGGGGTTCCCGGTCGCCGGCCGCACCCCCAAGACGGCGGGTGCCGTGACCGGCGCGGCGTCGAACGTGCTCCTGCTGCGGGTACCGGTAGACCTGCGCCGGTCGGCCGCCGAACTGATCCGGACCGTCGGCGAGGCGACCACCCTCGCCGTCGACCACCAGCGCTATCGGTACGAGGACCTCCGCCGCGACCTCGGCTTCACCGGGTCCGCGCACGCGCCGTACCAGCTGACCGCGAACATCGTTCCGTTCAGCTTCGGCCGCAGTTTCGCCGGGCGGCCGATGACCCTGCGGCAGCTCAACACCGGCGCGGTGGAGGACCTCTCCCTCGTGATCAGGCCGGCACGCGGCCGGGTCGGCCTGATGGTGGAAGCGCACGCCGAGGCCGGACGGTACGAGCCCGAGGAGGTCGCCGCCGAGGCCGACCGCTGCGTACGCCTGCTCGACCAGCTGATCGACGACCCCCGGCGCCCTGTCGGAGAGCTGGATCTGCTGGCACCGGAAGAGCGCAGGCTGCTCGTACCGCGCATCGCCACCCCCGCACCCCCCTCGCCGCGTACACTCCCCGAGTTGTTCGAACACTGGGCTGCGCATACTCCGCACGCCCCGGCGGTCGGCCACGGCGACCAGCAGCTCACCTATGCGGAGCTCAACGCGCGCGCCAATCGGCTGGCCAGGACGCTGATCCAGCGCGGCGCAGGACCCGAACGCACCGTCGCCGTCCTGCTCCCGCGCTCCGAGGATCTGGTCACCGCGATCCTGGCGGTGTCCAAGACCGGCGCGGCCTACCTCCCGCTCGACACGGAATGGCCGCCGGAGCACACGGAGCGGATCCTCGCCGACGCCCAGCCGGTATGCGTTCTGTCCGGGACGGACCCGACGGGAGCTGCCGCGGCCGCGTCGGCGATGAGCGACGCCGACCTGACCGACGCGGACCGCACGGAGCCGCTGACGCCCGACCATGCCGCATACGTCATCTACACCTCCGGATCCACCGGCCGCCCCAAGGGCGTGGTGGTCCCGCACCGCGGTCCGGTGGCGCTGCTGCAGGAGGGAGCCGCCGAGTTCGGCTTCGGCCCCGACGACACCTGGGCGATGTTCCATTCCTGTGCCTTCGACTTCTCCGTGTGGGAGATGTGGGGCGCCCTCGCGCACGGTGGCCGACTGGTGGTCGTCCCCCGCGAGGTGCGCCGCTCCCCCCGCGCCTTTCTCGACCTGCTGGTGCGGGAGCGTGTGACGGTGCTCAATCAGACGCCCTCCGCCTTCCGGTCGCTGGAGCAGGCCGACGCCGAAGATCCGGAGCAGGGGCGGGACTTGGCCCTGCGCTGGGTCATCTTCAGCGGTGAGGCGCTCTCCCCTGCCGTCGTGCGTTCCTGGTACGAGCGGCACCAGGGCTCCGCGCCCGCCCTGGTCAACATGTACGGCATCACCGAGACCGCGGTCCTC
Organism: Streptomyces sp. NPDC053069; assembly: GCF_044546895.1. NCBI lineage: Bacteria > Bacillati > Actinomycetota > Actinomycetes > Kitasatosporales > Streptomycetaceae > Streptomyces > Streptomyces sp. NPDC053069. The sequence goes on along the minus strand of NZ_JBITZN010000022.1, from coordinate 34,243 downwards.
TCGACCCGGCTCGACCTGGACCGCGACCATGGCACGGCGCGGGCCGTCCCGATCGGCAAGGCCCTCGCCGGTACCCGGCTGTATGTGCTGGACGACCGGCTGCGCCCGGTGCCCCCCGGGGTGGCCGGTGAACTGTATGTCGCGGGTTCCGGTGTGGCCAGGGGCTATCTGCGCCGTTCGGCATTGACGGCGCAGCGTTTCGTCGCCGACCCCTTCGGCCCCGACGGGTCCCGGCTGTACCGCTCGGGCGACCTCGTACGCGCCCGGCGTGACGGCTCACTGGAGTACCTCGGCAGGACGGACAACCAGGTCAAGATCCGTGGCTTCCGGATCGAACCGGCCGAGACCGAGGCGGCGCTGCTGGCCGCCCCCGGCGTGGCGGGCGGCGCCGTGCTGGCGAGCTCCGGCGTTCCGCGGGATCCGGCCCGCACGAAGGCGGCCGGCGAACAGGGAGCCGACGCGGCCGCACAGTTGGTGGCCTACGTGGTCCTCACCCGTGAGACGGCGGCGGACCACCCCGAGCCGGCTCTTGCCCGGCTGCGGGAATGGCTGCGCGAGCGGCTTCCGGCGCATCTGGTGCCGTCCCTGTTCGTCCCGCTCGACAGGCTGCCGGTCACCCCCAACGGGAAGCTGGACCGGGCGGCGCTCCCTTCCCCCCGCGCCCGCGCGCACACGCCGTCACGAGCCCCGGGCACGCCACTGGAGGCCGAACTGGCCGGGCTGTACGCCGATCTGCTCGCCGTGGAGCAGGTGGGTGCCGACGACGACTTCTTCGACCTCGGGGGTGACAGCCTGCTCGCGACACGGCTGGTCACCATGGTGCGCCGAGCCGGTCTCGGCGCCCGGGAGGAGCTGGATGTCAGGGATGTCTTCGCCCACCCGACCGTCGCGGGGCTCGCCGCTCATCTGGGCGACACGACGCATCCGGGCGTCACCTCCGTGGCACCGGGGCCCCGGCCCGTCCTCCCGCTCCCGCTGGCCGAGGACCGCGGCCCCGAGCCGGTCCCGCTCTCCTTCGGCCAACGGCGCTTCTGGTTCCTGCACAGGCTCGCCGGCCCCGACAGCACCTACAACGTTCCCCTGGTGCTGCGCTGGGAGGGCGAGCTGGACCAGGAGGCGCTCCGTGCCGCCCTGGGCGACCTCACGGCCCGGCACGAAACCCTGCGCACCCTCATCGAGCAGCGGGACGGCCAGGCGGTCCAGCACATCCTGCCGGTCACGGCCGCGCGCCCGGCACTCACCGTCGAACCCGTCGCCCCGGACCGGCTGCCGGATGCGTTGAACGCCGCGGCCGGCCGCCCCTTCCGCCTGGAGAGCGAACTGCCCATGCGGGCAGTCCTTTTCACCACCGAGGCCTCGCACACGCAGACGTTGCTCCTGCTGATCCACCACATCGCCTGCGACCGGGCCTCGCTGCGGCGGCTGCTGGACGACCTCGGCACCGCGTACCGGGCCCGCGTCAGCGGTGACGCCCCGGGCTGGCCGTCGTTGCCCATCCAGTACGCCGACTTCACCCTGTGGCAGCGTGAACTGCTCGGCACCGACGACGAGCCCAGCGCCCTGCGGTCCGGTCAGCTCGCCTACTGGAACAAGACCTTGGCCGGTCTGCCGGAACGCGTCCCGCTACCCACCGACCGTACGGAGCAGGCGCCGTCCGGGCGCCCGGTGCACAGCGCCGGCGACACGGTGGCTTTCACCGTCCCCGCAGACGTACACGGGCAGCTCCTGGAGGTGGCCGCGGCCGAGCAGGCCAGCCTCTTCCTGGTGGCGCACGCCGCACTGGCCGCGCTGCTCACCCGCCTCGGCGCGGGTACGGACATCCCGATCGGCACGGCGGTGTCCGACCGCGCGGACGCGGAGCTCGATGGTCTCGTCGGCTTCTTCGTGAACACGCTCGTACTGCGTACCGACACCTCCGGAGAGCCGACCTTCCGCGAGCTGCTCGGCCGGGTCACGCGGGCCGACCTCGCGGCCTTCGCCCACCAGGACGTGCCCTTCGACCTGGTCGTGGAGGCGCAGGCGCCACGGCGGGCGGCGAGCGGGCACGCCGTGTTCGGCCGGGCGTTGTTCCAGGTGATGCTGGTGCTCACACCGTCCCTTCCCGACAGGCTGGAGCTGCCGGGCGTGTCCGCCACGGTGGACCTGGTCGGCAGGGGTTCCGCCGGGTTCGACCTGACTTTCGGCCTGTTCGAGCGGCGGGACGCCGACGGCACCTGCCACGGCCTCGACGGTGTCGTCGAATACCGGACCGAACTGTTCGACCGGTCCACCGTCGAGGCCCTCTGCACCCGCTTCACACGACTGCTGCATACGGTCGCCGCCACCCCGGACCTCCCGGTCCACGACATCGACCTGTCAGGGCCGAAGGAACACTGACGGCTGCTCGCGTGCCCGGCTGCCCCGTGAAGGCCACGCCTTCGCCCGTTGCCCGAGTGGCAGATGCCGCCGTGCCGGAGCCGTCCGGACGGATGTGCGGGGCAGCGCCACGGGTCGCCGGGGACGGGGCGGCGTCCTCAGTTGCGCAGCATCACCACGAGCAGCACCACCAGGGCGATCAGCAGCGCGCCGCCCACCGACGCCAGGGTGATCTTCACCGCGCTGTACGGCCGCTCGCCGATGACCTCGCCGGTACGGGCGTTGACCATCACCGGCCACGCCTTGCCGGCGTGGACGTAGGTCAGGAACCAGACGGGCAGCAGCACCAGCTTGTAGGTGAGGCTGCTGTAGAAGGTGGACATCGAGTGCACCCGCTGCTCGTCGCCGCCGATGTCCCGCTTGCAGTCGGCACGGATCACCGGCGCCATCCGCGCCTTCGCCGACTCCAGGCCGGCCTCCGGCTCGACGTCGTACCGGACGGTACGGAAGCCCGCCAGGTACTCCTCCTGGTAGGGAACCGTCTCCTCCAGCGGCCAGGGGGCCAGCTTGTCCAGTTCCTCCACCGGCACCTGGCCGCTGCCGGGCACCAGCACGTCGTCGAAGAACCGGCCGACCGTCCCGGACGTGCGGTGCCAGCGGGTGTGCCGCACCTGCCGGGTGCGGCCCTCGGAGTCCTCCTCCTCCACCCAGTAGTGCTCGCCGCGTTCGCCGGTGTACTGGGTGGTGGTCTGCGCGTCGTACGTCCAGTGCGGCAGGTAGCTGCCCTGGAAGGTCTCCGCCTCGGTGACCCTCTTCAGCTCGTTGGGCGCGAACCAGCGGGACCTGGTCCACTCCGCCAGCGCGTCACGGGCCTGCTCGCGGCCCACCCCGAAGGGCAGTACCGCCTCGGGGACCACGCGCTCGGTGCCGGAGGCGTCCGCGACCAGCGGGGTGGCACAGAACTGGCACTTGTCGCTGAGCGTGTCGCTCTCGGTCACCGCACGGCAGCCGGGGCACGTGTACACCTTCACCCGGCCCGGCACGGATGCCCGGCGGGGCAGCGCGGCCAGCTCCTCGATCGGATGCTCGGCCACCTGCCGCGGTATCGGCGTGATGTCCTGCTCGTGCTTGCAGTACGTGCAGCGCAGCGCGTACGTCCCCGGCGCGTACTCGCTGACGCCGCCGCACGCCTCGCACTGGAACGCCCGGTCGGGCGCCGACGCGACGTCCTGATCCGTCAACTCACTTCTCCTTGTGACCTGTTGCCGGAAGATTCCGGGTGGCGGATCTCAGCCCTGCGGGGGCAGCGGCGGCGGGACGTCGGCGAGCAGCCGCGCCAGCTCCGGGACCTGGTCCGCGGGCTGCCAGGCGGTCTGCCCGCTGCGCCAGACCAGCGTGGTACGGGTCAGGTTGCCGGCCGCCACCTGCCCGGCCAGCGCGCTCTCGTCGTACGGACCCTGCTGCTGTCCGCCGACCGCGAGGAACCAGCGCGGCGCGGTGGGCAGCGGCGGCGGGACGTCGGCGCCGGCGGGAGCGGGCTGCGCCGGGGCCTGCGTCACCGGGGCCGAGGGAGCCGCCGCACCGGACGTGCTCTGCACGATCCGCTGGCCCAGCGCCATGCCCACGCCGAGCCCGAGGGCGTCGCCGCCGGTGCCGGGGTTGGCGGCGGCGATCGCAATCGCGTCGGCCGCCTGGAGCTTGGCGTAGTCGTCCAGGTTGCCGGTGATCGTCATCCGGGAGCGGGTGTCGATCGCCGCCTCGATCTCCGGCGGGACGCTGATGTTCTCGATGTAGAACCGGGGGATGGCCATGCCGGTGGAGGACAGCTCCAGGGTCAGCGCCTGGGCCAGCTGCTGTCCGATGCCGTCCTGTCGGGCGGCGAGGTCCAGCAGCGGCACGCCGGACGAGCCCAGCGCGGAGCCCAGCTTGGAGACGATCAGCTGCCGCAGGTGCTCGCCGACCTCCTCGGTGCGGAACTGCGGGTCGGTGCCCACCAGTTCGCGCAGCAGCGCGGCGGCGTCCACCACCTTGGCGGCGAAGGTGCCGAAGGCACGGACGCGGACCATGCCGAAGTCGGCGTCCCGCAGGATCACCGGGTTCTGGGTGCCCCACTTGAAGTCGGTGAGCTGCCGGGTGGTGACGAAGTAGACCTCGGCCTTGAACGGCGACTCGAAGCCGTGCTTCCAGCCCTTCAGTGTCGACAGGACCGGCATGTTCTGGGTCGTGAGGGTGTACGTGCCGGGCTGGTAGACGTCGGCCAGCCGGCCCTCGTTGACGAAGACGGCCACCTGCGACTCGCGCACCACGAGCCGGGCGCCCATCTTGATCTCGTTGCCGTGGCGCGGAAAGCGCCACACGATGGTGTCCCGGCCGTCGTCGGTCCACTCGATGATGTCGATGAACTCACCGCGGATGCGGTCCATCAGCCCCACGACAATCCCCCACTCCCCGTGTTTCCGGAGACCGCCGCTCCCCAGCCGGTCCCGGGACGGGTGACCCCGCGACGATCAAGCGATCAGCCGACAGTATGCCCATCGCCGTCCCACGCGGCTACGTGCGGGGGCGGGCCCCAGCCCGCCGGCCCCTGCGGGCGTGATCGACTCAGAGGCCCTGAAAAATGTGGGACGGAAAATGTTGGACGGCGATGTCGAGAATCCGTGACCGGCTCCGTCCCCGGGGTGAACGCGACCACAATGGGTCGCACCAGCACCGAGGAGAACCACGATGGCCAAGTACCTGCTGCTGAAGCACTACCGCGGCGCCCCGGCTCCGGTGAACGGCGTGCCCATGGACCAGTGGACGCCGGAGGAGATCTCGGCGCACGTGCAGTACATGCAGGACTTCGCGGCCCGGTTGGAGAAGACCGGCGAGTTCGTCGACGGTCAGGCGCTCGCCCCCGAAGGAGCGTGGGTCCGGTACGACGGTGAGGGGCGTCCGCCGGTCACCGACGGGCCGTTCGCCGAGACCAAGGACCTCATCGCCGGCTGGATGATCATCGACGTCGACGGCTACGAGCGCGCCGTCGAGCTGGCCGGGGAGCTGTCGGCCGCCCCCGGGGCGGGTGGCAAGCCGATCCACGAGTGGCTTGAGGTGCGCCCGTTCCTGGCCGCGCCGCCCACCATCACGGAGTGATGTCACCGATGGACGAGGTCCTGCTCAGGAGCCTCACGCCGAGCGTGCTCGCCATACTCGTCCGCCGCGGAGCCGACTTCGCGGCGGCCGAGGACGCCGTGCAGGACGCGCTGCTCGAGGCCGTTCGCGTCTGGCCCACCGACCCGCCGCGGGATGCGAAGGGCTGGCTGATCACCGTAGCCTGGCGCCGCTTCCTCGACGCGGCCCGCGCGAACACCGCCCGCCGCCGGCGCGAGGACCTCCTGGACCAGGAACCGGCACCCGGGCCCGCGGCCGCGGCGGACGACACACTCCAGCTCTACTTCCTGTGCGCCCACCCGTCGCTGACGCCCTCGTCCGCGGTTGCACTCACCCTGCGTGCTGTCGGCGGGCTCACCACCCGCCAGATCGCCCGGGCCTACCTGGTGCCCGAGGCGACCATGGCGCAGCGCATCAGCCGGGCCAAGCGCACCGTCTCCGGTGTGCGTTTCGACAGGCCCGGCGACGTGGCCACCGTGCTGCGCGTCCTCTACCTGGTCTTCAACGAGGGCTACTCCGGTGATGTCGACCTCGCCGCCGAGGCCATCCGGCTCACCCGGCAGCTCGCGGCGGCAGTCGACCACCCCGAGGTGGCCGGGCTGCTCGCCCTCATGCTGCTCCACCACGCGCGCCGCGCCGCCCGCACCGCACCCGACGGCAGCCTGGTGCCCCTCGCCGAGCAGGACCGCGGCCGGTGGGACACCGAGTCGATCGCCGAGGGCATCGGGATCCTCCAGGCCGCCCTCGCCCGCGACCGGCTGGGCGAGTTCCAGGCCCAGGCCGCCATCGCCGCCCTCCACGCCGATGCGCCCACCGCCGCCGAGACCGACTGGGTGCAGATCGTCGAGTGGTACGACGAACTCGTGCGCCTGACCGACAGCCCGGTCGTCCGGCTCAACCGCGCGGTCGCCGTCGGCGAGGCGGACGGACCGCGCGCCGGCCTGGGCGCACTCGCGGAGCTGGACGCCTCCCTGCCCCGCCACACCGCGGTGGCGGCGTACCTCCACGAGCGCGACGGCGACCCGGCGACGGCGGCACGGCTGTACGCCGAAGCGGCCCACAAGGCACCCAACCTCGCCGAACGCGACCACCTGACCCGCCAGGCCGCCCGGCTCAACGCCCGCCGATGTCGCTGACGGGTCGCGTCTACGGCAAAGTCCTGTCCGACATCGCGCACGGGTCCCTCTTGGCAGACCACGGGCGCCCGGCCGAGGCGGTGACGGCGTTCGAGCAGGCTGTCATCAATGCTCAGGAGAGCGTCGCGGCCTTCCAGGAGCTCGGTGATGCAGAGCGAGCGTCCACCGTGGCCTTTCTGCGGGAGGCGAGTGACACGGCACGGCACATCATCCCGGGTCGTGTCCGCACTGCCGGGCAGCCGGAGTCGTAGGCAGGCGAGGGTGACCGTGACCATGGCGTGGTCAGCCACTTTGCGGACGCGACCTAGGGGCCTGCCCGCTTACTTGTGGTCACGGAGGAAGGCCGGGACATCGGCTCGGGTCGGGTAGTCGGGCAGCGGTGCGGGCTTGTCTTGGAGGAATGCGGTAATGACGGCTGCTGCTCGTCGGTCGTTGTCACCCAGCCCATTCCACATGTGGTGGCCGACGCTGGGCATGTACTGGGTGCGCTGGATGGCGGGGTTGTCCGCGAGGATGGTTGTCGCCCACTGCCGGACCTGGGAGGAGCACTCGGCGATCATCAGCATCGCGGGTGTCCGGGAGTGCCTCAGCTGAGGGGCGATGGACGGGGAGTCCTTGATTGTTTGCTGGATGCGGAGGCTGGCGGCGGCGCTGAAGGAGAAGTTCCGCGCCGTGTCCTCGATCGGGATGCGGTGCGCGTCCCGCGCGCAGTAGGCGGACGCGGTGTCGCTGCCGAGATCGGCGGCGGTGAAGGCGTTGTCACCCTCAGCCTGCCCTACCAGCCCGTTGCCAGGGCTGAGCAGTCCGAGCCGCATGAGGCCGAACGCGACCGCGTACCGCGGGTTGTGTGTGGAGCGCGGTCCGGTCATGGCCGGTGCGATGCCGCGGGCTGACGGTCGGCCCTTCTGCCCCGCGATCCGGGCGGTTGGACCGTCCATCGGGCCTGGCTCGGCGATGACCGCCCGGCGCAGGTGCGCGGCGATGGCCCGGTCGGCCAGCGCGCGGGTGAGCACGACCGCGCCCGAGGAGAATCCCAGCACGTCGACGCGCCCCTTGCCGAGCTTGCCGACGAAGGCGCCGAGGTCATGGACGGACCGGGTGATCGAGTACTGGTTCATGGGCAGCAGGTCGCTGCGTCCACCGCCGGCCTGCTCGTAGGCGTACACGTCGTAGCCCTGGCCCGCGAGCCGCTGCAGGAAGTGGTGGTCGAGCACCGAGATTCCGCGCACCGGCCCGCCGTTGAGGTAGACGAGTGGCACGCGAAGCCGGGGGTTGTTGCCGGTGGGCGGGTAGTGGTAGACCGCGACCCGGCTGCCGGTCGACAGGCGCCAGTGCTCGGTGGTCACGAACGCCAGGGCGGGCGGGTAGCGGCGCGTCGTGGGGACGGTGGGGACGCACACCGACAGGGTCAGGGCCGCTGCGACGAGCACCGGCAGGAAGGGGACCAGCCGTCCCCGCCAGGAGCGGCGGCGGCCCCGCCACAGCGCCGCGATGACCGCGACCCCGACAGTCGCGGACCATGCGGGGAACCCCGATCCCGCACCGTCGGTGGCGACGATCAATGCCAGGAAGAGGGCGACGAGCCCCACCGCCGCGGCGGTAGCCGCCAGCAGGCGGCCCGTGAAGCGCAAGGAACGTATGACGGACGGTGGCATGTTGATCGCTCCCAGCTATTCTGAAACGTCGTTTTGAAACGCAGTTTTGAAACGATGTTATCAGCATAGGTAGACTGCTTCCCATGGGAAGGCCGAGGACGAACGACGCCGCCGTCAGAGAACGGCTCGTGGCATGCGCGACCGAGATGTTCGCAACCCGTCCCCAGGAGTCGATCACTGTCCGCGCACTGGCCGCCGCCGCCGGAACGTCGACGGCGGCGGTGTACACCTTGTTCCAGGGCAAGGACGGACTGATCCGCGAGGTGCGCGACCAGGCGGTCGCCGGCTTGTTCCAAGACCTGACGGCCGTTCCCAGCTCGGAGGCCGCCCTGGAGGATCTGTACGCGTTGGCCGTGGCGTACCGCCATTGGGGACGCGAACACCGCCACCTGTACATGGTGCTGTTCGGTGGCGCGCAGTCCTTCGTCCCGTCGCAGCGGGTCGGTGACCGCGACCCGGTGCGGCCGCTTGTCGCGGCGATCGACCGCGCCGTGGCGGACCGCATCCTCGCGGGCGACACCACACAGATCGCCGTCTCGTTGTGGGTCGCCCTGCACGGGCTCGTGACCCTCGAACTCGCCGGCGGCCTCGACGGCACCGCAGCCGAGACCGCGTTTCGGTCGACGATTGATGCCGTACTGCGCGGCTGGGCAACCCCCGCCGCACTCCCCGGTCTTCGGCGCACAGACCCGGCGCCGTGAAGCCGTTACCCCGCGGCCTCACGAACACGACCGACACAGGGCCGAGTCGAAGTTGTCAAGGCCGAGCCTGGCCGGCCACGCATCGGCTGGGCTGTGGGCGCTCCTGACGGGGCTGGCTGACCTGCACTTCCTCTCACAGCAATTTCGTTTGACGGGTCACGGCGGGCACCTGTTTGCTGGGCCGGTGTCCGACCTTCGCATCCAAGTGGTGGACGACGACGCCTCGATCCACGACTGGCAGTACGTCCACAATGTGATCATCCCCGGCGACGTGCTGTCGCTCGACGACGTCCGGGCCCGCGCCGGCCGCAACCGCATGGAGGTCGCGTACCTCGGCGACGTTTTGATCGGCTGCACCACCGTGCGCCCGCCCACCGAGGACAACGGCGCCACCGCCACGGCCATCGCGCGCGTCCTGCCCGAGTACCGCCGCCGCGGCCTCGGCACCCAACTCTACGAGCGCGCCCTGGGCCAGGCCCGCGCACTGGACGCCCAGGTGATCGAGACCGTCGTACTGGCCTCCAACCCGGACGGGCTGCGCTTCGCCCACCAGCACGGCTTCGTCGAGCTTGAGCGTTATCTGCTGCGCGAGGGCGACACCGTGCCCTGGATCGACCTGCGCCTAGCCTCTGGCGACGAAGGCGAGGATGTCGGGTAGCGCCTCGCGCAGGCTCTCGAAGTGGCGGTGCACGCCGTCCACCGCGACCGGAGTGTTGACTCCCCACACCGTCATCCCGGCCCGCCGCCCGGACTCAATGCCGGACGGCGCGTCCTCAATGACCAGGCAGTCCTCCGGCTTGGCACCAAGTCGCTCAGCGGCCAGCAAATAGGGGACCGGCGATGGCTTGCCTTCGTCGACGGCGGCGGCATCCACGAGCACGCCGGGAACCGACAGGCCGGTCCGGGCGAACCGTCCACGCACCCGATGCTCATAGTTGGACGTCACCAGCCCCCAGCACCCCGAAGGCAGGGTGGACAGCAGCTGGGACGCACCATCGAAAGCGTCGTAGACACCTGACCGAACGTCCTCGTCCTCCAGTTCATGCAACACAGCCAGGCACTCCTGTGGGTCCCGGTCCGGGGCGACCGCCGCGAAGGTCTCCATCGGCCGCGTCCGCAGCGCCAGCTCGTAAACCACGTCAGGATCCAGCCCGTATCGACCCGCCCACGTCTTCCAGACCTGACGCTGGTTGTCCACCGCGTCGATCAACGTGCCGTCGACATCAAACAGGACATACTTCCCGGAACTGGGCTGAACATGTTCGCTGATCATCCCGTGATCATGCCATCGGTCTCTCTGGCAGCAGCAGACGCCGACAAGAAGACGCGGCACATCGTGTGGCGGATCGCTCGCGCTTCTGGCCCGTGGCCGGACGGCAGAAGACCTCGACCATGTTCGCGACGTGATTCCGGGCGACCGGCTCAACCACAATCGCTGACCACGCCCAGAAAAAGCGATGCAACCGTACGGCTCGGTCGGATGTCTCTCATGGTGAAAGCACTGTCCCCGTCCAGGAAAGATCGGGGGACCACATGCACCACCATTTGCGCCGCACGGCCGTCGCTGCGGGGCTTGTTCTCATCACTGCCGTCGGTGCCGCGATTCCCGCGGTGGCCGCCAGGCAGACCGGGGCATCCAGCAAGGCCCCAGCCACCGCACTCGTCGTCAACGCCCGATGGGGCGGGCACTGCACCTTCGATCGGCTCGTCATCGATGTACGGGGCAGCATGCCCTCGGTCACCGTGCAGCCGGTCAAGGAACTGCGTTACGACCCCTCCGCCAAGCGGGTCCCGTTGCCCGGCAAGCATTTTCTTCAGATCAAGCTCTCTCCGGCCGCCGCACACAATGCGGCCGGACAGTCGGTCTATCGAGGACCCCGGCTGGTGAAGATCCATCTCCCCCAGCTCGAGGGCCTCGCCCTGACCAGTGACTTCGAGGGCGTGGTCAGCTTCGGGACCGCCTTCCACACCAAGCCCGTCTACCACACCTACAAGCTCCACTCCCCGGAGCGCTTCGTCCTCGACGTCAGGCACACCAACCGATGCACCTGATGCGAACGGCACGGAGGCCACCCGTGAGGGTGGCCTCCGCGGCTGCGCCAGTGTGATCGTGCGCGCATATAGCCACCACCGTTCTGGCGCTCTCGGCGCCATGCCCGGCTCGCCACCAGCTGCCTCGACCACCGGGGCACCGACGCCGAGCGTGCGGCTCGGCGCCGGGACTGTGTGGGCTACTTGCCGAGGACGAGCGTGTTGTTGCACCCCAGGCTTGAGCCGACGTTGGTGGTCTGCGAGCCAGGTGAGCCCTTGCCGTTGAACTGATTGCCCTCTCGGCCGTTCTCGAATCCGGACTCGCCCTGTACGTCGACGTTCTCTTCGGCCGTCGTGCAGGAGGTGCTCTGGTTGATGAGGACAGTCTCGCTGCTCTCTCGACCTTCGTGCCCGCGTGCGTGGGCGTGTCCGTGTCCGTGCCCGTGCCCGTGCCCGTGTCCCTGCCCGTGGGCGTAGGCGGTGCCGGTGCCGAGGAAGCCGATGGTGCCGAGAAGGATGGCCACGACAGCGGTCTTGCGAGGCTTGCGCATGTCTTCTCCGAGAGTTGAAGCGGACGCGTACGCGATCCGCCACGTCATAAGGTGACGAGAGGTTAATGCGTAAATGCCCGAGATCTACTCGTCGGCACGCCGGATCGTCCGATCAACGAGCACGGGCGTCGGCCCGACGGCGGCCCCAAGTCCCTTGTAAATCAAGGCATCACGAGGCCGAACTCGGGTCCGGGCGCTCCCCGCAGAACCACCCGTGTGGCCGCGCCACGAACCCTAGGCGGCATGGGCTATTCGGCCCTGAACCAGGGGCAGCAATGAAACTCCCCTGTGCCGTCGGCGAGTTCGTCTCACGACGGGGCATCTCGACGACGTCGCCCGCCGCGTACGGCGGAACGCCAAGGGGTGTTCCTGCCGGCGGACGACAGCTGTCCAATGTCGTACAAGATGAGTTGGCTGTTCCCAGGAGGCGCCGCGCAACTCACCGGGCCATTCCAACGCCGACGTCAGCAGGCCCCGCTCAGGGCGCGACAGCGAGCCGTCCCCGGGCGGTACTAACAGCATCTCGTATGCGGTCTGATGCAACTCGCCTCGGCCAGTTACGTGATCAACGATCGGCGTAACCCTGGCCCGGATCGTGCACGGGGCCCTCACCGCCCGACACGGCAAGTCGGCCCGTCCGACCTCCTGTGCATCAGCAGCACCATCACGCCAACAACTCCCCGAACTCCGACGCCGCCTCCCCATACCGGACGTTCCAGCCCTCCACCACGGCCGCCTCCAGGACGCCCGTGTCCACGTCCTCCAGGAGACGCGGCGTCGGTTTCCCCGGCGAGTTCTCGTAGTTGAACGCGATGACGTCCAGGAACACCGGACGCTTCAACCGCGTGCTGTCCAGCCTCAGCAGCAGCGACTGGGCGAGCGCCGGGTAGGGAGTGAACTCCGGGTTCCGGAGCCAGTCGGTGAGGTCCGCCTCCGGCACGCTGTAGTCGACCGCCGCCGCCCCCAGCGCGTCGATGAACGCGGTGGGCGGCGCCTGCACCTGGAGGAGCCGGCTCAGCTCGCCGCGGCCGGCGGCGTCGAGGTCCGGTGGCTGGGCGATCAACCGGAACGCCTGTCTGAGCCAGGCCTGTTCAGCCAGCCGACGCGTCGCCAGGTCACTCCAGGACGGCTCGGGCGTCGGCCTGCGGAACGGCGCAGGCATCCGCCGGTACCGCTCCGTGATGCGGCGCAGGCAGTCACCGAACTTCTGCACGTCGTCGGGGTGGATTCCCTCGAACCACCCCTGCGCAGTGAACACGGCGGTGGCGGACGCCGTCGTCCCGTCCCCGCTGACCGTCACCGCCGCGGGCGTCTCGTAGCGTTCCCCGCCCCGGGAGGTGAGTGTGAGCTCGGACATGACCGGATCGATCGTGTAGTCGAGCGTGAATGATGTCCCGTCCACGGGAACACTGACGTTGCCGCTCGGCGCGCCCAGGGGCACACCGCCGACGGTCCAGGCGATGGTGGGCTGCGGGTCGACAGGCTCGCCGCTGCCGCCGAAGCCGGTGCTGCGCACGCCGAAGCGGGCGGTCGTCGAGGTGGCGAAGGTCCCCCTGCGGACGGGGTCGCCACAGGGCGTCATGGTCTGCTGCACTTCACCGACGGCGCCGACCACGTCGTCGGTCTGCAGTCCCCGGACGATCTCGGCCGCCTTCGCCGCGCCCGCCGTGACCGACAGGTCCACCCATTGCCGCTCGGGATCGACGGCTGCGGTACGCACCACGAGCGGTGTCGTCGCGACGGCGACATCGGTGTCCGGCGACGCCGTCGGTATCGATCCCCGGTACCACGCGCGAGGGCCCTTGTTGGTGATGTCGACGATCGAGTGGACGACCACCCCTTCCCGCGAAAGGCTCGGCCCCTGGGGGTCCATGCCGGCGTCCCAGCCCGCCGGGACGCGGTACTCGACGTAGACCCGGCCCACCCCGTTGGCCGGCTCTCCGGGCGGGTGCAGCACGAGCAGGCACCTGCCGTTCGACGCGGACGCCGGCACGATCCGTGCGGTGACGGGTGCGCCCGGCTGCGGGAAGGGCGCCTCGACCACCCGTCCGGCCAGCGCGTCCGGCATGAACAGGTGCAGGTTCGCGCGCGAGAGGTGCGGGCCCATGGAGGAGGCGCCGGCGTACGGCCAGTTGGTGACCGTCGGCCCGGTGAAGGTCGGCTGGCCGGAGTAGAACGGCCCCGTGCCGAGGAAGCGGCCGGCGAAGGTGGCCGATGACATGAGGTCGTAGGGGGAGCCGTACTCCTGGCCTACGACGATGGTGGCGTCGGTCGGATCCCAGTCGGTGCCGTTGTTGTCGAGCCCGAAGGTGTGGTCCAGGCCGAGGACGTGGCCGACCTCGTGGCACATGAAGGTGAGGTCGCTCGACATCACCGGAAGCACGGCCACCGGCAACCCGTCGACACCGGTCGTACCGCCGTCGAAGCTCTGCGTGATCGTGGCGGGCTGGCCCGGCTGCCCCGCCCGAGGATTTGGCATTGTGCGCTGTCCCGGGTGGGTGATGACGATCAGGCCGTTGAGTCCGGGCCACTCCGGGGGGTTGGGGAACCGGGCGCGCAGCGCGTCGACGGCAGCGCGGGCCTGGGCGTCCCGGGAGGTGTCAGTCCCCATCGTCATGTCGACCCACGGGAACATCGACGAGTCGACGAAGTCGAGGTGTCCCCGGGTGGTGTTTTCCCAGAACCGCAGCAGGGCGTGGTCGCCGGTCATGAGCATTGCGATGCAGGCGAGATCGGGGATGACGGGCACGGTGGTGTCGTGCCGAGCCCGGATGATGCCGAGGCGGACGGATTTGGCCATGATGTTCTGCTCCTCGTCGGGACGGCCAACACGCCTGCACCCGGGTGAAATCCGACACCACGCCCGATCTCCAATCTACCGTGCGGCCCGGCACCTCGCAGCCGCGAGACGGGAAGGTGCACTGATCACAACGAAGGCCGCGAGGGGCGAGTTTGCTGAGCCGCGGACACAGGATGGCCGGTGCCGTCGTTCCACAGACTTTGATGTGTCTCATGGGACACCGGGCTGGTAATGGCGGGCGGGCTCGCGTATTCGCACAGCGGCTGCCTCTGACGGCGCGTCCGCTGCGGCTGCTCGACGGGGAGTTCCCCGACCGTGCAGATCGTCGGGGTGACGCCGCCCTTGGTCCTGGCGGCGGCGAGTGCCCTTACCGCCCCGGCCGGGGCTGGTAGGCTCCCGCTGCCGATCATGGGCATGATCGGCAAAGGGAAGACGGAGTGGGGGCCCGTGCGCACGATTCGTATGACCAGGGCACTGGTGTGTCTGCTGACCGGGGCCGCGCTCACCGGGTGCGCGGCCGGGGACGGCGGTGAGGGAAAGTCCGCGGCCGACCTGCTCCACGAGGCCAACGACACGATGCGCGCACTGCGTTCCGTGACCGTGGAGATGACCAACACCGCGGCCAACGGCACGGTGACGACCCGCCTCGAGACTGATCTCAAGAACCGCTGCAGGGCGAAGACCACCTGGGCCGAGCACGGCAGCCTCGAACAGATCAGGATCGGTGGGACCGACTACGTCCGCCCGGACGAAACGTACCTCGGCAACTGGAGCGGCAGGAAGATCGACGGCCTCCGGCTGAAGCAGTGGGTGAAGGAGCCCGCCGACCAGGCGCAGCCCGGGGACGGACTGGCCGCGTGCACCTGGACGTTCGCCTCTTTCGGCAAGGCAGAGAAGGGGAAGACCACCCGCATCGGCGACCGGAAGGCGGTCGCGCTGAAGGTCACGGACAAAGCAGACAAGGGAGGGACGTACACCTTCTACGTGGCCACCGAGGGCAAGCCGTACCTGCTGAGGACCGTCTACGAAGGCGGCGGAAACCTCACCACCACGTCGTTCAGTGCGTTCGACGAACCCTTGGATGTCCAGCCTCCCGCGTCCGTGGGGGTACTGGAATCAGGCGACGTCGGGGGCTAGGGGGTGTCGTTCGGATCAGGCCGGTCGGCACCCCCTAGGAGCCGGGTGGCGCAGCGGGACGCCTGCCCAGGAGGCCGGCGCTCGATCGGCCGGCTACCTTCAGGTGCGCACCGAGGCACGGCTGTGGCCGGATGACGCCGACAACACACGCCGGGCATCGGCATCACCGCAAGGTGATCTCCTCGCCGATTGACTGTTCGCGGGCGGCGGCGACGACCAGGGCCGCGGCCGCGGCGTCCTGCACTGCGACGCCGACCGATTTGTAGAGGGTGATCTGCTCTGGCGAGCTGCGTCCCGTTTTGCTGCCGACGACGAGTTCGCCCAGCTCGGCGTGCACGTGCTCGGCCGTGATGAGGCCGTCGCGGATCGGCACCAGCAGGTCATTGCTGCCCGTCGGGAAAGGGGCCAGCGCGGCCTGCCTCGATTCGACGCACACCAGAGCATCGACGACCGTGGCGTCGTCGACCTCGCGACCGGCCGGGTTGTACCCCACCGACGTGATGTGCACCCCGGGTGTCAGCCAGGGGCGGCGGATCACGGGGTGGAGGGCATGGGTGGTCGCGGCGGCGATGTCCGCGCCGTCGAGCGCCTCGGCATAGCTGGATGCCGCACAGACCTCTGTCTCCAGCACGGACGACAGCTCCTCTGCCAGGGCGGCCGCTTTGGCCGGGTCCGGGCCGGCCACCCGGATCTGCCGGATCGGGCGGACCCGGCAGATCGCGCGGGCGTGGGACCGGGCCTGCACGCCGGTGCCCAGGATCGCCAGCACCGTCGCGTCCTCGCGCGCCAGCAGCCGCACCGAAAGCGCCGAGCAGGCGCCGGTCCGCGCCGCGGTGATGACCGAACCGTCCAGCAACGCCGCAGGCTCGCCGGTGTCCGGATCGAACACCACGATCAGCGCCTGGTGGGTCGGCAGCCGTGTCCCGGCATTGTGCGGGAAGAGGGAGACCAGCTTGCTCATGAGCACCCCGGCCGAGGGCACGAAGCCCGGCATCGCCGCCAGGAACCCCTCACGCTCGGGCACCAGCGCGGCGACGCGGTCAGGGGCCGAGGCGTGGCCCGCACTGAGGTCCGCCATCGCCGAGGCCAGGGCGTCGATCAGCGCGTCCACGTCGAGCAGGGCCTCGACCTGCGAGCGCCCCAGTACCAGCATGCGTCCCATCTCCTTGTCCCTCCCGGCCCGAGGCCACTCCGTCGGAGCGTCGACCGCAGCCACCTTGCCCCGGCGGTGACACGCCGCTCTCCTGAGCACGTTCATCCATACACGCCTGAGCACATCAGTGTGTACGCCGGCAATGGGCCCCGTGTACGGATCCGGCACACGGTGTACAGCCGTGCTCCCTGCGCATGCGGGATCGGCCCCTTTGACATCGAGGCCCGTGACCGCGCCGAGGAATGCTCTCCGCGCCTGCGGGCAGCCCACCGGCGTGTGTCCACGCCGCCACGTACAAGTGGCGTGTTTTGCGGGCAGTGGTCGAGGGGCCTGACGCAAGGTCTGCGAATGCGGGATGCCCTCGGCCAGGAACCTGGCTGAGGGCATCCGGCGTTGTGCCTGCTGTCACCGTGCCTGGGCTCGGGCGTTACGGGGTCTGTGTCCTCCAGATGCCGCGGCCGTGGGTGGCCACGTACACCTGGCCGCCGTCCGGGCCGGATGAGAGGTAGACCGCCGGGGAGGTGGGAAGGTTCGTGCCCAGGCGCGTCCAGTGGCCCGCCGAGGTGCTGGTGAACACGCCCAGGTCGGTGGCGACCACGAGGGCGCCGTTCTTGGTGACGAGCGCCGCGTTGGCGGGGGCGTCCGGGAAGGAGTCCCTGGCCGCGGGGTCGCCGCTGATGTCCGTCCAGGTCGTGCCGCCGTCGGTGGTCTTCCAGACGTGGCCGTAGCCGGCGCCGGGGCCCTCGTTCCAGTGCCGCGAGAAGCCGTTGATCACCGCGTAGACCGTCTTGCCGGAGGCGTCGGACGGGTCGATGGTCAGGCCGGAGATGTAGCGGTTGGGGAAGGCGGCGGGCAGGTTCACCTGGTGCCAGGTGCCGCCGTAGTTGGTGGCGATGCCCCGCCCGAAGGTGCCGTCGACCTTCGAGCAGGGGCCGCACCAGGCCGCCCACGTCACGTGGCCCCGGCTGGCGACCGCCGAGGCGGAGTGGCCGGCGCCCAGGTCGTACAGCTTGGTCCAGTCGGCGCCGGAGGTGCTCTTCCAGGTCGTGGTGTTACCCCAGACGTACTGGCCGCCTGCGACCCACAGGCCGTTCGGGTCGGTCTCGTCCGCGCTGAACGGGGCGATGAAGCGGGCCCCCGGGTCGCCGGGTGCGATGTCGGTGATGACGTCCTCGGAGCCGTCGTCACTGGCGGTGTAGCCGCAGTTGTTCGTGATCTGCAGCGCCAGGTCGACGTACTCGCCGACCGTCTGGCAGCCGTTGGCGGGGTTGACCAGTTGGTCGCCGCCGTCACCGCCGAACGGGGAGACCATCTCGCCGTTCGGGTTGAGCCGGCGCCCCTGGTAGGTGGCGCCCTTGGGGGCGAGCAGCGAGACGCCGTTGTCCTGCAGGCCGCCCCAGACGGCCTCGCCGCTGCCGTCGGTCATCCTGCCCGCGCGTACCGAGTAGTACTGGAGGTTGCGCAGGGTGCCCGATGCGTTGAGGTTGCGCCAGCCGGTGGTGGTCTGTGTGGTGGGGCGGGCGTAGGCGCCGCCGTCGTTGCCGACGAACACCTCCGGCGTGCTGCCCTTCCACTGGGAGAAGGCGAGGGCGTGCTGGTCGGAGTGCATCACGTCACCGTCGCAGGAGTTCGCGGCCGGGTCGTACGAGAAGCACGGCATGCCGAAGTTCCAGTAACGGCCGATCGTCTTCCAGGTGGCGCCGCCGTCCCGGGACTCGAACATCTCCTCCAGGCCGAGGTAGACGTGGTTCGGGTCGCTCGGGTCGACCGCGACGACCTGGTCGTACCAGGCCTGGGAGCCGGGCTGGTAGCCGCTGCCGATCTCGTTGATCTTCATCGCGGAGCCGGACGCCGACAGCGACGAGGAGGTCGCGATCTGCTTGAACGAGCCGCTGGCGTTGCCGCTCTGGCTGACGTACACGCCGGCGAGGACGGAGTACACCCCGGAACCGGAGGACTTGTTGAGGAGTTTGGGGGACTCCATCGAGACGTAGAGCCTGCTGCCGTCGGCCGCGTAGGCGAAGGCGGCGTTGCCGATCTCGGCGGGGTTGATCGCACCGGTCGGGTTGGCGCGCTTCCAGGTGGTGCCCGCGTCGTCGGAGTAGTAGAAGCCGTTGTAGGCGGCGCCGCTGCGCCAGGCCACGTTGGCCAGCAGCTTCGTGCCGCCGGTGCCGGGCTGTACGGCGATGTCGTTGGCGATGTCTGCGTAGTGGCTGTCCACCCCGCAGCTCACGCCGCTGATGCCGACGCTCGCGCACGGGGCGAGGACCTTCGTCCAGGCGGTGGACTGCCCGGCCGACAGCGGGCGCCGGAAGACGCCGTGCGAGGAGGCCGCGAAGACGTAACCGGCGGCCTTGTCGAAGGTGAGGGTGTGGATGGAGGCGGAGTCCAGTTCCGTGCCGCCCACCTTGTCGCTCTCGCTGAAGGTGCCGGTGACCGGGTTCGCGAGGCGGTAGACGCCGCTGCCCAGGTAGTTGTCGGAGGCGGTGGTCGCCTCGCCGGTGGCCAGCCACAGCGAGCCGTCGGGCGCGACCGCGAGGGCGCCCACGGACATAGCGGGCAGCCGGTCGGCGATCGGTGTCCAGGTCTTCCCGTCATCGGTGGAGCGGAACACACCTCCGCCGGCGGCGCCCGCGTAGACCACGCCCGGGTGCGTCGGGTCGGTGGCCAGGGCGGCGATCCGGCCCGCCGAGTGCCCCGCGCCACCACCGGAGTTGGAGGCCGACCGGTCACGGTAGTGCAGCGCGTCCTCGTCGTACGGCGAGGTGGTGACCTCGGACCAACTGCCGGACGTGACAGGCATGTTCTTGATGTGCTCCCAGGCGTCGGCGTAGGCGCCCGAAGTGACCTCGCCGCTGGGCGAGAGCCTCGGCTCGTTGAACGCGTCCAGGGACTCCATCAGTTCATGGGACTCCTCGCCCGCCACCTCATGGCGGCCGGAGTCGGTGTCGCCGGCCCCGAACGCGGCGACGGGTCCCGTCCCCGCTATCAGAAGTACGGCGGCCGCGGCGGCGAGCGCCCTTCGGCCACCGCTCTCCGCCTCGCGGCGCGGTCTGCGCCGCGCGGAATACACACGCATGGACTGTCTCCGGCTTCTTCGGCGTAAGTCGCGGCCGCCCCTACGGCCGCACCTGTTCTCCTACTGCCGAGCGCCGGAACCGTACTCCCCCGCCCACCCTCAACCCCAGATGTTTACAGCGACTTTATAAGTCAACAAACGTAATATTTGTCAAAAATAGGCCCGTTCGCCATCCCGCCTCTCGACATGACGACACACCCCACCACTTGCAGCGCAGCCGACCGGTTCTTCGTTACCAGCACCCCTACCCGTCCACACCCGACTACCGGGCGACCGACTGGAGGCGGCATGCGAGGCGGGGGCAGCGCGGGCGGCCCGAACCGGGTGCCGGATTTCCGTTGCCGTGAGTCCCTTGTGCGCGGAGCCCTTCGGCGGCATCCTCACCGGTCGACATATGTCAGGAACACGCCATTCTGGTCGGGAGCGCCGAGCGCCGCTGCCGCGGGCACCCCGGTTCGCGGCGCGGCGCAACTGGCCCGCGTTTCGGACAACATCGCCCGGGCCGGTGCCGTCTGCCGTCGACCAGGCGTCCAGGCACGTCGTCGTCACGGCCGACAGTACGGTCACCAAGGCCGCGATCGCCCGCATCGAGAAGGCCGCCGGCGGTGACCCCGGTGCCGTACAGGTCCGGCACGCCGACGGAGTCTTCCGGCCACTGCTGAGCGCCGGCGACGCCATCCACGGTGGCCAGTACCGCTGTTCGCTGGGGTTCAACGTGGCCAGCGGCAGCACCCACTACTTCCTCACCGCAGGTCACTGCGGCAAGGTCGCCAAGACCTGGTACACCAACCAGGCCCACACCACCCTCATCGGCCCGACCATCGGCTACGACTTCCCCGGCAACGACTACGCGCTGATCCGCTACGACAACACCGCCCTCAGCCACCCCGGCGGCTGCACCGCGGCGAACGCCTACGCCGGCGAGAACGCCAAGCGCACCGGCTCCACCTCCGGAACCCACGGCGGCACCGTGACCGCACTCAACGTCAGCGTCCGCTACCAGGCAGCGGCACGGTCAGCGGCATGATCCAGACCACCGTCTGCGCCGAGCCCGGCGACTCCGGCGGCCCCCTCTACGACGGGACGAAGGCTCTCGGCATCACCTCCGGCGGCAGCAGCGACTGCACCACCGGCGGCACGACGTTCTACCAGCCGGTCCCCGAGGCACTCAGCGCATACGGCGAGCCCCGGACGAGTGTGAGCTGAACAGATGAACAAGAAATCGCTGGATCAAACAGCCGAATTATGCCTGAACCCTGACAGAGCACCAAGATCACGGGAACGCTCACTGCCATGACGACAGGCAAGGCGTATGAGACATCGCCACTGGCAGGGAGCATGGTCACGGATTGGGCTGGTGCGGACGGGGGAGCACTGGGCCCGGTACGCCGCGCGCTACGACGCCGTGATGGGTGTCTTCAACCCGCTCATCCTTGATGCGGCTGATATCAAGGAGAAGGATCGGGTGCTTGATATCGGCTGCGGTGCCGGGCAGTTGACACGTGCGGCGGCTGAACGGGCAGCACACGGTGAGGTGACAGGCATCGACATCAACCGGCGGTTGGTGGACCTGGCCCGCGCGGGAGCGGCGCAGCCGCATCTGACTCATGTGAAGTTCGTGGTGGGCGACGCGCAGGTCCATGCCCTGCCCGAGGCCGGTTATGACGTGGCCATCAGCCGGCTGGGGGTTATGTTCTTTGCCGATCCCGGCAAGGCTTTCACCAACGTCGCGCGCTCATCACGGCCCGGGGGACGGGTTGTGTTCCTGACACCGGGGCCCTTGGACGACAGCGAGCTGGGAGAGGCGCTGGATGCCGCAGGCGGGCGGGCCCGTCCAGATGAGGAAGTCAGCTCGGCAGAAAACATCGGTATGTCACTGTCCTCACCGGATCGTGTCCATAAAGTCCTGGAGGGGGCGGGATTCACTGAGGTGAACGCCCGGCCTGTGAGCGTCGTGCAGACCTGGGGCGAGGAAGTGGAGGATGCCGCGGCCTTCCTGGCCGACTGGTGTCCGATCCGACTGCACCTGGCGAGCCAAGGACCGGAGGCGGATCGTCGGGCCCGGGCCGCGCTCCCTGCTGTGCTGCGCCGGTATCAGGGTTCGGCAGGAGTGCGCCTTCAGTCGACCGGCATGCTGGTCACGGCGCGTCGTGGGACTTCTCGGCACCTGGGCGCGGAGCGTCCACGGGACGGGCATTCGCCTACACGCGGGCGTCGCCGCCGAATGGGGTGAGGCACGCTGCCCAGCCGATGGGGCGCCCCTCGCGGGCGGAGCCCTCGACGGCGGCAAGCGTGAGATCGCGTGCGGGGTGACCTCAGGCGCGCACGGCTCTGGACCACGACGAAACCTTGTTCGCGCGTGAGGTTGCCACGCGTGGGCGGGGTCCAGGGGTGCGGCGGAACTTCACCAGCATGTCCAGCGCCGCCTTGATGCCGTTGAGCTGGGCCAGGACCAGCTGCACCCACTCATCGTCCGGATCCATCTCGCGTGCGGGCCGACGGTGCCAGTGATCAGCCGGGCGAACTCGTTCAGCTTCCGCAGGAAGATCGCCTGTTCGTGGGCTTCCAGCTCGACCGGATCCCCGGCGAAGCGGTACCCGTCGGCCAGCGTCCAGATGATCGGCGGTCAGATGTTCCTCGACCGCGATGTCCCGCAGCAGGCCGAGGCCCCGGCGGGCCTGCCACGGCGACAGTTCCGTCGCCGCGACCAAGTGAGGGAACCTCAGCCCGGCCGGGCGGGCCTCCATCAGCGCGGCCCGCACCCGGTCGGCCGAGACCGCCGGCTTCAGCGGCCCTCTGCGCACGGCTCCTCGCCCCGCAGCAGGCGGGTCAGCTCCTCGTCTAGGGGGTGTCGTTTGGATCGGGCCGGCCGGCACCCCCTAGGTCGACTTCTCCGGTATCGACGGCGGTCTCCACCCATTCGCACGTCGCTCTAACGCGGCCGACGTTCTTGTGCACGACGGACTGTTCGTCGCCGGACAGCTGGCGGTCGCGCAACTGCGGCACCACCCGGCCAGCGGCCGTGACGAAGCGCTGGCAGGCGCCGACCAGGTCCAGGAACTCGATCGCGTGCTCGATCCGCTTGACCACCGGTGCGACCGGGGAGACCGACTCGCGGCGGCAGTCCTCCCCGGCCTGGCGGGAGCGGTCGACCTGGGCCTGGTTGACCAGGTGCCGGGCGGTGTCGTCAGCCATGGCCCGTTGGGCGACCTCTGGGCGGCGCAGGAAGTCGGTCGCCACGGCGGCCGCGACCGTCTCAAAACGGGCCAGGATGTGAATCGCCTGGATCTTCTCCTGCGGTGTCTGCGGTCGGTCGACCTGTCGGCCGAGGACCCGCTTGGCCTCGTCCAGCGTCCACCGGTTGGTCCCCGAACGTTGGTGGAACGGCGGGCGCAGGATGCGCTCCCACCGGTCGGGCTCGTCGGGTATGTCAGCCAGGATCCGGTGCACTCCGTGCGGTACGCCGTCCTGCCGGTACTTGCTCGGGCACCGGGCCGACACCCACCGGTACTCTTGACCGTCGACACAGGAATCCCGATGTCCTCAGCAAACAGCCCGAGTGACTCGTCAACGGTGAACAGTTCCTCACCCGGGTCCGGATGCGCACCGCCACGGCCGCGAAGCGGCTCGATCTCCAAGGCCAGGTCCCCAATGGCGAATTGGCATCGCGACTGCTGCAGAACCAGCTGGCGGGCTTCGGCGACGATCGATCTGCTGGTAACGGGTCTCGCCAACACTCCCGACAGTATTGGGCATGGCGATCACCACCCTGCATGCCAGGGGCGGCTGATGCCGACGGTCACACCGGCATGCGAGTGGCAGCAGCGTGGACCCGCCGATTCCGGCCACCCCACGAGGCTACGGCTAACGACACGACTTCGGGAGGGATCAGGAACAGGCACTAAGCTTGTTCTTTAAGGTCTGGCCTCGAACGATGCTCTGAGGATGCCTGTAGAAGGTGCGCCACGCGGAAGACGCTCGGACAGGATGGACGGGTGATTGACTACGACGACGAGGCCCGAGACTACGACGCGTCCCGTGGCGGTGAGCCGAGAGCCCTGGCCGCGGCAGACGCGGTGGAACTGCTGCTGCCGCAAGGGCCTTGCTCGATCCTGGACATCGCGTGCGGCACGGGCATCGTGACCAGAAGACTGCTGCGTTCGGAGCGGGTGGTGGTGGGTGTCGACCGTTCGCCCGGCATGCTGGGCCTTGCCGGGCGGCGGGTGCCGGGAGGTGTCGTGCGCGGCGACGCCATGCGGCTACCCTTCGCGTCGGACGGGGTAGACGTCGTCGTGATCGTGTGGTTGCTGCATCTGCTGCCGGACCCCGGATCGGTGCTGGCGGAGGCGGCCAGGGTATTGCGGCCGGGCGGGGTTCTGATCACTACCGTCGACAAGGATGACGCGTACTTCGTCGAGGACAGTGACATCGCCCAAGTCACGGCGGAGTTGCGGCGTCAGTATGCGCCCCGAGTGCCCGACGGTTTCGCCCGGGTGCTTGGTTGGGCGGGAGAGCGGGGGCTGGGCCTTGCCGGGCAGACCGTGTTCCCCGGAACGGGGCAGGGCCGCAGCCCGCGCAGGTGGCGGGAGGTGATCGAGGCGGGCCACATCCCCTGGTGCTCGCGCGCGACCGCGGGCCAGGTGAACGACGTATGCAGACGGCTCGCTGAGCTTCCAAAACAGGACACGGCCCGACCTGATCCGCTGTACCGGCTCGTAGCCTTGAAGGCGTGACGTTGCGTCGGCTGAGGTGGGCTCTGGCCTCGAACAATGTCCCGAACGTGCTCGCCCGTATGGGGATTCCCGGGACGTGAACACGGCCTTCGTCTGATCATGTGCTCCGACCAAGGTGCACCGATCAAGACGAAGGCCGTGAGGGTGAGTCTGCTGCCTGACACCGGTCCCGGGGACGCGTTCGCGAAAGCGTCACGCTTCCGGGACGACTTATTCGACTGCCCGACCGCACGCGGGGACGAACTGTTCGAGTTGGTGGACGCGTTGCTGTGTGCGGACGGGCCGGTGACGGCGCCGGTGGACCTGACGCTGGTTGCCGAGCACCGACGCGGGCACGGTGCCATGTACGACGCCCTGAACAGCGGGAACGTGGACGTTCCCCGGCTGCGGCGGGTACTGGCCGGCCTGCCCATGCCGCAGGCCGCCGACGGGCGTCTGGTCCTCGCCGTTGACATCAGCAACTGGCTCCGCCCCGACGCCCCGACGCCCCGACGCCCCGACGCCCCGACGCCCCGACGCCCCGACGCCCCGACCAGCGCAGAGCGTCTGTTCTGCCACGTCTACGGCCGTAGCGGACGGTCCTCGGACCAGTTCATACCCGGCTGGCCGTACTCGTTCGTCGCCGCCCTGGAATCGGGCCGGACGTCCTGGGTGCAGCTCCTGGACGCCGTCCGTCTCGGGCCGGACGACGACGTCGCCGAGGTCACCGCCGCCCAGGTCCGCCGGGTGGTCGTGGATCTGATCGAGATGGGCCGCTGGCACGTCGGCGACCGCGACATCCTGGTCGTCTTCGACGCTGGCTACGACGCCCCGCGCATGGCCCACCTCCTGCGCGGACTGCCGGTCGAGGTCCTCAGCCGGATGCGCACGGACCGGGTCATGCGCCGTCCTGCGCCCTCCCGCAAGGAGTTCTACCTGGCCAACCCCTGCGGCGGCCACCCGCCCAAGCACGGCAAGGAGTTCCGCTTCGCCAAGCCGGAGACCTGGAGCGAGCCGGACGCGGCGACAGTGCAGGTCACCGACAGGTACGGCACCGCCAGGGCGATGGCCTGGGACCGAATCCACCCCCGCCTGACCACCCGCTCCGCGTGGATCGACCACACCGGCGAACTCCCCATCACCGAGGGCACTCTGATCTGCCTCCAGGTCGACCGCCTGCCCGGCGGCGGCGACCCACTGCCCCTCTGGCTGTGGTCCTCCGCCACCGGTCCGAGTGGCGAGGACGTCGACGTCCGCTGGCAGTCGTTCCTGCGCAGGTTCGACATCGAGCACACCTTCCGGCTGATGAAGCAGACCCTCGGCTGGACCCGCCCGAAACTCCGCACCCCCGAGGCCGGAGACCGCTGGACGTGGCTGATCATCGCCGCCCACACCCAGCTCCGGCTCACCCGCGAAGCTGCCGCGGACCTCCGCCGCCCCTGGGAGAGGCCGGCCGAGCCCGCACGGCTCACTCCCGCCCGGGTCCGCCGAGGGTTTCGGAACCTCCGCCCGCAACCGCACTGTCCGGCCCGTGCACCGAAACCCTCAACACCCGGATCAGGAAGGCCACTTGGTTCGAAGAACCGCCGCCCCACGACCCACTACGACCTCGGGAAAACGACCAGACGACCCGAGAGCATCATCGAGCGCGACAGCCTCAGAGGTTAAAAGACAAGCTAAGCATCTACTAGACACCACCTGACGGGGATTCTTGAAAACGACCAGGGATGCTCTTCGCCCCACTCGGTCCGGTTCTCAACGGAGTGGGGAAGCTCGGCGAGAACCTGTTTCTGATTACGGCGCCTGCTGTTGCCGATGCTCGGTCCCGCCGGTGGAGGTCGTCGGCATTGGTGACGAGCGGCTGCCCCGTGGGCACATCGAGCCTGGCGGCTGCGACGTCGGCTGTAGCCCGTTCTAGGGCCTCGCTCGGCTCCTCGGTCTGCGTCTGGCGCCGAACTGCAGCACCCGTGAAGGGCGTTCTCCTTGAACCCGTTGTCTTCCTCGCGGTAGCGGCGCATCACCTTGGAGCCGGGCGCCCAGCCGACCTGCTTCTCCGCCACGGCGTCGGGGTTGCGAGCGCGGGAGGACTCGGTGACCAGGCCGCGGCGGGGGCTGTGCCCGGTGGGCCGGATGTCCAACTGGGCGCGGGCGCCAATGTCTGCTCAACGTGCGGGGACGGCCTCTGGGTGCGAGAATGAACGTCGAGACCTGACCAAGTCGTTGGCCAGCAGTGACCGGCTCCCAGTGTTGCCCTTCGTGGGGCGAAGCACCAATTTCACTGCATTCAGGCTCCCTTACCACCAGAGGAATTAGAAATCCTTAACGGAGGTCAGGAGATGACCCTTACAGAATATAGCGTGTATGCCCTGAGCCCGGACAAGAGCGGAGTTTATCACTACCACGACGAGGGCTGGATGAAGGTCGGCGGCCCGGCAGGTCGACTCTACGGCGGGGATTTGGGGTTGGTAGCCACCAACCCGGATACCGGAAACCTGTACATGTACTGCAATGAACCCGACATCTGGCGACACATCGGAGGTCCCGGCGCCTCCTTCACAGTCACCAAAGACGCGGTGTACGGCCTGAGTCCAGACAAAAGTGGTGTCTACCGCTACGACGGTCATGACACCTCGTGGACCAAGGTCGGTGGCCCGGCAGGCCAACTCTACGGCGGGCCTTGGGGGCTTGTGGCCACGAACCCGGATACCGGAAACCTGTACATGTACTGCAATGAACCCGACATCTGGCGACACATCGGAGGTCCCGGCGCCTGCTTCGCAGTCACCGCAGATTCGGTGTACGGCCTGAGTCCAGACAAAAGTGGTGTCTACCGCTACGACGGTCATGACACCTCGTGGACCAAGGTCGGTGGCCCGGCAGGCCAACTCTATGGCGGAGATTGGGGGCTCGTGGCCACGAACCCGGATACAGGAGACGTTTATGGATATCGGTATATTGATCCGGCGGACAATCCTGATCAACCTGCCGGATGGGGCTACCTCGGCGGTCCTGGTGCCGATTTTTCCGTCACCTATGAAAGCGTGTTTGGCCTGAGTCCAGACCGAAGTGGCGTTTGGCGCCTACGCGACGGAGACAGTTCTTGGCAACCAATTGGCGGACCGGCAGAATCCATTGCCGCAGCGCTATGGGTGAGTAGACACCCGGACCCCCACTGAGGCGAACACTTCCGCGGACCGGACCGCCTCGTCTGGTCAAAGCTCGGAACGAACGGGGATCCCGGCTCAAGCGGCGGGCCATCGATGACCTGGCTGGCTATCGGGCGGCCCCTCCCTTGTGGCGTCCGTCCGCAGGTCAGGCACCCTGTGGGTGGGGAGATCCACTGAGCGGGTCTGGGGCCACCCCCGAGCAGGGGTTGGGGAGATTCAAATATCCCCATCACCACCACGGTCACATTCACCGAACACCGCAGGCACAACGGCCGAGCCGCCCTGTCGCGGAAACTCACCGCTCCCGGGCGGCTCGACGAGCGAAGTCCGTCATCCATCCCGTTCCGGAACGGCGACGCCCGCCCGCCAAGCCCGCGCATCTGTCCCGGCTCAACCACGGCCTGCCCAGCTCGGTCACGACCGACATCACCCTCCTTCCTCGGCTGACGCGCTGGTCGCCGCGACACACGGCCGTGGTCTGTGGAGACTCGGGCTGAGCAGGTGAGCTGACCGAGCCGCCGGCGCGCAGTGACGGTCCGGTCTTCACCGCGAGAGGCACTGCATCGGCTGTGGGCCTGCCGCGCCGACACCGGGGACCTGCCATACGGGCCTGTCAAGGAGCACACACGATGCCGACGAGAATCCTGCTCGAAGGACGCCCCGGCGCGGGCAAAACGACCCTTGTCCGCCGCCTGGCCACGCTCCTGCGCACCCGCAGGGCGGTCGGCTTCACCACGGAGGAGATCCGGCACGGTGGTACACGCAGCGGCTTCGCGCTGGAGACACTGGAGGGCGGTCACCGAGCCGTGCTCGCCCATGTCGACCTGCCCGGTCCACCGCGGGTGGGCCGCTACGGCGTCGATCTGGACGTCATGGAGCAGTTCGCGCTGCCGCCGCTCATGTCGGCGGCAACGGATCCCGCTCCTGAAGATCTCGTCCTGATCGACGAGCTCGGGCGCATGGAGCTGGCGTGCACCGCGTTCCAGGACACGGTCCGCCGTCTGTTCGAGTCCGACATCGACATCGTCGCCACAGTCCACGCGCACCGTGACCCTTTCACCGACGCCCTCAAGCACCGCCCTGACATCACTGTGCTCCCAGTGACCCGGACCAACCGGGACACGCTCCCCGTAGATCTGGCAGCCCGGCTCGAGAAGCCATGAAAGCGTCAACCGAGTGGCACCATCGGAGCAGTAGTTCCAAGGAACGGGAATATGCAGCTCAGGCGTTCGACGATCCGGGCTGCTGGCCGCTGAGCATGGCGGTCACGGCAGGCAGCCGCCCCATTGCGTGAGCCACACCGAGGCTGTCCATGTAGTCGCGCACATGCACGATCAGGCCGTTCCGGACCCGCATCACCAGAACGCCCGGGAACTCAAACGATCCGCCGATCGTGGCAATGGTCCCGGTGACGATCTGCTCGACGGTGATCACTTCTGGATCGGTGGACTCATGCACCACCACCTCACGGACCGGCTGCGGCTGGGCCGGGCTTGCGCCCCAGCCGGCCTTGTACCCCGCGCGCACCTCCTCGCGCCCGTGATAGCGCGCGGGCATTCCCGGGAAGAGGAACGGAAACTCATGGACGGCGTCGACCGCATACAGGGCGGCCAAGTCGTCCGCGGACTTGTCGAGCATCGCACGGCGGTATCGGGCCAGTGCTTCGCGAGGGCCGAGGTCAGCCGGGGACGTGGTGGACATACGGTCGGACTCCGTTCAGCCAGTGTGCGGTCAGGCGGGCCCGCCCTGATGACGGTCCCAAGTAGCAAGCCATAAAAGGAGCTTCGGGGAACCAGGCCCTCCAAGATCTGCATGGCGTCCGACTCGGCGACCCTCCTCACCGCTCTGTACGTGAAGATCGATGGCGAGAACGGAGTAACTCGATGCAGCAGGCAGACCGCCCCTGCTCGGCGCCGCACGTCAGAGGCTGACCTTCGAGGACAACCACATGACCAGCGCACCCACCCGGGAGCTGCGGCGGACTTGCGTAGTGAACTGCGTGATCGCACGGATGCGGGGCCGCGCCGCGTGCAGCGTACGGTTCACCGGTGAGATTCACATCCTTCAACGTGCTGCACGGCGGGCGTCCGCGCTCGCTCTTCGGGCAGGTGCACGACAGGGGCGCGATCTCTTCACGGATCGGACGTGGGCAGCAGTAAGGGCAGCAACGAGACGGCCATGGGGTGTGGCGTTATCGCGGTCGTCGCGCTCATCCTGGCGGTGGCGACACAGTGCGGTGGCGAGGACGGCAAGTCGGACTCCGCGTCGACGGCCAAGCACATCGCTGCCACGAGCATCACGGCCGGCTCGCCGAAGCCCGCCCGGTCGAAGCCGAAGAAGGTCACCATGTCGCTGCCGGAGATCGCCGATACCCCCGGCACACTGGCAGTTCAAGAAGTTCGTCGCGGCGCATGGAACGGACGAGCAGAAGGAGGCGGTCGAGCACCTGAAGAAGTGGCGGGGGTACTCCCGCAAGGTGTACCCGGCAATCGAGGTGGCATCCGACTACCCGACCGTCGACTACGAAGCAGATGATGCCGTCGACAAGACCCAGGACTTGGAACAACAGTCCCAGTACATCGCTGAGGCGTTCGCTTCATGGTGGCAAGCAGATGAGCCATCGGTGATCCAGGTCTTCGACCGTGGCGGCAAGTACACCGCCGGTACCTCCTGCATCCGGGCCGACAGCGTCAGGGCCCATGGGTCGTGCCTCAGCATGTGATACGCATGGAGCCCGTACTGGTACGAGGGTTCGGGCTCCACGTGCGGGCATTCTCCGGCTCTGACCTGACGTGGGCCGTCAGAGACCAGGGAATCGGCGCCACCTCCGTACTCGTGAGCGCGGGATCCCCCGGCTTGCGCGGAGTTCGGTGGCGCGCTTGGAGCCGGGAGAGAGGCCGCCTCCGAAAGGCGTCAGTACCCGGCCCATCGATTCCTCGGTGTCCTCTGCGGAAAGCCCGGAGCGGCGTAAGCGTGGGGCATCGCGGCACCGTACCGAAGCCGCCGTGCACAAGGACGCGACGTGCCGTCCGGACCGCACGGTGGTAGGAGTTGGCCCCGCGGCAGAGGAGGCGACCGCGAGGCCGTGGTGCTCGGGGGCGTGACGGGCCGGTCTTCCAAGGTGTCGTTGTGATCCTTTCCAGTCGGCGGACTTTGTCCGAAGTGGTTCCCCTGGCGGCTACTCCCCTGGCTCAGGCGTGGCGTCGTCGCTCTCGAGACGTGCAGGTTTGAGTTTTGCAGCGACAGGGCAGCTGCGCCCTGATAACGCGTGGCCTGGAGACCCGCTGACCTGTACCTACCAGGGACGGCCACCGATGTCCGCTGTTCCCTGACTGTTCCTGACCGATGGGACACACCAGGAGCACATGTGCCTCGCTCCAGCGCTGCTGCCGGAGCGTCCACCCGGTGGGTAGCAGTGTCATGACATGTGATGACAACTTCTAGGGCCACAGCACCTCTCCGTCTCGAATGACCAAAGGGTCGAACTGGTCTGACTCGTAGAACCTGGTCCAGCCCAGACGGACCGTGCCGGTGGCGCTACGGTGCCGGTCATCCGCCTTGGCGGCCAGCCAGCTGAGCAGTTCACCAATGCGGTCGAATTCGTCGGGGTGGATCTCCTGGCGAACCGTCAGGGCCCATGCACGCGCGTGCTCATGGCGGAGTAGCACCGCGACCAACGCTCCATCGATCTTCCATGCCTCACCGTGCTGGCCCAGCAGAGGAACGGGGTCGTCGACCACGACGGGTTCGCCGCGGGCATCCTCCTCCACTGTCGGAAACGCCGTCACGACATGGAGAGTTCCCGGCTTGGGGCCCAGCCCGAGATGCCACCGAAGCTCTGCGAGCTCATCGTCAGACAGCTCGTCGCGCAGGTTCAGGACGATGGAGAGTTCGTAGATGTCTGCCACAGCGGCAAGCTATCGGGCCGGTATGACAGCGTTTCGCGCAGGCGTCCAGGGGGAGACGCGCTGCAGATGCCCCCTGTCAGTTCCGGGGTGTGGCGACGAGACCGTTGAGGGCTGTGGCGAGCTGGCCGAGGCGGGTGGGGTCGAGAGAGTAGAGGACGTAGTAGCCGTCGCGGCGTGTGGTGGTCAGACCGGCCTGGGTCATCTGCTGGAGGTGGCGGGAGATCACGGACTGCGAGAGACCGAGCAGGGTGGCGAGTTCCTGGGTGCTGCGGCTCCGCTCGGCGAGGCAGGTGGCGATCTGCAGGCGGGGGGCGGCGGCCAGGGCCCGAAGCGCCGAGAGGAGTTCGTCCTGGCTCGGCGGGCGGGGCGTGGAGGCGGGCGCGAGGGGCAGTGCGGGGTAAGTGACCCGAAGAGGCCATGGTGTGTCGCAGGTGATGCGGACGTGGGGCCAGACGTAGTGGCTGGCGGTGAACGTCACCGGGCAGGCGGGGGTGACAGTGATGTCGTGGTGGTGCGGGCGGTCCAGGCGCAGCGTGCGTTGTGCGGGGTCGATGCGGATCTGCGGTACCAGGGTTCGCAGCATCGGGAAGACTCCGTGGTGGGCGATCCGCTGGCCGGCATGGGCGATCGACTCGTAGAGGGTGGGTTCGATGCGGTCCCATTCGCGGGCGAAGGCGGCACTCCAGTAGTCCTCCAGTGCGGTGAGCGCGCCCTCCAGAGCCGGGAGGGGGTCAGTGAGGACCTCGCTGAGTCGTGCGGCCCGGGTGGGGTCGGTCTGCTGGAGCTCGGTGAGGGCCGCGTCGCGGGTGGCGGTGTCCTCGACGAGGTCGTCGCCCCGGTAGCGGGTGGTGTCGACGAGGGTCTGGGCGAGTTCGGCGGCCAGCTGAGCGGGCGGTAGCCGGCGAATGACGGCGAGCTGGCCGGCGAAGTCGGCGTGGTGGTCGTCCGCCAGGGTTTCGAAGAAGACCGGGATGTAGTCGGCCACCACGAAGCCGTGATCGCGCATCTTCCGGCGCAGCGCCGCGGGCAGCCGGCGACAGCGCCTGACCCAGGGCACATGCAGGGCGTGGTGTCCGGGGCCGGTGAGCACGTGCCAGGAATGGACCGCTTCGAGCAGGGGGGAGACGGAGAAGGCGAGGTCCTCCTCGACCGTCTCGGAGAAACGCAGCGTGATCACGATTGCATGATTCCACAATCACTTGATCGGTTCGCGCGGCGTCGTTCAGGCTCAGGGGGAGCAAGCACTCCGACATCACTCCGGACTCACCCCCTGGACATGGTCATCACTCCTGATCAACTCGAGGCCGCAGACCCTCACCGCCAGGCGCCTGGCAGGCCCTGTTCGACACGCCGGCAGCCCGTACACCATCCACGGGCGCCCGCCTCGCCCGCGCCGTCGGCACCAGCCGTTCGGAGCTGCTCGCCGCCGACCCTGATCTGCTCAGCACCGAGGGCCTGGTCCCCGGGAGCATCCCCCTGCTCAGCCACCGTGCCGGGGTGGCGCGCCTGATCGACACGGCGGTCACCGAATCCGCGCACCCGGTCTGCCGCGGCGCCGGATCCGTTGGCCGCGGCCTCCAGGTGGCACCCGCGGTCCTGGTCCGACTGCCCCGTGCCCACCTCACGATTCTGCGCCGGTGGTCCGCCACGCGGGCGCGGCCCGCCTCACCGCACCCAGCACCGTGCCGAACCGGCACCCCGCACGACTCAGAAAGCAACCGGCCCATGGTGTCCACCTCCAACCTTCTGGCCTTCGCCGCGATGTCGCTCGTCGTGATCGCCATCCCGGGACCGAGCGTCCTGTTCGTGATCGGCCGCGCCCTTGCCCACGGCCGCCGCACCGCTCTCGCCACCGTCCTCGGCAACCTCCTCGGCTGCTACGCCGTCATCCTGGCCGTAGCCCTGGGCCTGGGCACCCTGGTCCAGAGCTCCGCCACTGCCCTACTGGTGGTGAAACTTGCCGGAGCCGCCTACCTCATCCACCTCGGCGTCCACACGTTCCGCCACCGCGACCGCCTGAGCGCGGACATGGCGGTCACTGCGGACGAGAAACGCAGTGATCTGCGCACGGTCATGGACGGGCTCCTGGTCGGCATCACCAACCCCAAGGGCTTGGTCTTCTTCGCCGCCGTCCTGCCCCAGTTCGTGGACCACGACGCCGGCCACATCCAGCTCCAGATGGTGATCCTCGGCCTGGTCCCGGCCCTCATCGGCCTCCTCTGCGACACCCTGTGGGGCCTGGGCGCCTCCGCGGCCCGCACATGGTTCGCCGGCTCGGACCGCCGCCTCTCGATGATCGGCGCCGCAGGCGGCGTCGCCCTGATCGGCCTCGGGATCACCATCGCCGCCACTCATCACTGACCGGCTCCGCCTCGCGGGCTCCGGACCACCCCGTCCCGTTGGCCTGGTGTTGCCCACGGCTCGCGATCACGGCGCAGTTCCGGGTCCACGGACGCGGACCCGGCCGGGAAGCGGGTCCCGTCCGGGTGAGGCGGCGATCCATGATGCCGATCACCGCCCAGCGGATCATGGTGTCTCCGGCCGGACGCGGCCGGCCTCGTAGTCCCTGGCCAGGCGCCGGTGGCGGTCAGCCACGAGAAGGTGCGTTCTAGCTGTATTGATCACGAGCGTTGTTAACGCTGGCCGGTCTTGATCGTGGCGAAGGCCCCCGTGTGTGGTGGAGGTGTCGAATCTTCACCGCACGGAGG
>NZ_JBITZN010000021.1:0-163467 GCF_044546895.1 Streptomyces sp. NPDC053069 | reverse complement strand
CTGCCGCAGATGCTCGGGCGTCGTGCCGCAGCAGCCACCCACCAGGGACAGGCCGTACTCGCGAACGAAGGTCTCCTGCGCGTCGGCCAGCTCGGGTGCGGTCAGCGGGTAGTGGGCGCCGTCCTTGCCGAGGACGGGCAGGCCCGCGTTGGGCATGCAGGACAGCGGGATGCGGGCGTTGCGGGCGAGGTAGCGCAGGTGCTCGCTCATCTCGGCCGGGCCGGTGGCGCAGTTCAGGCCGATCATGTCGATGCCGAGCGGCTCCAGCGCGGTGAGGGCCGCGCCGATCTCTGAGCCGAGGAGCATGGTGCCGGTGGTCTCGACGGTGACCGACACGATGACCGGCAGGTCGAGGCCCAGGGCGTCGAGGCCACGGCGGGCGCCGAGGACGGCGGCCTTGGTCTGCAGCAGGTCCTGGGTGGTCTCCACGAGCAGCGCGTCGGCACCGCCGGTGACCAGGCCCTCGGCGTTGCGCTGGTAGGCGTCGCGCAGGGTGGTGTACGGGGCGTGGCCGAGGGTCGGCAGCTTGGTGCCGGGGCCGATCGAGCCGAGGACCCAGCGGGGCCGGCCGTCCCGCGCGGTGAAGTCGTCGGCGGCCTCGCGGGCGACCCGGGCGCCGGCCTCGGACAGCTCGAAGATCCGGTCGGCGATCTCGTACTCGCCGAGGGCGGAGTGGTTGGCCCCGAAGGTGTTGGTCTCGACGCAGTCGACGCCCACCGCGAAGTACGCCTCGTGGACGGAGCGGACGATGTCGGGGCGGGTGAGGTTGAGGATCTCGTTGCAGCCCTCCAGCTGCTGGAAGTCCTCAAGCGTGGGTTCCTGGGCCTGGAGCATGGTGCCCATGGCTCCGTCGGCGACCACCACACGGGTGGCGAGCGCCTGTCGGAGCGCGGACGCACGGGTCCGGCTGTCGGCGGAAGGGGACGGTGGCAACGAGGCCATGAAAGGGCTCCCTAGGTGCGACGGCTGTCGGCTATGCGGCTTCCCCGGCGGGCGGGGATGCCGCACGGCGTCAGAGTAACCGGGAGTGGGCTTGGATGGGCAGCGGCGTCCACGGGCCGGACGCGGATGGCCGGTGTGCCACGGCCGGGTCACGTGTGATGTAACAGGTGCTGTCCCACCATTAGCGGGACGTCGGCATGGACCGGTAGTGTTCGACATTGCCGAACGGCGGGTAACGGAACGGATGACGGTGTACGACAGGTGTCGTCACCGGCGGACGGTACGGCGACGTTCGGCGACAGTCGAAGGGGACGGAGGCAGGACGGCGATGGCACGGAACATCCAGTCGCTCGAACGGGCGGCCGCGATGCTGCGGCTGCTCGCGGGCGGCGAGCGACGGCTCGGCCTGTCGGACATCGCCTCGTCAGTGGGCCTCGCCAAGGGCACCGCACACGGCATTCTGCGCACCCTCCAGCAGGAGGGGTTCGTGGAGCAGGACGACACCTCCGGGCGCTACCAGCTGGGCGCGGAGCTGCTGCGCCTGGGCACCACCTACCTGGACGTGCACGAGCTGCGGGCGCGGGCCCTGGTGTGGACGGACGACCTCGCCCGGTCCAGCGGGGAGAGCGTGTACCTGGGGGTGCTGCACCAGCAGGGCGTGCTCATCGTGCACCACGTCTTCCGGCCGGACGACAGCCGGCAGGTGCTGGAGATCGGCGCGATGCAGCCGCTGCACTCCACCGCGCTCGGCAAGGTGCTCTCGGCCTACGATCCGGTCGCGCACAGCGAGGCGCTGGAGGCCGACCGCAAGCCCTTCACCGACCGCACGGTGTGCGACATGGACGACTTCGAGCACCTTCTCGACATGATCCGCGCGCGTGGCTACGCGGCCGACGTGGAGGAGACCTGGGAGGGCGTGGCGTCGGTCGCCGCGCCCGTCCACGACCGGCGCCGCATGCCCGTGGGCGCGGTCGGCATCACCGGCGCCGTGGAACGGCTGTGCCGGGACGGCGAGCTGCGCCCGGAGCTGATCGCCGCGGTGCGCGACTGCGCCCGGGCGGTGTCCAGGGACCTGGGCGCGGGACGGTTCTGAGCGCTGAGCGCTCCCCCTGCGGGTGCACCGGGACGCCGGGCGGCGTTCCGGTTGTCGCCATACCCTGAAATGGACATATAGGGCTAAAGCTATACGTCAGCGTGTGAAGAGTGACAACCGGAATCGATCAATAACGATCCTGTTTTCGAGAACAGAACCCTTGACGCATGCGTAACGCCGAAGCAAGACTCCCGTCCATCGGTCGGCATTGTCGAACACCTACCGGCAATACGCGCTAGAGTGTGACAACGCCAAGGGCCGGCATCGCTCTCACCCCCGAGGGCGCCAGAACCCCCGGTGGGACCCGGGGTTCGGCGAACCCTGGACGAAGGACAAAGGAGTCGCGGGTGTCCAGCTCCGACATCTTCATCGGCGAGACCATCGGTACCGCCATACTCATCCTGCTCGGCGGCGGCGTCTGCGCGGCCGTCACGCTCAAGGCCTCCAAGGCCCGTAACGCCGGTTGGCTCGCCATCACCTTCGGGTGGGGCTTCGCCGTCCTGACGGCTGTGTACATTTCCGGACCGCTCTCCGGTGCGCACCTGAACCCGGCCGTCACCGTCGCCCTGGCCATCAAGGACGGCGACTGGACCAACGTTCCGACCTATCTCGCCGGCCAGCTGCTCGGCGCGATGATCGGCGCGACGCTGGTGTGGGTCGCCTACTACGGACAGTTCCACGCCCACCTGACCGACAAGGAGATCGTCGGCGGCCCGGGCGCGCAGGCCACCGCGGCCAAGGCGGTCGAGGCCCAGGAGAAGGGCGCAGGACCGGTCCTCGGCGTCTTCTCCACCGGTCCGGAGATCCGGAACGTGGCGCAGAACCTCGCCACGGAGATCATCGGCACCGTCGTGCTGATCCTGGCGGTCCTCACGCAGGGCCTGAACGACAAGGGCAACGGCCTCGGCATCCTCGGCGGTCTGATCACCGCGTTCGTGGTGGTGTCGATCGGTCTGTCCCTGGGCGGCCCGACGGGCTACGCGATCAACCCGGCCCGTGACCTGGGCCCCCGCATCGTGCACGCCCTGCTGCCGCTGCCCAACAAGGGCGGTTCCGACTGGGCTTACGCCTGGATCCCGGTGGTCGGTCCGCTGATCGGCGGCGCGATCGCTGCAGGCATATACAACGTCGCCTTCGCTTAAGAATCACCTCGAAGCACGCGCCGTACGTACAAGCCCCTCACCACGGATCTTTCAGGAGCACACAGTGACCGACGCCCACACCGCAGGCCCGTTCATCGCCGCGATCGACCAGGGCACGACCTCCTCGCGCTGCATCGTCTTCGACCGGGACGGCCGTATCGTCTCCGTCGACCAGAAGGAGCACGAGCAGATCTTCCCGAAGCCGGGCTGGGTCGAGCACAACGCCAACGAGATCTGGACCAACGTCCAGGAAGTCGTCGCCGGAGCCGTCCAGAAGGCCGGCATCACCCGTGACGACATCAAGGCCATCGGCATCACCAACCAGCGCGAGACCACCGTGCTGTGGGACAAGAACACCGGTGAGCCCGTCTACAACGCCCTTGTCTGGCAGGACACCCGCACCGACGCCCTCTGCCGGGAGCTGGGCCGCAACGTCGGCCAGGACCGCTTCCGCCGCGAGACCGGCCTGCCGCTGGCCTCGTACTTCTCCGGCCCCAAGGCCCGCTGGCTGCTCGACAACGTCGACGGCCTGCGGGAGCGCGCCGAGGCGGGCGACATCCTCTTCGGCACCATGGACACCTGGGTCATCTGGAACCTGACCGGTGGTGTCAACGGCGGCAAGCACGTCACCGACGTGACCAACGCCTCCCGCACCCTGCTGATGAACCTGCACACCATGCAGTGGGACGACAAGATCGCCGAGTCGATCGGCGTGCCGCTGCAGATCCTGCCGGAGATCCGCTCCTCGGCCGAGGTCTACGGCGAGGTCACCGGCGGCAAGCTGGGCGACCTGCTCGGCGGCATCCCGGTCGCCTCCGCGCTCGGCGACCAGCAGGCGGCCCTGTTCGGCCAGACCTGTTTCTCCGAGGGCGAGACCAAGTCCACCTACGGCACCGGCACCTTCATGGTGATGAACACCGGTGACAAGATCATCAACTCCTACGCCGGTCTGCTGACCACGGTCGGTTACAAGATCGGCGACCAGCCGACGGTCTACGCCCTGGAGGGCTCGATCGCCGTCACGGGCTCCCTGGTGCAGTGGATGCGCGACCAGATGGGCCTCATCTCCACCGCCGCCGAGATCGAGACGCTCGCGCTCTCGGTCGAGGACAACGGCGGCGCCTACTTCGTACCGGCGTTCTCCGGTCTGTTCGCCCCGCACTGGCGTTCCGACGCCCGCGGTGTGATCGCCGGTCTGACCCGGTACGTCACCAAGGCGCACCTTGCGCGCGCCGTCCTTGAGGCCACCGCCTGGCAGACGCGGGAGATCGCCGACGCCATGGTCAAGGACTCCGGCGACGAGCTGGTGACCCTCAAGGTCGACGGCGGCATGACCGCCAACAACCTGCTGATGCAGACCCTCGCCGACGTCCTGGACGCACCCGTGGTGCGCCCGATGGTCGCCGAGACCACCTGCCTCGGCGCCGCCTACGCCGCCGGCCTCGCCGTCGGCTTCTGGTCCAGCACCGACGAACTGCGCGCCAACTGGCGCCGGGCCGCCGAATGGACCCCCCGCATGGACGCGGACACCCGCGACCGTGAGTACAAGAACTGGCTCAAGGCCGTCGACCGGACCATGGGCTGGATCGAGGACGAGAGCTGAGCGGCTCCCCCAGCTCAGCCATCTCTGACGAGGAGTAAGTACCCGACATGACCAGTCAGTCCACCCTGCAGACCGTGCCTGCCCTGGGGACGCACCCGGCCTCCGGCTCCAACCCGAGCCGGGCCGAGACCAGGGAGCAGCTCTCCAAGGCGTCGTACGACCTTCTGGTGATCGGCGGCGGCATCCTGGGCATCTCCACCGCCTGGCACGCCGCGCAGTCCGGCCTGAGGGTGGCTCTGGTCGACGCCGGCGACTTCGCCGGCGCCACCTCCTCCGCCTCCTCCAAGCTGCTCCACGGCGGTCTGCGCTACCTGCAGACCGGCGCGGTGAAGCTGGTGGCGGAGAACCACTTCGAGCGCCGTGCGGTCTCCCGCCAGGTGGCCCCCCACCTGGCGAACCCGCTCACCTTCTACCTCCCCGTGTACAAGGGGGGCCCGCACGGCGCGGCGAAGCTCGGCGCGGGCGTCTTCGCCTACTCCGCGCTCTCCGCGTTCGGTGACGGCGTCGGCCACCTGCTCTCGCCCGCCAAGGCGGCGCAGGACGTGCCCGAGCTGCGCACCGAGAACCTCAAGGCCGTGGCCGTGTACGGCGACGACCAGATGAACGACGCCCGCATGGCGCTGATGACGGTCCGCGCGGCCGTCGAGGCGGGCGCGGTCGTCCTCAACCACGCCGAGGTCACCGGCCTGCGCTTCACCAACGGCCGGGTCACCGGCGCCGACCTTAAGGACCGCACGTCCGGTGACGAGTTCGGGGTCACCGCCCGTCTGGTGCTGAACGCGACCGGCCCCTGGGTCGACCACCTGCGCAGGATGGAGGACCCGAACGCGGCGCCGTCCATCCGCCTGTCCAAGGGCGCGCACCTGGTCCTGAAGCGGACGTCCCCGTGGAAGGCCGCGCTGGCGACCCCCATTGACAAGTACCGCATCACCTTCGCCCTCCCCTGGGAGGACATGCTGCTGCTCGGCACCACCGACGAGGAGTTCGAGGGCGACCCGGCGGACGTGTCCGTCAACGAGAAGGACATAGCCCAGATCCTGGACGAGGCCGCGTTCTCCGTCCGGGACCAGCAGCTCAAGCGCGACCTGATCACCTACGCCTTCGCCGGTCTGCGGGTGCTGCCGGGCGGTCCCGGTGACACCGCCAAGGCCAAGCGCGAGACGGTGGTGACCGAGGGCAAGGGCGGCATGCTGTCCGTCGCGGGCGGCAAGTGGACGACGTTCCGGCACATCGGCCGTACGGTCATGCAGAAGCTGGAGTCGCTGCCGGGCCACCCGCTCGGTGACGACTTCGAGCCGATCTCCTCGCTGCCGAAGAAGCTGCCGCTGCCCGGCGTCGCCAACCCGCGCGCGGTCGCACACCGCCTGCTGGTGGACGGCCCGGCGCCGGGTCCGCGCATGGCCGCCGACACCGCCAAGCACCTGGCCACCCACTACGGCTCCCTGGCCTTCGACATCGCCCGCCTGGCGAACGACAACCCGGAGCTGGCCGAGCGCGTCCACCCCGACGCCCCGGAGATCTGGGCGCAGGTCGTGTGGGCCCGTGACCACGAGTGGGCCGAGACGCCGGACGACGTGCTGCGCCGCCGTACCACGCTGACCATCCGCGGCCTGGCCACGGACGAGGTCCGCGCGAAGGTGCAGGACCTGCTGGACAAGAAGTAGCCGTCGGTGTGGCCGGTCCGCCGTCCCGACCGGGACCGGCCACACCGCAGCGCCGGACCGCCGCACCGGGTCCGGACAACCGAGAGGGGCGACCCCACGCCGATGGGGCCGCCCCTCTCTCCTGCCCGGGGGGCGTTGTCAGTGCCGGGTGCCTCCATGGGGGCATGAACAACGATCAAGCGCGCTGCCGGAGCCGGGGCGGCGGGAAGCAGCACCTGACGAAGCCCTTCCTGGCATCTGATCGTCACCGGCCCTCACCGGGGCCACATATGGTTCGACGCGCCGCCCGCATAATGTGCTGAGACATCCGATGTCTGACGCATGGGGCGGGCGACAGGAGGCCTGGGATGGCAGTCACCGACGAGGCGATCGAGAAGATCAAAGGCATGATCGTCTCCGGTGCGCTGCGGCCCGGGGACCGGTTGCCCAAGGAGAGCGAGCTGGCCGCCGAGCTGGGCCTGTCCCGGAACTCGCTGCGGGAGGCCGTACGGGCGCTGTCGCTGATCCGGATCCTGGACGTGCGCCAGGGCGACGGCACGTACGTCACCAGCCTCGATCCCCAACTGCTGCTGGAGGCGCTGGGTTTCGTCGTGGACTTCCACCGCGACGACACCGTGCTGGAGTTCCTGGCGGTGCGCCGGATCCTGGAGCCGGCCGCGACGGCGATGGCGGCCGTGCGGATCGGCGAGCAGCAACTGGACGCCCTCACCGCCCAGCTGGACGCGCTGGGCGACGACCCCTCGGTGGAGGAACTGGTCGCCGCCGACCTGGAGTTCCATCGCGGCATCGTGCGCGGCGCCGGCAACTCGGTGCTGTGCTCACTGCTGGACGGACTGTCGGGTCCGACCACGCGGGCGCGGATCTGGCGGGGCCTCACCCAGGAGGACGCCGTCGGCCCCACCCTGCGCGAGCACCGGGCGATCCTCGCCGCGCTGCGCGACCGGGACGCGGAGGCCGCCCGCTCCTGGGCGACGGTGCACATCGCGAGCGTGGAGCAGTGGTTGCGCAGCACACTGTGAAACGCCTGCGCGCAGCGGTCCCCGCTCCCTGGCCGCAGGGGTGTTCCACGGCGGCGAACGGGGCAGTGATCCGTTCACTCCCCCACGCAGGGGGCTGCGGGCGCCCCCGCCGGACGCCGTAAGGTTGGTGAGTCAAGCGAGGGCACGTCGGAAGGAGGCACTGGGTGATCGAGCTGGAGGGGGTTCCCGAGCTGATCGACCCAGTCATGGTGGCCGCGTTCGAGGGCTGGAACGATGCCGGCGACGCCGCCTCCACGGCGGTCGCGCATCTGGAACGCGAGTGGAAGGGCGAGGTGTTCGCGGCGCTGGACGCCGAGGACTACTACGACTTCCAGGTGAACCGGCCCACGGTGTTCATGGACGGCGGAGTGCGGAAGATCACTTGGCCGACGACCCGGCTGTCGGTGGTCCGCGTCGGCGGTGCGAAGCCGCGCGACCTGGTGCTGGTCCGCGGTATCGAACCGTCCATGCGCTGGCGCTCGTTCTGCAACGAGCTGCTCGGCTTCGCGCACGAGCTGGGCGTGGAGCTGGTGGTCATCCTGGGCGCCCTGCTCGGTGACACCCCGCACACGCGTCCGGTGCCGGTCAGCGGGGTGACGTCGGACCCGGACCTGGCGCAGCGCATGGACCTGGAGGAGACCAAGTACGAGGGTCCGACGGGCATCGTCGGCGTCCTGCAGGAGGCGTGCACGCACGCCGGCGTCCCGGCGGTGTCGCTGTGGGCGGCCGTGCCGCACTACGTCTCCCAGCCGCCCAACCCGAAGGCCACGCTGGCGCTGCTGAACCGGCTGGAGGATCTGCTGGACCTGCGGATCCCGCAGGGCGAGCTGCCCGAGGACGCGCGGGCGTGGCAGGTCGGGGTGGACCAGCTGGCCGCGGAGGACAGCGAGGTCGCCGAGTACGTCCAGACGCTGGAGGAGGCCCGGGACACCGCGGAGCTGCCGGAGGCGTCGGGTGAGGCGATCGCCCGCGAGTTCGAGCGGTATCTGCGGCGCCGGGACGTGGGCCCTCCGGGCGGTAAGCAGAGGCCTCCGGCCGGGGGCGGGGCGTCCCGGGAGGATGACGAGGACGGTTCGGAGGACTGAGGCTCCGACGGCTGAGGTACGACGAAGGGGCGGTTCCCGTGTTCGGGAACCGCCCCTTCACTGTGTCACCTTCTCTGTGTCACCTTCTCTGTGTCACCGACGCGCCATGGGCTGCCGCGACAGACCGTCGGGCGTATGACGGCCCGTCGTGGCCTGTCGCGCCCACGCGGCGGTAGCCGCATGTCACACACAGCCCCGCGCCCCTTGAGGGGCGCTCGCGGTGTCTACAGGGCCACCCCGAGGTCTACAGGGCCACCCCGAGCAGCGCGTCCACCGCTCGCGTCACCACGCCGGGCGCGCCGGTGTCCGTGCCGTCCTCCTGCTCCTGACGGGCCGCCCAGCGGTCCACCGCCGCGAGTGCGGCGGGGGCGTCCAGGTCGTTGGACAGGGCCTCGCGGATCTCCTCGACCAGGGCGTCGGCGGAGGGACCGTCGGGGCGGGAGACGGCCGCGCGCCAGCGGCCGAGGCGGGTGACGGCGTTCTGGAGGACCTGGTCGGTCCACTCCCAGTCGGCGCGGTAGTGGTGGGCGAGCAGGGCGAGGCGGATGGCGGCCGGGTCGACGCCCTCGCGGCGCAGCTGGGAGACGAAGACGAGATTGCCCTTGGACTTGGACATCTTCTCGCCGTGCAGGGCGACCATGCCGGCGTGGACGTACGCCTTGGCCATGGGGAACTCTCCGGTGAGCACCTGGGCGTGCGAGGCGCCCATCTCGTGGTGCGGGAAGGCGAGGTCGGAGCCGCCGCCCTGGACGTCGAAGCCCATGCCGAAGTGGTCCAGG
The DNA here is from genome assembly GCF_044546895.1 of Streptomyces sp. NPDC053069. Taxonomy (NCBI): domain Bacteria; kingdom Bacillati; phylum Actinomycetota; class Actinomycetes; order Kitasatosporales; family Streptomycetaceae; genus Streptomyces; species Streptomyces sp. NPDC053069. The sequence goes on along the minus strand of NZ_JBITZN010000021.1, from coordinate 154,140 downwards.
GCGATGGCCACGCACTCGATGTGCCAGCCGGGGCGGCCGGGGCCGAGGGAGGCGCCGTCCCAGCTGGGCTCGCCCTCACGGGCCGCCATCCACAGCATCGGGTCGAGCGGGTTCTTCTTGCCCGGGCGGTCCGGGTCGCCGCCGCGCTCGGCGGACAGCAGCCGCATCGCGGCCGCGTCGAGGTTCGAGACCTTGCCGAAGTTCGGGTCGGACTCGACGGAGAAGTAGATGTCGCCCTCCAGCTCGTAGGCGGCGCCGAGGTCGCGCAGCCGCTCCACGAGCGGGACGATGCCGGGTATCGCCTCGACGGCGCCTATGTAGTGCTGGGGCGGGAGCAGCCGCAGGGCGGTCATGTCCTCACGGAAGAGTGCCGTCTGCTGCTCGGCGAGGGCGACCCAGTCGACGCCGTCCCGCTCCGCGCGCTCCAGCAGCGGATCGTCGACGTCGGTGACGTTCTGGACGTAATGAACCTGCCGCTTGGTGTCGAGCCACACGCGCTGAACGAGGTCGAACGCGTTGTAGGTCGCCGCGTGACCCATGTGGGTCGCGTCGTACGGGGTGATGCCGCAGACGTAGATACGGGCGACGGGACCGGGGTCGAGGGTGACGAGGCCGCCGGTCGCGGTGTCGTGGATCCTCAGGTCGCGGCCCTGACCAGGCAGGGCGGGGACCTCGGAAGCGGGCCAGGCATGCATGTACATGAGCCTAACCGGCCAGGAGCTGCGGATACGAATGGGATCGCGCTGGATGGCCGGTTGTGCGCTCTTGTACATGCGCGGCAGATGTGCTTACACGGGCGGCCAGGGGATGGCCGGCCATTCCCCGCCGGGTTCCGGGTGCACTCCCGTGGTGAGCAGTGCGTCGACACGCGCGCGTGTGGCGTCGATCTCGGCGGGGGTGATCAGTCCGGTCAGCCGCTCGCCCAGCGGGCCGCCGAGGGTTTCCCGCAGCCCTTCGAGGACGTCGACGGCCTCGGCGGTCAAAGGCTCCCCCGCCCAGCCCCACAGGAGGGTGCGCAGCTTGTTCTCGCGGTTGAAGGTGACGCCGTGGTCGATGCCGTAGAGCCGGCCGTCGGGGGTGGGCAGCAGATGGCCGCCCTTGCGGTCGGCGTTGTTGATCACCGCGTCGAGGACGGCGAGCCGGCGCAGCCGCTCGTCGTCGGCGTGCACGAGGAGGGCGGTGCGGCCCTCGCCGACCTCGGCGAGGCCGATCGCCTTCCAGCCCGGCTCCGGTTCCTCCGCGTCGACGAGGGCGAGCAGTTCCGCGTCGGCCTGGACGTCGATCCACAGCTGGCACATGCCCTCGCCGTACGGCCCGTCGCGCAGCACGGTCGGCGGGACGAGACCCCAGCCGGTGGCCTCGGAGATCTCGTAGGCGGCGACCTCGCGGCCTGCCAGGGTGCCGTCGGGGAAGTCCCACAGCGGGCGTTCCCCGGCCACCGGTTTGTAGATGCAGTTGGCTTCCCGGCCGTCGAGGGCCACGCTGCAGAACAGCGCGGCGTTGGACGCCTCGCGGATCCGGCCGCGCACGGTCAGCTCGCCCCCGGCGAGCAGCTCGGCGGCGGCTGCGTCGGCCTCCGCGTCGGCAGCCGTCACGCTCCGCGGCGGTATCCGTTCTGGCGCGGACATACGTGTCCTTCCGGATCGAGCGGGAGGCTGCACAGCGGGCACGGCGGCCGCCCGGCGTTGACGACGTCGAGGGCGCGCTTGGCGAAGGCCCGGGCCTGCGCGCCGGTCAGCCGGACCCGCAGCATCGGGGGCCCGTTCTCCTCGTCCTGGAGCAGCCGCTCCTCGGCCTCGGCGAGGTCTTCCTCGGTGTCGGCGTCCAGCTCCACGAGAGCCTGCGCCTCGACGATCATGCGCTGTTCCTCGCCGTCCCAGGCCAGGGCCATCGTACCGACGCGGAACTCCTCCTCGATGGGGGTTTCCAGCGGGGCGGTGTCGGCAATTTCCGTGGGCGCCACGGCGGGGACGGCGGCGCTGCCGCCACTGCGCCGTACGACCTCGTCGAGCAGTTCGTCCATGCGCTCGGCGAGCGCGGCCACCTGGGTCTTCTCCAGAGCCACGCTGGTCACCCGGGAGCCTGCGGTGGCCTGGAGGAAGAACGTACGGCGCCCGGGCAGTCCGACCGTGCCGGCCACGAAGCGGTCCGGCGGGTCGTAGAGGAACACCTGACGGGACACGTCCTGTCTCCATTGAGAGTGAGTTCGGCTGAGAGTGGGTTCGGCGAAGGGGTTCGAGCGTTTCGGCGGTGCGGGCCGTTGCGGATGGCGACTGTGCGGATCACTTCACCCTACTGCGGCCGACGATCACGGTGCGCCCGCACCACCCCCGACCGGTGCGTCGCCCTCACCAGGTTCCTCGCGCGGGGCGAGCGAAGCGAAATCGCCGGTGTCGCCGAGGCGAACGAGAAACGGCCGCAGGCGGGTGTAGCGGATCGCGGTGACGGAACACGGTTCCACGGAGATCCGCTGGAAGAGGTCGAGATGGAGTCCGAGGGCGTCGGCGACCAGGGATTTGATGATGTCACCGTGGGAGCACATGAGGTAGACGGCGTCGGCGCCGTGGTCGCGCTCCACGCGCGCGTTCCACTCGCGTACCGCCTCGGCTGCGCGGGTCTGCATGGCGCGCAGGGACTCACCGCCGGGGAAGGCGGCGGCCGACGGGTGGGCCTGGACGACCTCCATCAGCGGCTCGTCCTTCAGCTCGGCCAGCTTGCGGCCGGACCAGTCGCCGTAGTGGCACTCCCCGATCCGCTCGTCGGTGTGGGCGCGCAGGCCCGGGCGGGCCTGGATCAGGGGCCGTACGGTCTCCTGGCAGCGCTGGAGGGGACTGGTGACGACCTCGGAGATCGGCAGCGCGGCGAGCCGTTCGGGCAGCGCGGCGGCCTGAGCGGCGCCGCGCTCGTCCAGGGTGACGCCTGGCGTCCACCCGGCGAGCACCCCGGAAGTGTTGGCGGTGGAACGTCCGTGCCTGACGAGGATCAGCGTGGGCATGCGGCCCAGGGTAGGCGTATGGACACCGGCACCGGTGACCGGGCGAAGGGAGAATGCGCTCCGTGATCGTGGACTGCGCCATCTACCGGCACGGGCTCCGTAGCGAGGGCCCGGAGGACCTGTCCGACGCGCTCGGCGAGGCGCGGGCGGCGGGAGGGTTCGTCTGGATCGGCCTGTACGAGCCGTCCGAGCGGGAGTTCGACCTGGTCACGCAGGAGTTCGGGCTGCATCCGCTTGCGGTCGAGGACGCTCTGAAAGCGCATCAGCGGCCCAAGCTGGAGGTGTACGACGACTCGCTGTTCATGGTCCTGAAGCCGGTCGTGTACGAGCCGGAGAGCGACACCGTCTCAGCGGGCGAGATCATGCTCTTCATCGGCGACTGCTTCGTGGTCACCGTCCGCCACGGCGAGGGCTCGCCGCTGGCCGCCGTGCGGCGTCGGCTGGAGGAGGAGCCGGAGATGCTCGACAAGGGCCCGACCGCCGTGCTGTACGCGGTCTCCGACGCCGTCGTCGACCACTATCTGGAGGTGGCGACGGAGCTGGGGACCGATCTGGAGGAGCTGGAGGCGGAGGTGTTCCAGCCGGAGGGCGGCGGCTCGCGCCACACCGCGTCCCGGATCTACGGCTTCAAACGGCAGGTCCTGGAGTTCCGCCGGGCCACCGGCCCGCTGGCGCTGCCGCTGGCCCGGCTGGCGGGCACGGGACAGTACGGCGGCGGGGTGCCCTTCGTGCACGACAAGGCCCGCCCGTTCTTCCGGGACGTGGGCGACCACCTCATGCGGGTGAACGAGTCCGTGGAGGCCCTGGACCGGCTGGTGTCGGACGTCCTGTCGGCGCATCTGGCGCAGATGAGCGTGCGGCAGAACGACGACATGCGGAAGATCTCCGCGTGGGCGGCGATGGCCGCGGTCCCCACGATGATCGCGGGCATCTACGGCATGAACTTCGACCACATGCCGGAACTGCACTGGCTGTGGTCGTATCCGGCGGTGATCCTGGCGATGGCCGCGCTGGAGGTGCTGCTGTACCGGCTGTTCAAACGGCGCGGCTGGCTGTGAGGCTCGCTCCGGGGCTCGATTCCCGGGCTCTGTTCCGGGGCTCGACTCCTGGGCTCGACTCCTGGGTTCGGCTCCTGGGTTCGGCTCCGAGGCTCAGGCGAACTCGGGGGCGGTGGTGGCGGGGCCGCCGAGGGCGTCGCGGCGCTCGGGCATGCGGAGGCTGACCATGCGCCGCCAGCCGCCGAGGCGCTCATAGGCGTACGCCGCCCGGATGCCTGCCGCGAGCAGCGCGCGCTTGGCCCCGGACCAGCCCAGGATGCGGCCCATGTGGGCCATCACGGCGAGGCTGACGTCCCGGTGGACGCGGATCTCGGCGAGGGCGCACGCGCGCAGGACGCGCTGGATCAGCCGGGCGTGCCCGGCGGCTGCGAACCGCAGCAGTTCCTCGTGGGTGTAGGCGAGGTGGTTGTCCTCGTCGTGGGAGATCACGCGTACGGCCCTGCCGATCTCCGGGTGCTCGGCGAAGTCCCGGAGGAGCATCACCATCTGGTCGGCGGCGCGCTGCTCGGTGACCCGGCTGTGGGCGAGGTAGACGATGATGTCCCGCACGGTGAGCGGCTCGTCCCGCCTGAGCCTGTCGTGGGCGAGGCCGATGCCGTGCCGCTCCAGGAGCATCGTGTAGTCGGTCTCGGGCGGTACGGCGACGGGGGTGAGCCCGCGCTTCTTGAGCAGGGCGGTGAAGATGCGTCCGTGCTTGTCCTCGTCGGCGCCGTGCCGGGCGATCTTCGGGGCGAGCGCGCGTTCGCTCTGCGGTACCAGCGCGGCGATCCGGCCGTTCTCCCAGCCGCCCTGGGCCTCCCCGCCGGCGGCGATGGAACAGAAGAGGCGGAACGACTCGTCGTTGTCGACGATCTCCTGGAACAGACTCTTGGCCGAAAGCATGAAATGAGTCAAATGCGAACGAAAGAGGGCCGCAACAGCTGTCGGCCCCCCACTCGGCCGGAAGAAGGAACACGAGCGTCGTAACCGCGCGGGGCCGGGCGCGTTGTTCCCGGTGACGGCCGTGGCGGGGAAGACCCCCCGAGCCCCCACCACGGCCGCTGAAGCCCCCTGGAAAGGGCCTAGGCCAGACCGGCGCGCTCCAGGGCCTCACTGCCGGCCCGCAGGGAGGCGATCCGTTCCTCCAGCGTGAAGCCGGCCGGGGAGAGGCTGAGCGTGGTGACACCCGCGGCGGCGTAGGCCTTCATCCGGTCGGCGATACGGTCCACGGAACCCAGCAGCGTCGTCTTGTCGATGAGGTCCTGCGGGATCGCGGCCGCGGCGCCCTGCTTGTCGCCGGACAGGTACTTCTGCTGGATCTCGGCGGCTTCCTTCTCGTACCCCATGCGCTGGGCGAGCTGGTTGTAGAAGTTCTGCTTGGCGCTGCCCATGCCGCCGACGTACAGCGCGGTGTAGGGGCGGAAGGTGTCCGCGAGGCGGGCCACGTCCTTGTCGTCGCCGACGGCGATCGGCAGGGTCGGGCACACGTCGAACCCGTCGAGGGTCTTGCCGGCCTTCTCGCGCCCCGCGCGCAGGTACTGGAGGGTGGTCTCCTCCAGGTGGTCGGCGGCCGGGAAGATCAGCAGGGCGCCGTCGGCGATCTCGCCGGTCTGCTCCAGGTTCTTCGGGCCGATCGCGGCGATGTACAGCGGGATGTACTCACGCTGCGGGTGCACGGTCAGCTTGATCGGCTTGCCCGGGCCGCCGGGCAGCGGCAGCGTCCAGTGCTCGCCCTCGTACGTCAGCCGCTCGCGTGTCATGGCCCGCCGGACGATCTCCACGTACTCGCGGGTGCGGGCCAGCGGCTTGTCGAACTTGACGCCGTACCAGCCCTCGGAGACCTGTGGTCCGGACACCCCGAGCCCGAGCCGGAAGCGCCCGCCGGACAGCGAGTCGAGCGTCGCGGCCGTCATCGCGGTCATCGCGGGCTGGCGGGCCGGGATCTGGAAGATGGCCGAGCCGACGTCGATGCGGTCGGTCTGGGCGGCGACCCAGGAGAGCACCGTCGCGGCGTCGGAGCCGTAGGCCTCGGCGGCCCAGCAGACGGAGAAGCCCAGCCGGTCGGCCTCCTGGGCCACGGCCAGATTGTCCGCGTCCATTCCGGCACCCCAGTAGCCGAGGTTGATCCCGAGCTCCATGACCGATTCCCCTTACCCGCGAGTAACGTCGTTGTCGGGGTGACCTTAGCGCGGGGTGGAGTTCCCCGCGCCCCCTCGGGGCGCTCCGGCACGGAGAACCTGGGCGGACCGGTTGTCCACAGGCAACCCACCGCACCGCCTCTGGCCAGTAATCTCGCGCTCATGGAGCAGAGGCATCTCGGCCGTACCGGCCTGCGCGTGTCCCGCATCGGACTCGGCACCCTCACCTGGGGCCGGGACACCGACGAGCACGACGCCGCGGACATGCTGAAGGCGTTCTGGGAAGCCGGCGGAACCCTTGTCGACACCGCGGACGTGTACGGCGACGGAGAGGCGGAGTATCTGCTCGGGCAGCTGATGGACGGCCTGGTGCCACGCCGGGACCTGGTGATCTCCACCAAGGCGGGCAGCGTCCCCGACCCCGACCGCCGCTTCGACGGCTCCCGCGGCCATCTGCTCGCCGCACTCGACGCGTCCCTGGCCCGCCTGGGCACGGACTACGTCGACCTCTGGAACATCCACGCCTACGACCCCGACACCCCGCTGGAGGAGACGCTCCAGGCCCTCGACATAGCGGTCGGCAGCGGTCGCGCCCGCTATGCCGGCGTCTCCAACTTCTGCGGCTGGCAGCTGGCGAAGGCGGCCACCTGGCAGCTCGCGGCGCCCGGCACAAGGACCCGGCTGGCCAGCACGCAGATGGAGTACTCGCTGCTGCAGCGGGGCGTGGAGCGCGAGGTGCTGCCCGCCGCACTGGACCTCGGCGTGGGTCTGCTGCCCTCCTCCCCGCTCGGCCGTGGCGTGCTCACCGGCAAGTACCGGCACACCACTCCCCCGGACTCGCGCGGTGCCTCCGAGCACCTGGCCCCCTTCGTGGAGCCGTATCTGGACGACACGGCGACCCGCATCGTGGACGCGGTGACGACCGCCGCCGACGGGCTCGCCGTCACCCCGCTCCAGGTGGCACTCGCCTGGGTCCGGGACCGGCCCGGCGTGGCCGCGCCGATCGTCGGCGCGCGCACCGCGCAGCAGCTCACGGCGGCATTGTCAGTGGAGGCCCTTAGTCTTCCTGACGAGATCTGCAGGGCGCTGGACGATGTGTCGGCGCCCGTGCACCGCTATCCCGATCACGACTGGAGCACGCTGTGAGCACGGAGCCGGAGACCACGGAGGAAGCCGGGCCGGGGACGCCGGACACACCCGGAACCCCGGACCGGGACACCGCGGCGCCGGGGGAAAACGGTGCCGGCGGTGCCGACGGCGGGGTCAGCGGGGAGCACAAGGGCGTCGGCGGGACCGGGAGCGCGGACCACGTGACCGATGCGGACGGCACGGACGGCCTGAGCGGTGCGGCGGACACGGACGGCGACGGCGCCGCCGCGGGCGGCGAAGTCACCGACGAGAGCGATGCGGAGGGAACCGACAGCTCACGCGACGGCAGCGGCGCCGACGGTGATGGCGAGGGCACGGGACAGTTGTCCGAGGCCGAGGCCGAGTTGGCCGCGCAGCGGATCGAACGGGAGCGGATCGAACGGCGCAAGGCCGAGAAGAGGACCCCGATCCAGAGCGGCACGAAGCTCAGCGGCAAGGCTGCCGACCTGCTCGCGGCGGTGCGGGCCGTGGAGAGCGGCGAGAAGCCGGCGGCCACGGTGTTCGCCGAGCCCGCGCCGGCGCCGCGCCGCCCGGCCCCCGAGCCCGTACTCCGGCCGCAGCCCGCGCCCGCCCCGGCCGCCGCCGCGCCCGCCGCTCCGGCACCGCACACGGTGGAGGGCGTCCGCCGGGTGCTGGCCGAGGGCGGCGCGCCCGAGGCTCTCGCCGCCCAGGTGGCCGCGGCACTCGGCGAGGGCGCCGACGCGGTGCTCCGCGAGGATCCCTGGCAATTGCTGCGGATCAGCGGGGTACGGCCCGACCAGGCCGACGGCTTCGCACGCGCCCTGCTCGGCGCCGCCTGCGGCCCGGACGACGAGCGGCGGGGCCGTGCGGTCACGGTGTGGCTGCTGGAGCAGGCGGCCCTGGCCGGGCACACCGCGCTGGACCTGCCCACGCTCACCGCGGCGTTGGGCCGGCAGAGCGTGCCGGACCCGGACGCGGCGGTACAGGGCACGCTCGCGGAGGGCGAGGCCCTGGCGTTCCAGGACGCCCTGGAGGAGACCGGCGCCCCGACGCCCCAGGAGACCGAGGAGGAGCAGGAACGGCCGGTGCGGGTCCTCGTCGGCCTGGAGCGGTACGCGCTGGCCGAGGAGAGCCTCGCCGACGGTCTGGCCCGGCTGGTCAACTCCCTGGCCAAGGAGACCGAACAGGCCTGGCGCACGGCCGCCGAGTCGGTCTCGGGCGGCGCTGCCGAGCTGGTCCGCGCGGTCGCCGGGCACGGCCTGGTGCTGCACACCGGCGGAGAGGCGGCTCGCGCCGAACCGGCCGCGCTGCTCGGAGCCGCCCGCGCCGCGGGCCTGCGGGCGTTCGCCGTCTGCCACACGCCCGACGGCCGCCGGCGCCTCGCCGCCGCCCTGCCCGGCGCGGACCCGGCGGAGCGGAGCGTGGGCACGGTCGCCGGTCTGCTGTCCGGCGCCGAGGGTCCGGGCCGGGACGCGGACGGCGCGCTGGAACTGGACCTGCTGATCGTGCTGGACGCCCCGCAACTGGACGTGGAGAGCGCCGCGATGCTGGTGGAGTCGCTGCCCGACGGGGCCCGGCTGCTGCTCAGCGGCGACCCGGCGGTGCTGTGGTCGGCCGGTCCGGGGCGGATCTTCGCGGATCTGCTCGCCGCCCGTGTCTGCCCGCAGATCGTCTCCCGCGTCCCCGATCCCGGACCGATCGGCGAGCTGGTCTCCGGTATCGGCATCGGTGAGCTGAACCAGGTGGCCGCTCCGGGCAAGGAGATCGTCATCGTCCCGGTGCGGGACGCGGGGGAGGCCGTGCACCGGACGGTTCAGCTGGTCGCGGACTCGGTGCCGCGGGCGATCGGTGTCCCGGCCGAGCAGACCGTGGTGATCACTCCGGGGCACGGCGGCGCCGCGGGCACCCGGGCCCTCAACTCCGCTTTGAAGGAACGCCTCAACCCCGGACCCGGCCGCTTCGGCGGCTTCGACCCCGGCGACCGGATCGCCTACAGCCCCGCTCCGGGCCGTACGGTGCCGGGCGTGGTGGTGAAGGCCGACGCGGCCGGGCTGCACCTGTCGTGCGCGGGAGCCCCGGTGGTCGTACCCCGCGAGCGGGTGGAGGCCGCCGTACGGCACGGCTGGGCACTGACCGCGCACCAGGCGGTGGGCATCCGCTGGCCCGCGGCGGTCGTGGTGCTGCCCGGCGACGCGGCGCAGGCCCTCAGCAGACCCTGGGTGTACACGGCGTTCGGCCGGGCGGAGCGGCATCTGTCCGTGGTCCACGGCGTGGAACAGGCCCTGCCGAAGGCAGTGGCGCAAACCCCGGCCAAGCCCCGCACCACCCGCCTGCAGACACTGCTGCGCACGCAGGTGCCGACGGGCTGAGCACCCTGTCTCCGCGTCTCCGCCGCGACGGCCCGGCCCCGACGGCGGAGTCGGGGATCCCCCACGCCCCTCAGGCGGTGGGGGAGGTGCCGTACCGGCCCCAGGCGCTCACGGCACCGCCGGCTCCGCTCACTTCTCGGTGTCCAGCGGCTCCAGACCCTCGTCCCGGTCCTCGACGAACTCGAGCTCGTCGTCCTCGTCCGCCTCCTCGTCGTCCTCGTCGTCCTCGTCGAAGACGGCGCTGACATCGAAACGGCACACGACCTGCTGCGGATCGATGTGCTCGAACGGCGTCTCCAGCCACTCCCCGGCCTCGGGCGTCTCGTCCGTGGCCGTGACCCAGAGCGTGGAGTCGCCCTCCTCCAGGCCGAACTCCTTGTGCCGGGACGCGATCTCGTCCGGTTCGAACTCGCCGAACAGGATGCCGAGCGCCCCCGGAACCGTACCGGCGGCGTCCTCGGGCAGACCACCGGCGGCCGAGTACTCCGCCGCTTCGACCCGCTGGGCCTGCGCCAGCAGCCGCTGGGGTTCCGCCACGGCGTAGTCGCGGCGGATCAGCACGCTGATCGCGTGAGGTTCCTCGGGGCCTGCGTACGGCGGCAGCTCCTCCGCGCCGGGGATCTCGAAGGGCGTGACCTCGTCGTAGCGGTCGTAGAGCAGCTCGTCGTACACCTCGGCGGCCGCGGCCAGCTGGTTGAACGCCTCCAGGACGGCCGGGTCGTCGTCTCCCGACCTGCGTTCGACCGCGGCCAGATGACGGTCGAGCGCGGTCTTGACCGCTTCGGCGGCGGCGCGTACCTCGGCAGCGGTGGGCTGCGCAGCATCAGACATAGTGCAGACGCTATCCGTACCGAGCCCCAGCCCGCACAATAGATGCGATGCCGGAATACGAATTTGTCGACGTGTACGTGCCTCGCGGGGTCTCCCGCAAGGAGGCGACACGTCTGCTGACGGACCATGCCGAGTACGGACACTGGGAGTTGGACCGACTGAGCCTGCTGCGCGACGGCAGCCGCAGGGTGCGGTTGCGCCGGCGGATCATCCGCCAGGTGCGTGCCACGTGGTGATGCCGGCGACCTGAACCGGAGCGGGCCCCGTCTGACACGGCGGGGCCCGCTCCGTTCACTGCGCTCCCCGGTCGGGGCTTCCGGTTACGCCGTCGCCCGCGCCTTGCGGTAGAGCACCGCACCGGCGAGCAGCGCGCCCGCGCCGACCGGCAGCACGAGGTCCAGCGGCAGCTCGCTGCCGGTGTGCGCGAGCTGGGCGTCGGTCAGCGGCTGCCCGGAGCGGCCCCCGTGCTGCGTGACCTGGCTGGACCCGTGGGATCCCTGGGGCGTGTGACCGCCCTGGCCGGGCGGGGTCGTCGGGTTTCCCGGGTGGCCCGGCTGACCGGGGTGACCGGGCTGACCCGGGTGACCGGGGTGCCCCGGGTGACCGGGATGTCCCGGCTGGCCCGGCTGTCCGGGCGGGTTGCCGTGGCCGCCGCCCGGCGGCTGGGTGTGGTCGCCACCGCCTCCGTTGGCACAGTCGTTGCCCTCGGCGGCGTTGCCGGCTCCGATGACGTTCACGCTGTTGCCGCAGACGTTCACCGGCGCGTCGATCGGCACCTGCACCGTGTTGCCGGAACCCACGCCCGGCGACCCGCCGGTGTGGCCGCCCGCGTGCGAGCCGCCGTGTCCCCCGGAAGAGCCGCCCTCGTTGACGCACGTGTTGCCCGCGGCCGGGTTGTGCAGCCCGACGACGTTCACGCTGTTGCCGCAGACGTTCACCGGGGCGTCGATCGGCGCCTGCACGGTGTTGCCGGAACCCACGCCGGGCGAGCCGCCGGTGTGGCCGCTCGCGTGCGAGCCGCCGTGTCCGCCCGAAGCGCCGCCGTGGTTGGCGCATGTGTTACCCGCGGCCGGGTTGAGCAGCCCGACGACGTTCACGGTGTTGCCGCAGACGTTCACCGGCGCGTGCACCGGCACCTGCACCGTGTTGCCGGACAGTACGCCGGGCGAGCCGGTGGCGGCGCCGGCCGCGCCCGCGGCGGCGTGGGCATAGCCGCTCGCGGCGGCGATCACACCGGTGGCCGCAGCCATCGTCATCAGGCCCTTGCGGGTGCCCTGTCGCATTCTGATTTTCCCCTGCCTTCGATCCTGCTGTGCCTCGCGATTGCGACCCTCGCGGATCATGACTCCGCGCAAGAGGCCGGTCGGCCCCGGAGCGCATGGCGCGCGCCGGGGCCGACGGCTCGAAAATGACGCCCCCCTCAGGAGGTCGTCGTCACTTGTTGACGCAGGTGTTGCCGAAGGCAGGGTTCAGGAGCCCGATCACGTTGACCGTGTTGCCGCAGACGTTCACCGGGACGTGCACGGGGACCTGAACGACGTTGCCGGAAACGACACCCGGGGAGTTCACGGCGGCACCCTGCGCTCCGGCGTCGGCAACAGCGAGGCCCGCGCCCGCGAGAACCAGCCCACCGGTGGCAGCCGCAGCAGCGACGACCTTCTTGATCATTATTCCTCCTTGTTGGCAATGCGACTCCAAGGTGCGGAGTCACATCACCTGTAACGAGGAGGAACTAATGAAGCTACGAACCGATCGTCGCATTCACCCGTTCCAGTCGATCTCGTACGGGCGGCCGATTACCTCGGCCCAGGACCTCACGACGCGTCGATGAACCGGTCCAGCACGCGCACCCCGAAACGCAGCCCGTCCACCGGCACCCGCTCGTCCACGCCGTGGAACATCCCGGCGAAGTCCAGCTCCGGCGGCAGCTTCAGCGGGGCGAAGCCGAAGCCGCGGATGCCGAGGTCGTCGAAGGACTTGGCGTCGGTGCCGCCGGAGAGCATGTAGGGGATCGCCTTGGCCGTCGGGTCCTCGGCCAGCAGCGCGGACTGCATGGCCTCCACCAGCGCCCCGTCGAAGCCGGTCTCGACCGCCTTGTCGGCGTGCACGTCCTCACGGCGGATGTTCGGTCCGAGGAGCCGGTCGAGGTCGGCGAGGAACTCCTCCTCGTGGCCCGGCAGGAACCGTCCGTCGATGTGCGCGGTGGCCTCACCCGGGATGACGTTGACCTTGTAGCCGGCGTTCAGCTGGGTGGGGTTGGCGGTGTTGCTCAGCGTCGCGCCGATCAGCTTGGCGATGCCACCGAGCCGGGCGAGGGTGGACTCCATGTCCTCCGGGTCCAGCTCGGTGCCGAGCGCGTCGCCCAGTTCGTCGAGGAAGGCCCGGGTGGTCTTGGTGACCCGTACCGGGAACTTGTGCCGGCCGACGCGGGCCACGGCCTCGGACAGCTCGGTGATGGCGTTGTCCCGGTGGATCATGGAACCGTGCCCGGCGGTGCCGGCCACGGTCAGCTTCATCCAGTGCATGCCCTTCTCGGCCGTCTGGATCAGGTAGAGCCGGCGCTGCTCGTTCACCGTGAAGGAGAAGCCGCCGACCTCGCTGATCGCCTCGGTGACGCCCTCGAACAGGCCGGGGTGACGGTCGACCAGATGGCGGGCACCGTACGTACCGCCGGCCTCCTCGTCGGCGAGGAAGGCGACCACGATGTCCCGCGGGGGCCGCCGCCCGCTCCTGAGCCGGTCCCGGACGACCGCCAGGGTCATGGCGTCCATGTCCTTCATGTCGACGGCCCCGCGCCCCCACACGCACCCGTCGGCCACCTCACCGGAGAAGGGGTGGTGGGTCCAGTCGTCGGCGTTGGCCGGTACGACGTCCAGGTGGCCGTGGATCAGCAGCGCGGGCCGGGACGGGTCCTCCCCCTCGATACGGGCCACCGTCGAGGCGCGACCCGGGTGCGACTCGAAGATCTCCGGCTCGAGCCCGACCTCGGCGAGCTTCTCGGCGACCCACTCGGCCGCCTGCCGCTCGCCGGGGCCGGAGTGGTCGCCGTAGTTGCTGGTGTCGAACCGGATCAGCTCGCGGCAGAGGTCCACGACCTCGTCCTCACCGGTGACGCCCCTGGCCGTGTCCGTCTCGCTCACGTGCTTCCTCCCACGCCGTCGCTGCTGGTGGTCCTCCTCATCCTGCCTCTCCCCCGCCCGCGGCCCAAGACCGGTCCCGGCCCGTCACACACCGTTCACGCGCGACCGGCCAGGGGACCGGGGGTGATCAGCCACCCCGGAAAGCCTGGTAATGTTTCCTTCGTCGCCGCGAGGGAAACCCCGCCGAAAGGGCTCCCCCGCACGACAGACACCTTGTCCGGGTGGCGGAATGGCAGACGCGCTAGCTTGAGGTGCTAGTGCCCTTTATCGGGCGTGGGGGTTCAAGTCCCCCCTCGGACACTGGAGATACGCAGCGGGGCCCCGATCTTGAGGTCGGGGCCCCGCTGCGTATCCGTACGTCTGGACGTGGCGGACAGGCCCGAAGGAGATCCACAAGAGGTACGATCGACCGTATGGGCACTGAGGAGCGCGTCTTCGCCCCGCGTACGGAGAAGATGTCGATCACTGACAAGCGCCTGCTCAGAGGTGCGCGGGCGCGTGAGATCGTCCTGCGGCGCGCCGTCGACATCGCCTCTCTCGACGGGCTGGACGACGTGAGTTTCGGCCGTCTCGCGACCGATACGGGCATGAGCAAGGCGGGCATCCAGACGCTCTTCAAGTCCAAGGAAGTGCTCCAGCTCGGGACCATCGACCAGGCGCGCGACATGTTCGTCGACGCGGTCGTCCGCCCGGCATGGGCGGCGGCCCCCGGAGTCGAACGGCTGCGTTCCCTGGTCGAGCACTGGATCGAGTACGCCACGGCCCCGCTGTTCGAAGGCGGCTGCTTCCGAGTCGCCAACATCGCCCGTTTCGACAGCAAGCCGGGAGTGATCCGGGACGCCCTCTTCCGCGATCAGCAGGAATGGCTCGGCACCATCGAGAAGGAGCTGCGCAACGCCGTCGACGCCCGCGAAATCGCGGAACTCGACATCGACCTCGCGGTCTTCCAGATCGATTCCGCCCTCTGCGCGGCCAACACGGCACTGCGCCTGGGCGACGAGGACGTGGTCGCCAAGGTCCGCCGTACCGTCGGGGACCTCCTGAAAACGCCCTGACCGCCGCCCTGGGTGTCCGTGTACGTGTGGGCGGCTTGTCTGCCGCCGCTGCCGGTGCTCCGGGCGACTCCCTAGACTTGAGGGGTGGCCCGGCCCAATGAGGAGGTCGAGGCGCTCCTTCAGGAGTACGCGGACCTCATCGCGATCACGGGAGGCGACGCCTTCAAGGCGCGCGCCTACGAGAAGGCGGCGCGTGCCATCGGCGGGTATCCGGCCGATGTCGCGAAGCTGGACGAGAGCGGGCTGAGGGAGATCCCGAACGTGGGCCGGTCGATCGCCGACAAGGTGATCGAGTATCTGCGCACGGGGAAGATGGCGGTGGTCGAGGAGCGCCGGGCGCAGATCCCCGCCGGGGTCCGGGAGCTGATCACGATCCCCACCCTGGGCCCCAAGAAGGCGCTGCGCCTCTATGAGGACCTGCACATCTCGTCGGTGAGCGAGCTGGCCGCGGCGATCGAGGCGGATGCGCTGGCCGATCTGAAGGGCTTCGGCGAGAAGACGCAGGAGAACATCCGGCACGGCATCGACCTGCTGCAGCGGGCGGGCTCCCGGGTGCCGCTGTCGCTGGCCCTGGACACCGCCGAGCAGATCGTCGCCGAGCTGTCCGGGGTGACCGGCTGCAAGCGCTGCGGTTACGCCGGTTCGCTGCGCCGGATGCGGGAGACCGTCGGTGATCTGGACGTCCTGGTCGCGGCCGAGCGGTCGGAGCCGTTCATGGCGGCGCTGTGCGAGCTGCCGGCCACCGCGGAGGTCGTCGCACGGGGCTCGAAGAAGACCTCGGTGCGCACGGGCAAGGGGCTCCAGGTGGATCTGCGGGTGGTGCCGCCGCAGTCGTGGGGTGCCGCGATGCAGTACTTCACCGGCTCCAAGGCGCACAACATCCGCACCCGCACCCTCGCCGTGCACCAGGGACTGAAGCTCTCCGAGTACGGCCTGTTCGACGCGGAGAGCGGGGACTCGCTGGCCTCGCGCACCGAGGAGGAGGTGTACGCCCGGCTCGGGCTGCCGTGGATCGTGCCGACGCTGCGGGAGGACCGCGGGGAGATCGAGGCGGCCGTGCACGGCGAGCTGCCCGAGGTGGTGACCGAGAAGGACATCCGCGGCGACCTGCACACCCACACCGACCTCACGGACGGCCTGGCCCCGCTGGAGGAGATGGTGGCGGCCGCCGCCGAGCGCGGTTACGCGTACTGCGCCGTGACCGACCATGCGCCCAACCTGTACATGCAGCGCATGACCGACGAGAAGATCCTCGCCCAGCGGGAACGGCTGCGGGAGCTGGACGGCGCCCACCACCGGATGCGGCTGCTGCACGGCACGGAACTCAACATCGACCCGGACGGCGGGGTGGACTGGCCCAGGGAGTTCCTGGCCGGCTTCGACCTGTGCGTGGCCTCGCTGCACTCGCACTTCGACCTGGACCGCAAGGCGATGACCCGGCGGCTGGTGCGGGCCTGCGAGAACCCGTACGTCAACGTCATCGGGCACCCGACGACCCGGCTGATCGGCAAGCGGCCGGGCGTCGACGCCGACTGGGACGAGGTGTTCGCGGCATGCGCGCGCACCGGCACCGCGCTGGAGGTCAACGCGCAGCCGGACCGTCTCGACCTGCGCGACGAGGACATCCTGCGCGCCAAGGAGCACGGGGTGAAGTTCGCGGTGAACACCGACGCGCACTCCATCCCGCACCTGGCGCAGCTGCGCTACGGGGTGGGCACCGCGCAGCGCGGCTGGCTCACCCGGGACGACGTGATCAACGCCTGGCCGCTGACGAGGCTGCGCCGCTTCCTGCGCAAGGGGCGGTGAGGGGTGTCATTCCCGGTCCAGCCACAGGGGTGACAGGTCCTCCTCCGTATCGGCCGCTCCCACCGCCTTGATGTCCCCGTCGGCGGCGCGCAGCAGCATCCGGCCCATGGCGATGAGCGCCCGGCCGGCGGCGAGTTCGTCGCCGATGTCCGGCACATCCGGGTCGTACGGGTTCCTGCGGGCCTCCGCGTGGCTCTCCAGGACGTTGTCGCCGGTGTCCAGGATGATCCGGGCGGTGGTGTCCGGGTCGTGCTCGGAGAGGTACAGGTTCAGCCGCCATTCCTTGATGGCCGGGGGATGGCTGGTCCTGGGTCGGGTCATCATGCGCCTCCCTGGGCTGCGCTGCCCTTCCACTGTGCACCCGGCCGCACGCCGACGCCTCCCTGGTACGGGCAGAATGTGCCCCATGACCTCGCGCACCTGCCCCTGCGGACTCTCCCAGCCCTACGACGCCTGCTGTGGCCGTTTCCATGCGGGGGCCGCGGCCGCGCCGACCGCCGAGTTGCTCATGCGCTCCCGGTACTGCGCGTTCGTCGAGGGAGACGCGGGGTATCTGCTGCGTACCTGGCATCCACGGACCCGGCCCGGGCGGCTGGACCTGGACCCCCGGATGAAGTGGACGGGCCTGGAGATCCTGGACGCCACCGACGGGTCGGCCTTCCACACCACGGGCACGGTGACCTTCCGGGCGTCCTACCGGGGCGGTTCGCTGCACGAGCGGAGCCGGTTCGAGCGGGTCGACGGGGCGTGGGTGTACGTGGACGGGGACTTCCTGGACTGAGGCTGCCGGCTGCGCTTTCCCAGGCGGGCGGGAACTAGGGCGCGAGGATGTCCAGTTCCTGGAGGGCGCCCACGGTGATCTCCCTGGTCAGCTGTTCGGCGCGGGTGGCGTCGCCCGCGCGGACCGCCTCGGCCACCTGCACGTGCAGGGTGACGGCCGCCGGGTCGGGGTCCTCGAACATGACCTCGTGGTGGGTGCGTCCGGCCAGGACCTCCGCGACGACGTCACCGAGCCGGGCGAACATCTCGTTGCCCGAGGCGGCGAGGACGACCCTGTGGAAGGCGATGTCGTGGACCAGGTACTGCTCCAGCCGGTGGCCGCGTGAGTTGGCCACCATGCCGAGCGCGCACTCGGTGAGTTCGGCGCACTGCTCCGCCGTGGCGTGCCGGGCGGCGAGGCCGGCCGCGACCGGTTCGACGGCCGAGCGCAGCACGGTGAGCGAGCGCAGCTGGTGCGGACGGTCTGCGCCGGCGAGGCGCCAGCGGATGACCTGCGGGTCGTAGACGTTCCACTCGGCCTTCGGGCGGACGGTCACACCGACCCTGCGCCGGGACTCGACCAGGTGCATGGACTCCAGTACGCGGACGGCCTCGCGCATCACGGAGCGTGACACCTCGAAGTGGTGTGCGAGTTCGTCCGTGCGCAGCACGCTGCCCGGCGGGTACTCGCCCGCAGTGATCGCGGGGCCGAGGGTGTCTAGTACATGGCCGTGCAGCCCCCGGCCCGGTGTGGTCATGCACTCAGCGTACGGCGTGGATCACGGAGCTAAAAAGTCAGACTTATACGTCACACACTCTTGAATTCGTCGTACCTAATGGGTTTCAGTGTGGCGACGCCGCCGTGGCGTCGGATGTCGAGGAAGACAGCGAGGCAGTAATGCGAACCCCCCAGGTCGTCGTCGTGATGGGCGTCGCGGGGACGGGCAAGACCACGATCGGTCCCCTGCTCGCCGCGCGGCTGGGCGTCCCGTACGCCGAGGGCGACGACTTCCACCCGCAGGCCAGCATCGACAAGATGTCGGCCGGCATCCCGCTCGACGACGCCGACCGGTGGCCGTGGCTGGACGCCATCGGCCACTGGGCGCACGGGCGGGCCGGACTGGGCGGGGTGGTCAGCAGCTCGGCGCTGAAGCGGTCGTACCGCGACCGGCTCAGGGCCGCCGCTCCCGGAGTCGTGTTCGTGCACCTCACGGGCGACCGGAAGCTGATCGAGGACCGGATGACGCAGCGCCGGGGGCACTTCATGCCGACCGCGCTGCTGGACTCCCAGTTCGCCACGCTCCAGCCGCTGGAGCCGGACGAGGCGGGCGTCGCCGTGGACGTCAGCGGCAGTCCTCAGGAGATCACCGAGCGCGCCGTACGGGCTCTGGACGCGCTTCCCCTCGCATCCGAGTAACACCCCACCCCCGTCCCCCGTAACCGCAAGGGAACCCCCGTGACCAGACTCAACGTCGAGATGCTGGCAGCGGACGCACCTCCGCCGATCACCTCCGCCGGACACGCCCAGCTGGGCATCGCCGTCCTGGTGGGCATCGCCGTGATCGTCCTGCTCATCACCAAGTTCAAGCTCCACGCCTTCCTGGCGCTGACCATCGGGTCACTGGTGCTCGGGGCGGTCGCCGGAGCACCGCTCGACAAGGCCATCACCAGCTTCACCACGGGGCTCGGCGCCACTGTCGCCGGCGTGGGTGTCCTGATCGCGCTCGGGGCGATCCTGGGCAAGCTGCTCGCCGACTCCGGTGGTGCCGACCAGATAGTCGACACGATCCTCGCCAGGGCCGGGGGCCGTGCGATGCCGTGGGCGATGGTGCTGATCGCCTCCGTGATCGGTCTGCCGCTGTTCTTCGAGGTCGGCATCGTGCTGCTGATCCCGGTCGTGCTGATGGTCGCCAAGCGTGGCCACTACTCCCTGATGCGCATCGGCGTTCCGGCCCTCGCCGGTCTGTCCGTGATGCACGGCCTGATCCCGCCGCACCCCGGCCCGCTGGTCGCGATCGACGCGGTCAAGGCCAACCTGGGCGTGACCCTGGCGCTCGGCATCCTGGTCGCCGTCCCGACGGTGATCATCGCCGGTCCGCTGTTCTCGAAGGTCGCCGCCCGCTGGGTGGACGTCCCGGCGCCCGACCGGATGCTGCCGCAGCGCGCCTCGGACGAGCTGGAGCGCCGCCCCGGCTTCGGCGCGACGCTCGCCACCGTGCTGCTGCCGGTGGTGCTGATGCTGGCCAAGGCGCTCGTGGACATCGTCGTCGACGACCCGGCGAACAGGACCCAGCGGGTCTTCGAC
Organism: Streptomyces sp. NPDC053069; assembly: GCF_044546895.1. Taxonomy (NCBI): domain Bacteria; kingdom Bacillati; phylum Actinomycetota; class Actinomycetes; order Kitasatosporales; family Streptomycetaceae; genus Streptomyces; species Streptomyces sp. NPDC053069. The sequence goes on along the minus strand of NZ_JBITZN010000021.1, from coordinate 134,595 downwards.
GTCATCGGCTCGCCGCTGATCGCGCTGCTCGCCGCCGTCATCGTCGGTTTCTTCACGCTGGGCCGGCCCGCCGGGTTCGGCAAGGAGCGACTCCAGCAGACCGTCGAGAAGGGTCTGATGCCGATCGCCGGCATCCTGCTGATCGTCGGCGCGGGCGGCGGCTTCAAGCAGACGCTGATCGACTCCGGCGTGGGCCAGATGATCCTGGACGTCTCCAGACACTGGTCGATCCCGGCGCTGCTGCTGGCCTGGCTGATCGCGGTCGCGATCCGGCTGGCGACGGGCTCTGCGACGGTGGCGACGGTCTCTGCGGCGGGCCTGGTCGCACCGCTCGCCGCCGACATGTCGACCACGCACGCCGCCCTCCTGGTCCTCGCGATCGGTGCCGGCTCGCTCTTCTTCAGCCATGTCAACGACGCCGGTTTCTGGCTGGTGAAGGAGTACTTCGGGCTGAGTGTCGGGCAGACGATCAAGACCTGGTCGGTCATGGAGACGATCATCTCGGTGGTCGCCGGCGGGCTGGTCCTGCTCCTGTCACTGATCATCTAGGCCTTGTGCCGGCCCGGGGCGGTCCGCACGGTGTTGCCGGAGTTCTGCGGGGTCACCCACGCCACAAGGGGTGTTCCCGTTCCGCCCATTCCCTGCTCACCGTGCCCGTCCGCAGGCCCCGTCTCGCCTCCGGGTCGCCGAGGGCCATGCCGATGTGGCCGGCCAGGACCACGCCGATGGTCAGGGCGAGCCAGTCGTGCACGAAGGTCGCCGAGGTGCGCCACATCAGGGGCGTGAGGTGGGTGAACCACATCATCAGGCCGGTGCCGAGCATGACCAGCGTGGCACCGGCGATCCACGCGGCGTAGATCTTCTGGCCTGCGTTGAACTTGCCTGCCGGACGGGAGGAGCGGCGCTTGTCCCGGCTCAGCGCCGCCCACAGCCAGACCCGGTCGTGCGGGCCGAAGCGGTTGAGGAAGCGCAGGTCGGCGCGGAAGGCGCGGGAGGCGAGGCCGAGCAGCACCGGGCCGGGGAGGGCGAGCCCGGCGCACTCGTGGATGCGGACGACCAGTTCACGGCGGCCGACCATGACCGCCAGCTGCGGGATGTAGAGGACGGCCGCCGTGACCACGCAGACGCCCATCAGCGCGGCCGTCGCACGGTGCACCCAGCGCTGGACCGGGCCGAAGCGGCGGATGCGGGCGTCGGGCGGGGCCGGGGTGTCAGCTCGTAGGCTCATCTGTCCGTCCGTTCGACCGGCCCACCCAGGCGTCGACGTCATAGCCGAGGTTCTCCCAGTAGCCGGGTTCGACCCGGTCGGTGACGGTGATGCCGGAGAGCCACTTGGCCGACTTGTAGAAGTACATGGGGGCGACGTAGAGACGGACCGGGCCCCCGTGGTCGTGGGAGATGTCCTTGTCCTGCATGCGCAGGGCGACCAGGATGTCGGGGCGGCGGGCCTGGGCGAGGGTGAGGCTCTCGGAGTAGGTGCCGTCGAAGCAGGTGAAGCGGATCGCCTTCGCGGTGGAGCCGACTCCGGCCGCGTCCAGGAGGTGGGAGAGGCGTACGCCCTCGAAGGGCGTGCCGGGCACCCGCCAGCCGGTGACGCACTGGACGTCCTTGACCAGCCGGGTCTGCGGCAGGGCGCGCAGGTCGGCGAGGGTGTAGGTGCGGGGGCGGTCCACCAGTCCGCCGATCCTCAGCCGGTAGTCCGCGGCGTTCTTGTGGGGCACGGAGGCGGCGACGGAGTAGTAGCGGAAGCCGCCGCCGTTGGGCAGCAGGCCGGTCAGGCCCGTGGGGTCCTTGCCGGCGACGGAGCCCAGGAAACCCTCCAGGCCGCGCTGCAGCCCGGGCGCGGCGACGACACCGAGCGCGCCCAGGCCGAGGGTGCCGAGGAAGACCCGCCGGCCGATGGGTTTGCCGTGCTGTTCCTCGGATTGTTCAGGGTTCACGTTTTCATTCGAGCACTCGGGGCCCTGCCGGGCCAGGGAACGTGGGCAGTGGTCAGACTTCCGTAACCACTTCTTGCATACCGCTGTACGGCTGTACGGCTCGGCAGGCCGTACGTCTCAATGCCCCAGTGCGCGGGCGCGGGCCGCCCGGAAGGCCGCCAGAGGGTCGCTGTGCACGAAGGACCAGGGGGCCGGGGTGGCGTGCCGGCCGATGCGCTGGAAGAGGGCCGCCGCCTCGGCCGGGCGGCCGGCGCAGGACAGCGCGAAGGCGAGGTGGTTGAGGTCGACGTGACGGCGGGGATGTTCGTCGTGCTCCCACTCCAGCCACCAGTCGAAGCCGGCGCGCAGAATCCGGCGGGCCCGCGGACCCGACCAGTGTCCGCAGGCGGCGGGGTCGGCGGGGGCCGGGCCGGCGCCGACGAGCACCCGGTAGCGCTCGGCGAGGGCGACGACCGGCAGGACGGCGAGCGGGGAGTCGGCCGGGGCTTGTGCGGCGGCCAGCTCGGCGAGCTCGTACACCTCGTGGTCCTCGGCCGCCCGGCCGCCGGAGGGCCGTTCGGCCAGGCGGGCGAGGAGCAGATGGTGGGCGTGGTGGTGTTCGGGGTGGCGGCGGCGCAGCTCGGCGAAGGCACCGAGCACCTCGTGCTCCGGGCCGAGGGTACGGGCCAACTGGAGCAACCCCAGCCAGGGGGTGGGATCGGCGGGGGCCAGCGCGGCGGCGTCGGTGCAGGCCTCGCGGGCCCCGTCGGGGTCCTCCTTGCCGCGCAGCGCCCGCTGGACCTGTGCGAGGGCGTACAGCGTGGCGGCGTCGGCGGAACCGGGCTCGGTGTGCAGCCAGTCGCCGGCCCAGGCCACGGCGTACGGCTCCTGGGCGAGCACGGTCAGGCGGTGGCCGCGGCGGTCCCAGTCGTCACCGGTGTGCAGCAGCAGGGAGCGGGCGGCCTGGCGTCTGCCCTGGGCCAAGGCGGCGCGTGCGGTGTGCAGCTCGGCGTCGGCGAGGGCGCCGTCGAAGGCGCCGGAGCCGTCCGGGGCGGTGTCGGCGGCCTGGTCCGAGCGGGTACGGCGAGCGCCGAGCAGGGGTGGGAGAGGGGGCACCGCGGGACTTCCTGTTTCTCGGGCTGCCATCGACCGATCACGCACAGCAAACCCGCAGCCAAGGGTTGCGTCAAGCGGAACCAGGCTATTGCTGCCTTCAACTACCCTTGATCACAAGGAATTTGGAGAACTTCACGCAGGTGGACCGCTGCACCGCGGAGTGCGGGGCGGATTGCTGTGGCGTACGCCATGGCGCGGGGCCGCCCGCCCACGGACCATGGCGAGTCAACCGCCCGGTTCCGGGTACTTCCGGGTGCATGGAGTCCCGGGAGCGCTACAGTCGGCCACTACGCACCCGTGGTCCGGCCGGATGATCGAGGTACGCAGCGTGTCCGTTCTGGTTCTCCTTCTCGCCGTGAGTGCGGCCTGCTGTCTGGGCTTCGGATTCGTGCTCCAGCAGAACGCCGCGGAGAAGGCGCCGCTCAGCGACTTCCTGTCCTTCCGGCTGCTGCTCGACCTGATGCGGGTGCCGCGCTGGCTGGGCGGGCTCGGCCTGATGGTGGCCGGCATGGTGCTCGGCGCGATCGCCCTCGGCAAGGGCGAGATCTCCCTGGTCGAACCGCTGCTCGCGACCAACCTGCTGTTCGCGCTGGCCCTCTCCCGGCACCAGACCAGGCAGCCCCTGGGCCGCCAGGGCTGGGCGGGGCTGCTGCTGCTCGCGGGCGGGGTGAGCGCGTTCATCATGGCGGGCGAGCCGCGCGGCGGCAGCGCGATCGCCGATCCGCTGCGGCACTGGCTGATCATCGGCGCGATGGTGGGCGCGGCCCTGGTGCTCACGACGTACGGCAAGCGCTCGCGGCTGAGCTGGGGGCCGGTGCTGCTGGCCACCGCCGCCGGACTGCTGTACGGCGTCCAGGACGCGTTGACCCGGGTGAGCGGCACCCGCTTCTCCGAGGGCGGCTTCGGCGAGCTGTTCACCGGCTGGCAGCCGTACGGCGTGCTGGCGTGCGGGGTCACCGGGCTGGTCCTGGTGCAGAGCGCGTTCGAGACGGCCCCGCTGCGCATGTCGCTGCCCGCGCTGACCGCAGCCGAGCCGCTCGCCGGGATCCTGTGCGGCGTCGGTTTCCTCGGCGACCGGCTGCGCACCGACACGGGGGCGCTGGCCTGGGAGGCGGCCGGGCTCGCGGCGGTGGTGACGGGCATCATGCTGCTCGGGCTGCACCCGGCGATGCCGTGCGGCACGGCGGAGGCGGAGCCGTCGGCGCGGGACCTCCAGCGGCGCTGAACGGCCCCTGCTTGGATGGGGCCATGAACCCCGCAGACGAAATCCTCGACATCGTCGACGAGAACGACCAGGTCATCGGCCAGTACCCGCGCGGTGAGGCGTATGCGAAGGGCCTGCGCCACCGCTGTGTGTTCATCCAGGCCCGGGACGCGGCCGACCGGCTCTTCGTGCACCGGCGCACGGCCACCAAGCTGGTCTTCCCGGGTCTGTACGACATGTTCGTCGGCGGGGTCGTCGGAGCGGGCGAGTCCTACGACGAGGCGGCGCTGCGGGAGGCGGAGGAGGAGCTGGGCGTGCAGGGGCTGCCGCAGCCGGCCTTCCTCTTCAAGTTCCTGTACGAGGACGGGGCCGGGAACGGCTGGTGGTCGGCGGTGTACGAGGTGCGCTGCGAGCTGCCCGTGCATCCCCAGGCGGAGGAGGTCCAGTGGCACGGCTTCCTGCCCGAGGAGGAGGTCGAGCGGCGGCTCGGCGCGTGGGAGTGGGTGCCGGACGGGCTGGCGGCGTACGAGAGGCTGAAGGCGTTCCGGGCGGGCCGATGACCGCCCGGTAGGGTCGGCCGCGTGAGCGAATTCGTACGGAACATCCGGCTGTGGTTCGCGCCGGAACAGGTGCGGGACGAGGGTGGCACGCCCGACTACCGGTTCTCGCTGGCCAACGAGCGCACCTTCCTGGCCTGGCTGCGCACGGCGCTCGCACTGATCGGTGGCGGATTCGCGGTGGACCAGTTCCTGCCGGACCTGCGCTGGGGGTGGCGGGTCGGCCTCGCGCTCGCGCTGCTCGGGGCCGGTGTGCTGTGCTCGCTGCGCGCGGTGAACCACTGGGTGCGCTGCGAGCGGGCGATCCGGCGCGGCGAGGACCTGCCCGCCTCCCGGTTCCCGGCGCTGCTGAGCCTGGTCGTCGCGGTGGTGGCCGTGGCGATGGTCGTGGTGGTGCTGGTCGGATGGGAGGGGTGAGCGCGGCCGGGCGCGACCCGGGGCTGCAACCGGAGCGGACCCGGCTGGCCTGGCGGCGTACGACCCTGTCCGCCGCCGTGGCCGCCGTGCTCGCCGTGCGGAGCGCGCTGCACGGCGGACCCTCGGCCGGCCGGGTCGTCGCGTGCGCGGTGTGCTGCGCCCTGTGGCTGGGCTTCCTCCGCGTGGCCCACCTGCGCATCCGCGCCCTGGCCGCCGGAACCCGTCCGCCCGCCCTCGCCCCCCGGCACGCGACGGCGGCGGCCCTGTACGCGGTGGCACTGGCGGCCTGCGCCGCCGTACTCGTCGTACAGGCCTAGGGGGTGTCGTTTGGATCACCCCGGCATCGCTCGGCACGACCGGCCTGATCCAACCGACACCCCCTAGCCTGCCGCGCCTTCCTCGGTCTCCCAGGCCACCGTGACCACGATCTTCCCCCGGGTACGGCCCTCCTGGCTCAACCGGTGCGCGTCCGCCGTGCGTTCCAGCGGGAAGGCCTCCTGGACGTGCACGGAGACCGCCCCGGCCTCCGCCAGACGGGTCAGTTCGGTGAGGTCCTCGGCGTCGGGGCGCACGAAGCAGTAGCGGCCGCCGTGGCCGACCACCTCCGGGTCGGCGATCGAGGCCAGCCGGCCCCCCGGGGCGAGCAGGTCGGCCGAGGTCTTCAGGGTGTCGGCGCCGATCGTGTCGAAGGCCGCGTCCACGCCCTCGGGGACCAGCCCGCGCACCCGTTCCGCCAGGCCCTGACCGTAGGTCACCGGCTCGCCGCCGAGGCCGCGCACGTACTCGTGGTTCGGCTCGCTCGCCGTACCGATGACGCGGGCGCCGAGGTGGGCGGCGAGCTGCACGGCGAGGGAGCCGACCCCGCCGGCCGCCGCGTGCACCAGCACGGTCTCACCGCGTTTGACCTCCAGTGCCTTGACGAGCACCTGGTAGGCGGTGAGCCCGGCGAGCGGGAGTCCGGCGGCCTCCTCGAAGGACAGGTTGCGCGGCTTGCGGGCCAGTGTGCGCACGGGCGCGGCGACGTACTCGGCGAAGGTGCCGCGGGAGAGGAAGTCCTCGCGGCAGTAGCCGATGACCTCGTCGCCGACGGCGAACTCCGTCACCGCGGCGCCGGGCTGGACGACCACCCCGCTGACGTCCCAGCCCGGGGTCACCGGGAACACGGCGTCGAGGAGTGCGTCGAGACGGCCCTCGCGGCACTTCCAGTCGACCGGATTGACGGCCGCCGCACGGACCTTGACCAGCACCTGGTCGGGGCCGACCTTCGGATCGCGCACCTCGCCGTACTCCAGCACCTCGGGTCCGCCGTAGTGGCTGTAGCTGATGCCCTTCATGTCCTAGACCCTCCGGGGTACTCGTGCGCCACGCAACCGATATGCACCGATATGCGCCGTTCGCGCGCGTAACCTGTCCGTCGCCACACCCCCCGTACCCCCGAATTGACGCCGCGCACTCCGAAGGCGAGCACCATGACCATCCTTCACCAGGAACACACCGAACACGGCACGCACAGCCACGGTCCGGGCTGCGGGCACAACGCCGTGCCGCACGGCGACCATCTGGACTACGCGCACGACGGACATCTGCACCGCGAACACGACGGCCACTGGGACGAGTGCGAGCCGGACGGACACACCGTCCACGAGGGCCACGAGCACGTGCACTACGACGAGTGCGGGCACGCCCAGGTGCCGCACGGCGACCATGTCGACTATCTGCACGACGGGCACCGGCACGCCGAGCACGACGGCCACTGGGACGACCACTGACCGGACGCGCAGCAGGGGCCGACGGCTCCCCGGGCAGCGCGCCGGGGAGCCGTCGGCCTTATCGTGGCTCCGGTCACGTTTGACCTCCTGTTGAGCGGACGCACTGGACGACATACCGACCGGTCGGCATCATGAGTCGGGTCCTGTTCATCCGTTCGTAGGAGTGATGTATGAGCGCCGACCACCCGCCCGGACTCGACCTGGACCGGCTGCGCGGCCTCCTCGACCGCGAGCACCCCGGTCTGGTGACCGGCCCCCTGACCGGCCGACTGATCGAGGGCGGACGGTCGAACCTCACCTACGCGCTCTCCGACGGCACCTCGAAGTGGGTCGTCCGCCGGCCCCCGCTCGGCCATGTCCTGGCCACCGCGCACGACATGAAGCGCGAGCACCGAGTGATCAGCGCCCTGCACCCGACGTCCGTACCGGTCCCGCGCCCGGTGCTGCTGTGCGAGGACGAGGAGGTGCTCGGGGCGCCGTTCTACGTCATGGACTTCGTCGAGGGCACCCCGTACCGCACCGCCGAGCAGCTCGCCCCGCTGGGCGCCGAGCGCACCCGGAACGCGGTGCTGTCCCTGGTGGACACGCTGGTCGAGCTGCACGCGGTGGATCCCGCCGAGGTGGGCCTGGAGGACTTCGGGCGGCCCGAGGGCTTCCTGGACCGGCAGCTGCGCCGCTGGGGCAAGCAGCTGGACGCCTCCCGCAACCGTGAGCTGGCCGGCATCGACGAACTGCACGCGACCCTCGGCCGCTCCCTGCCCGTCTCTCCCGCACCGGCCGTCGTGCACGGCGACTACCGGCTCGACAACGTCCTGATCGGGGACGACGACCGGATCAAGGCGATCCTCGACTGGGAGATGTCGACGCTCGGCGATCCGCTCACCGACCTGGGCCTGCTGGTGATGTACAGCCGGCCGCTCGACATGCCCGACTCCCCCGTCTCGACGACCGCCGAGGCCCCGGGGCACCCGTCCCCGCAGGAGCTGATCGAACGGTACGCCGAGCGCTCCGGGCGGGACGTGTCGGCCGTCTCCTGGTACACGGCGTTCGCCTGGTTCAAGCTCGCCGTGATCCTGGAGGGCATCCACTACCGGTACACGCTGGGCCAGACGGTCGGCCGCGGCTTCGACCGGATCGGCGCTCTCGTGCCCGTCTTCATCGACCACGGACTGACCACTCTTCAGGAAGGCTGACCGGCCATGGACTTCGCGTTCGACGCACGCACCGAGGAACTCCGGGCCAGGCTCCTGGCCTTCATGGACGAGTACGTGTACCCGGCGGAGGCGGTGGCGGAGGAGCAGCGGGCCGCGCTGGCCTCCCCGTGGGACACCCCGGCCGTGGTCGGGGAGCTGAAGGCCGAGGCCCGCAGGCAGGGCCTGTGGAACCTCTTCCTCCCCGACGCCGAGCACGGTGCCGGGCTGACGAACCTCCAGTACGCGCCGCTCGCCGAGATCACCGGCCGCTCCCCGCATCTGGCGCCCACGGCGACGAACTGCGCGGCGCCCGACACCGGGAACATGGAGGTGCTGGCACAGTTCGGCAACGAGCAGCAGCAGAAGCAGTGGCTGGAGCCGCTGCTCGCCGGTGAGATCCGCTCGGCGTTCGCGATGACCGAGCCGGAGGTGGCCTCCTCGGACGCCACCAACATCACCACGCTCATCGAGCGCGACGGCGACGAGTACGTCATCACCGGCCGCAAGTGGTACATCTCCGGCGCGATGAACCCGGACTGCAAGATCTTCATCGTGATGGGCAAGACGGACCCGGACGGTGCCGACATCCGCCGTCAGCAGTCGATGGTCCTGGTGCCGCGCGACACGCCGGGTGTCACCGTCAAGCGCGCGATGCAGGTCTTCGGCTACGAGGACCACTCGCACGGCGGTCACGCCGAGGTGATCTTCGACCACGCGCGCGTGCCGGTGTCGAACCTCATCGGCGAGGAGGGCGGCGGCTTCGCCATCGCGCAGGCGCGGCTCGGCCCGGGCCGGATCCACCACTGCATGCGGCTGATCGGCATGGCCGAGCGGGCGATCGAGCTGATGTGCCGCCGGGCTGTCTCCCGCACGGCCTTCGGCAAGGCGCTGGCCCAGCAGGGAGTGGTCCAGAACTGGATCGCCGACGCCCGCGTCACCGTCGAGCAGCTGCGGCTGCTGGTGCTGAAGACGGCCTGGCTGATGGACACCGTCGGCAACAAGGGCGCCCACACCGAGATCCAGGCCATCAAGATCGCCACTCCGCGCGCGGTGGTCGGCATCCTCGACCGGGCCATCCAGCTGCACGGCGCGGGCGGTGTGAGCCAGGACTTCCCGCTGGCCGAGCTGTACGCGAGCGCCCGCACGCTGATGCTCGCCGACGGCCCGGACGAGGTCCACCAGCGGTCGCTGGCGCGGCGGGAGCTGAAGCAGTACCTGTGAGGAAGCGCGTGTAAGGGGCGGTCGCCTTGGCGACCGCCTCTTACACGGTGGCTTTCAGGGACGCAGTGCCCGCAGCAGCAGGTCGGCGAGGTGGTCGGCGACCTGCTGGGGGGTGAGGGAGCCGTCGGGGCGGTACCAGGTGGACAGGTGGTGGACGGAGCCGAAGTGGTAGTCCACCACCAGGTCGGCCGGCGTCGCCGTGGAGAAGACGCCCGCCTTCTGTCCCTCCTCGATGAGCGCGCGGAACCGTTCGTGGTAGCGCCGGCGCTCCGCGCGGACCTGCTTGTTCTTCTCCGGGCTCAGGTGGTGCATGGACCGGAAGAAGATCATCGCGTCGTCGAGGTTGTCGATCGTCGTGACGACCACGTCCGCCGCGGCGGCTCTGAGCCGCTCCTCCACCGGCGCATCCAGGCCGGCGAAGTGGTCGAGCCGCTCCTGCTGGACGCGCAGCACCCGCGCGTACACCTCGTGCAGGAGGTCGTCCTTGGAGCCGAAGTAGTGGTACAGCGCCCCCTTGGTGACGCCGGCCGCCTCCACGATCTCCTGCACGGAAGTACGGTCGTACCCCTGCTCGGCGAAGAGCCGGGTGGCGGCGGCCAGCAGCCGCTGCGGAACGGGCGTCCCGTCTCCGTCCGTCGTCCTGGGCACTGCCGCCACCTGCCTTTCCTCGTCGCCTACTGACCGGCGTTGCTGTTGTCGTGCGCGCGGGAACGCAGTTCCCGACGGAGGATCTTCCCACTCGCCGTCTTGGGCAGGTCGGGCAGGATCTCCACCTGGCGCGGGTATTTGTACGCGGCCAGTCTCTCCTTGCAGTACACCGCGAGTTCGTCCGGGGCCGCCTCGGCGCCCGGACGCAGGCTGATATAGGCCTTGACGGTCTCGCCACGATAGCCGTCGGGAACGCCGACGACGGCCGCCTCGCGCACCGCCGGGTGGGTGTACAGCACGTCTTCGACCTCGCGGGGCCACACCTTGAAGCCGGACGCGTTGATCATGTCCTTCTTGCGGTCGACGACGTACAGCCAGCCCTGTGGGTCCATGAAGCCGATGTCGCCGGTGCGCAGCTCGCCGGCCGGGAAGGACTCGGCGGTGGCGTCCGGGCGCCGCCAGTAGCCGGGGACCACCTGGGGCCCTCGTACGACGATCTCGCCCTGCTCCCCGAAGGGCACCTCCTGCCCCTGCTCGTCCACGATCCTGACGACCGTGTCGGCGCCGGGCACGCCCACCGACAGCGTCCCGGAGACCGGGTCCACGGGGGCCTCCAGGCCGGGCGGCACGGCGGCGCAGGGGCCGGAGCACTCGGTCAGCCCGTAGCCGACGCGGATGTACGGCCCGAAGCGCGCGCGGAACTTCTCCACCAGGGCCGGGGGCACGGGCGCACCGCCGGAGGAGATGTTCACGAAGGAGGCGAAGTGCTCGCGGGTGGCGTCCGGGTGGGCGGCCAGCGCCATGAACGCGGTGGACGGACCGACCGTGTAGTGCGGGCGGTGCTCGGCGAAGGCCTCCAGGACGAGTCCGGGCTCGAAGCGGTAGGTGAGCACCAGGGTGCCGGCGCTGTTCAGGCAGGCGGCGAACTGGCAGACCATGCCGGTGATGTGGAACAGCGGCGCGAGCGCGTAGTAGACGGGCGCCTCGGGCAGCGCGAGCCCGGTCCGCTGCCGCTCGGCGTTGTGCATGATGTTGCCGTGCGCGTTGGTGGCGCCCTTGGGGGTGCCGCTGGTGCCGGAGGTGTAGCTGATCAGTGCGATGCCGTCCGGGCGTGGCTCACGGCCCTCGGGTGCCTTGCCGCCCTGCCGGGCGACGGCGAGGAGGTCGTCGGCGTCCGGTGCCTGGGGCAGCCGCTCGAACCCGAGCACGCGCGCGTCGTTACGGGTCTGGAAATCCAACTCGCACGCGGTGAGCACGATCCGTACCGGTGACCCGGCCGCTGTCTGCCGCAGATACGCCTCCCAGGCGCGGTCCGAGCAGACCAGCGCGGTCACCTCGCCGTCCCGCAGGATGTGCTCCATCTCGGCCGACTTGTACATCGGGTTGACCGGGACGACGGTCGCACCGGCCTTCCAGGCGCCGAGGACGGCGAGCACGAAGTGCGGGGAGTTCTGCAGCAGCACGGCCACCCGGTCGCCGCGTTCCAGGCCGCGCGCGGCGAGGTGGGCGGCGACGGAGTCGCTCAGTTCGTCCACCTCGCGGTAGCTCAGCCGGGCGTCGAAGTAGGCGAGGAAGGTGCGCTCGGGTGCCTCGGCCACGGCCGCCCGCAGGGCGTGCACCAACGAGTCGGCCGGGTCGACCGGGCCGCGCTGGGCGTCGTCGAGCAGGGCCAGCCAGGGCCGGTCCGCGTACCGGGAGGCGGTCACCGGGCCTCCTCCCACCTGCGCTGGAGGTGGTTCATGCCGCTCAGCCAGCGATCCGGTTCGGCGGCCCGCGCCTGGTAGTACTCGGCCACCTCGGGATGCGGCAGGATCAGGAAGCGGTCCTCCTCGATGCCGCGGAACAGGGCGTCGGCGACGGCCTCCGGTTCGATCGCGGTCGGCTGCAGCACCAGGTCCCCGGCGCTGCCGGTGGCGGCCAGCATGTCCGTGCGCACGCCCTGCGGACAGATCGCGTGCACCTTCAGACCCCGGTGGCGGTACGTCAGCGACAGCCACTCGGCGAAGGCGTAGGCGCCGTGCTTGGTGACGCTGTAGGAGGGGGCGCCGATCATGGTGAGGAGCCCGGCGGCCGACACGGTGGACACGAACCGCCCGGCGCCCCGCTCCAGCCATCCGGGCAGCAGCTCGTGCGCCGCGCGGACATGTGCCATGACGTTCACGTCCCAGGACACCGCCCAGGACCGCTCGTCGAGCGGCCCGCCCGTGCCGCTGTCCTCGAAGGCCACACCGGCGTTCGCGCAGTAGACGTCGACGGTGCCGCCGAGCGCGTCCCGGGCGTCGCCGACGACCGCGGAGGCGTCGCCCGGCACGGCGATACCGCCGATCTCCTCGGCCACCGCCTTGGCCCTGTCGCCATCCAGGTCGTTCACGACCACCCGGGCCCCTTCGGCGGCGAACCGCCGGGCCAGCGCGGCCCCGATCCCACCGCCGGCCCCGGTGACGACCACTCCCGCATCCTGCACGGCTTCCACCATCGGTCTCCTTCGACACGACTTCGCGCGGCGCGCATCGGCTCCTGACCGGTTCAGACTAACCGGTCGGTATGTGTGAAGGAAGGGTCATTGCACCAACCTCTAGCCATGCGTCTGTCCCGACGGAACCTGCTTGCATCGGCAACCATGGCAGCCCTCCCACCCACCCCCGCACACCGTGCAGAACTGCACACCGGGTTCGAAAGAATCGCGGCCGACGGTTACTCCCTGCTGAAGGGCCGGCGCGTCGGCATCGTCACCAATCCCACCGGCGTCACCAGAGACGCCGCCCACCTCGTCGACGTCATGCACAAGGACCCCCGCGTCAGGCTGACGGCGGTCTTCGGCCCGGAGCACGGCTTCCGCGGCACCGCGCAGGCGGGCGGATCCGAGGGCCGCTACAACGACCCGGCGACGGGCCTGCCCGTGTACGACACCTACCTCAAGAGCGGCAAGCCCCTCGCCGACATCTTCACCACCGCCAATGTCGACACGATCGTCTTCGACATCCAGGACGTGGGCGCCCGCTTCTACACCTACATCTGGACGCTCTACGACTGCATGGAGGCCGCCCAGCTCGCGGGCAAGCGGTTCGTCGTCCTCGACCGGCCCAACCCGGTGACCGGCCGCGAGGCCCAAGGCCCGGTCCTGCACAAGGAGTTCGCCACCTTCGTCGGGCGGCAGCCGATCGCGCAGGCGCACGGGATGACCGTCGCGGAGCTGGCACGGCTGTTCAACGGACAGTTCCTTAGCAAGCCGGTCGCGCTGGACACCGTACTGATGACGGGCTGGAAACGGACGCAGTTCTACGACGCGTCCGGACTGCCCTGGGTCCCGCCGAGCCCGAACATGCCGACCCCGGACACGGCTCTCGTCTACTCCGGCACCTGCATGTTCGAGGGCACCAACGTCTCGGAGGGCCGGGGCACGACCAGGCCCTTCGAACTGCTCGGCGCCGAGGGCATCGACGGCCGCTGGGCCGCCGCCGCGAACGCACTCGGGCTGCCCGGGGTGCGGTTCAGGGAGGCGTACTTCACGCCCACCTTCTCCAAGTTCCAGGGCAGGACGGTCGGCGGCGTGCAGATCCATGTCCACGACCGGGCCGCCTACGACCCCGTGCGCACCGGAGTCGCGCTGCTGGTGACCGTCAGGAAGGTCTGGGCCGGCTTCGCGTGGCGCCCGGACAACTGGATCGACAAGCTCACGGGCTCCGCGCGGGTGCGCACGATGATCGACGCGGGGGCGGGCGCCGACGAGGTGGCCGGTGCCTGGCAGGAGGAGCTGGCCGCGTTCCGGCGGGTCCGACAGGAATATCTCCTCTACAGGTGAGGCGCGGTGTATGGCCAACTCTGCCCCGGAGCAGGACGATACGTCAGCGACGCATCGTTTCAGGGGGGACGAGGGAGCCTGACATGGCGGATCCTGGGATGAGCGTGACTCCCTACTGGGAGCTGACCTTCGACGCGGACGGGGACGTGGAGGGCCCCGAATGTGATCGGCTGCTGGCGCAGGTCACGGAGCACGGCGTCCGTGACCTGATCGTCTTCGCGCACGGCTGGAACAACGACCGCTCGGGCGCGACCGCGCTGTACCGCCGTTTCTACGCACCGGTCCCGGCGCTCGCCCCACGGGCCCGCCTCGGCTACGTGGGTGTGATCTGGCCGTCGATGCGGTTCAGCGACGAGCCGATCCCGGACTTCCCGAAGCCGGTGGCGGCCGTGGCGGCGGAGACTGCACCGGGCCCGGCGCTGGACAAGGACACCCGGCGCGCACTGCTGGAGACCTTCCCGGGCCGCGCGCCCGTGATCGACCAGCTGGTCCGGATGCTGGATGAACCGTCCCGCGGGGCCGGGGGGTTGCCGGAGTTCGGGCGGCTGGTGCGGCTGCTGGTGGACGCGGAGCCGCCCGGGGTGGCCGACACCGGCGAGGAGGGCGAGCCCGCCGTGTTCACCGAGGACCCGGCGACCGCCTGCGACGCGTTCGCCGACGCGCTCACCGCGGTCCGGTCGCCCGGCGCACCGGCCGGGTTCAGTGTCCCGAACCCCTGGGAGGGCGCCAAGGAACTGCTGCGGCAGGCGACGTACTACACGATGAAACGGCGTGCCGGAACGGTCGGCGAACACGGACTCGGGCCGGTGCTCGGACAGTTGGCGCACGCGGCACCCGGGGTGCGGGTGCATCTGGCCGGGCACAGCTTCGGCGGGCGGCTGGTGTCGTTCGCGCTGCGCGGGCTGCCCGACGGGGTGCGCGCGGTGAAGTCCGTGACCCTCCTCCAGGGCGCCTTCTCGCACTACGCGTTCGCGGACGGGCTGCCCCAGGACCCGGGCAGGGCGGGCGCGCTCAAGGGCCGCCAGCGGCTGATCGACGGCCCGCTGGTGTGCTGCTACTCGCACTTCGACTCGGCCCTCGGCACGTTCTATCCGCTGGCCTCCCGGCTGGCCGGGGACGACCGTTCGTGTGCGGGCAGCGAGATCGCGGCCGTGCTGGGCCCGCGGTGGGGCGCGATGGGCCATGACGGGGTGCAGGCGGTGCCGGGGACCGCCCGGCTGGATCTCGCGGCGGCCCTGGCCGGAGGGCTGCCGGCGTCGGGGTGCGTGAACGTCGACGCGGCGGCCGTGGTCCGGCGCGGGGGCCCGCCGACCGGGGCGCACAGCGACATCGTGCACCCGGAACTGGCCCGGCTGGTGCTGGCGGCGGGCCGTATCACCTGACCCGCCGCCCGTGTCACCGCGCCCGCCCCGTCGATCGGTTCACCGGTGCGAGGTGTACTCCACCACCTGCTGGAACGTCGGCCGGTTCTGCCAGCTGATCCTGCCGTGCTTGATCCCGCCCAGGGTGCGCTGGACGATGGAGTCGGCGCACCACTGGTCGCCGGCCGAGCACTGGTCGTCGCCCGGGTAGACCTGGGCGGCAGTCGTCCCGGCCGCCTGCTTGAGGGTGCTGATCAGGATGTCCCGGCAGGCGCCGAGGCTGCCGCCGCCGCAGTACTTCTCGGCGAGCCCGCCCCGCACGTTCTCACCGAGCACGGCCCGGATGTCCTTGTCGACATAGCTCCACCAGCCGTACTGGAAGGCGCTTCCGGCGTGCGAGCCGGTCGGGCCGTGGCCGGCGGAAGGGGTCTCGTCGATGGGCGCGTTGCCCGTGAAGGCGGTGTACAGGTCGCTGCCGAGGCCCGGTTCGAACTCCGCCTTGACCAGCAGCGGCCACCAGGCGTCCAGGATGCGGATCGCGTCGGCGTCGGCGTAGGCCTTCGAACCGGCGGAGCTCTCCGTGCGCTTGGCGCCCGCGGTCACCCATGTCTGGAGCTTGCTCACCGCGTCGGCGGCCGTGGGGTCGGTCACCGGCGACGAATTGATCACCTTGATCAGCTTGGGCAGCACGTCCTCGGCGCGCAGGTCGGCGACGGCCGCGTCCGCCATGGCCTGCACCAGTTCGGTGCGGGTCACCCCGCCGGCCGCGACCAGCTTCTTCACCCGGTCGTCGAGCAGGTTGCCGCGGTGCACGGAGCCGTCGGCCCAGCCCGCTGCCGTGTAGTCCTTGGCCTGCTTGTTGTTCCAGGAGACGTAGTAGTCCTGGTCGACGGAGTTGGGATGGGCCGAGGCCGGGGTGTAGTCGGCCGTGTTGGTGGCCGGGTCCCAGTTCCGCCACTCGTACGCCGGCTGCGCCCAGACCGGGAGGTCGGCGTCGGCTCCGTCGGCCCGGACGGGGTTGTCGCCGCTGTTGTAGTAGGCGGTGTGCTGGGAATCGGCGTAGAACCAGTTGAAGGTGTAGTTGATGTGCTGGGCCGCGCTCTGGAAGTCCTTCGGGCCCTTGACGTAGTCGGGGTCGTTCAGCATCTGGAAGCCGATGATCGAGTCGGCCTCGTGCAGGTAGGAGGAGCGCAGCGAGGTGTAGGCGACCTTCTTGCCGCCGACGGTCGCGCGGTACTCCACGGGGCCGTACTTCGTCCGCCAGACCCGCATCGTGTACGACCCCGCCGGCGTGCTGTCGGCCGTGGTCGGTGACCAGGAGTTCTTCTGCTCGACCTGGTCCATGGCCGTACAGGTGCCGTGGTACAGGTAGTGGTGGTCGTCCTGGCACAGTTCGACGGCGTAGGTGTCGATGATGTCCTGGCCGGACGTGGTCGCACTCCAGGAGTAGTCCTGGCCGCGGCCGAGCTCGACGTACATGCTCAGGCCCGCGAAGGAGGCGCCGCGGGCGCTGATTCCCGGGCCCTGGATCTCCTGCAGCATGAGCAGCTGAGGGGCGAAGTAGCCGGTCTGCGGTCCGAAGACGGCGATCGGGTGGCCGCTCGCGGTGTACTTGCCGCTGACCACGAGGGCGTTGGACATTCCCCGCTTGGCCGAGCTGAGCGCGGCCTTCGCGGCGCCGGCCGAGGTGCTCCTGGCGGCCGTGGTGGCGGCGCTGCCCGTGCGGTCGTGGACCAGCGGTTCCTGGGTGACCGAACCGGGGTCGGGCAGGGCCTCGCCCTTGGCGTCGGCGGGCTTGCCGCCGTACGGGAAGCTCTCGCCGTTGTGGACGGTCAGGACCGCCTCGGGGTCGTTGCGCTCGCGGAAGGACTCCCAGACCTTGGTGCCCTCCTCGATGCCGTACTTGGACTGTGCGGCGATCAGCGAGAGGGCGTTGTTGACCTCGCCGCCTCCCCCGGAGCCGAACAGCGAGCCGATCACGGAGGCCAGTGCCACGAGGTCGGTGACCTTGAAGTGCTCGATGGTGCCGGCGTTGGTGATCGGGTCCTTGTGGCCGGTCAGGTCGTACTCGCCGGGGAAGTAACGTCCGCTGTCGGAGGCGTCGATGTAGGCGTTGATGCCGTCGAGGTAGGCCTTGACGTCGGCGAGGGCCTGCTGCCCGCGGGCGCCGTTCCTGGCCACGGCGGTGTCGATCTGCGCCTGCAGGTCGGTCTCGGTGTAGGGCGCGTTGCGGTAGAACTCCTGCTCCAGGCCCTGGTTGGCGGCCGCGCCGCCGGCGAAGGAGGTCAGCCGGCCGCGGCCGACGTGCCGGAAGACGTCCATCAGCCACAGCCGGTCCTCGGCCGCCGCGTAGCCCGCACCGTACTCGGTGCCGTACCGGGTGGTGCCGGTGATGTGCGGCACACCGGTCTTCTTGTCCCGGACGATCGTCACATCGCTGCGTCCGCCCGGCTTCTCGGTGGAGGCGGTCTGGTCGGACGGGACGCCGAAGGAGGAGTCGTTGAAGAAGTTGTTGATCGTGGCGTCCGTGAGGCCCTTGTAGCCGGTCGCGAGGTTTGCGTACGGCCCGAGTTGGTCCTCGGCGTGCGGGGGCTGGGTGCCGAAGGCCTGGTTGAGCAGGATCTGCGCGAGCGTCGCGTTGCCGTTCTCACCGGGCGGCAGGATGTCCGAGCACCGCCCGCCGCAGTAGTCGTTCGAGGCGGCGGCGGCCGGCGTCTGGGTGAGGGGGGAGAGAAGTCCCGCGACGAGGACGCATATCGACGCGGACTTCAGGAACCCGGTGAAGCGGCGGGACGTTCTCAGTCTGACGAGGGCGGTACGTGGGGTTCGCCGTGGCATGGCAGCTCCTAGCGACAGGGGTGGCCGAAGGTTACCGCCGGTATCCCCAGCTTTAAAGATGAACATGCGTCACTTTCCGGAGTGCACAAGCAGGATCACGAGAAGAGATGGAGCCGAATCGCCTGTCGATACGTCTATTCGGCGACGTCCGTGCGACGACGCCGAAGTGACCGAAGTACAGGTGCAGGTGTGACGGAGGTGCAGGGCGATGGCCGGTTTCCGGAGTCTGGCGAGACAGGTACGCGATCCGGACTGCGATCTGGCACTGCGGCGGTACTCGCTGCGCAAGTGCCTTGAGAAGTTCGCCCCTTACGGGCATCGGGCGACCTGGGACCATCTGTGTTCCCGGGCGGGCTTCGGCCCCGAGGACCGCTCCCCCGACCCGGCGCGGCTCGTGGCCGCACTGGAGGAACTGGAGGAGGCACGGTCCGTCTGGCTCGCCTACGAGACGGAATTCACCGAGCGGCGCAGGAAGGAGAAGCACGACGGGCTGCGCAGGCCGGGCAGCGTGGACGACTGGCACCGGCTGACCTGGGGCGGCTTCGGGGTCGCCTGGTGCGACGACCCGCGGATCCACCCCGTCGAGCCGCTGGCGGAGGTACTGCGCAGGCTGATAGCCGCCCTGGAGCGGGAACCGGGCACGGGCTGCCCGGTGTGCGGCGGTGACCGCCTGGTCTGGCGGTACGGCCTGGACCACGAGCCGTCGTCCGGCCCGGTCTGCACGGACTGCGGCATCCTCGTGCCGCGCCCGGTGCTCACCCCGCAGGCACTGGAGTTCGCACGGCGGGAGCGGCTGCTGATGTCGGCCTGAGTGGTGTTCTCAACGGGGGGTGTTCCGGGGGGTGCGTAGGGGATGCCGCGCCCCCTGTTGTGCGGCGGCGGGGCCGTTGTCCGTGTGGCCCGGCACCATCGAGGCATGGTGCAGGTGTGTCTGAACGGAAGCCGTTCCGCGGCGGACGGTGTGAGCGTGCCGATGTCACCGCAGGACCTGGCCGAGTCCGCGGCTCGCGCCGTGGCGGCCGGAGCCACCTCCGTCCATGTCCACCCGAAGACACCGTGCGGGCACGACAGCCTCTCCCCGCGCGTCCTCGCGCCCACCCTGGCGGCGATCCGGTCGCGGGTGTCGGTGCCGGTCGGGGTGACGACCGGCGCCTGGGCCGAGCCCGACCCGATGGCACGGCTCGCCCGGGTGCGCAGCTGGTCCGTGCTGCCCGACTTCGCCTCGGTCAACTGGCATGAGCCGGGCGCCGAAGCGGTCGCCGGGCAGCTGCTCGCGCTGGGCGTGGGCGTGGAGGCGGGCATCCGGTCCGGCACCGACGCTGCGGCCAGGTTCGCCGCCTCGCCGCTCGGGCCGCGCGTGCTGCGGGTACTGGCCGAGGTGACCGACCCGGACCCGGCGACCGCCGGGGCATCGGCGCGGGCCCTGCTGGCCGAGCTGGGCACCGCCCACGGCCGGCCGGTGCTCCTGCACGGCGAGGAGGGCGGCACCTGGCCGGTGCTGCGGCTGGCCGGACGGCTGGGCCTCGCCACCCGGATCGGGCTGGAGGACACCCTGTTCCTGCCGGACGGCGGGCGCGCGGCGTCCAATGCCCAACTGGTCGCCCAGGGGCTGGTCCAGTACGGGTCGTTCCAGCGCTCGCCGTAGGAAGGGGCCGACGCTACCAGCCCCGAATCCGCTCGCTCCAGCCGATTCCCGTGTGGACAGTGGAGACGAGGAAACCGAACCGATGAACACGGGGAGTCCCATGTCCACCCTGCGGGTCACCGCCGAAGTGCTGACCGTCCACGAGCACCCGAACGCCGATGCGCTCGAACTGGCCCAGGTGGGCCTGTACCGGGCCGTCGTCGCCAAGGGCGCGTACCGCACCGGTGAGGCCGCCGTGTACATCCCCGAGCAGTCCGTGCTCCCGCCCGGGCTGATCGAGGAGCTGGGCCTGACCGGGCGGCTGGCGGGCGGTGAGGCCAACCGGGTCAAGGCGGTTCGGCTGCGCGGCGAGCTGTCGCAGGGCATCGTGTGCCGGCCGAGGGCGCTGGCGGACATCGACCTGGCGCGGGCGGCGGCCGAGGGGACGGACTTCGCCGAGCGGCTGGGTGTCACCAAGTGGGTGCCGCCGATCCCGCCGACCATGAACGGCGAGGTGGAGTCGGCACCGGACCTGCTGCCCTGGGTCGACATCGAGAACGTCCAGCGCTACCCGGACGTCTTCACGCCGGGCGAGCCGGTCGTCCTGACGGAGAAACTGCACGGTTCGGCGTGCCTGCTGACGTATGTCGCCGGCGAGGGACGGGTGTACGTGTCCTCCAAGGGCTTCGGCGCCAAGTCCCTTGCCCTGAAGGAGGATCCGCGGAACCTGTACTGGCGGGCGGTGCGCGGGCACGGCGTCGCCGAGGTCGCGGCGCGGCTGTGCGAGCGGCTGGGCGCGCGACGGGTCGGGATCTTCGGCGAGGTGTACGGCGCGGGGGTGCAGGACCTGTCGTACGGCGCGGACGGACGGCGGGACACGCTGGGGTACGCGGTGTTCGACGTCTCGGCGGAGCTGGACGGCGCCGTGCGGTGGCTGGACGCGGCAGCGTTGCTGGAGGGCGAGCTGCCGGTGGTGCCCCGGCTGTACACGGGGCCGTACGACATCGACCGGGTCCTGGAGTTCGCGAGCGGCCGGGAGACGGTGTCCGGGCGGGGGCTGCATCTGCGGGAGGGGGTGGTGATACGTCCCGCGGTCGAGCGCTACAGCGAGGTCACCGGGGGCCGGGCGATCGCCAAGGCGGTGAGCCCTGCGTACCTGACGCGGAAGGGCGGGACCGAGTTCGAGTGAGGCGCCGTCCGCGGGAGCGCCCCGTGAGGGGCGCGTGGTCAGCGCCCCTCGGCCAGCAGCCGGGACCCGGTGAGGCGTTCGCCGAACACGTCGTCCGGGTTGGACAGGACGCAGTTCTCCAGGGACAGGCACCCGCAGCCGATGCAGTCGGTCAGGTGGTCGCGCAGACGGTTCAGCTGCTTGATGCGTTCGTCGAGCTCCGAGCGCCACTTCTCCGACAACCGCGTCCAGTCCTCCCGGGTCGGCGTCCGTTCCTCGGGAAGCTCCGCCAGGGCGTCCCGGATCGTGGCCAGCGGGATGCCGACCCGCTGGGCCGCACGGACGAACGCGACCCGGCGCAGGGTGTCCCGGCTGTAGCGGCGCTGGTTGCCGGACGTGCGGCGGCTGCTGATCAGGCCCTTGGACTCGTAGAAGTGCAACGCGGAGACGGCGGCACCGCTGCGCGCGGACAACTGGCCTACGGTCAGTTCATGGACATTCTCGGGAATCTGCGGCACTCCTCAGAGCCTAGCGGCCCGGTCCATGTCGCGGTCCGTTGACAGGCGCCTCTCACCCGACCATGCTAAGCAGTCGCTTAGACACGCGAGTGAGACGCGAGTGAGACGCGAGCGAGAGGCCGGGAAGATGGCAGAACCGAGGATTTTCACCTCCCCCGACGAGCTGCGGGCGGCCGTCGGCGAGCAGCTGGGGTACACCGACTGGCTTGAGGTCGACCAGAAGCGCATCGACCTGTTCGCCGAGGCCACCGGCGACCACCAGTGGATCCACGTGGATCCGGAAAGGGCCGCCGCGGGGCCGTTCAGGACGACCATCGCGCACGGTTACCTGACCCTCTCGCTGCTTCCGCTCTTCGGCCCGCAGCTGATCCGGGTCGAGGGCGTGAAGATGGGCGTGAACTACGGCACGAACAAGGTCCGCTTCCCCTCCCCCGTGCCCGTCGGCTCCCGGCTGCGCGCCACCGCGAAGATCAGCGGCGTCGAGGACGTCACCGGCGGCGTCCAGGTGACCGTCGCCTTCACCGTGGAGCGCGAGGGCGGCGACAAGCCGGTGTGCGTCGCGGAGTCGGTGGCCCGGTACTACCTCTGAGCCCGGGGACCGCTACTTCACCCCGACCATCCGGAGCACGAGGTCGGCGTAGAGCGCGCCGACCTCCTCCGGGGTGCGGGGGCCGTTCACGGTGAACCAGCGGGCCACGTCGATGCACAGCGACAGCACGGCGAGGGTGGTGCCGTGCACGTCCGGCACGTCGAACTCGCCCGAGGCCACGCCGTCCTCGATGATCCCGCGCACCTGGGCGTCGACCTGGCGGCGCAGGGCGACGATCTCGGCGCGCGCCTCGGGGCCGAGGGCGTCGAGTTCGTACTGCACGACCCGCGCGGTGGTGCGCCGGCCCGCGTGCCAGCGGACGAAGGAGCTGACCGCGTCGGCCAGCCGCTCGGCCGCGGTGCCCTCCCGCTGCGAAGCCGTGCGCAGGATGTCGAGGGCCTTGTCGTGACCGATCCGGCTGATCCGGTGGAGCAGCTCTTCCTTGGTCTTGTAGTGGATGTAGAGCGCGGCCGGGCTCATGCCGGCGCGGCCCGCGATGTCGCGGGTCGTCGTCGCGTGGTAGCCGCGCTCGGCGAAGGCCTCCACGGCGGCGACGAGCAGCCGCCGGGCCGCATCAGGGGTGACCTCTTCCCACGGCTCCACTTCGCCGCCGGTCGTCTCCTCCGCCGTACTCATCGCTCGCTCGCCCCTCTCGATGACAGGGGCACCACCATACCGCCGACAGTGAGCGAGCGCTTAGTGCAGCCGCCCGGAGGAGTGCTCAGAACGCCGAAACGCCGGTGAGGGAACGTCCGATCAGCAGCTTCTGGATCTGACTGGTGCCCTCGTAGAGGGTCATCACGCGAGCGTCGCGCAAGAGTTTGCCGGCCGGGTACTCGTCGATGTAGCCGTAGCCGCCGAAGACCTGCAGGGCGTTGTTGGCGGCGCGGACGGCGGCCTCGGAGGCGAAGAGCTTGGCCTTGGAGGACTCGACGGCGAACGGCTGCCCGCGGTCGATCAGGTCGGCGACCCGCCAGGTGAGCAGCCGGGCGGCGTCCACGTCGACGGCGATGTCACTGATCAGCTCCTGCACCAGCTGGTGACGGGCGATGGGCTTGCCGAACTGCTCGCGCTCACCGGCGTACCGCACGGCCGCGTCCAGTGCGGCCCGGGCGATGCCGACGCAGCCCGCGGCCACCGACATCCGCCCCTTGGCCAGCGCGGACATGGCCACCGAGAAGCCCTTGCCCGCCTCGCCGAGCATCGCGGAGGCGGGCACGCGCACGTCCTGAAGGACCAGTTCAGCGGTGGCCTGGCCGCGCAGGCCGAGCTTGCCGTGGATGGGGCGGCGGGTCAGGCCCGGGGTGTCGGTGGGCACGAGGAAGGCGGACACCCCCTTGTGGCCGGGCGCGTCGGTGGAGCGCGCGAAGAGCAGGACGACGTCCGCCCATGTGCCGTTGGTGATGAACATCTTGGTGCCGTTGATGACGTAGTCGTCCCCGTCGCGTACGGCACGGGTGGTGAGGTTGCCCGCGTCGGAGCCGGTGCCGGGTTCGGTGAGGCCGAAGCAGCCGACGTACTCCCCCGCGGTCAGCCCCGGCAGCCAGCGCCGCTTCTGCTCCTCGTCGCCCCAGGCGGCGATGGTCTTGGCGACGAGACCGAGGGAGACGGAGACGATGCCGCGGACGGAGGAGTCCCCGCGGCCCAGCTCCTCCGTCACCAGGCAGTATGCGAGGTGGTCGCCGCCGGAGCCGCCGTACTCCTCGGCGATGGTCAGTCCGAGGAAACCGACCTCGCCGAGCTTCTTCACGATGCCCCGGTCGACCTCCTCGGCGCGGTCCCAGGCGATCACGTGGGGGGCGATCTCGCGCTCCACGAAGTCGCGGGCGAGCTGCCGTACGGCGGCCTGCTCCTCGCTCAGCTCCAGGTTCACCACGCGATCACCCCACACAGATCGGGATCCATCGAGGATCTTGAAAACCGTACATTTAAATTAGCACTGCTAGTTTCCTGTTCCCGCCCTACTATGTGCGCCATGGCCCGACCGCGCAAGCCCCTCCTCAGCACCGACCGGATCGTCGAGACAGCCCGGGAACTCGTGGACCGGGAGGGACTGGCGGCCGTCTCCACCCGTCGGCTCGCCGCCGAGCTCGGGGTGAGCGGGCCCTCGCTCTACAACCACTTCCGCACCAAGGACGAGATCCTGGAGGCGGTCGCCGACTCGGTGAGCGGCCTGGTGGACCTGTCGATGTTCGAGGACGGCCGCGAGTGGCGGACCGCGCTGCACGACTGGGCCCTCTCCTACCGCGCCGCCCTGCGCGACCACCCGAACATCGTCCCGGTCCTGGCCAGGGGCCCCGGGCGGCGGCCGGCCGCACTGCGCCTGGCCGACGCCGTGTACGGAGCGATGGTCGGCGCGGGCTGGCCCCCGGCCCAGGCGACCTCCATCGGCGCGCTGATGCGGTACTTCATCATGGGCTCCGCGCTCGGCTCCTTCGCCGGGGGCTTCGTGGACGACGCGAGCGCGTACGACCCCGCCGACTATCCCCACCTGGGCCAGGCCCATCTGCTCGCCGAGCAGCAGGAGAAGATCGACGAGCGGGCCTTCGAGACGGGACTGACGGCGCTGCTGGACGGGCTGGCGCAGCAGTACGAGCAGGTACGGCAGAGCGTGTGAGAACACTTCGGTGGGCACCGAAGCGCCGGTGCCGCATGCTGGCCGCATGACCACCAGGGACCCCCGGGCGGCCGGGCTCGCCTCGCTGGCGGCGCTGGTCGCCGACGAGACCCGGGCCGCGTGTCTGCTGGCGCTGCTCGACGGGCGGGCGTGGACCGCCGGTGAGCTGGCCCGGCATGCGGGGGTCGCCGCGTCGACGCTCAGCGAGCATCTGGGCAAGCTGGTGGCCGGCGGCCTGCTCGCGGAGGAGCGGCAGGGGCGGCACCGGTATGTACGGCTGGCCGACGCGCGTGTGGCGGGGCTCGTCGAGGATCTCGCCGCGCACATGCCTCCGGCGGCCGTACGGCCGCGTTCGCTGCGGGAGTCGAGCGCCGGGGCTGCGATGGCGCGGGGACGCACCTGTTACGACCACCTTGCGGGGCGGCTCGGGATCGCGGTCACGGATGCACTGACCCACCGGGGGCTGCTGCGGCAGGACACCGGGTTCGCGCTCACGGACGCGGGGGTGGAGTGGTTCCGGGCGGCGGGGATTCCCCTGGAGGTTCCGAGCCGGCGCCCGCTGGCCCGTGCCTGCCTGGACTGGACCGAGCGGCGGCCCCATCTCGCGGGGGCGGCGGGGGCCGCGCTGTGCCGGCATGCGCTGGATGCGGGGTGGTGTGTGCGGGTCGGCTCCGCGCGGGCGGTGAAGGTGACTCCGTCCGGTGAGCGGGAGTTCGCGCTGCTGCTGGGTATTTCGCCGGATTCGTTGCGGTGAGATCCGGCGTGGCGGTGCCCCGGTCCCGGGTTCGGCCGAGGCACCGTCACCTGAGCGTCAGAACACCACCAGCGCCCGGCCGCCCTTGCCCGCGAGCATGTTCTCGAAGGCGGCCGGGATGCCCTCCAGGGCGATCCGCTCGGTGACGAGCGCGGAGAGGTCCAGGCGGCCCTCCCGTACGTGCTCGGCGAGCACGGGCAGGTCGCGGGCGGGGTCGGTGTTGCCGTAGACACAGCCGGACAGGGTGCGGCCCCAGTGGAAGATCTCCAGGGCGTTGAAGGTGACCTCCTGGTCCTTGCCGCCGATGCCCACGACCGTCGTACGGCCGCCCCGGCGGGTGGAGTCCCAGGCCGCGCGGATCGACACCGCGCGGCCCACGCACTCCACCGAGACGTCCACGCCCTGCTTGCCGGTGAGGGCGCGGATCTCCCGAGGGGTGTTCTCGGTGGCGAGCACGTAGTCCGTCGCTCCCGCAGCCCGGGCCAGCCCCTCCTTCTCCGGGGAGACGTCGACCGCGATGATCCGGGAGGCGCCCGCTATGCGGGCCGACTGGAGGGCGGCGAGGCCGACTCCGCCCACGCCGAAGACGGCCACCGTCTCGCCCTGGCGGACCTGCGCCGAGTGGTGGACGGCGCCGTAGCCGGTGAGGACGGCGCAGCCGAGGAGGGCGGCGTCCACCAGCGGCACCCCCGCCGGCAGGGGCAGCACGCAGGACGCGGAGACGACCGTCTCCTCGGCGAACGCGGCCACGTTGAGGCCGGGGTGCAGGTCGGTGCCGTCGGTGGTACGGGCGTAGACCTCGGCGGCGCCGTTGAGGGCCTTCGCGCACAGCCAGACCTCGCCGAGCGTACAGGCGTGGCAACTCCCGCAGGAGGGAGCCCAGTTCAGGACGACAGGGTCGCCTTCGGCGATGTGTGCGACGCCCTCGCCGACGGCCACGACCGTGCCGGCGCCCTCATGGCCGAGGACGGCCGGGACCGGCACCCGCATGGTGCCGTTGGACAGGGACAGGTCGGAGTGGCAGACGCCGGCGGCGGCGAGGCGGACCCGGACCTGTCCGGGGCCCGGGTCGGGCAGGTCGATGCCGGTGATCTCCAGCGCGGCTCCGACGGCGGGCAGGACGGCGGCTCGTACGGCCATGACTCGCGTACTTCCTTAGAACTGGAGGGACTTGGTCTGCAGGTACTCGGCGAGTCCGTGCGCGCCGAGTTCCCGGCCGACCCCGGACTGCTTGTAGCCGCCGAAGGGGGCGAGGGGGTTGAACCGGCCGCCGTTGATGTCGACCTGACCGGTGTCCATACGGCGGGCGAAGGCCACCGCCTCGGCCTCGTCACCGGCCCAGACGGCACCCGCGAGGCCGTACACCGTGCCGTTGGCGATGCGCAGGGCGTCCTCCTCGTCCTCGTAGCGCAGGACGGACAGGACCGGGCCGAAGATCTCCTCCTGGGCGATCGTCATCTCGGGCGTCACGTCCGCGAAGACGGTCGGAGCGATGAAGTAGCCGGTCTCGCGCGGGGATGCGGGGCCGCCTGCGACCAGGCGGGCGCCCTCGGCGATGCCCTTCTCGATGTAGCCGCGCACCCGCGCCCGCTGCCTGGCGCTGACCACGGGGCCGATCCGGTCGGCGTACTTGGCGGCGGCCGTCGCGGCCAGCTCGACGGCCTCGTCGTACTGGTCGCGGTGGACCAGCATGCGGGTCCAGGCGCTGCACGTCTGGCCCGAGTTGGACATCACGTTGGCGACCCCGACGTTCACCGCCTTGGCGAGGTCGGCGCTCGGCAGGATGACGTTGGCGGACTTGCCGCCGAGTTCGAGGGCCACCTTCTTGACGGCCGCGCCCGCCACCGCGCCGATCTGTCTGCCGACCGCCGTGGAGCCGGTGAAGGACACCAGGTCCACGCCCGGGTGCTCGGCGAGGGCCTGGCCGGCGACCGGGCCGAGGCCGGTGACCAGGTTGAACACGCCGGCCGGCACGCCCGCCTCATCGACGGCCTCGGCGAACAGCTGGGCGGTGAGAGGGGTGTCCTCGGCGGGCTTGAGGACGACCGTGCAGCCGGCGGCGAGCGCCGGGGCCACCTTGGCGACGATCTGGTGGAGGGGATAGTTCCAGGGGGTGATCGCGCCGACCACGCCGATCGGCTCGTGCAGGACGGTGGAGTTGCCGACCTTCTCCTCGAAGGAGTGGGCGGCGGCCAGCTCGGCGTAGGAGCCGGCCACCGCGATCGGCACGGCCGCGTGCACGGCCTGGGAGAACTGCGGCGGGGAGCCCAGCTCTTCGGTGACGGTCTCGGCGATCTCGTCCTTGCGGGCCACGAGGACGTCCCGGAGGGCGGTCAGGCGTGCGGCGCGCTCGGCCGGGGGCGTGGCCGCCCAGGCGGGAAGGGCGGCGCGGGCCGCACGGACGGCCGTGTCCACGTCCAGCGCACCGCCCGCCGGGACCCGGGCGACGACCTGCTCGTCGGCCGGGTTCACGACCTCGATGACATCGGTGCTCTCGGCGGGGCGCCAGGCGCCGTCGATGTACAGGCCGTCGTGTGCCTTCATGCTGCTTCCTCCCCGGCGGGTGTGCGTCGTCCGGCACACAAACTAGCGGCGTTAGTTTTTCAGCGCCAGACGTACCAGGACATCATCGCCGGGGCGGCCGGCGCTCACGCACCGGGTCGGCGGCCCGCCGGGTCACCCGACCACGGCCAGGCGCGTCACCCGGGCACGGCCAGGCGCGTCACTTGGTCGCGCTCAGGTGGGCGAAGACCACCACGTTGCTGGTGTAGCCGGTCCGCCGGCTGTAGAGGCCGCCGCAGGTCAGCACGCGCAGCTCCGGTCGCCCGACCGGGCCGTAGACCTCCTTGTCCGGGAAGCCCGCCTTGTCGAAGACCTTCATCCGGTCCACGGTGTAGACGGCGGTGCGGCCGTCGGCGCGCTTGACCTCGATGAGCTTGCAGGGTTTGACCTGGGCGAGCGTGGCGAAGACGGCCGGGCCGGTCATGGTGTCCCGGTGGCCGACGGCGATGGCGGTGCCGGACTCACCCGGCGTGGGGCCGCCCTCGTACCAGCCGACCAGCTTGGGCCTGTCCACCGGCGGAGTCTCCAACTGCCGTTCGCTGTCGAGTCCGAGGCCCGTGATCGGGGCGTCGACGCCCAGGAAGGGGATGCGGAAGGACGTCGGCCGGGACCGGGGCAGTGGTCGGGGCGGGGGCCCGGAGGGGGGCTTGCAGGATTCCTCCCCGCTCGCGCCCCCTGCGCCGGCGGCCGCCACCGCGTCCGGGTCGTCCGCCCGGCCGGCCCCGGGATGCCCGCCCCACCACCGGTTCCCCGCCGCCACGAGGACGGTCACCAGCAGGGCCGTCCTGGCGAGGCGGTAGGCACGGGTCCGGTACCAGGGCCTGCGTCTGCGCCTACGCGGCACCATGGGGCCGCCGGCGGATCAGCCGGACATACGCGACACCGCTGACCGCGACCAGGCCCACGGCCGCCGCGGCGGCCAGCGGCGAGTATCCCGCGGCCGTGTCGATGAGACCGCCACCGCCCGCGTGCACACCGCCCTTCGGCGGGTCGTGGTCGCCCCCCTGGCCCCAGCCGGGACCGTCCTGCTGGTGGTCCTGGTGGTCCTGGTGGTCCTCGATCTGCCCGTTGGGACCGTGCGCCGGGTCGTTGTGGTCGTCGTGGCAGTTGACGCGGAAGAGCTTCTCCTTGACGGCGCCCGCCGCGACCCAGGTGAGCCTGTACTGCCCGTCGGTCAGGCTGATCGGGTCGGTGTGCCCGGCACCCTCGGCGAGCTGGATGATGCCGGTGACGGTGGACGCCGAGGGCAGCGGGGGCTGGGCCTGGATGATGTAGGCGATGTTGGGCAGGATGTCGAAGTTGACGGCGTCGAGGTAGAACCTGCAGACCACCGGGTCGTCCTTCGAGACACCGTAGGGCACGCCCTCGCGGTGCACCCTGATGTCGCCGTTCGCCCCCTGGGCCACCGCGTTCGGCGCCGTTACCCATGACGCGCCCGCCACGGCGAGGGCGGTGAGGACGATTGTGGCGCCCGCGCGGGAGCCGACGGCACGTGGGAGTGTCAGGCTGGGCATGCGCAATCCTCCGCGAGTTCAGACGATTTTCATACAAATCGCTCTTTCGTCTGAACTCTCCGTCATACGCGACGCCCGCCCGGGCATCGACGCCCGGCGCGCCGTCAGATATCGCTCGTGCGGCGCAACACCGGGCATCGGGGCACCGCCCCCGCGGTCGTCGGCGCCCTGCTCGGCCTCCGTGCCGGCGCCACGATCGCCTGTCGTGTCGGACGATGCCGAGGAGGACCACGCGGGGACGAGCACGAGCGCCGCGATCGGCGACATCTTCTTCAGCATGATCAGGACCAGGAAGGTCGCGATCAAATGCAGGTCACAGGCTTGCGGTGAGATGGACGGGGATGCCGTTCAGGACAGCGTTGCCCGAGAGCGGGTCGAGGAGGCTGCCGTCGAGGAGCTGGTTGACGTTGACGCCAGGGGCCTTCACGGCGTGGCTCAGCCGGGTTCCGGCGCGGTCGTGACCCCAGCCGTGCGGCAGGCTCACCACCCCGGGCCGTACGGCGTCGGTGACCTCGGCCGGGGCCACCACCTCTCCCCCGGCGCCCTTGACGCGGACGTCCGCCCCGTCCCGGACGCCGAGCCGGGCCGCGTCCTGCGGGTGGATGTGCAGGGTGCAGCGGTTGGAGCCGCCGGTGAGGGCGGGCACGTTGTGCATCCAGCTGTTGTTGGAGCGGAGGTGCCGGCGGCCGACGAGGACCAGCCCCTCGGGGCGCTCCCGCAGAGCCGCACGCAGCCGGGGCAGGTCGGCGGCGATCGGGTCGGGCAGCAGCTCGACCTTGCCGCTGCGGGTCTTCAGCGGCTGGGGCAGGCGCGGGCGCAGCGGGCCGAGATCGATGCCGTGCGGGTGCGCGAGGAGCCTCGCCAGGGTGAGCCCGTCGGCCCGGGCGCCGAAGCCGTCGCCGTACGGGCCGAGGCGGAGCATCAGGTCGAGCCGCCGCTCGGGGCCGGTCTCCCCGGTGAGCTGACCGGCGAGTTCCTTCGGGTCGCGGCCGTGGACCGGTGAGTGCTGCTCCGACACGGCCTTGCCGAGGGTCTGGTCGATGACCATGGCGTCGACGACGGACGGGTCGGCACCGTGCATGCCGGTGGCGGCCAGGATCAGCCGGGCGAGGATCTCGGACTCGGCCATGCGGCCGGGCTCCAGCGGGACGGCGGGGCGGGTGTAGCGGACCTGGTTGCGTACGGCGAGGGTGTTGAAGGCGAAGTCGTGGTGCGGGCTCTGGGAGGGCGGGGGCGGGGGCAGTACGACGTGGGCGTGGCGCGAGGTCTCGTTCAGGTAGGGGTCGACGCTGACCATGAAGTCCAGGGACTGAAGCGCCTTGTCGAGGCGGTCGCCGTCGGGTGCGGACAGCACCGGGTTGGCGGCCACCACGATCAGCGCGCGGACCGGCTCGCCCTCGTCGGTGGCGGTGTCGATCTCCTCGGCGAGCGCGGAGAGCGGCAACTCCCCCTTGACCTCGGGCAGTTGACGCACCCGGGAGCGCCAGCGGCCGAGCGTGAAGCCGCGGCCCGGACCCGCCGGCCGGGGCGTCCTGTCGGTGGCGGCCTGCGGGAAGAGGGCGCCGCCGGGGCGGTCCAGATTGCCGGTGAGGATGTTGAGGACGTCCACCAGCCAGCTTGCCAGGGTGCCGTGCGGGACGGTGCAGCTGCCGATGCGGGCGTAGACGGCGGCGGTGGGGGCGGCGGCCAGTTCGCGGGCGAGGGTGCGGATGACGTCCGCGTCCAGGTCACAGGCCCCGGCGACGGCTTCGGGGGTGAAGTCCCGCAGGGCGGCGCGCAGTTCCTCGACGCCGACGACATGCGCGCCCAGGTCCTCCAGGTCGGCCAGCCCCTCCTCGAACAGCACGGTCGCCATCCCCGCGAGCAGCAGGGCATCGGCGCCGGGGCGGATCGCCAGGTGCCGGTCGGCGAGCTTCGCGGTACGGGTGCGGCGCGGGTCCACCACGGTCAGGTGACCGCCGCGGGCCTTGAGCGCCTTCAGCTTGCCGGGGAAGTCCGGGGCGGTGCACAGGCTGCCGTTGGACTCCAGGGGGTTGGCGCCGATGAGGAGCAGGTGGTCGGTGTGGTCCAGGTCCGGTACGGGGATGGCGTTGGCGTCGCCGAAGAGGAGCCCGCTGGAGACGTGTTTGGGCATCTGGTCGACCGTGGAGGCGGTGAACAGGCTGCGGGTGCGCAGACCGGCGAGGAGGACCGGTGGGTAGAGGGCGCCGGCCATGGTGTGCACGTTGGGGTTGCCGAGGACCACGCCGACGGAGTCCGGGCCGCACGCCTCCACGACCGGGCGCAGACCGGCGGCGACCGCGTCGAACGCCTCCTGCCAGGTGGCCTCGCGCAGTTCGCCGTCCCGGCGGACGAGCGGCGTGCGCAACCGGTCGGGGTCGGAGTCGACGGCCGCGAAGGAGGCGCCCTTGGGGCAGATGAACCCCTTGCTGAAGACGTCCTCGCGGTCGCCCCGGGCGCCGGTGACGCGGGTGCCTTCGATGCTGAGGGTCAGGCCGCAGGTGGCCTCGCACAGGGGGCATATGCGCAGGGCGGTGCGGGACACGGGTCCTCCCGGGGGGTCGGCGGCGGTGCCGGTGGGCGCGGACGGCTCGGGGTGAGCATACCGACCGGTATGCATGGAGGGGAGGTCTTCCCGTGCGGGGATTTCGGGCGGAGGTCAGTCGAGCACGCGCGCCAGGTACGCCCGCAGCAGCTCCCGTGTCTCCGTGATGATCGCCTCGTCCCCGTCCGGGTCGGTCCGGAAGGCCAGCTGGACGAGGGTGTCCGCGCTCTCCACGGCGACCAGGAAGACCCGGCGCAGCTCGGCGTCGGGGGTGCGGTCCAGATGGCCGGAGAGCAGCTTGGTGAGCCGGTCGGCGACGCGGGTGTTGGGCTCGGCCTGGCGGACGCCGACCGGTATCTGGTTGCCGAAGTCGACCAGGGAGAAGCCGGGCGCGGTGCGCTTCATGGCCAGGTACTCGTCGAGGACCGCGTCCATCGCGGCCCGCCAGTCGCCCTTGTGCGCCTTCTTCAGCCGCTCGGTGACGCGCTCGGTGTACCACTCCAGGTTGCGCTGGGCGAGGGCGTCGGCCATCTGCCGCTTGTTGCCGAAGAACCGGTAGACGGAGCCGATGGGCACACCGGCGCGCAGGGCGACCGCGCGGGTGCTCAGGGCGTCGTAGCCGACCTCGTCGAGGAGTTCGGCGCAGGCGTCGAGGATCCTGGTCAGCCGTTCGGCACTGCGCCGCTGGACCGGCGCGCGGCGGAGCGATGTCGCATGGGGCACGGACTTCATGATGCCTCTCCGCCGCGGTCGGGTGAACCTCACCCTCCCGTACGGACACGGTTGGCCGGTGCACTCATTTCCCGGTGGCCGGGGTCGTCGTACCGGACGACACCGGCGCCGCCTGCGAGACCGTTATGTCGGCGGTGCTCTGCACCGGTTCGCCGTGTACGGCCCACACGGTGCCGTCGTCGGCGTACAGGCGCGCGGTGACGTGGTGGGTGCCGTGCGGGACGAGGCGGTCGGGGAGACGGAACCGGGGGAAGCGCAGCCGGGTGACCCGGCGACCGTCGACGAAAAGGTGGGCGAGCCCGCGTCCGGTGACCGCCGCCGGCCGGGTACCGGGCGCGGAGCAGCGGAACCGGTGGAAGGTCAGCCGGACGTCCCAGCCGCCGCCCGTGTGCGGGGTCACTTCGACACCGACCTGGGGCGCGTTCTTCGGGTCGACCTCGCGCAGGTGCCGGCCGGTGCCGTCGGTGGCGTCCAGGACCTTGCCGACGGGCGAGGGCGAGATGGTGCCGGCCCGGGAGTGACCGCTCGTGCAGCCCGCCGCGCCGAGCGGCAGCAGGACGCACGCCGCGAGCACGGCGAGCGTTCTGCGGATCCATGACGTCATGAGCATGCCCAGGAGGGTAGAACAACGCCCCGGTGCACCGAATCCGCCTCAAGTCGGGTTCCGGCCACTCCGTGGAGTCCCTCGGACGTAGTACCCCTGCCCCCTTGCGCCCGCCTGCGCTCATTCCTACGGTGTTGCATAGGAATCAGGGAGCGCAAGGGAGCGATCATGAGCGGGGACGCACGGAAGACCGCCGAGGGGCTGTCGTATCTGACCGGGTTCGGCAATGAACACGCCTCGGAGGCGGTGCCGGGCGCCCTGCCCGAGGGCCGCAATTCGCCTCAGCGGGCACCGCTCGGGCTGTACGCGGAGCAGCTGAGCGGTACGGCGTTCACCGAGCCGCGGGCGCACAACCGCCGCTCCTGGCTGTACCGCATCCGCCCCTCGGCCGCGCACCCGGCGTTCACCCGCACCGACAACGGCGCGATCCGCACGGCCCCCTTCACCGAGACCGTGCCCGACCCCAACCGGCTGCGCTGGAACCCGCTGCCCGAGCCGCCCGCGGGCACCGACTTCCTGGCCGGCCTGTGGACGCTCGGCGGCAACGGCGACGCGACCCAGCGCACCGGGATGGCCGTGCACCTGTACCACGCCAACGCGTCGATGGAGCGGGTCTTCTCCGACGCCGACGGCGAGCTGCTGATCGTGCCGGAGCGCGGCGGGCTGCTGCTGCACACCGAGTTCGGCCGGCTCCATGTGGAGCCCGCACATGTGGCGCTGATCCCGCGTGGGGTGCGCTTCCGTGTGGAGCTGCTGGACACTGCATCGGACGGCGGGCAGAGCCCGACGGCGCGCGGCTATGTGTGCGAGAACTACGGAGCGCCGTTCCAGCTCCCCGACCTCGGCCCGATCGGTGCCAACGGCCTCGCCAACGCCCGGGACTTCCGGGCGCCGGTGGCCGCGTACGAGGATGTGACCGGCCCGGTGGAGGTCGTGAACAAGTACTGCGGCAACCTCTGGACGGCCACCTACGACCACTCCCCGCTCGACGTGGTCGCCTGGCACGGCAACCATGTGCCGTACGTCTATGACCTTCGCCGTTTCAATGTGATCGGCACCATCTCCTACGACCATCCCGACCCGTCCATCTTCACGGTCCTGACCTCTCCGTCGGACACCCCCGGCCTGGCGGGCGTCGACTTCGTCGTGTTCGCGCCGCGCTGGCTGGTGGGCGAGGACACCTTCCGGCCGCCGTACTTCCACCGGAACGTGATGAGCGAGTACATGGGCCTGATCGAGGGCGCCTACGACGCGAAGGCGGAAGGGTTCGTGCCCGGCGGTGGCTCGCTGCACAACATGATGTCGGCGCACGGACCGGACCGGGAGACGTTCGACCGGGCGAGCGCGGCCGAGCTGAAGCCGCAGAAGGTCGACGACGGGCTGGCGTTCATGTTCGAGACCCGCTGGCCGGTGACCCTCACCCCGCACGCGGCCGGCGCCGACCACCTCCAGCAGCGCTACGACGACGTGTGGCAGGGGCTGGAGCGCCATTTCCGCGCGTGACGCCACCTGTGTTGCGTCGCACGCTCATCGACAGGTACGGATAGCCGCGTGACCTCCTTCGCCCCGGATTCGATCGTCCTGAACCGCAAGCTGCCGCTGTGGTACCAGGTCTCGCAGTCGCTGCGCGCCTCGATACTCGGCCGCTCCCCCGAGGACCCGCTGCGGCTGCCCACGGAGGAGCAGCTGGCGGAGCACTACGGCGTGAGCGTGCTGACCATGCGGCAGGCGCTGAAGGAGCTGGAGGACGAGGGGCTGATCAGCCGGCACCGGCGGCGCGGCACGTTCATCGAGCCGGACGCCCGGCGGGGCGCACCGGTCCGCCTGCTCGGCTCGGTGGACGCGATCGTGGCCCAGCAGTCCGGCATGACGACGGAGCTGCTGGACCACGGCCCGGTGCCCGTGCCGCCCGGTCTCGCCGAGTACTTCCCCGACCTCGCGGAGGTGGCGGCGTACCACCGCCTGCGCTGCGACGAGAAGACGGGCGAGCCGACCAACCACGCCGTCAACCACATCCGCCCCGAACTCGCCACGGCCATCGACCTGGACGATCTGATCCGCTGGCCGATGACCAAGGTGCTGCGGGATGTGGTCGGGGCCGACATCAGCCGCATCACTGACACGGTGGAGGCGCGGCTCGCGGATCCGGAGACGGCACGGCTGCTCCAGGTCCCGCTGCTCAGCCCGATCCTGCACTACACCGGCGTGACGTACGACGCCGAGGGCAGGGTGCTGGACGTGGCGGTCATCCACTACCGGGGGGACCGGTTCTCGTTCACCGTCACCCTGGACGCGACCTGACACCTCTTCTGCGTCAGGTCGTACGATGCCCTGCGTGACGCACGACGACGCTCCGCTGCTGGCGGACCTCATGCCGTGGTCCGTCGCACCGCTGCGGCCGGGCCGCGCCTGGCCGACGGCACCGGATGCCGGCTCTCTGAAGGCCCGCTGGGACGCCCTGCTGAAGGCCGAGGGCCCGCACCGGCAGACCCTGTTCGGGCCGACCCGCTCCCGGACCCTCGACTCGGCGGTGGGTCAACTGCCCGGCCAGTCCACCGGCACCGAGCGGCTGGCCCGCGCCGAGGGTCCCTGCGCTGAGCCGGTCCGCGTCCTGGCGGCGGCCTTCGACGAGCAGTGGCTGATCCCGGACCACCGGCTGATCGACACGGCCCGCCCGGAACTGTGGCGGGTGGCGGACGGACACCAGGTCTTCACGGTGGAGACGGGCGACGCGGACACACCGCTGCTGGCCACCTCGCTGCTGCCCGCTCTCCGCCCCGGCCGCGTCCGCCCCCTCTGGCGCCGCCCCGGCGCCGCCGAACCGAACCTCGCCCCGGGCCTGCTGGACCACCTCTCCTCCCGTCTGTCCGACCGTCCCACGGCGCCGGACGTGCTGGCGTGGATCCTGGCGACGATCCGTCCGGACCTCACCGTGCCGCTCACCCATGACACCGGTCTGTGGCGGGCCGGCGTCGAGCTGGGGCACCGCATGCTGTGGCTGATGCGCCGCGACGGCGAACGTCCCAAGCTGCCGGGGGGCCGCCGCCCCTACGTCCGCGCACCGCTGCCGGCCCGGCCGCTCACCCTGCACTACGACGAGGAGGAAGAAACCCTCCACCTGGACGAGGGCCGCATCTCCCCCGTCCCGCCGCAGGCCTGGGCCTACGAGGTGGCCGGAGTCCGGGTCCTGGAGTCCTGGTTCACGGCCCGCACCGCCCCGGCCGATCCCGGCACCCTCACCGCGATCCGTCCGGCGACCTGGCCGCAGCCCTGGACGTCGGAACTCCTCGAACTGATCACGGTCCTTGCCCTGCTGGCGGAAGTCCGCCCGCAGCGGGCCGGCTTGAAGGTGACGTCAGCGGTCACCGGGAGCGAGCTGCGCGAGGCGGGCGTCCTGCCGGTACCGGCCTCCGCCCGCCGCCCCGCCTCGGTCCTGGGCCACCACGAGGAGGGCCCGGAGGGCCAGTTCGCCCTGATCTGACGGCGACGCGCAGCGACCTGCAGCCGCGCGCCCCCGGGTCCACACCCGCCGGACCGCCCCGGCTAGCGCGGCGAGAACGCGTCCAGCACCCGCTGCAACGCCCGCTCGAACACCGCCTCCAGATCGATCGGCCCCGGATCCTCCGCGAAAGCCGCCGCCATCCTGGGATATGCGCCTGAGGCGATCTGACTGCCCAGGTAGGCGATCCGTACCGCGTGCTCCTGCTCCTCGGACCACGGCAGGGCGCGTACCCGCTCCGCGGTGTCGAGCTCGTTGCGGACGTAGGTGGTCACCACCCCGTTCAGCATCGCGATCAGCTCCAGCTTCGTCCCGTACGACGCCTCCAGCGGATCCAGGCAGGCCAGGCAGTGCTCCAGATAGCGCAGCGCATGCGGGCTGAAGCCGTACACCGGGGACATCAGCCGCGGCAGCCAGGGGTGCCGGTGCATCAGCGCGCGCGTCTCACGGGCCATCCGGAGCAGATCCGCCCGCCAGTCCCCGCTCGGCTCCCACCGGACGTGCTCCGCGCTGGCCGCGTCCACCATCAGCTCGTACAGGTCCTCCTTGCGGGGGACGTAGTTGTACAGCGACATGGTGCCGCAGCCCAGCTCGGCCGCGACATGCCGCATCGACACCGCGTCGAGCCCCCGCTCGTCGGCGATCCGGACGGCGGCCGCCGCGATGTCGTCGCGGGTGTACGCCGGCTTCGGACCCCGGCCGGTGCGCTCGGGGCGCGCCCAGATCACTTCGGGGACGGCCCCTCGGACTGCCATCGATCATCACCTCGGACACCATCCTAGTTACGTACAGCGTACGTAGTGCGGTATGGTCGCGGCATGACAACTACGTACGCTGTACTTAGTGAGGGACTGGAGAAGCGCTTCGGTGAGGTGCACGCCCTGCGGGGCCTGGATCTGGCCGTCGCCGAAGGGACCGTGTGCGGGCTGCTCGGGCCCAACGGGGCCGGCAAGACGACGGCCGTACGGCTGCTGACCACGCTGCTGCGGCCGGACGCCGGTTCGGCGCGGGTCGCCGGACACGATCTCGTCCGCGAGGCGGCGGCCGTACGTCGCCGGATCGCCGTCACGGGGCAGTACGCCTCGGTCGACGGCGACCTCACCGGCCGGGAGAACCTGCGGCTGTTCGCCAGGCTGCACCGGGTGCGCGGGCCGGCCGCCCGGACCGACGAGCTGCTGGAGCGCTTCGGCCTGACCGAGGCCGCCGGCCGCAAGGCCTCGACCTACTCCGGCGGCATGCGGCGCCGGCTGGACCTCGCGGCCAGTCTCATCCGCCACCCCGGCGTGCTCTTCCTGGACGAGCCGACCACCGGACTCGACCCCGCCAGCCGCGCCCGCATCTGGCAGGCGGTGCGCGAGCTGAAGGCGGACGGTACGACCGTGCTGCTGACCACCCAGTACCTGGAGGAGGCGGACCAACTCGCCGACGACATCGCCCTGGTGGACCGCGGACGCGTCGCACACACCGGCTCGCCCGCCGAGCTCAAGGCGCTCATCGGGTCGTATGCGGAGGCCGTGGTGGCCGACAGCAGTGCGCTGGCGCAGGCCGCGGGTGTGCTCGATCGACTGACCGGCACCGCACCGGTGTTCGATCACGAGCGCAACGCCGTCGGTGCCGTCACCACCGACGCGACGCTCACCCTGCCGCGCCTGGTACGCGAACTCGACGCGGCGGGCGTGCCGTTGCTGGACGCGAGTCTGCGCCCGCCCACCCTCGACGACGTGTTCCTGAGGCTCACCGGGGCGTCCGGCGACGAGTCCGACGACAGCAAGGAGCTTGCCGCATGAGCACGTTGGCGTACGACGGCCTGGCGATGACGGGACGACAGCTGCGCCGGGTCCGCAACAATCCGGGCCTGGCGGTCCTGACCCAGATGATGCCCGTCAACATGCTGCTGTTCTTCGGCTATGTGTTCGGCAGCGCGCTGGCGATGCCCGGCCGCGAGTACCGGTCCTTCCTGGTGCCGGGGCTGCTGGTGGCGACCGCGGCCGGCGGGCTGATGACCGGCATGTTCCAGGCCGCACAGGACACCCACCGGGGCGTGATGGACCGGTTCCGGACGATGCCGGTGAGCCGGGCCGCCGTACCGCTCGGACAGGCGGTCGCCGACCTCGTCGTCACCCTTGTGGGGACCGTGCCGCTGCTGCTGGTCGGGCTCGCGGTGGGATGGCGGATCGAGGGATCGGCGATCGACGCGGCCGGTGCGGTGGGGCTGCTGCTGCTCTTCCGGTTCGCGTGCACCTGCGCCGGGATCTTCCTCGGGCTGCTCACCCGCAGCGAGGACGCCGCCGGGCAGCTCGGCGCCTCCTCCTTCGTGCTGCCCCTGCTGTCCAACGCCTACATCCCGACGGGCAACCTGCCGGGCTGGCTGCGCACGCTCGCCGAGTGGAACCCGATCAGCGCGGTGACGACCGCCCTGCGGGACCTCTTCGGCAACGCACCCGTGCCACCGGACTCCGCCTGGCCGGTGGCCCACCCGGTCGCCGGGTCGCTCGCCTGGAGCCTCGCCCTGACGGCGGTGTTCCTGCCGCTCGCGGTGCGCCAGTACACACACGGGGAGCGCTGAAGAAGCACTGAGGGCTGTCGGGCTGCTGACAAAACCGCCGGTCACAGGCCATGATCCGGCCATGGAACAGCCCACGGGCCAGCCCGCGCCCCAGCAGCCCCTGCCCCTTGCGGGCATCACCGTCGTCGCCGTCGAACAGGCCGTGTCCGCGCCCTTCGCGACCCGGCAGCTCGCCGACCTGGGCGCCCGGGTCATCAAGGTGGAGCGGGTCGACGGCGGCGACTTCGCGCGTGGTTACGACACGGCGGCCCGCGGTCTCGCCTCGCACTTCGTGTGGTGCAACCGCGGCAAGGAGTCCCTGGCGCTGGACCTGAAGGACCCGCGCGGCCTGGACGCCGTACGGCGGCTGATCGCGGACGCGGACGTGTTCGTGCAGAACCTCGCCCACGGGGCCGCGGCCCGCCTCGGCCTGGACGCGCCCAACCTGTGCGCGGCGCATCCACGGCTGATCGCCGTGGACATCTCCGGGTACGGCTCCCTCGGTCCGTACGCGGACAAGAGGGCGTACGACATGCTCGTGCAGTGCGAGGCGGGGCTCGTGTCGGTGACCGGGACTCCGGAACAGCCGGTGAAGGCGGGGATCCCGGCGGCGGACATCGCGGCCGGGATGTACGCGTTCTCGGGCGTCCTGGCGGCTCTGGTACGGCGGGGGACGACCGGGCGGGGCGGGCCGGTGGAGGTGTCGATGCTGGAGGCGCTCGCCGAGTGGATGGGGCATCCGCTGCACCATGCGATGCATGGGGGTGAGCCCCCGGCGCGCACCGGCCTCGCGCACGCCGTCATCGCGCCGTACGACGCCTATCCGACGGCGGACGGCGGGCGGGTGCTGCTGTCGGTGCAGAACGACCGCGAGTGGCGGCGGCTGGCCGAACAGGTCATACGACGCCCGGAACTAGGAACGGATCCGGCGTACGCAACGAACGCGGCACGGGCCGCGAACCGGGAGAAGACGGACGACCTAGTGGCGCGGGTGCTCAGCACACTGGACGCCGACGAGGCGCTGGCGCGGCTGGAGCAGGCGGGCATCGCCTGTGCCCGGCTCAGGGATGTGCACGAGCTGGCGCAGCATCCGCAGCTGGCGGCCCGGGAGCGGTGGCGTGAGGTGGGATCGCCGGTCGGGCCGTTGAAGGCGCTGCTGCCTCCCATCACACTGCCGGGCGGGGACGAGGCACGGATGGGTGAGGTGCCCGCGCTCGGGCAGCACACCGAGGCGCTGCTGCATGCCGTGGGGATGACGGACGACGAGATCGCAGCGATGCGCCGGGACGGTGTGGCGGCCTGAGCGCCGACATCCCGCGAGCGGACTCAAGGGGGCGGCTCGGGGCCGCTCAGTGTCCGCCGAACAGCGAGCGACGCAGCCGGCGCAGTGGCGCGAACAGGGAGACACGGCTGACCCGCTTGCCCCGGTCGCTGCGCTGGTGCGGCGTGTCACGCGCCGTCAGCTCGCGCATCAGCGAAGTCGCCTCGACCGTCTCCCGCTGCGGTATGGCGGGACCCGCCAGTACCGACAGATGGCGGTCGAGGCGCGAACTGGTCGCGCTGCTCCCGCAGGTGATCGCAGGGACCCTGGCCCTGCTGCGCACTGTTATCTGTTCCATGTCACTCCCCACCCGTACGAGTCCACCCGGCCCGGGCAGGGTAACCCTATCGCCCCAGCGGGGCACGCGTGTATCTCGGCCACAGGATTCACCTTCCCTGCAAGGCGGTTGACCATCCCTCGCTGACTACTCTCCGAATCCGACCGATTTCAGGGTGAGTTGGACAAGGGGCTGACTTGTGGGTTGCGCTGAGCCTCCGTCAGGTTCGACGGTTACAGCGAGTGACGTCGAGGACGTGTCGAGACCCTTGGCGACCAAGGGCGTGTCGCCCGCGAAGAGCCCCAGGGAGCGCGGTCCTGCGCCGGGGCGCACGAGCCAGAGCTGGTGGACGCGGCCGCCGGACGGGGCGCCGTATCCGCTGAGGGTGACGACGGCTTCCCGCTCCGATGCGGAAGCGATCACTCCGATACCGCGGCCCTGAGCGTCCTCGCTGGTGGTGGTCCGGGCGTCGGGTGCGGCCAGAACGTGGGCGATCTCACGCGCCCGGGACCGCTCCGCGTCCAGCCGGTCCTGGCTGCGGTGCGCCTGGACCGCGAAGAGGGAGGCGACGACGAGGGCCGCCGCCGCGGTCGCCGTGGCGAGCGGCACGAACAGGGGGCGCCTGCGGGGCGTACGGGTGCGCCCCGGCGGGGGCTGGGTGCCCCAGACGTGCGGCGGCAGCT
This sequence comes from Streptomyces sp. NPDC053069, assembly GCF_044546895.1. Classification (NCBI taxonomy): domain Bacteria; kingdom Bacillati; phylum Actinomycetota; class Actinomycetes; order Kitasatosporales; family Streptomycetaceae; genus Streptomyces; species Streptomyces sp. NPDC053069. The sequence continues at coordinate 92,998 of NZ_JBITZN010000021.1, read as the reverse complement.
GGGGCGTGCGCTCCCGGGCCGGCGCCTGCGCCTGTTCCTGGGGGGTGGTGCGCACGGCGGCCAGCACCCGCTCGCGCAGTCCGGCGGGCGCGGGAGCCGCTGTGGACCAGGCGAGCCGTACGGCGTCCTCCGCGAGGTCCTGCACCTCGGCGGCACAGCGGTCGCAGCTCTGCAGGTGTTTCGCGAATCTGCGCCGCTCGCCCGCGTCGAGGGCGTCGAGCGCGTAGGGCGCGGCGAGGGAGTGCAGGTCCTCGCGGCGCAGCAGTCGGCCGAGGATGCTCATGCGGCGCCTCCCAGGCACTGGCGGAGCCGGGTGAGCCCGTCGCGCATCCGTGTCTTGACCGTGCCGAGCGGCAGCGAGAGCCGCTCGGCCACCTCACGGTAGGTGTAGCCGTCGTAGTAGGCGAGGGTCACGGACTGGCGTTGCAGGTCCGTGAGCCGGCGCAGGCAACGGCGCACCCACTCCCGCTCCATGCCGGCCTCGACCTCCTCGGCGACCTGGTCGAAGGCCGGCTCCCCGGCGCGCAGGGCCTCCCGCTGCTCGCGTTCGCCGGCCGCGCGGGCGCTGCGCACCCGGTCGACGGCGCGGCGGTGGGCGAGGGTGAGGATCCAGGACAGCGCGCTGCCCCGGCCGGGGTCGTACCGGGCGGCCGAGCGCCACGTCTCCAGCAGTACCTCCTGGGCGACCTCCTCGGACTGGGCGGGGTCGCGCACCACCCGTCGTACGAGTCCGTACACCGGCCCGGACACCAGTGCGTACAGGTCCTCGAACGCCCGCTGGTCGCCGCCCGCGACGAGCACCAGCAACTCGTCGGCCTGCATGCGGGTCCCCTCTCCGTGGCCGCAGCCGGCCCTTCCGCGCACTCCACGCATCCGCACGAACGCACACCTCCGGCGGGTGATACGGATCGCCGGGCGGAAAACGCGGGTCGGGAAGGACCCAAAAAATTTTCTCCGGCCGACCCATCCGATCCGCGCTCCGGCTCCGTATACCCCTCCGTCAAAGGCAAGTCGGCACTGAGGACGGACGGCATGACACCTCTCTTCTCCAGGAGCGGCACGGGACGCACCGGGCTGGTCACGCTCATCTGCGGTGCGTTGGCCGCCGGAGGGCTCACCGCCGCCGGCGCCGCCGCGCTGGCACCCGGGGCGGCCTCCGCCTCCTCGCACCGGGAGGCCCCGCTGATCTCGGGGACCCCGCAGTACGACAACACCGACCTGTACGCGTTCGTCAGCCCGGACAAGCCCGACACCACGACGATCGTGGCCAACTGGATCCCGTTCGAGGAGCCGGCGGGCGGCCCGAACTTCTACACGTTCGCCGACGACGCCCAGTACGACCTGCACGTCGACAACAACGGTGACGCGCAGGACGACCTGGTGTTCCGCTACACCTTCACGACCCACACGAAGAACAAGAACACGTTCCTGTACAACACGGGGCCGGTCACCAACCTGGCGGATCCCGACCTCAACATCACGCAGACGTACGACATCGAGCTGCTCCGGCTCAAGCACGGGCACGCGGTGTCGAAGACGAAGGTCGCGGACGATGTGCCGGTGGCGCCGTCGAACGTCGGCAAGGCCTCCATGCCGTACTACGGCAAGCTGCGCGACCAGGCCATCTACAAGGCGGCGGGCGGCACCACGACCTTCGCCGGGCAGGCGGACGACCCGTTCTTCGCGGATCTGCGCGTCTTCGACCTGCTGTACGGCGGCAACCTCAGCGAGGTCGGCCGGGACACCCTGAAGGGCTACAACGTCAACACCATCGCCCTGCAGGTGCCGAACGACCTGATCCGGGAGTCCGCCGGGCAGCCGGTCGTCGGGATCTGGTCCACCACCCAGCGCCGCAACGCGCAGGGCTACTACACCCAGGTCTCGCGCCTCGGCAACCCGCTGGTCAACGAGGTGGTCAACCCACAGAAGGACAAGGACAGGTTCAACGCCTCCGAGCCCGCGTACGACGCCCAGTTCCTGAAGAACGTCACCAACCCGGAGCTGCCGAAGCTGATCGAGTCGATCTACAAGATCAAGGCGCCGGCCGAGCCCCGCAACGACCTGGTCGACGTGTTCCTGAAGGGCGTGAAGGGCCTCAACCAGCCCCCCAAGGTGCGCCCTGCGGAGGAGCTGCGTCTGAACACCTCCATCAAGCCGAGCATGCATCCCAAGCGGCTGGGTGTCCTGGACGGCGACAACGCGGGCTTCCCGAACGGGCGGCGGCTCACCGACGATGTGATCGACGAGGCGTTGCAGGTCGTCGAGGGTGAACTGGTCGGTTCGAAGAACGACTTGGGTGACGCGGTGGACAAGAACGACAAGGGCTTCGAGAAGTACTTCCCGTACGTCGCCGAGCCCACCTCCGGTTCGCGCGGCCCGCTGGCCAAGGGGACGACCGCGGGCACGGACGTGCGCAGCCAGCTGGGCGACGCCCTCCAGCCCGCCGGGTCCTCCGGCGGCTCCGGTTCCGGCAACACGGTGCTGATCGCCGCTTCGGCGGCCTCGGGTGCGGCCGGAATCCTGCTGATCGGCACCGCCGTGGGGTGGTGGCGCCGGCGCATCCGGCGCCCCTACTGACCCCACCCACCCCGACCGGCGCGGCCCGTATCCCCCTCCCCCCAGCGCGGGCCGCGCCTTCCCGTTCCGACCAGCAGCAGGCGACCGAGGAGAGGGCATGTCTCCGCGTACGAACGACGACGAGGCCGGCGAGCGGCAGGTGAACACGGAGGTGGGCAAGACAGCGCCACGTCCCGCCGCAGCCTCCGCCGCCTCCGGGACGGGCACCGAAGGAGGCAGGCCCGGCTCCGAGGAGTCCTCGGCCCCCGGCGCCGACGGGCGTGTGGTCGCCCTCCGGCGGTTCGCGGCCGCCGGGCGGCGCTGGCGCGGCGTGCAACTCGTCGGCTGTGCCGCCCTGTTGGCGATCGCGCTGACCGGCGGGGCGATCGCCGTGGGGGCGGACGGGACGCCCACCACCGTGCCGGCCGCCTCCACGGCTGTGGACCCCGGTGTCCTGGGCGGCGGTGACCTCGACGCGAGCATCTCCGCGCTGCAAAGTCATCTGCGCACCCAGCCCAAGGACTCCGGCAGTTGGGCCACCCTGGGCCTGGCCTACGTCGAGCAGGCGCGGACCAAGGGCGACCCCTCCCGCTACCCGCAGGCGGAGCGGGCGCTGCAGCGCTCCCTCGCACTCGCGCCGGACAACGACCAGGCGCTGGCCGGCCGCGCGGCCCTCGCCGCCGCCCGGCACGACTTCAAGCACGCCCTGGCCTACGCGGAGGAGGCGCTGCGGCAGAACCCGTACAGCGAACGCGCGCTGTCCTCCCGTATCGACGCCCTGGTCGAACTCGGCCGGTACGCCGAGGCCTCGAAGGCGGCCGGGACGGCCGACGCCCGCAAGCCGGGCGTGCCGGTCTTCACGCGGTACGCGTATGTGCACGAGCTGCGCGGCGATGTGACGACGGCACGCCGCGTCCTCCGGCAGGCACTGGCCGGAGCGACGTCGGCGGGCGACGTCGCGTACGTGGCCGCCCAGCTCGGCCAGCTCGCCTGGAACCAGGGCGACTACAAGACCGCGCTCACCTGCTACGCCCGTGCCCTCGCCGCCGATGACACCTATCTCCCCGCGCTGGAGGGCCGGGCAAGGGCGCAGGCGGCCGACGGCGACCGTGCGGCGGCGATCAAGGGGATGGAGACGGTGGTGTCCCGCTATCCCCTGCCGGGACCGCTCGTCGTACTGGGCGAGCTGTACGAGGCGCGGGGTGCCGCCGGTGACCGGGCCCGGGCGCGGCGGCAGTACGCCCTGGTGGACGCCTGGATCGCGCTGGCCCGCGCCAACGGCGTCAACGCCGATCTCGACACCGCGCTGGCCGCCGCCGACCACGGCGACAAGACGGCCGCCCTGCGCGCGGCCCGCGCCGAGTGGGCCCGCCGGCACACCGTGCACACCGCGGACGCCCTGGCCTGGGCGCTGCATGTGAACGGCCACGACGCCGAGGCCCTGCCGTACGCGCGCCGGGCCACCGCCACCGGGTACCGCAACGCCGCCTTCCTGTACCACCGCGGCATGATCGAACTGGCCACGGGACACCGCACGGCCGGCCGCGCCTCCCTCACCTCGGCCCTGCGCCTGAATCCCGGTTTCTCCCCGCTCGGCGCGGCCGAGGCCCGCAAGGCGCTGGAGGCCGCGAAGTGAAGCTGCGTCCCCCGATGTTGCGCCTCCCCTTCCTGCTCCTCGCCATGAGCGCACTCGCGCTGCTGCCGGCCGCCCCGGCGAGCGCACACCCGCTCGGGAACTTCACCGTCAACCGCTACGACGGTCTGGTCGCCGCCCCCGGGCAGCTGCGCGTGGACCATGTGGAGGATCTCGCCGAGATCCCGGCGACGCAGGCCAAGCCGGACATCGAGCGGCTGGGCATGACGCAGTGGGCCCGGCAGCGCTGCGCGCAGGCCGCTCGGGGCAGCGAGGTGACGGCGGGCGGGCACCGGGTCCCCCTCACGGTGCGGGACAGCAGGGCCGGCCTGCGCCCCGGGCAGGCCGGTCTGAACACGCTGCGCGTCGAGTGCCGTTGGACCGCGTCGCTTCCCCGGACCGGTTCGGTCGCCCTCGGCTTCCGCAGCGCGACGAACTGGTCCGGCCCCGGCTGGCGGGAGATCACCGCGCGCGGCGACCGCATGACGCTCACCGCGACGGACGTTCCGAAGACATCTGTCTCACACGAACTGACCACGTATCCGAAGGACCTGCTGTCCTCCCCGGCCGACACCACCGCCGCCTCCGTGCGGCTGCGCCCCGGCGGCCCGGCGCTCGCCGAGGAGCGGCAGCAGGCGCCGGGCGCCGCCGTCCTGCCACGGGGCGCCGACCGCTGGACCCGCGCGCTGGACGACCTCGTGGCCCGGCACGACCTCACCGTCGGTTTCGCCGCGCTCGCGCTGCTCGTCGCGGTCGTCCTCGGCGCGATGCACGCGCTCGCGCCCGGCCATGGAAAGACCCTGATGGCCGCGACGGCGGCGGCGCGCGGTGGCCGGGCCCGCCCGCGTGACGTGCTGCCGCTGGCCGCCTCGGTCACGGTGACCCACACCCTCGGCGTGGTCGCCCTGGGCCTGCTCGTCACGGCCGGCTCGGCCGCCACCCCCTCGGTGATCGCCTGGCTGGGTCTGGCGAGCGGCGCCCTGGTACTGGCGGCCGGCGCCAACCTCGTACGGCGGGCGTGGCGCAACCGGGCCCCCGCGCATGCGCACGCACACCACGGTTCCGACCATGGGCATGTGCACGCCCACCATGGTTCCGACCACCACCATCACCACTCTCACCATGGTGAGCACACCCATGGGGAACACGCCCACGGGGTGCACACCCACACGCACGGTGGCCATACCCACTCCCACCCCACCGCCCCCACCCTCCGGGGCACGATCCTGCTCGGCTTCGCCGGTGGGCTGGTGCCCAGTCCGTCCGCCGTGGTCGTCCTCGTCGGCGCCGCCGCGCTCGGGAAGGCCTGGTTCGGGCTGCTGCTCGTGGTGGCCTACGGTGCCGGGCTCGCGCTGACACTCACGGCCGCCGGGTTCGCCGTGGTCCGGCTGGGCTCGGGGATGACCCGGGTGCTGGAGCGGCGCCCGCGCTGGACCGCCCATCCGCTGGCCACCCTGGTGCGCCGGTCCGTGCCGCTCGCGTCCGCGCTGGTCGTCCTGGCCCTGGGCGCGGGATTGGTGGTCAGGGGGGCCGCATCCGCACTCGGCTGAGCTACTTTGGTGACACATCACGCGACTTGGGGGGCGCCCGTGTCCGAAGAGCCGGGCCGCGACCGTGTGATCGCGGGCCGCTACCGTCTGCTGTCCCCGCTGGGCGAGGGCGGCATGGGCACGGTGTGGCGCGCCCGGGACGAGGTGCTGCACCGCGAGGTGGCCGTCAAGGAGGTGCGGGCCCCGGCCGGGCTGCCGGCCTCCGACGTGGAGCGGATGTACGCACGCCTGGAGCGCGAGGCATGGGCGGCGGCACGGGTCGCCCACCGCAATGTGGTCACGGTGTACGACGTGGCGCTGGAGGCCGGCCGGCCGTGGATCGTGATGGAGCTGGTGCGCGGGCTGTCGCTCGCCGACCAGCTGGAGGCTGAGGGCCCGCTGTCGCCGCAGCGGGCCGCGCACATCGGCGCGGAGGTACTGGCCGCGCTGCGCGCCGCGCACGCCGCCGGGGTGCTGCACCGGGACGTGAAACCGGCCAACGTGCTGCTCGCCAACGACGGCCGGGTGGTGCTGACCGACTTCGGGATCGCGTCGGTCGAGGGCAGCTCCGCGCTGACCATGACCGGCGAGGTGATCGGCTCGCCCGAATTCCTCGCCCCCGAGCGGGCCCTGGGGCGCACGCCGGGACCGGAGTCGGATCTGTGGTCGCTGGGAGTGCTGCTGTACGCGGCCGTGGAGGGTGTCTCGCCATTCCGGTACGACACCCCGCTGAGCACCCTGCGTGCCGTGGTGGAGGACGACTTGCCGCAGCCGCGCAGGGCCGGGCCGCTCGCCGCAGTCATCGAGGGGCTGCTGCGCAAGGACCCCGCCGAGCGCACGGCCGCCGAGCGAGCGGAGGACGAGCTGCGGCTCGTCGCGGCTGGGGGTGCCCCCTCCGGGGGAGGAACGCCCTGGAGGGCCCCGATGCCGGTGCCGCCGTTCACCGCGCCGACGGCCGCGGACCGGTACGAGGAGCCGTCCGCCGAGCCCTCCCCCGCTCCGCCGACGCCCCTGCCGGCCAGCACGACGTCCGGGGAGCCGGTCCGCTCCCGGCGGACCGGTCCGGTGCTGGTGGCGGGGGTCCTCGCGGTCGTGCTCGCGCTGGCGGGACTGACGTACGCACTGCTGAACCGCGACAACGGCGACGGTCACGGGAAGGAGAGCGGCGCGCGGGCGAGCAGCAGCGCGCACGCGCCGACCGCACACAGCAGCACCGACTCGCACACCAGGGCGTCGCCGGCCCCGAGCGGCAGCACGTCGTCGAGCACCCCGCCGGCGCAGTCCGTGCGCGTCACCGTGACCGGCGCGCACACGGCGTACTCCGGGAGCTGTCCGCCGCCGGCCGGGCAGACGCCCTCGTTCACGGCGACGTTCACGGTGGGACGGGTGCCCGCGCAGGTGGAGTACCGGTGGGTGACGACGCGCGGGTCGGTGTCGGATCCCGGGTGGCGGACGCTGTCGTTCGCGGACGGCGGCGGGAAGAGCCGGCAGGTGCGGGTGACCCTGACGGTGTACTCCGGCGCGGGCACGACCGCGGACCAGGTCGGTGTGAAGGTGCGCGCTCCCGTGCAGACCACGTCGAACGCCGTCCCGTTCTCGGTGACCTGTACGACGGCTACGGCGACGGAGACCCCGTCGGGCGGGGCCTCCGCTTCGGCGTCGGGCTCACCGGAAAGTTCACCCTGAGGGGTGAGCCCTTTCGGTCACGCGTTGTTCGTGAGCACCGGCAGATAGCCGCCGGACTGGCCGGCCGCGGTGGGGTGGTACGACTCGCCGATGTCGAGCCAGTTGACGCTGTGCAGCCAGGAGTCGCCGGAGCAGATCTCGTGGCTGGAGAACGCGGTACGGACGTCGCCGAAGACGAAGCCGTGGGCCTGGGCTCGCTTCTGGACTGCGGCGTCGATGTAGTCGGCCGCGCCGTTGATCGCGGACCGCTTGGTGTCGGAGAGCCCGAGGCAGGTCTGGCCGAGCAGGTAGAAGCGGGGGTAACCGAGCACGACCACCCGGGCGTTCGGGGCCTTGGTGCTGATCGCGTTGTAGACGGTGTCCAGCTTGCCGGGGAGCGTGGAGTCGACGTACGCCTTGGCGGTGTTGATCCGGTCGAGGCAGGCGCTGTCGGACTGGATCACACAGGTCGTCATGACGTCGGAGAACCCGGCGTCGTTGCCGCCGATGGTGAGGGAGACCAGTGAGGTGGCGGAGTTCAGCGAGCCGAGCTGGTTCGCGAGTACGTCGTCCGTCTTGGCGCCCGAGCAGGCATTGAAGGCGAACGAGGACGGGCTGTGGGCGGCGTTCCACAGGTAGGGGTACGCCTTGGTGCTGCGGTCGCAGCCGCCGCTGGAGCTGATGTAGCTGCCGGCGCCGACTCCGGAGGCGTAGGAGTCGCCGAGGGCCACATAGCCGCCGGACACGGCCGTCGAGGACGCCTGCGCCGAGGCGGCCCCGGTGAGACCGAGGCCGGCGGCGAGGAGGAGTGAGGTAACCAATCCGGTAAGTCGGGAACGTCTCATGGAACCTCCCTTTAGCAGGATCTCTGCCACAACTGTCGTAGCAACTACGCGTGTTGACGGGAAGTGTCCATGCCAAGACTATTCCGGCCTCAACAGGATCAACCAGAAACATTCACGGCTCATCTATTGCCTGTCCATACCATGCCCATGTCATGACTGTGTGACGGTTCGACAATCGCCTTCTTGACGACCCCCCTCGGCGCGCGCCACAGTGAAGCCCGGCATCCGGCGCGTCGGGGGGCAAAGTCGCCAATGCAGACCTTAGGCATCAAGTCACCTTCACCAGACGGCGACCCCGAGGACTCCGGGGCGGCGCGGACCGGGCCGGGGAGGGCCCTGTCACCGCTGCTCGCGGGGGCCACGACCGCCATCGGTGGGGTCGGCGCGCTGCTCGCGCTCGTCGACGCCACATCCGTACTGCGCGGCCCGTGCGCCCTGTTCTTCCTGCTCGCGGCGCCCGCCATGGCGCTCGCCGCGGCGCTGCGCGGGCTGGATCCGTTCGGCCGGGTGCTCTGCGCGCTTGCGGGCTCGGTCGTCGTCACCATGCTGGTCGCCCAAGGCATGCTCGCGGTTCACCGCTGGTCGGTCCGCGGCGGGGTGCTCGCCGTGACCGCACTGAGCGGGCTCCTGCTGCTCGCGGTCCTGCTGCGGGAACGAATTTCCGGAAAACGCACACAAGTCCGAGCAACACCGGCCAAGGTTGTGTAACGGCCAAACCAACAAAATCGGGAGGGAGCCCTTCAGGGCTTGCCTTTCGGGTTCAATCGTCAATACCGTCGTACATCTCACCCGCACCGGCACGTCGGCACACGGCTCCAGGGGAGGGCTCAGGGCCGCGGCGTCACCGGCGCGGGGCGCGGTAGGGGGGTGCCGTGCTCGGTGACCGCAACTGTGACCGAGCCGTGCCGCGCGACCGGCTGCCTTTCTTCTCCGGCGGACCGGCCAGCTTTGCCAGCTCATCGGCGTGCACGGAGATCAATTCTCAGATCGATTTCCCGTGCCGAAGATGAGAACCCCCCTTTCGAACCGGACACAGAGCCGGGCCGCCCAGGGGCGGGCGGTCCACCGGACGAGAGGGAAAAGACTCATGAGTTCCGTCCTGCGCCCGCCGAGTTCGGGCCAAGATCCTTTCATCGCGGCCCACTACCGGCCCATCTCCTCTCACCTGGCGATAACCCCGCCGGTGAGCGTGGTGATCCCCGCCATGAACGAGGCGGAGAATCTCCCCTACGTCTTCAAGACGCTCCCGGACTGGATACACGAAGTCGTTCTCGTGGACGGCAATTCCACGGACGACACCGTCGACGTGGCCCGTTCCCTGTGGCCGGACGTCAAGGTCGTCGGACAGCGCGGCAAGGGCAAGGGGGATGCGCTGATCACCGGGTTCGAGGCGTGCAGCGGCGACATCATCGTGATGGTCGACGCGGACGGCTCCGCAGACGGCGGCGAGATCGTCAGTTACGTCTCCGCACTGGTCTCCGGCGCCGACTTCGCCAAGGGCTCGCGGTTCGCCAACGGCGGCGGCACCGACGACATGACCTTCATCCGCAAACTCGGCAACTGGGCACTGTGCACCGTCGTCAACCGCAAGTTCGGCGCCCGCTACACCGACCTGTGCTACGGCTACAACGCGTTCTGGCGGCACTGCCTCGACAAGATCGACCTCGACTGCACCGGCTTCGAGGTCGAGACGCTGATGAACATCAGAGTGGTCAAGGCCGGCCTGAAGGTCCAGGAGATCCCGAGCCACGAATACCTCCGCATCCACGGCACCAGCAACCTGCGGGCCGTGCGCGACGGTTTCCGGGTGCTGAAGGTCATCCTCAAGGAGCGCTCCAACCGGCGCGAGCTGCGCCGCCAGGAACGCCACTCGCCGCTGCTCGACACGGTCGGGGGAGAGGTGTCGTGAGAGATCCCGGCATCTCCGTCGTGATCTGTGTGTACACCGAGGACCGCTGGGAGGACATCCTCGCGGCGGTCTCCTCGGTGCGCGCGCAGTCGTACCCGGCGCTGGAGACGCTCCTGGTCGTGGACCACAACCCGGCCCTCAAGGACCGGCTGGAGCGCGAGTACAAGGACACCGAGGGCGTCCGGGTCCTGCCCAACGCGGGCCCGCGCGGCCTGTCCGCCGGCCGCAACACCGGCATCGCCGCCTCCCACGGCGAGGTCATCGCCTTCCTCGACGACGACGCCGTGGCCGAACGGGACTGGCTGCGCCGCTTCGCCGAGGGGTACGCCGACCCGCGCGTGATGGCGGTCGGCGGTCGTACGGAGCCCATCTGGGCGTCGGGCCGGCGGCCGGCCTGGTTCCCGCGGGAGTTCGACTGGGTGGTCGGCTGCACCTACCAGGGGCTGCCACCGGGCCGGGTCCAGGTCCGCAACGTCCTGGGCGGAAACGCTTCCTTCCGGCGCACGGCATTCGAGGCGGCGGGCGGTTTCGCCACCGGCATCGGCCGCGACGGCGACCGCCGTCCGCTGGGCTGCGAGGAGACGGAGCTGTGCATCCGCCTCACCCGCGCCCGCCCCGACGCCGTCCTGCTCATCGACGACCGGGCGGTGATCCACCACCGGGTGCCCGCACCCCGCGAGCACTTCGCCTACTTCCGCACCCGCACCTATGCCGAGGGACTGTCGAAGGCGCTGGTGGCGAAGAGCGTGGGCGCGGACAAGGGCCTGGAGTCCGAACGCCGGTACACCACCCGGGTACTGCCCGCCGGGGTCGCCCGTGGCCTGCGGGACGCCCTGCTGGCCCGGCCCGGCGGCGCCGGACGCGCGGGCGCGATCGTCGCGGGCGTGCTGAGCGCCGCCGGCGGCTATGCGGTGGGCACCCTGCGGGCACGGCGGGGCGACACGAGGTTCTCGGTGGTACCGATCCCGGCGGCGCCGGCCTCGGGAGGCACCGATGAGTGACACGCCTGTGCCGATCCTCATGTACCACTCCGTCGCCATCGCCCCCAACGACGCCACCCGCGCCCTGTCGGTCGCGCCCGAGGCGTTCGCCGAGCAGATGGCGCTCATCGGCGACCTGGGCCTGACCCCGGTCACCACCGCCCACCTCGCGGCCCGCTGGCGCTCCGGCCGCCCGCTGCCCGCGCGGCCGGTGCTGATCACCTTCGACGACGGCTACGAGGGCGTGCACCGGCACGCGCTGCCCGTCCTCGCCAAGCACGGCTTCCCGGCCACGCTGTTCGTGTCCACCGGCTGGATCAGGGGCGCCCACGACACCGGAGGCGGCCTGGACACCATGCTCGACTGGCCGCAGGTGCGTGAACTCGCGGACGCCGGCGTCGAGATCGGCGGGCACAGCCACACGCACCCGCAACTCGACCAGCTCGACGCGGAAACGCTGCGCACGGAACTGGACCGCTGCACCGAGATCGTCACGGACGAACTCGGCATCCGGCCGGTGTCCTTCGCCTACCCCTACGGTTACTCCGACCGCAGGGTCCGCGAGGCCGTGCGCGCGGGCGGGTACGCCCAGGCGCTCGCCGTGGGCAACGCCCTCGCCCGCCGCCGCCAGGGGCCGTACGCGCTCCAGCGGGTCACCGTCCGGCGCGGCACCGGCGTGGAGGAGTTCGAGCGGCTGCTGCACGGCCGTGCCGTCACCCGCACCTTCGCCGGGGACCGCGCCCTCACCAAGGGGTACGCCCTCGTCCGCAGAGCCCGCCAGGTCCGCCGGAAGGCCATCCGTTCCCGTGTCTGACACGACCACCACGACCGAGGCCGCGACGACCGCCGCAGAGACGTCCGGGAAGTCCGGGCGCCGTCTGCGGCTGCCCGGGACGGGCCGGTCCGCCGGCGGCAGCCCGCTGTTCCGCAACGCCTACGCGCTGATGCTCAACACCGGCATCTCCGCCGTCCTCGGCCTCGGCTTCTGGCTGGCCGCGGCCCGCTACTACTCCGAGGACGCGGTCGGACAGGGCTCGGCCGCCATCGCCGCGATGAAGTTCCTCGCCGGACTGACCGCGGTCACCCTGACCGGCGCCCTGGCCCGCTTCATCCCCGTGGCCGGCAGACGCACCGGACGGCTCATCTCCCTCACCTACGCCGGCAGTTCCCTGCTGGTGGCGGTCGCCGCCGGGGTGTTCCTGCTGACCCTGGACGCCTGGGGACCGTCGTACGGATTCCTGCACGGTTCCGTCAAGGGCCTGGGTTTCCTCGTGGCGGTCGCCGCCTGGAACGTGCTCACCCTGCAGGACGGCGTGCTGACCGGGCTGCGCAGCGCGACCTGGGTGCCGGTGGGCAACACGGTGTTCTCGGCGGTGAAGCTGGCCCTGCTCGTCGCGTTCGCCGTCGCCCTTCCGACCACCGGTGTCTTCGTCTCCTGGGTGGCCGCGATCGCCACTTCGGTGGTGCCGCTGGGCTGGCTGGTGTTCCGGCGGCTGGTGCCCCGGCACGTCAAGGCGACCGAAGGCCGCACCGAGCCGCCGACGTTCAAGCAGGTCGGACGGTTCCTGGCCGGGGACTACACCGGCTCGCTGTTCTCGCTCGCCGTGGTCTACCTGGTGCCGGTGATCGTCGCAGCGCAGGTCAGCTCCGCGGAGAACGCCTACTTCTACATCGCCACCACCATCGGCGGTACGACGGACCTGCTCGCCATCAACATGGGCGCGTCCCTCACCGTCGAGGGCTCGCACGACCCGGGGCGGCTGGCCTCCAACACGCGTGCCGCGCTGAAGCGGATGGCCCGGATCATGCTGCCGATCGCGGCCCTGTGGATCATCGGGGCGCCCTGGATCCTCGGCGTGTTCGGCGAGGGCTACGCGGGCGCGGCGACCCCGCTGCTGCGCTGGCTCGCGGTCGGCTCGGTGCTGCGGGTCGTCATCGAGACGTACTTCGCGGTGCTGCGCGCGCGCAGCCGTACCGCCGGACTCGCCTGGCTGCAGGGCCTGTTGTGCGTACTGGTGCTGGGCCTGACCCTGCTGCTCCTGCCCCGGATGGGGCTGACCGGCGCGGGCGTCGCCGAAGCCGCCAGCCTCGCGGTGATCGCGGCGATCGCCGCGCCGAAGCTCTGGAGGACGATCCGGACCGCGCCCGCCGCCGTGCCCGACACGGTGGCGCCCGACGGGGATCTCGCCGACCTGGGCACCCCCGATGTCCCGGCCTCCTCGCCGGCTCGCCGGCAGTCCCCGGCCTGGGCGCTGGACTCCGACACCCTCGCCTTCGGCATCCACGTCGACTTCGACCATGTGGAACGCCGGCCGGACGTCCGCCCGGGGCCCGGCACACCGCCCGCGGGTACACCGGTGCCCGCGGCGGGGCCTCCGCTCGGGCCTCCGGTGGGGCTTCCGGTGGGGCTTCCGGTGGGGCTTCCGGTGGAGGAGAGACAGCCCGGCAGCGAGGCGTCGTTGGGCCCGGCCGAGGCCGAACTGCTGCGGGAGGCGGAGGCGGCGGAGGTGGACGCGCCGTTCACGCAGGAGGAACGGGAAGCCTCCTTCGACAAGCCCGTCCGGTCCGCCTCCGACACCGCCGTACCGGACGAGACCGTCGCCGAGGAACCCGTGCCCGAAGAGCCCCCGGTACCGGTGCCGCTGCTGCGGCTGCTGCTGCCCACCCGCTCCGGTGTCGTCCTCGGCTGTCTGCTGATCGCCGCGCTGCTGCTGTACTGGGTGCCCGCGCTGCGGCTCGGCGAGGCCGATCTGGACCGGATGGGCGGCCTCGGGCTGATCTCGGTGCTGCCGCCGCCGACCCTCGTCGGAGCGGCCCTGCTGATCACCGTCTTCGCCGCGCTGCTCTGGCTGCGCCGCGAGCACCGGGCGCTGCTGCTGGTCACGCTGGTGGCGACCGTGGTGTCGCTGCACGCGCTGCCCGCCGTGATCGAGGCCGAGCCGCGGTTCCCGACGGCCTGGCAGCACCTGGGGTTCATCGACTACATCGACCGCACCGGGTCCGCCGTACCGGACCTGGACGCCCGCTGGAGCTGGCCGGGCTTCTTCGCGGTGGCCGCGTTCGTCGGCCGGGTCTGCGGGGTCACCGACTTCACCGAGGTCATCCGCTGGTGGCCGACCGCGATCCAGCTCGCCTATCTGGCCCCGATGTTCCTGCTGACCCGGTCGCTGCGGGCGAGCTGGCGGGCGAAGTGGACCGGCATCTGGCTGTTCGTGCTGTGCGGCTGGGTCGGGCAAGACTACTTCTCGCCGCAGGGCTTCACCTACCTGCTGTACCTGATGTTCGTGGCGATCCTGCTGGTCTGGTTCCGCCCGCCGCGCGTGATCTGGACGAGGTTCCGCCCGGGCGAGGCGGAGGTGGAGCCGGTGGACCGGCGCGGGCGGGCGGTCCTGCTCCTGGTGCTCATCGGTCTGTACGCGGCGAGCGTCCCCGCGCACCAGCTGACCCCGTTCGTCATGCTCGGTGTGCTCGCGGCCCTCGTCCTGCTCGGCCGGTCCGAACTGCGCGGCCTGCCGCTGCTGTTCGCGGTGCTGGTCGCGGTCTGGGTCGGCTTCATGGCCGAGCCGTACTGGTCGGGGCACTTCAACGACCTGTTCGGCGGCGTCGGCGGGGTGGGCAGCAATGTCTCGACCTCCGTCTCCGGCCGGATCCAGGGCGGCAGTTCGACCCACAAGCTGGTGCTGTACACGCGGGTCCTGCTGGCCGGATCGGTGATGGCGTTCGCCTGCTGGGGCTGGTGGCGCCGCCGTTTCCACCGCTACCGCGAACGCTCCCTGCTGGTGCTGACCTTCGTGCCGTTCCTCGGCTTCGGCATGCAGTCGTACGGCGGAGAGATGGCGCTGCGCGTCTTCATGTTCGCGGTACCGGGCGCGGCGCTGCTCGGCGCCCTGGCGCTCTTCCCGCGCACCGGCGCCACCGCGAAGGAGCGCGAGAAGGACCGGATCAGCCTCGCCCCGCCGGCCGCGCTGCTGGCCGGGCTGCTGCTGATGGGCGGCTTCCTGGTGGCCCGCTGGGGCAACGAGCCGTTCGAGCGCGTCCGGCCCGGCGAGGTGGCGGCCATGAACTGGGTGTACGCCCATGACAAGCCGACCGTACGGCTGCTGTGGCTGACCCAGGACACGGTCAACGACGTGACTCCGGCGATGCCGTGGGGCGCGCGGGACATGGAGCGGGTGAACTATGTGCCGACGCTCGCGCCGACCGACCCGGTGCTGGTGTCGGGCCTGGTCAAGGCGCTCAAGGGGGCCGGCCCGAACTCGTATCTGATGATCAACCGCAGTCAGGTGACCTATCTGCAGCTGGACGCGGGCTACTCCGCGACCTGGGAGTCCCGGTTGATCGAGAATCTGGACGACCGGCAGGAGCTGACGAAGGTCCTGGTCAACGACGACGTCACGGTGTTCGCGCTGCGCAGGCAGCCGACGGGCGCGGTGCCGAAGCCGCACCCCGGCCCGATCGGGCCGCAGGTGACGTGGACCCCGTGGTCGGTGGTCGGCGCGCTGTCCGCCGTCGTCCTGATCCTGCTGCTGGCCGCGCGGGAGGTCGTACGGGTCGCGGTCCGGCCGGGCGTACGTCAGCTGCGGCTGCTGCAGGGCACGTTCTGGTTCGCGCTGCCGCTGCTGGCGGTGGTGCTGGCCTCGCTGGTGCAGCGGTTCCTGACCATGAAGTGAGGACGGCTCGGCCGTTCAGCGGTCGAGCCACTTCACGTCGTACGGGCCCATGTCGAACCGCTTGCCGTCCACCTGCGCGCTGATCGTCCGGTTGCGGGTGTTGACCACGAGGACGGTCCTGGCGCTGGCCAGGACACGGACGTTGGGCACGTCGTCCGCGGCCACGGGCACGTTCTCGTACCGCGTCCCCGGCGGGAACGCCTTGGCGAACCGGGACACCAGGCCGTACATGGGCAGGGCCCTGCCCCCGCCGGCGCCGTCGGTGGGGGTCCACAGACAGCCCGCGCAGCCGGTGCCCGTCCTGTCCTCCGGGTTCCAGTAGAAGCCGGAGCCGGCGCCGCCCTTGACCATGGCGATCATCCCGGTGGCCTGGACGGCGACCCTGTGCGGCTCGGACCAGCCCTTGCGGTCGTCGTTGCCGTCGCCGGGCTCCACGTAGTACTCGGCCCACCACAGCGGCAGGTCGCGGGTCTGCCGCCGCACCCACGCGCCGACCGCCGTGAGCTTGTCGGTGGCCGCGAACTCGTCGGGCCTGAGCTCGTCGTCGCGGGTGTAGCTGGAGCCGTCGACCACGGTGAAGTCGGCGCCCGCCTTGTGTGCGTTCCAGTACGAGAAGGCGTCCAGCACCCGCTGGTCCATGGCGCCCCAGGGCCCCTTCAGCGCGGTGGAGGCGTCCTTGTCGCGGGGGTCGACGCTGTCCATCACCAGGTAGGGCCCGCCGACCATGATGTCCTTGTCGACCTTCTTCAGCGCCTTGTACACCAGGTTGTACATCCTGGTGTATCCCTCGTAGTCCCAGCGGGACCCGGCGTCGTTCCAGAATCCCTTGAACTCGTTCCAGACGATGAAGTGCTTCACGTCCGGATAGCGCCGGGCGACGGTGGCGGCGAGGTCGGCGAAGTCCTGGTAGTGGTCGGGGGTGGGGGCGGTCTCCAGGGCGGCCTGGCTCCAGTCCGTCCTGTCGACCCCGGCCTTGCCGCCCTTCATCCAGTCCGGGGAGCAGCACAGGGTGATCACCGGGGTGCCGCCGGAGGCCCGCATGAAGTCGATACGGCGGTCCAGCGCGCCGAAGTCGTAGTGCCCCTCGACCGGTTCGGGGTTGTCGGCGCCCCAGCCCATGATGTGCTGGTTCTGCGCCAGTCCGCCGTTCTGTCCGAGCAGTTGCCGCACGCGCGCGGTGGCGGCCGTGGCACCCTCGTCGGCGCTGTACTGGGTGTGGGTGAAGCCCCAGCCGACATACGGCTCGGGTTTCGCTGCGGTCGTGGCGGGGGTGCCGTGCACCTTGTCGCCGTCGCGTGTGGTGCCCGCCGTACTGGCCCCGCCGGACAGCGTGCCGAACAGGGTCACCGCCAGGGCCAGTACGGCCGCGCCCACACCGAGCAGGGCGGTGAGCCGCCACCGCCGAGTATCCGATTCCCACCCATGACGTGCCATCGGGGACAACAGTAACGGCGGAACCGAGGGCGCGGGCAGGTCTTGGAAAGAGCGTGAAATCTCTCCCAGGACGGCCGGCAGCCGGCGAACAACGCTTCCGCCGACGCGAAATGCCGTGCGCACAGCACATTCGTGCCGGATCATGGCCCCATGTCTGCGAACCCACACGACGCTCTGCCGATCCGGCTCCACGTCGACGACTCCGACTCGCCGTCCGACGTCGTCGACGCGCTGTTCCTCGGCCGCTTCGCGACGGGCGAGCAGCCGTACTCGCACGCGGCGAACATCGACCGCGTCCGCTCCGGCGCGACGCTGCTGCCGGACGGCGCCCGAGTGCTGCGGGTCGCCCGCGACGACGACCGCAGCGCCACCCTCGCCGAGGGCGAGGGCTGGACCCTGCTGGTCTCCCGCTGGAACCGCGGCGCGGACGTCACGGTCACCGCGACCAGCGCCGAACTGGCCAAGAGGATCCTCGACCAGGCCACGGACGGCGCCGCCGACGAGCCGGAACCCCAGCCCGAGAACGTGACGATGGGCTTCTGGTACGTCTCCCCCAGGCGCGGCCCGCACCGCACCACCCGGCAGATCTCGGCGGGCACCTGGGACGAGGTGCGGCCCAACTACACGGCGCCGGTGGCGGACGCGATGGACCGCCTGATGAAGACGACCCCGGAGGACATCGCGGGCCGGCTGCTGCTGCTGCACGGCCCGCCCGGCACCGGCAAGACCTCCGCCCTGCGCACGCTGGCCCGCTCCTGGCGCGACTGGTGCCAGGTGGACTGTGTCCTGGACCCGGAGCGGCTCTTCTCGGACGTCGGCTATCTGATGGACATCGCGATCGGCGAGGAGGACTCGGCGGGCAAGGGCCGCTGGCGCCTGCTCCTCCTGGAGGACTGCGACGAGCTGATCCGCGGTGAGGCCAAGCACACGGCCGGCCAGGCCCTGTCGCGGCTGCTGAACCTCACCGACGGCCTGCTCGGCCAGGGCCGCAACGTCCTGGTCGGCGTCACCACCAACGAGGACCTGGAGCGCCTGCACCCGGCCGTGGTCCGCCCGGGCCGCTGCCTGGCCCGTATCGAGGTGGGCCGGCTGACCCGCCGGGAGGCGGTGAACTGGCTGGGCACCGATGAGGGCGTCGGCCGGGAGGGGGCGACGCTCGCCGAGCTGTACGCGCTGCGCCGGGGCTCCTCCCCGACTTCGGTGCCGGGGGCGCGGGACGGCGCGGACGCGGGCCTGTACCTGTAGTGCTTTGATGGTGCTGTGACCTTGTTCGTCGGCACCTCCGGGTGGCAGTACAAGGACTGGCGGGACCTCGTCTATCCGGCCGGGGTCCCCGCGCGGCTGTGGCTGGAGGAGTACACGCGGCTGTTCGCCACGGTGGAGATCAACAACGCGTTCTACCGACTGCCGTCGTACGACACCTTCACCGCCTGGCGCGACCGCGTCCCCGCGGACTTCGTGGTGGCGGTCAAGGCCAGCCGCTACCTCACGCACATCAAGCGCCTGAAGGAGCCCGAGGAACCGGTCCACCGCCTGATGAGCCACGCGGCGGGCCTCGGCGACCGTCTGGGCCCGGTCCTCCTCCAGCTGCCGCCCACCCTGCGCGTGGACCCTTCCCTCCTGGACACCTGCCTGGCCTGCTTCCCGCCCGGTACGAGGGTCGCGGTGGAACCCCGTCACGACTCCTGGTGGACACCGGAGGTGCGCGAGGTGCTGTCGGCCCGGGGCGCGGCCCTGTGCTGGGCGGACGTCCTGGCCCGCCCGGTCACCCCGCTGTGGCGCACCACCGACTGGGGCTACGTCCGCTTCCACCAGGGCCGGGCCCGGCCCTGGCCCCGCTACGGCCGCCGCTCCCTGGAAACCTGGGTGGACCGCATCGCGACGACGTGGTCGGAGGGGGAGGACGTGTACGCGTACTTCAACAACGATCCGGGTGGGGCCGCGGTGCGGGATGCGGTGGTGTTCGGAAAGGCGGCGGGACGGGCGGGGCTGACGGTGACCAGAACACCGGAGCCGATGTCACGCCGGTAGCGCGCCACGCCCTCCTCAGCCCTCCCCGTAAGCCGCGCGCAGGGCATCCCGCACGGCGGCCAACGCCTCCGGCTCCCCCAGCCCCAGCCTCCGCACACGTTCCACGTACGCCTGAGCAGCCAGGGATGCCTCACGTTCCGCGGCCGAGCCGGCGGCAGCCACAAAGGTGCCGTTGCGCCCGCGCGTCTCGATCACCCCGTCGTTCTCCAGCGCCCGATAGGCCTTGGCCACGGTGTTCACGGCGAGGCCCAGGGACTCGGCCAGCCCGCGCACGGTCGGCAGCCGGTACCCCACCGGCAGCGCCCCTGACCGTGCCTGCTCGGAAATCTGCGCGCGCACCTGCTCGTACGGGGGCGCGCTGTCATCGATGCGGATCTTCAGGCTCACACGGTGATTGTCCCGTACGCGCCGGAAAATGAGAGGCATCCCCGGTCCGCCTCCGCCTATCGTGCCTGCCCATGGCAGTGATCGTGCGCGACCTGCGCCCCGATGTACCGGCCGATACCGAGGGCTTCGCCCGCGTCCGCCGGCTCGCCCTTCCGTACATCCTGTTCACCTCGGACTCGATCCGCCACGACGCCCTGCACATGCCGCACGAGGCCCGCTACCGTCCGCTGATCGCGGAGGAGGACGGCGAGATCATCGGCACGGCTCAGGTGCACCTGGCCCACGACAGCACCGAGCCGGGCCAGGGCCTGCTGAACATCTACGTCCGACCCGACCGGACCGGTCGCGGCGCCGGCCGGCTCCTGCTGCGGGCGGCCGAGCAGTACCTCACCGCCCAGGGCGCGACCCGGCTGCTCAGCTGGGTCCTGGACGAACCGGCCAACCGCGCCTTCGCCGAACGGCACGGCTATCGCAGCAGCCGGTCCGCGCACTTCCTGCGCCTCGATCTGGCGGGCTCCGCCCTCCCGCCCCTCCCAAAGACCCCGCCGGGCGTCGAGCTGCGTACGGCCGCGGACTTCGCGGACGACCCACGCCCGCTGTTCGAGCTGGACGCGGAGACCCTGCTGGACGAACCGGGTGACGTCGACTGCGCGTTCCGCGACTACGAGGCCTGGATCGAGCAGCACTGGAAGCATCCGCTGCTGGACCGCGACCTGACGGTGGCCGCGTGTGTCGCGGGCCGTCCTGTCGCCTTCAGCGTGGCCTACACCGACGGCGGCACAAGGTACACCACGGCGATGACCGGCACAGCTCGCGCCCACCGGGGACGCGGACTGGCCAAGCTCGCCAAGATCCACTCCCTGTACCGGGCCCGTGCGGCCGGCGTCACCGAGGCGTTCACGGGCAACGACGCCGGGAACGCACCGATGATCGCGATCAACAAGTGGCTCGGCTATGAAATCTGCGCGACGGAGGTGCGCCATGTCCGTGAACTCGACTGACACAGCGGCTGGGTTGGAGGTGGTCCTGGTCAAGGCCGGCCGGACGAAGATCCGTTATCCGGCCGAGCTGCTCCAGGACGACGGCACCCGGATCGCGGTACGCGCGCCCTGGGCGGGCTCCGGGATCCGCGACTTCGGCTTCGTCCGCTTCGAGCCGGGCGACCTCTTCACCGAGTACTACTGGCGCGACCGCTGGTACTCGGTGAAGGAGGTCCGCGCCGCCGACGGCACCCTGAAGGGCTGGTACTGCGACATCACGCGTCCGGCGATCCGCGACGGCGGTGACCTGGTCGTGGAGGACCTCGACCTGGACCTGTGGCGCTCCGCCGACGGCACGGACGTACGGCGCCTGGACGAGGACGAGTTCGCCGAGAGCGGGCTCGCGCAGAGGGACCCGGAAGCCGCGTCGGCCGCCGTGGCCGCCCTCGGGGAACTGGAGACGCTGGCCCGCACCGGCGGCTTCGCGGAACTGCTGTCCTGACACCCTCGGCGACACCGGCCCGGTGCAGCACGGGGACGCCCCTCACAGGGTGTCCCCGTTCGGCCGCGAGAAGCGACAGGTGCGCCTCGTCTCATTCGTCATGCGCCGGGAGTGACACCCGCCACTGACAACCCGGCTCCGATGAGGAACGCTCCCCGAAAGCGTCTACCTGCGTGACAACGCGAAACCCGGTAGGCGCGCAAGGAGGCAGCCATGCGCCGCGCAACCGTGCACAAGCCCCCGAAGAAGACGGACAGCCGCCGGATCCGCGAAGAGGCGGAGGAGCGCCCCGCGGGGCGTCCCGAGGTGCGCAAGGACATCGCCCGCACCTGGTGGCCCGACGGCTGACCCCGCCGGAGCCGTCAGTCCAGCCGCTTGCGGTAGTGGATCCGGTCGTAGGGCCCGTCCACGCGGCGTTCCACGACGTCGTATCCGTACTTCGGATAGATCTTCTGGTTCTCCCACATCAACGCGTTCGTGTAGAGCCTGATCTCATCGAGCCCCAGCTCACGCGCGTGTGCGTCGACGAAGTGAAGCAGCCGCCGCCCGACGCCCGTGCCGTGGGCGTCGGGGTGGACGGCGATGCTGTCCAGGAAGAGATGGCCGGCGAACGCCTCGACCACCACCAGCCCGACCACGGGCTCCCCGGTGACGAACACCTTGCCGCCGGCCACGTTCGCCGCGTGGTCCGCCTCCATGGGCTGCGGCACCACACCGATGCGCTCGATGTAGTGGTGGTAGGCCGCGTCCGTCACCGCCTTGACGGCCGGCACCTCGTCGGCGACGGCGGGCCGGACGTGCTGCGGGTCCTTGTGGATCATGGACGCAGGCTACCTACCCGAGCGCAGTCCGAGTAGTCCCTCGACGGCAGGTCAACAGACTGACCGACCTCAGTGCTGACTGTTGCGGAATCCGATGACCACGGCGCCCCACCAGCAGGCCTGAGACACCAGAGCCGTCGCGGTCCCCCAGGCGAGGAGGCGCGGGCCGAGCGCGGCACTGCCCTGTTGCAGCATGCGTCTGTTCAGGAGCCCGGCCTGGAGGCCGTTGAGGGTGAGGGCGAGCACCAGCCCCAACTTGATGCGGGTCGACGCGAAGCCGAGGTCGGGGTGGAGCATCACGCCGCTGGCCACGAGACCGACGAGGCCGGTCCAGACGGGGACGTGGAGGTGGGTCGTGCTGTTCAGGGCATCGCGCAGAGTGCACCGGCCCGTCAGATACAGGAGCGCGTAGTAGTCGGCCACCAGGACAGCCCCGAAGCCGAGCACGAGCGAGGCCAGGTGGGCAAAGAGCGCCACGGTGTGGAGAGCGGCGTCCACTCGGAGGTGCAGGGATATCCATGCACAGGCCGAGAGGCCCAGACAGGCGGCGAGCGCGGCCGCTCCGACCGTCCACCATGTGTCGTACAGCCCCAACCGTCGGGTGGGCGCCGCCTTGAGGGAAGCGAGAGACTCCGAGGGCAGCACGGACACAGACGACTCCTAGGACAATCACAGGCGAGGTTTAGGTAAGGCTCACCTAACAGTGATTTCAAGTCAAGCCCGGAAAGTGAGTCCTACAAGAGGTGGTCGGCGGTAGTCCGCCATCTTCAGGGAGTGGACAGCGCCCCGGCGTCCGACTCGCCCTGAGAACTCAACCACCCCTGGTAGTCGTGCCTGGCTCACCGGGCGATCTCGTCAAGCAGCCCACGAATTCGCTTCTCGATCTCGTCGCGGATGGGGCGCACGGCGTCGACGCCCTGGCCGGCCGGGTCCGGGAGCTCCCAGTCGAGGTAACGCTTGCCCGGGAAGACCGGGCAGGTGTCGCCGCAGCCCATCGTGATGACCACGTCGGAGGCCTGGACGGCTTCGACGGTGAGGACCTTGGGCACCTCGGCCGAGATGTCGATGCCCGCCTCCGCCATCGCTTCGACGACAGCCGGGTTGACCGTGTCGGCAGGGGCGGACCCCGCGGAACGCACCTGGACGCGGTCGCCGCCAAGGTGAGTGAGGAACGCTGCGGCCATCTGGGAGCGCCCGGCGTTGTGAACGCAGACGAACAGCACGGAAGGACGCTCAGCAGGGGTGTTCATGGCGGATGTCTTTCTCAGAAGCGGGCTGGTCACAGTGCCGGTGCGGCGATTTCGGGTTCGCCCTGAAGCGGTGCGGTGCCGGGTGTGGGCGCCGGACGGCCGAAGACCGCGAAGACCAGCCCGAGGCCGAACGCGGCGCCGGTCAGCTGGGCGGCGATGAAGGGGCCGAGCGAGGCGGGGGCGATGCCGGCGAAGGTGTCGGTGAAGGCGCGGCCGATGGTCACAGCCGGGTTGGCGAACGAGGTGGAGGACGTGAACCAGTAGGCGGCGCCGATGTAGGACGCCACGGCCACGGGGCCGAAGTGGGCTCGCTGCGTGCGGGTCAGTCCAAAGATCAGCAGGATGAGTCCGGCGGTGGCGACCACCTCCCCCAGCCACAGGTGACCGGCGGAACGGTCGTGGCTGGACCACTGCACGAGCGGCTTGCCGAACATGGCGTCGGCCAGGACGGCACCGGCGACGGCTCCCGCGATCTGGGCCGGGAGATAGGCAGCGACGTCCCGCGCGGTCAGCCCGTCCTCGCTGCGGCGGCCGGTGAACCATGCCGCGAGGGTGACGACCGGATTGAAGTGCGCACCGGAAACCGGCCCGAGCAAGGCTATGAGCACGCCCAGGCCGAAGACGGTGGCCAGCGAGTTAGCCAGCAGTTGCACGCCGACGTCATGGGACAGCTCGGTGGCCTGGATTCCGGAGCCGACGACCACCGCGACCAGGGCGGCCGACCCAACAGCTTCGGCAAGGGCCCGGCGGCCCAGCGGGGCGGTCACGCGGTCGCCCCGGCCGTCTGCGACGTCTTCAGGAAGGCGGCGAGCCGGTCGAGGGTGGCGGGCAACACCCAGTAGTAGACCCAGGTGCCACGCCGCTCACAGTCGATCAGACCGGCCTGCCGCAGCAGCTTGAGGTGATGCGAGATCGTCGGCTGCGACAGGTCGAAGGCCGGGGTCAGGTCACAGACACAGACCTCACCGCCCGACCGCGAGGCGATCAACGACAGCAGGCGCAGCCGAACCGGGTCGCCCAGCGCCTTGAACAGCTTCGCCAGATCCGCCGCCTGACCCTCGTCCAACGGTGCGGCCACCAGCCCGGGACAGCACGCGCTGTTCTCCTCGCTCTGACCGAGCACCGCAAGCTCTTGCTTCGACATGCCTCTATATTGACATCCTTCGATTCAAGTCACAAGCTTGCATCGACAGACATCAATGCAAGCCGAGGGAGTCCTGCCATGTCCCGTGCCCAGCTCGCCCTGCGCGTCAGTGACCTGGAAGCGTCGATCACCTTCTACTCGAAGCTGTTCGGCACCGAACCCGCCAAGCAGCGCGAGGGCTACGCCAACTTCGCCATCACCGAGCCCCCGCTCAAGCTCGTACTCATCGAGGGCGAGCCCGGCGAGGAAACCCGCCTGGACCACCTCGGCGTCGAGGTCGAGTCCACCGACCAGGTCAACGCCGCCACCACCCGGCTCAAGGACGCCGGCCTGGCCACCTTCGAGGAGAACGACACCTCCTGCTGCTACGCCCTCCAGGACAAGGTCTGGGTCCACGGCCCCGGCAAGGAGCCCTGGGAGGTCTACGTCGTGAAGGCCGACGCCGACACCCTCGGCAAGAGCGCCGACCCCAACGCCACCGGCGACGGCTGCTGCACCAGCCAGGCCACCGAGGAGAGCCCGGCAGCGGCCGGATGCGCCTGCGGCTAGTGAGCCGAACGGCCTGGTCAGCCCGGGCCCGTCCGTCTCAGTTTCCGTCTCATTCAGCGACGGACACCACCGTTCAGGCGGGTTCGGCCCAGCGGTTGGCGGAGGCTGTAGCAAAGAGCCGCCAGTAGTCGACCCCTTGCAGCTCGATCTCTCTTGACGATGTCGCCGGATAGCCCGCGCCGTAGTGTGCCTTACAACCCCGGAGGTTGCAGTCAGGGCCGCCGAGCCGGTCCGCCCGCGCCCGCCGACCTTCAGGGGCCACGGCCCATGCGCCAGTTGCCTGCTGGGGCTGGTTATGTCCACCGAGTGTCGATGGCCCCCGTTTCAGATGCGTGCCAGACGCTGCGGGGAACCACGGGCAACACTGGGAAATCAACGGATCCGCCCACCAGGCGGCCACATGCTTACGTCGCAGGTCAGCACCCATAGCGAGCCACCATCACCTTAGCTTCCCAAGCTGATGTCACATAGCTGTGCACGCCGGGGCCTTCTGTCAGCGTCGCCCAGTAGCCTGCGGCGATCACTCATGGCACGCCTGGAGGGTTCGTGGAAACTACCGCTCTCGTCAGTCCCGATCGGTTGTGGTCGGCGCCAGAGGTCTTGTTGCGTCCGAGCCCTGTCCCGGCGGCGGCAGGAGTCCACGGGTGACACTTCAAGCAGCCGCCCCACCAGGACCTGGACGCTGGGCGCCTGCTCTACGTCGGGATAGCACCGCGGTACATGGCGAACCGGACCAGCACGCAGAAGCTGCGCAAGCGGGTGCGCTACCACTACCGGGGCAACGCGGCCGGCTCGACCCTGCGGCTCACCCTCGGCTGCCTGCTCGGACTTGAACTGCGCCGCGTGGGCAGCATCAAGCGGATGACCTTCGGCAAGGCCGGCGAAGCCACCCTGAGCCAGTGGATGGCGGACAACGCGCGAGTGTGCTGGATCGAGCAAAGCGAACCGTGGGACCTCGAGTCACAGCTCACCCCTGACCAGCAAAAACCCAGGTCACCAAGATCCCCGGCAAGACCCAGGGCAAGAAGAAGTGACTTGCCGGTGCCGTATCGCAGCCTCGAGAGCTTCAAAACGACGAGTCCGGCCCGTGTCGGACGGCCAGCAGGGCCACGTCGTCGTCGTTGTCCGGTGGGCGTGCCCGTGCCAACAGCTCGTTGGTGAAGGATTCCAGGGGGCGGTGGGCCAAGGACGCGGCGTGGCGGCGCAGACGGTTGAGGCCCTCGTCCAGGGTGTGGTTCGGGGACTCGATCAGGCCGTCGGTGTAGAGGAGCAGGGTTGCCCCGGGGGGCAGTTCCGTTGTCGCGTCGGGGCGGACCTGATCCGGTGTAACGCCCAGCAGGATCCCGTGGCCGTCGGTCAGATAGCGGGCTATGCCCTCATGGGTGACCAGCAGCGGCGGGGGGTGGCCCGCGTTGGTCCAGGACAGCTCGCACTGGCCAGCGCCGTTCTCACTCATGCGGGCAAAGACCAGCGTGGCCATGGAGACCTCCGCGATGTCCAGGGTCGCCCGGTCGAGCCATTCCACGATCTTGCTCGGTGGCTTCTGCTGGGACACCGCGTACGCGCGGAGCATGTTGCGCAGCTGGGCCATGCCGGCCGCGGCGTCTAGGTCGTGGCCGACGACGTCGCCGATGGCGAGGGCGGTGGCGCCGTCCGGCAGGGTGAACGCGTCGTACCAGTCGCCGCCGACCTCTGAGGCGTCCGGCGCGGGCAGGTAGCGCGCGGTCATGCTGCGGCCGGGCGTCCGCGGGAGCTTCGGCAGCAGATGGCGCTGCATGGTTTCGGCGACCTTGCGCTGGCGCTGGTAGAGGCGGGCGTTCTCCAGGCCGAGGCTGGCGCGTCGGGCGATGTCCTCCAGCAGGGCGACCTCTCTCGCGGTGAACCGCTCGGGCTGGTCGGCACGGCCGAGGGTGAGGGCGCCCAGTACGTCGTGCAGGCTGCGGAGGGGGACCACGATCGCCGAGTGCATGCCGGTCGCCTCGAACAGGCGCCGCTGCTCCACCGCGATGCCGGAATCGGGTGGTCCCTGGTAGATCTCGGGGCCAGCGAAGGAGGACGTGACACCGCGCAGGGCCCGGGACAGGGGCATCGGGGACTCCTGGGGCACGGGCGGCATGGGGCCCTGGAGGTCCTCCCGGAACACCACGGTGCCGCCTTCGGCGTGGGCGACGGCAAAGCGCGACACTTCGTCCCGCTCGCTGATCAGGTCGATGACGGCCCAGTCGGCGATGCGAGGCACTACGAGGTTGATCAGGCGGCGCAGCGCCTCGTGGATGTCCAGGGTGGAGGTGAGCAGGGTGGTCGTCTCGGCGAGCAGAGCGAGCCGTTCCAGTTCGGAGAGCCGTCCGCCAGCCGGTGGCCGCTGGGTGGGACGCCCGGAGCGGCCGGTGGAGTGGAAGAGGAAGAGCGTGGCCGACGGACGGATACCGATGTCACAGGGTGTGGCCAGCCATGCCACTGGCAACAGCGTGCCGTCTCCGCGCTCGAGCCACTCCTCCTCACCCTGCTCCGTCCGCCCGCCGAGGACGCTCTCCCGCATCCGGCACTGGCTCCTCGGCACAGGCTCCCCGCAGCTGGTGCGGTGCAGCAGGTCATGGGCGTCCTGGCCGACCAGATCCGAGGCGGGGCGGGCCAGGAGTTCTTCACCACGCGCGTTGACAGCGACGATGAAGCCCTGCTCGTCCGTCAGGTAAGCACCCGTACCGAGTGCGTCGAGGGCAGTAGCAACCGCTTCCTGCGGACCATCCGGGCCCCTCATTGCTGCCTCCTGTCACCGGAAAAATCGCCTAGGACCCCTGGGATCCGGGTTCCCCATGGGTCACCGCTGACTCTCGCAAAGCGCACCACAGACCGCACCGGATCGAGCGGGTAACAGCGGGGAATCGCGGGGAAAGCAGCAACGCCCAACGCCACCACCGTAATAGCGTTCGCCCTGGTCAGCGCGCGATCCCACGGCACATGATCGCAGTTTCCCAAGCTGATGGCGGTAAACCGGGGTCGGCCTCGACTCAGACAGGCAGTGGCAGCTCCGTGCGGTCCTGACCTTGCTCCTTTGCAAGCACCGCGTTGACTGTCACGATCAAGCCGTTGCCAACTCTTCGAAGATCGCAAGTCGCCTGGACGCCTTCATGGACCTGATGGGCCCGGTGATCGGCGTCATGCTGCTGGCGGTAGGCATCGAGACCTACCGCAACGGTGGATCCATGGGCTGGCCCATCGCGGGAGCGGTCCTGTTTGTGATCAATCTCTGGGTGGCCTGGCGCCGCCTCGCCAGGCGCCGGAAACCGACACCGACATCCGCGCCGTAGCGACGCCGCGCACCCGCAAGCTTCTGACATCCACGGCTGACATCAACGACGCCGGACGGGGGCGCACACCAGCACCCTTGTCCGGCCGTCGCACCAGTCGACCGCGGTAGCTGAAGCGAGCTCGGATCGAACTCCTAATGCGGTGGTCAGCGCGCCTTGGACTGTCCGTGGGCCATGAGACCCTAACGGTTGCCTTCCTAGGGCGCAGGGCTCCCGACCCATGTGCACAGGTTTGGCGAGGCAGCGGGGTGCACGCGCTGCCGGGAGCCAACCGGGGAGCCAACCGAGGCGTCCGACGGCGAACGGACCCGAACCGACACGGACGGTCGCGTTGCTCGCGCGCAGGTGGGCCACCGGCATCCTCCTCCCCTTCCTCAGCCCCCGGTTAGTCCGGCCTTAACGGCACCATAAGGATCCCCTCCACCCGCCTCCAACAGGCGATTTCACGGTTTGTCGGCGCTAGTTTCGAATCGCCCCCACGGGATTCCAGCCCCATCGCAGGACCGTTTCCGGAGGAGTTCCGCATGCCCGCTCGTGCCCGCCGCGCGGCCGCCGTCGTCGCCGTGCT
Organism: Streptomyces sp. NPDC053069; assembly: GCF_044546895.1. Taxonomy (NCBI): domain Bacteria; kingdom Bacillati; phylum Actinomycetota; class Actinomycetes; order Kitasatosporales; family Streptomycetaceae; genus Streptomyces; species Streptomyces sp. NPDC053069. The sequence continues at coordinate 64,237 of NZ_JBITZN010000021.1, read as the reverse complement.
CGGCGTGCCGCCGCTCGCCCTGACCGCGCTCGGCGCCGCCCCCGCGTCCGGGCACGGTTCGATGGGCGGCCCGGTCAGCCGTGTCTCGCAGTGCTATGCGGAGGGGCCGGAGAGTCCGGAGTCGGCCGCGTGCAGGGCGGCGGTGGCGGCCGGCGGCACGCAGGCGCTGTACGACTGGAACGGCATCCGGATCGGCGACGCCGCGGGGCGGCATCAGAAGCTGATCCCGGACGGCAAGCTGTGCAGCGCGAACCACGCGGAGTTCAAGGGCCTCGACCTGGCCCGCGCCGACTGGCCCGCCACCCGCGTGCACAGCGGGTCGTACACCTTCAAGTACCGGGTGACCGCCCCGCACAAGGGCACGTTCACGGTGTATCCGACCAAGCCGGGTTACGACCCCGCGAAGCCGCTGGCCTGGTCCGAACTGGATCTGCGGCACCCGGTGGCCACCGTCACCGACCCGGTCGCCTCGGGCGGTTTCTACACGTTCTCCGGCACGCTTCCCGAGCGGTCCGGCCGGCAGCTGCTGTATGCAATCTGGCAGCGCTCGGACAGTCCGGAGGCGTTCTACTCCTGCTCGGACGTGGACTTCGGCGGCGGCCGCACGGGGCACACGGGCACCGCTCCCGCTCCGGCCGCCTCCGTGCCCTCCGACCGGCAGATCGCGGACGGTGCCGACAGGTCGGCGATGCGGCACCACGGTCACGGCGGCGATGCCACGGCCATCCCCGCCCGGCAGCCCACCACGAAGTCCGATGCGCCGAAGGCAGCCGGTGCTTCGGACCACCTCGCACAGACCGGTGCCTCCTCCGGCACCTCGTACGTCGCGGTCGGCGGCGCGGCGGCGCTGGCGCTCGGTTCGGCGGCGCTGTTCCTGTCGGTGCGGCGGCGCGCGGCGGGTGGCACCCACCGCCGGTGAAGTTCCGGGGCCTGTCCGGCGGCTCAGGCCGGACGGGCCCCGGCGCCACGTCAGCTGAAGGCCGACGCGCAGGTGGTGGCGGTGGCCCGGGCCGGGTCGAGCGCGTTGGCCACCTCGTGGAAGGCGATGCGGTCGAACAGGCCGATGGCGACGTGCTCGGAGAGGTCGAGCGGGCACAGGTCCTGGAGCAGGACGTTGTGGACGTCCGAGCCGCTCAGGTACTGGCTCCGCCAAGGGGTGGCCACCTCGTCGTACTTGGTGGCGATGACCGTGTAGTGCACTCCGGGGACGGTGTCGCCGCCCGTGTTGAGCTCGGCGAGGAAGTGGGAGCCGGGGATCTGGTCGGCGAGCCCGGGGGTGGTGGCCTTGATCAGGTCCCCGGCGCCGGGGAAGTACGGCAGCAGGTTGGTGAGGCCGCTCAGGGTGGCGCCGTGGTTGTCCGGGGCCAGCCCGACGAGGGCGTTCACCTTGCCGGCTCCGCCGAGGAACTTCAGGTAGTAGCGGGGCATCATGCCGCCCTGGGAGTGGCCGACGAGGTCGGCCTTGGCGGCGCCGGTCGCGGCGAGCACCTTGTCGACGAAGGCGGACAGCTGCTCTGCCGACTTGTCGATGGGGCCGAGGCCGTAAAAGAGAGGGACTCCGGTCAGTTGGCCGTAGTCGAGGGAGAAGACGCAGTATCCGCGGTCCTTCAGATACGGGGCGAGGGACAGCCAGTTGTCGACCGAGTTGCCCAGAGTGCCGTGCACCAGGACGACCGGACGGGGATGGGCGGTGGAGGGCTTGCAGGAGAAGTCGTTCCAGCCCCTGCTGGGAGCGGCGTCGGCGGCGTGTGCGGTGGCGGCCGGAACGGCGGCGACGGCGGTGGTGAGGAGCAGTGCGGCGAGGCGTCTGAGCACGCGCTTCCAGGGCAGCATCGTGTGATCTCCTTGCGGCTCAAGGGAGGTGGGGGCCTTACCCTGTGATCCGGATCACGAGGATGCTGTTCACTCGTCAAGTTACGGGCGAGTAGCACCGGTGTGAAGTTACGCGTCAGTAAAAACTTCCAGTGATAACCAGAGGGTCGACGGACCCTGACAGACCGTCACCAGGCCGGCTTGATCGGACCATACGGAGCGATCCGCGCCAAGCGCTCCCCCAGCGCGCGCACCTCACCCTCGCCGAGCAGTTCGGCCCATCCCTCCACGACCTCGGCCGCCGCCTCCTCCGCCGCCCGGGTGCAGGCCCAGCCGCGCTCGGTCAGCACGACCAGCCGGGCCCGCGCGTCCTGCGGATGCGGGCGCCGCTCGGCGTACCCCTTGCGCACGATCTCGTCCACCAGCTGACTCGCGGCCTGCTTGGTCACCCCGAGGTGCGCCGCGAGGTCGGTCACGGTGGCTCCGGCCGGGGCGAGCCGCGCAAAGGCGAAGCCGTGCGCCGGCCGCAGATCGGTGAACCCGCGCGCCACCACCCCGTCGTGGATGCGTTGGGTGAGGTCGCCGGCGACGGCGAGCAGGGCGGCGGACAGGGCCATGGCTTGGGAGTTCTGCACGGAGGCATTGAAACACCCTTGACAGTTTGGTCAAGCAGCTTGACCATATAGTCAAGTCACTTGACCACTGGAACGGAGATCACCGCCATGCCCGTCGTCCGCTCGTCCGAGGCCACCACCCATGAGATCCACGGCGCCCGCTTCGTCTCGTACGCCACCCCGCTCACCGGCAGCAAGGAGCTGTGCGCCTGGCGCGGGGAGATCCCGGCCGGCACCAAGGGGCCCGCCCACACCGTCAGCCGTGAGGAGATCTTCCATCTGCTCGTGGGCGAACTGCTGATCACCCTCGACGGCCGCACCGACCGCATCGGCGCGGGCGACACGGTGATCGTCAACCCGGGCACGACCTTCGCCTTGGAGAATCCGACCGATCACACCGCGCTCTCCTGGGTCACCACCTCCATCGGCCTGGAGGCCGAGATGGCCGACGGCAGCCGCATCACGCCGCCCTGGGCCAACTGACCGCCGTGGAGCCGCCGCCGCGCCCCAGCGCCCCCGGCATCACCGCCCGGGGCCCGAACTTGGCCCGCGCGCGGTCCGCGACCTCCTCGATACGGCGGACCTTCTCGTCCACAGGGTCGAAGGTGAGCTGGTGGGAGGCCTGGTCGGCGGGGGCCAGGCCCTCGGCGCGCAGGGCGAGCGCGCGGACCCGGGCGCGCTGCAGGCCGAGTGCCTCGTACATGCCGTAGGCCGCCTTCGTCAGGGCCGCCGAGTGCGCGGTCGGCTCCTTCAGGGTGCGGCTGCGGATGGTCGAGGACCGGTCGGCGTAGCGCACGGTGAGGGTCAGGGTGCGGCAGACCTGCTGCACCGCGCGCAGCCGGGCGCCCAGTTCCTCGGCAGCGGACAGCAGCGCCCTGCGGTGCCGGCCGGGATCCAGCTCGTCGGTGTCGAAGGGCCGTTCGGTGGTCACAGAGCGCGAGGCGGCGTTCGGGACGACCCGGCCCCGGTCGATGCCGCTCGCCTTCTCGCGCAGCTCACGGCCGGCCTTCGCGCCGATCAGCCGCTGGAGCGTGGACAGCGGCGCGGCGGCGACCAGGCCCAGGGTGTCCAGGCCGTACTCGGCCAGGGTGCGGGCGGTCGCCGTGCCGACGCCGGGCAGCGCGGACACCGGTCGCCCGGCGAGGAAGGCGGCGACGCCGTCCGGGTCCTCGGGCACGGCACACGTCACCCCGGGCCGGGCGCCCTGCAGCGCCACGCGGGCCAGCATCGGGCCCGGACCGGCGCCGATCGCGCAGTCGACGCCGTACCGCGCGAGGGCGCGCACCCGGATCACCGAGGCCAGCTCCACCGCGCTGCGTCCGAAGTACCGCTCGGCCCCGCGCAGATCGGCCAGCGCCCCGTCCGGGGGCAGCGCCTCGACGACCGGGGTGAAGTCCTCCAGCAACCCGAGCAGTCCCGGCAGGGCCGCCTCGTACATCGGCGGCAGCTGGAAACGTACGCAGAGAATGGTCATCCCGCACTCCCCGGACTCTGGTGCCACAACTTCCGTATCGCCGAAGGCCCTTGTGCGGCCTCCTGGCCCGCGGGCCGCAGATCGGCCCACGGATGCATCTCGTATCCGGTCGGCAGGTGGATCCGCCGCCCACCGGCCGGATCACCGCCCGCGGCCTCGGCCACCGGCTCCGCGAGCCGCGCCGCCACCTCGTCCAGACCGCCTTCGGCACGCAGTTCCACCAGCTCGGCGAGGTTCCAGGCGGCGGAACCCACCACGCTCAGGCTGCGCGGGCCACGCCGCTGCACCACGCCGCGCACCAGCAGCAGCCACGAGTGGAAGACGGTGTGCGCGCAGGCGTCGTGCGAGTCGTCGAAGAACGCCAGGTCGACCAGGCCCGTACCGTCGTCCAGCGTGGAGAAGATGACCCGCTTGCCGGAGCGGATCGGCGGGGTCTGGGTGGCCGCCTTGGCGCCCGCGACCAGCACCGTCTCGCCGTGCCGCAGCTCGCGCAGCCGGCGCGCGGAGACCACGCCCAGCTCGTCCAGGAACGTGCGGTAGTCGTCCATCAGATTGCGCGAGGCGTCCATGGACAGCACACCCAGCTCGGCGCTGAGCTTCTCCGCCGACGTCAGGTCCGGCAGTCCGGCCGAGGCGGTCCTGCGTCCGCCCGCCAGGGGAAGCTGTCCGCCGCCACCGCCCCGGGCGCCCCGGTGCAGCTCGGTCAGATGCAGCTGCAGGTCCCGCCGATTGGCGCCGAAGGCATCCAACGCCCCCACCTGGGCGAGCCTGTGGGCCAGCGGACGGCTCGGCCGTGCCCGCTCCCAGAAGTCCACCAGCGAGGAGTACGGCTGCCCGTCCGCGATCCGCCCGGCCTCGGCCTCGCTGATGCCGTGCACATCGGAGAGGGCGAGCCGCAGTCCCCACACCCCGGACTCGGACACCAGTTCGATCCGATGAGCGGCGCCGGACACGTTCACGTCCAACGGCAGGATCGGCACCCCGCGCCGCCGCGCATCGGCCAGCAGCAGCCGCTTGGGATACATCCCGGGGTCGTGCGTGAGCAGCCCGGCGTAGAAAGCGGCCGGGTGATGGGCCTTCAGCCAGGCCGACTGGTACGTCGGCACGGCGAACGCGACCGCATGCGCCTTGCAGAACCCGTAGGACCCGAACGCCTCCACGATCTCCCAGGTCCGCCGAATCGTTTCCGCGCTGTACCCCCGAGCCGCCGCGGCCTGCGCGAACCACACCTTGATCCGCCCCTGCGACTCCGGGTCGGACAAGCCGCGCCGCACCCGGTCGGCCTCGCCCCGCCCGCAGCCGGTCATGACGGCGACGATGTCGATGACCTGCTCGTGGAAGACGACGACCCCGTACGTCCCCTTCAGCGACTCCTCCAGGTCCGGGTGCGGGTAACGCACCGGCGCCCGGCCGTGCCGCGCCTCGATGAACGGCCGCACCATGTCGGCGGCGACGGGCCCGGGCCGGAACAGCGAGATGTCGACGACCAGATCGTGGAACGTACTCGGCTGCAGCCGTCCCACCAGGTCCCGCTGTCCCGGCGACTCGATCTGGAAGCACCCCAGCGTCTCGGTGGACCGGATCAGCCGATACGTCTCCGGATCCCCCTCCGGCAACGCGTCCAGATCGACCCGCTCCCCGGTCACCCGCTCCACCTCGGCGACCGCGTGCGCCATGGCCGACTGCATCCGCACACCCAGCACATCGAGCTTGAGCAGCCCGAGGTCCTCCACGTCCTCCTTGTCGAACTGCGACATCGGCAGCCCCTCACCGCTGGTCGGCACCACCGGCGTACGGGCGAGGAGCGAGGCGTCGGACAGCAGCACCCCGCACGGATGCATGGCGACTCCGCGCGGCAGGGCGTCGAGCGCCTCGACCAGCTCCCACAGCCTGCCGTACCGCGCCCCTGCCCGATCGAGCTCCCCCGCGAGCTGCTTCAGCTCGGGCAGCTCCGCCAGCGCGGCCCGCGCGTCCCGGGCCCGGATGTGCGGAAAGGACTTGGCCATCCGGTCGATCTCGGCCGGGTCCATGGACAAGGCGGCGCCCACATCCCTGATGGCGTGCCGCACCCGGTAGGTCTCCGGCATGGACACGGTCGCGACCCGCTCGGTGCCGAACCGGTCGATGATCGCCCGGTAGACCTCCAGCCGGCGCGCGGACTCCACATCGATGTCGATGTCCGGCAGCACGACACGCTCCTTGGACAGGAAGCGCTCCATCAGCAAGCCGTGCTCGACCGGATCGGCGTGCGCGATACCCAGCAGATGATTGACGAGGGAGCCCGCACCGGAACCGCGAGCGGCCACCCGGATCCCCATCTTCCGCACGTCATCGACCACTTGGGCGACCGTGAGGAAGTAGGAGGCAAAGCCATGATGGGCGATGATGTCCAGCTCGTGGTGCATCCGCTCCCAGTACGCACGCTTCCCGCCGTACCCGAGCCGCACCATTCCCGCCACCGCCCGCGAGGCGAGGGCCCGCTGGGCGGTACGCCGTCCGGCGCCCACCAGATGCGCCTCGGGAAAGTGCACGGTCCCGATACCGAGGTCCCCCTCGGGGTCGACCCGGCACTCCTCGGCCGTGGCCAGGGTCTGCTCCATCAGCCGCAGGGCGGTGTCCCGCCGGTACCCGGCAGCCTCCACCACCCGCTCGGCGACCCCCGCCATCGCCCGCGCGTCCTTCAGCCACGCCTCCCCGGAGTCCAGCTCCCCGCGCGGGTCGACCGGGATCAGCCGGCGGGCGGCATCCAGCACATCGGCGACGGGCCCCGCCCCGGGATCGGCATACCGGACGGCGTTGCCGAGCACCGGCCGCACCCCCTGCTCGGCGGCGAACCCGACGGTACGGGCGGCCAGCCGCAGGGATCCGGGCCCCGTACCCGTACGCCCGTGCCACACGGCCTCCAGCCGCAGCGCGTCACCGTAGACCTCACGCCACGCCCCGAGAAGCTTCGCGGCCCGGTCGGGACGCCCCGCGGCGAGGGCCCGCCCCACGTCCGACCCCGGGCCGAGCAGCACGGTCAGACCGTCGCCGTGATTGTCCGCCCGGGGCAGCAGGGGAACCCCCTCTCCCGTGTGCGCCGCCGTGACGATCCGGCACAGGTCGGCCCACCCCCGCGCCCCGTCCCGGGCAAGAAAGACCACCCGAGGAGCCGACTCGTCCACGAAGGCCCCGCCCCGCACCGGCGCCTTCCGCCGCGCATGCCGTACGGCCTCGGCCTCGGCCACCGCCAGATCCACTCCGAAGACCGGACGCACCCCCACCCCGGCACAGGCCTTGGCGAAGCGCACCGCACCGGCGACGGTGTTCCGGTCGGTGAGAGCGAGGGCGTCCATCCCCCGCTCCGAGGCGCGCTCGGCCAGCCGCTCCGGATGGGACGCCCCATATCTCAGGGAGAACCCGGAGACGGTGTGCAGATGCGCGAAGCCCGGCACACGCACCTCCCGCACTCGCGAGCCCCGAACAGCTCTCGAACATCAGTTCCCTACTTCCACCCCCACCATACCCCCATTCCCGAACATGTGTACGACATCGCTGAGGGTGCCCCTCACCTGCACAAACGCCCACCGCAGCAGATACGCGGCAGCCCCGTCCCCACACCGGGGACGGGGCTCCACGGAACGCAGCGCAGTCGAACGCGTCAGCCGATCTGCGCCCCCGTGGCGGACAGCGCCGCGGTGACCGGCTGGAAGAACGTCTCCCCGCCGGAGGTGCAGTCACCGCTGCCCCCGGAGGTCAGCCCGATGGCGTTGCTCCCCGAGAACAGCGAGCCACCGCTGTCACCGGGTTCGGCGCACACATTGGTCTGGATGAGGCCGCTGACGGTGCCCTCCTGGTAGTTCACCGTGGCGTTCAGCCCGGTGACCGTGCCGTCGTGCACATGGGTCGTCGACCCGCTGCGGGTCACCTTCATCCCGACCGTCGCCTCGGCGGCCCCGGTGATCTTCTGCGTGGACCCGTTGTACAGGTCGACCTCGCTGGGGTGGTCCGTCTGCGAGGTGTACTTCACGAGGCCGAAGTCGGTCCCCGGGAAGCGGGACTCCGCGTTCTGCCCGATCTCCTTGCCGCCGGAGTCCGACCAGCTGGAGATCTCCGCGGTGCAGTGTCCGGCGGTCAGGAAGTACGGCTGTCCGTCCTTGACCACGTTGAAGCCAAGCGAGCACCGCCCGCCCGACCCGCTGATCGCGTCGCCACCCGCGATGAAGGGCTTGAACTCCCCCTTCGACCGCTTCAGCTCGGCCTTGCCGCCGAGTCCGCCGACCACCTTGCTCAGCTTGGCCCACTGCGCGCCGGACACCGTCCTGTCGGCGGTGACGACGACCTTGTTGCTGACCGGGTCGATCGCCCACGACGTCCCCGGGATGGTCGCGTCCTTCTTCAGCGTCGTCCGCGCGCCGTCGAGTGCGGCCAGCGAGTTGGCGACGAGTCTCGCCTTGGCCCCGGCCGCCTCGACGGCCTTCGCGGCACCCTGGTCGAGCACATTGACGACGAGGCTCCTGGCCCGGGCGTCGTAGTAGCTGCCGGCGGCGCCGGAGCCGAGGTTCTTCAACAGCGTCGAGGCGAGGTTTCCAGCCGCCGGAGCGGACAGAACCCGCGCCTGCGGAGCGGACTTCGCAGGCTCGCTGGCGTTCGCATTCTGCAAGGTGACACCCGCGGCGACCAGTGCGGCGATGCCCGCCCCGGCCAGGGCGGCCCGTCGCCGGGTTATGCGTCGGTGCTTCAACTCACGTCCTCCTGTGGGGGGACGGCCCGCGAGTTGTGGGGACTCGACGGGCCGGAAGGCTGGTTGACGAGCGTCTACTCTTCCGAACGGCACAGGGAGCACACAAGGTTGACTTCAGGACGCGCACACAGGGGGGTTGCGCACTCCCCATGGGCTTGACCGACCACGGTCACACCCAGAAATTCGCACTGCAAACACTAGGCGCAAGTACACCGGAGCGGAACGTCACGACAGTGCATGGCTTGTTCTCCACTCTTCCGGCTTCACCCTCTTCCCCGCCGGGCAGGCAGAAGTCCCCGCACGCGCGGTGCATGCGGGGACTTCGAGGAAACCGGAGCCGGATGCGCTACGGCAGCGTGACCCCGTAGTAGCTCAACGCCTCGGTCACCGGCTGGAAGAACGTCGTACCGCCGGAGGTGCAGTCACCGCTGCCCCCGGACGTCAGCCCGTACGCCACGGTACCCGCGTACAGCGGACCACCGCTGTCGCCGCCCTCGGCGCACACCGTGGTCTGGATCAGCCCGGAGACGACGTCGCCGCCACCGTAGTTCACGGTGGCGTTCAGCGCGGTGACCCGGCCGCTGTGCGTGCCGGTGGTGGAACCGCGCCGGTAGACGGTGGTGCCCACGGACGGCGTGGCCGCCCTCGTGATGGACTGGCTTCCCACGGAACTCGGATGCGAGACCGCGGAGTTGGTGTACCTGACCAGCGCGAAGTCGTTGCCCGGGAAGCTGTAGCCGACATTGGTGCCGAGCACCGTGCTGTGGCTGGAGTTGCTGTACCAGGTGGAGGCGACCTGCCCGCAGTGACCGGCGGTCAGGAAGTAGTAGGTGCTGCCGCTGTGCACGTTGAAGCCGAGCGAGCAGCGGTAGGAACCACCGTAGATGGCGTCACCACCACTGATCAGCTTGCTGAACCTGCCGGGTGTGTGCTTGATGGTGAGCGCGCCCGCGTCGGCGCCGGCCTGCCGCTTGATCTTGTCGATGCCGGCCTTGGACACCGTGCTGTCGACGGTGACGACGACGCGGTCGGTCTTGCTGTCCACCGCCCAGGCCGTACCGGGTACGTCGGCCTTGAGGACGGACTCGTCGACCTTGCTGAGCTGGGCGGCGCTGAACGCGTGGCCGTCGTCGCCGGCGTTCGCGGTGGGGGCGGCGAACGCCGCTGCGGCCAGGATGCCGGTGGCCACGGCGATCAGCCGGGTCCGTCTCGCAGTGCCGCTGTGGGGAGTGGTGCGCTTGATCCTCACTTTTCGTTCCCTCCCATGGGGAAGTCGGGGGCCCGCGTGGGGTCGGGGCCCGTGAGTCGCAGCCAGGGATTGTGGCCGGATTCCGAACATGCATGCCCTGACAAGCGCTGAGGGGGAGTATTCGGCCGAACGACCGGTCGCCACAAGAGTGCCTTTCGGCCGTCCGACTTTAAACCACTCTTACGCAGCAGCCTCTTGACGCCGGCTCAGTGCACGTTCGCCCGCCTCGATCGCCACGTCCAGCGTGTTGCCGGGCGGCGGGAACGGGCAGATGAAGTGGTCGGCGAAGGCGCACGGCGGGAGCTGCGCGCGGTTGAAGTCGACGGTCGTACGCCCCTCGGCGTCCGGTGCGGGCGGATGGAGGAAGCGGAACCGGAAGCTGGTGTCGCCGCTGGTGGCGTCGGCGAACACCGCCCACAGCGGCCCGTCGCCCTGCTGTGCGACCCGCAGTGTCAGCTCCCGGCCCGCCAGGGCGAAGGCCAGCTCACCGGCGAGGGCGAGCCCCCGCTCGCGCCCGTCCGCGTTGCCGACCCGCACGGTGCGCGTGCCGTCGTAGGGCGTGAACCGCCCCGGCACCGACCAGCGGGGGTCGTACGCGGTGACCTCGATGCCCTTGAAGGCGCGCCGGGCCTCGGCCTCGGGGTCGTAGACCCGCACGCCCCAGACGCCCTCACGGACCAGCACGACCAGCCGCTTCTCAGCCAGTGCGACCCGCGATCCGGCCTCCGGCCCGAGATCGGCGGCGAGCCGTATCCCGCCCGCGAAGGGCCGCCCGTCCACGGTCAGTCCATCGGCCTCGGCGGCCGTGAGCACCACGCCGTCATCATCAGCCACCCAGCTCCCGGGAATGTCCGGAAGTAGCCCCTCCGGATAGTCCTCGATCCACTGGGTGGCGGTCAGCGCGAGCGGCCCGTAGGGCGCCGAGACCTTCTCCACACGCTTGTCGTGCCACTGCTGCCACGCCTCGGGCGCGTCCGTCGTCATGCCGTCGGTTCCTTTCAAGTGTGCTCAACCCTCCCATACCGGGCAGGGATCTCCGAGGTGCATCTGCCGTCGTACGGTCATGACGTTCCCCCGGTCATGGCGTACGGGTCGGCGGGCCGGGCCAGGCCCAGGTGCTCGCGCAGGGTGCTGCCCGGGTAGAAGGTGCGGAACAGGCCACGGTGCTGGAGGACCGCCACCGTGCCGTTGACCAGCCGCTCCAGGTCACGGCGCGGCTCGACGGGCACGAGGTGGAAGCCGTCGGTGACACCGTCGGCATGCCAGCCGGCGACCAGCTCGGCGAGGCCGACCGGGCCACCCCGGTACAGCGGCCCCCGGGCGGTCGGCCGCGGGCCGCCGCCACCGTGTCCGGGCTCGGCCGCGTACTCTCCGTCGCCGAGGTCGACCAGCAGACTCACCAGGGTCCGCAGGGTCTCCGGATCCCGCCCGGACTCGGCGGCCCGGGCGCACAGTTCCTCGCGTACGGCGGCGGCCTGCGCCGGGGTTGCGACGCGGATCAGGGCCACGTCCGCGTACCGGGCGGCGACGGTACGGGCCTGGGCCTCGGTGGCGTCGACCACGCGGACCGGGTGGCCCTGCGGCGGCCGGGGCACGGTCGAGGGGCCCCGGACCGAGAAGGCGCCACCGGTGAAGTCGACGCGGCACAGTGTCTCCCGGTCCAGGAAACGGCCGGCCGGCACGTCCCGGATCTCGGCGTCGTCCTCCCAGCTGTCCCACAACCTGGCGGCCACCGCGGCGACTTCGCCCGCCTCGTCCCACAGCGCCTCGGCCGACGCCGCCCGACGCCGGCCGAAGAGCCGGGCCTCGTCCTCGCCGGCGGACACGTCGATCCGCCAGCCGGCCCGGCCCCGGCTGACCCAGTCCAGCGTCGCCACGGCGGCCTGCACCCGGAAGGGCTCGGTGTGGGTGGTGGTGAGGGTCGGGACCAGCCCGATCCGCCGGGTCACGGGCGCGGCCCGGGACAGCACGGCGAGCGCGTCGGGCCCGGGCCGGACGAAGGAGTCGTCCAGCGTCACGAAGTCGAGCCCACCGCGCTCGGCGAGCCGGACCAGCTCGACGTACGGTTCGGCACCGAAGCAGCCCGGCACGTCGACGGCGGCGGCGAGACACAGCAGCCTGTTCACGCCGGACGCCTCCGCAGCGCTTGTTTCCGCAGACCTGGTTTCCGCAGACCTGGTTTCCACCGCAACGGCGGGCGACCACGACGGCGCAGGCCGGCGGTACGGAACACGGCACACCGCACAGCGACGCCCACCTCACAGCACCTTCGCCAGAAACGACCGGGTCCGCGCGTGCCGCGGCCGGTCCAACACCTCATCCGGCGGCCCCTGCTCGACGACCCTGCCGTCGGCCATGAACACCACCGTGTCGGCGACCTCACGGGCGAACGCGATCTCGTGCGTGACGACGATCATCGTCGTGCCCCGGTCCGCCAGGTCCCGGATGACATCGAGGACTTCGCCGACCAGTTCGGGATCGAGCGCCGAGGTCGGCTCGTCGAACAGCAGCAGCTTCGGCTCCAGCGCGAGCGCCCGCGCGATGGCCACCCTTTGCTGCTGCCCGCCGGACAGCTGCCGTGGATAGGCGTCGGCCTTGTCGCCCAGCCCCACCCGTTCCAGCAGCCGGCGCGCGCCCGCCTCCGCCTCCTTCCGGGGCCGTTTCAGCGCGGACACCGGCGCCTCGACGACGTTGTCCAAGGCCGTGAGGTGCGGAAAGAGGTTGAAGTTCTGGAAGACGAACCCGATCCGGGTGCGCTGCCGGAGCACCTCGCGCTCGGGCAGCTCGTACAGCTTGTCCCCGGCGCGCCGGTACCCCATCAGCGAGCCGTCGACGCTGATCTCGCCCCGGTCGGCCTTCTCCAGATGGTTGATGGTGCGCAGCAGCGTGGACTTGCCGGAGCCGGAGGGGCCGAGCACGACGGTCACCTCACCGGCGCGCACCTGGAGATCGACGCCCTTGAGGACGTCGAGCGGGCCGAAGCTCTTGTGCACGGACCTGATGTCGACCATGACGCTCATCGCGCGGGTTCCTTTACGTGTGAGGCACTCAGAAAGGCCAGCGCCGCCCGGGCGGTGGCGTCGTTCTGCCGGAACGCGGCCCCGCCGGTGCGCGGCCGGGTGAAGGCGCCGGGGGTGCGGGCGTCGGTGTAGGGGCCGAGCGCGAACCGCCGGGGATGCGGCCGCCCGGCCCGGTCGAGGATCCGGCCGTCGCCGGGAGCGACCCGGAGCAGCCCCTCGGGGGTCTCGGCGGCGCCGTCGGTGTGCAGTTCGCGCAGCAGGCTGTCGCGGGCCCGTCCGACGGTGGGCTCGGGCAGCCGGGCCTCGACCAGCGCGCGGGCCTCGACCGAGAAGCCCGGCACGGTGGGACTGGCGGCTCGGAACACCCCGTCCTCGGCGGTGACGGTCATGTCGGCGCCGACGAACTTCAGCAGCCCGGCCCGGGACAGCGCGAGCATCTGCCGCAGCCGGGGTCCGGGCGGCCCGGACGCCAGGTAGCTGAAGAAGCCGTGCCACCAGGGGCTGGTGTTCCCGAGCCGCACGAGCTGCCCGTAGACGGAGAGCAGGCCGAGGAAGACACCGAGATCCGCGCTGAAGGAGGGGTCGTGGCGGCGGCTCAGGTCCGCCTCGACATACTGCCGCAAGCCCTCCTGGAAGTCCTCGTGCGACGCATGGCGCACCCCGTCCAGCGGATGGTCGAGCGCGGCGAGGTCGAGCCGGTCGGCCGGATCCGGCACGGCGGCGGCGACCAGCGCCTGTACCTCGGCCCGGTCGCTCGCCGCGGCGTACTTCTCCTCGAAGTCGGCCCAGGCCATCGTCGTACGCTCGGCATGGGCGGTGAACAGCCGGTGGTAGTGGGCGAAGCCCAGTTCCTTCTCCGCCAGCGGCCACACATCGCGCCGGAAGTCGAAGCCCGCCGGGCGGGCGAGCAGGGCGTCCACCTCGGCCGGGCCGAAGAAGCGGGGCAGCGGGGGCCGGTCGCCGGTCCAGTCGTAGCCGATCTTCGAGTGGTACGGCACTCCGCGCCGGGAGCCGACGTAGAGCACCGGTTCCCGGCCCGAGGGAAGGTAGGCGTCGCCCTCGTACCGGCCGCCGCGCCCCTCGGTGAGCAGCACCATCAGGTCGACGAAGGCCAGCCCGAAGCCCCGCACGAGGACGGGTTCGCCGGGCGCCAGCGGGGACAGGTCGCTGTCGGCGGTGAAGTCGGGCGGCAGGTGCACCAGGCCGTGTTCGCGGGCGTAGGCGGCCAGCGCGGCCTGTTCGTCGTCGGGTTCGGCGTCGAGGTGGCCGATGGCGAGGACGACCAGGTCGGCGAGGAGGGGACGCGCGCGGCTCTCCAGCCACACCTGCTGACGGCCCTCGCGCGGGCCGCTGATGCGCAGGGCTCGCCGGGGGTGGTGGTGGACGGTGACGTCCGGCGGCAGGGCGGCCAGGGCCTGCTCGTACACCCAGTGCAGATAGCGGCCCTGGAGCTGCCGGTCGGCGAAGGTGCCGCCGTCCAGCCCGGCCCACTCGTGCAGGGTGGGGCCCTCGCGCACCGGGCCGTCCATGGTCACCGTCTCGTCGGTGAACATGGTGACGTCCTCGGCGTGCGAGTTCATCCACAGCAGCGGTGACTGCGCCTGGCGCCAAATGCGGCCGCCGCCCGGCGGATGCGGGTCGACCAGATGGATGTCGAGGCCCGAAGTGCCGTGCAGCTCGGGGGCGTTGGCGGCGATCCGCTCCAGGAGGCCGGTCCCCCGCGGCCCGGCTCCCACGATCACCAGCTGCGGCCTCATCGGGCGTGCTCCGTGCCGCGCGCGTAGTACTTCTCGATGTAGTGCTGGCCGAGGCCGAGCAGCGAGGTGACGACCGCGTACCAGAGGGTCGCGACCATCAGCAGCGGGATGACCCGATAGGTGCGGTGGTAGATCAACTGGGCGGAGAACAGCAGGTCGTTGACGGCGATGACGCTGACGATCGAGGTGCCCTTGAGGGTGCCGATGAGCATGTTGCCGGCGGGCGGCACGATGGACCGCATGGCCTGCGGCAGCACGATCCGCCACCAGCGGCGCCACCGGCTCAGGCCGAGCGCCTGGGCGGCCTCGATCTGGCCGCGGTCGACGGAGAGGATGCCGGCCCGGACGACCTCGGCGGCGAAGGCGGCCTCGTGCAGGGTGAGTCCGACGATCGCGACGGCGACCGGGGTGAGCAGGTCGACGGTCCTCACGCCGAACACCTGCGGGTACAGCGCCCCGATGTTGAACCACAGCAGCAGCTGCACCAGGATCGGGATCGACCGGAACAGCCACACATAGCCCCAGCCGACCGCCCGCAGCACCGGGTTGGCGGAGAGCCGGAAGGCGGCGAGCAGGGCGCCCAGGGCGAAGCCGAGGACCATCACGACCGCGGTCAGCCACAGCGTGAGCCACAGTCCGCGCAGGACGGAGTCCGTGGTGAAGTAGTCGGCGACGACGTCCCACTGGAACGCCTGGTTGCGCAGGACGGAGTTGACGGCGAGGCCGAGCAGCGCGAGGACGGCGACGGCTGCCGCCCACTGGCCGTACCGACGCCGCGGCACGATCCGCGGGACGTCCGCCGGCTCGGGATGGCCCGCTGCGGTGGGGACTTTGGCAAGGGTGTCGGATGACATGCGAAGGCTCCGTGACGCTTGGAGGAACGTCAGAACACGGGGTGGTGCCTTCACACGGCCGAGCCCCTCAGCAGGGCCGTCCGTCGAGAGTACGGGGGCGTTTCCCATCGCTGTCAAGGCTGTCCGGACTGTGAGCCGTACATCTCAAGTCAGTTGACGCGGAACCGTATGCCTGTTCCACTTGGCCCATGCATCCACAGCAGTGGCTGGTCACGCGCTCCCACATCGACTTCGGTCGCGTGTGGTCCTCTTCCTGTTGAGCTGACCCCCTGCCTGCGCCTGCCCTCCGGGCGGGCGCAGTCGCGTTTCTCTCCTCCTTTTCTTGCCTTCACACGCGCCCCCTCCCCTCGCGCTCTGCACCACTCTGCTCTCAGGAGACCGCCACCGATGCGTAAGCGTGTTTTCATGCCTTTTGTCGGCATAACCTCCGCCGCCCTGCTCCTCACCGCCTGCGGCTCGGGCGGGACGGACACGTCCGCAGTGGCGGCCGAGCCCGGCGAGGTACCCACCACGGACGTCGTCTCCGCCGAGCAGAAGGACGGCGCGGCGGCCGGGCTGCTGCCCGCCGGCACCACCCGCCTCACCGTCGCGATCAGCGTGGGCGGCACTCCGCCCGGCACCACCTACCTGCCCGACGGCAAGACGCTGACCGGCCAGGACGTCGACTTCGCCAAGGCGGTCGCCAAGGTGCTCGGTATCAAACTGAAGGTCGAACAGGCGAGCTTCGAGGCGATCCTGCCCGCGCTGGACAGCGGCAAGTACGACTTCGGCGCCAGCAACTTCGGCGTCACGGACGAGCGCCGCAAGACCATCGACTTCGTCACCTACGTCAACGACGGCCAGGGCTTCGCCACCCGCAAGGACAGCAAGCTGACGAAGATCACCGACCTCCGGCAACTGTGCGGCCTGAACGTGGCGACGGGCGCCGGCACCACCTTCGAGGCCACGCTGGAGGAGAACAAGCACGTGTGCGCCGACGCGGGCAAGAAGGCGTACCAGGTGCAGACGTACTCCGAGCCGAGTGCGATCTGGTCGTCCGTGCAGCAGGGCCGCAGCGACATCGTGATGTCCACGATCAACGGCCTGCGTTACGCCGTGGCCCACCAGCCGGGGCTGAAGTTCCTGAACGAGTACCACCGCCTGGACGTGGGCTTCGCCTTCAAGAAGGGCACCAGGCTGGCTCCGGCGCTCCAGGCGGCGGTCAACAGACTGCTGGCCGACGGCACGTACGCCAAGATTCTGAAGAAGTGGGGCACGACGGGTTCGGCCATCAAGAAGTCCCGGATCAGCCCGCCGGAACTGAAGGGCTGAGGGAGCCGCCCGGCCTGATTCTCCGTCAGGAGCGAGAGGAGAACCCTCATGCTCCGTCACGATGAACGCACAGTCTGACGATTCCGCGCACGGCGTTCCCTCGTGATGTGGTACGAGATTGACGTTCACCCGGACGCACCGGTCGTCACCCATCCGCCGCCGACTATCATATTTCACTCTCAGTCAGCAGCCGTATGTGTCAGGACCCTTGGGGTACAAGGACTCTCGACGGATCGCCTGTGCACCAGTACCGTCACAAACCCCCCGCGCGGCGTCTATCCACTTGGCGCGCCGTCCGCATCATGGATGACCATAGGGATGCGGAAAGCAAGAAAGACCGCTGTGAGAGGAGGCGTCCATGGGATCGGTACGCAAGGCGAGTGCGTGGCTCGGCCTCGTCGACGACAACGATGACGAGCGTTACTACGACGACGAGTACTCCGAGGGCACCGAATCCGGGGACGCCTGGGTCACGGATCCCCGGGTGAAGGTGGCCGCGGACACGGCCGAGGAGAAGGGCCGCCGGATCGGCACGGTCACCCCGGACAGCTTCCGGGACGCCCGCGCCATCGGCGAGCTGTTCCGGGAGGGGGTCCCGGTCATCATGAACCTCACTGCGATGGAGCCCGCCGACGCCAAGCGCGTGGTGGACTTCGCGGCGGGGCTCATCTTCGGTCTGCGCGGCTCGATCGACCGGGTGTCCAACCGGGTGTTCCTGCTGACGCCCGCCGACACGGAGATCATCAGCGGTGAGGCGTCCGCCCACCGCGAGGACGGCTTCTTCAACCAGAGCTGAGGCAGGGCCGCTCACCGGCCCTGCCTCCTTCGGGGGCTCACCGGAAGGCGTCGAGCCCGGTGAGCGCCTTGCCCAGCACGAGCTGGTGCATCTCGACGGTGCCCTCGTAGGTGAGCACCGATTCCAGATTGGTCGCGTGCCGCATCACGGGGTATTCGAGGGAGATCCCGTTGGCACCGAGGATCGTCCGCGCCGTACGGCAGATCTCGATGGCCTCGCGGACGTTGTTGAGCTTGCCGAAGCTGACCTGCTCGGGGCGCAGGCGGCCGGCGTCCATCCGCCGCCCGAGATGGTGGGCGAGCAGGATTCCCTTGTGCAGTTCGACCGCCATGTCGGCGAGTTTGGCCTGGGTGAGCTGGAAGCCGCCGATGGGCCGCCCGAACTGCTCCCGCGTCTTCGCGTAGTCGAGTGCCGCCTCGAAGCTGCTGCGCGCGGCGCCCATCGCACCCCAGACGATGCCGTACCGGGCATGCGACAGGCAGCTGAGCGGTCCGCGCAGTCCGGTGACCTCCGGCAGTACGGCGGTGGCGGGCAGCCGTACGTCGTCCAGCACGAGTTCGCTGGTGACGGAGGCGCGCAGGGACCACTTGTGCTTGATCTCGGGCGCCGAGAAGCCGGGGCTGTCGGTGGGCACGACGAAGCCGCGGATGCCGTCCTCGGTCTGTGCCCAGACGACGGCGACCCCGGCGACCGATCCGTTGGTGATCCACATCTTGCGGCCGTTGAGGATCCAGTCGTCGCCGTCGCGCTTGGCGTGGGTGCGCATGGAGGCGGGGTCGGAGCCGTGGTCGGGCTCGGTCAGCCCGAAGCAGCCGATCACTTCGCCGGCCGCCATGCGCGGCAGCCACTGCTGCTTCTGCTCCTCGCTGCCGAACCGGTGGATCGCGTACATGGCGAGGGAGCCCTGCACCGAGACCAGCGACCGGATGCCCGAGTCCGCCGCCTCCAGCTCCAGGCACGCCAGGCCGTACTGCACGGCCGACGCGCCCGCGCAGCCGTACCCGGTCAGGGACATGCCGAGGGCGCCGAGGGCGCCGAGTTCGCGCGCGAGGTCCCGGATGCCGGGCAGCTCACCCGTCTCGTACCAGTCGGCGACGTACGGCAGTACCCGGTCCGCCGCCCAGGAGCGCACGGTGTCCCGCACGGCCAGGTCTTCCGGTTCCAGCAGGTCGTCGATCCCGAGCGGGTCGGCGGGATCAAAGGGGGGCAACTTCGAGGACGCGGACATGGAACACCCTCCGGCACACAAGAAACTAGCACCGCTAGTTACATTTCGCTGCCGACGTTACGGTGCAGTGCCCCCCACGTCCAGTGGGTCAGGCCGTGACGCGCGGCTCCGCCACTTCCCGCGGGGCGGGCAGTTCCACCGCCGCGGCCGGCTCCGCGCACTGCATGGCCCGCGGCAGCCGCAGCGCCATCACCGCGCCCAGCAGCAACAGGCCGGCGCTCACCAGCAGCGTCACATGCAGCCCGTGCACGAAGGAGTCCCGCGCGGCCCGGCGCAGCGCCGCCCCGGCCGTACCGCCGAGGCGTCCGGCGATGTCGTAGGCCTCACCGAGAGAGTGGCCCGCCGCTTCCGACGCGTGCCGCGGGACGCCCGGCACCGAGCGCAGACCCGGGGCGTAGGCCGCGTTCATCACGCTGCCGAGCAGCGCGATCCCGATGCCCGCGCCGAGCTGGTACGACGTCTCGCCGATCGCCGCCGCCCCGCCGGCCTGGTCCGCCGGGGCCTCGCTGAGCATCGACTCGTACGCCCCGAAGAGCGTGGTCTCCAGGCCGAAGCCGAGCAGCACGAAACCGGACAGCAGCAGCGGGGCGTTGTCGGTGCCGCCCATCGCGGTGAGCGTCACGACCGCCGCGGCGGTCAGGCAGAAGCCGAAACAGACCATCCGGCGCGGCCCGAAGCGACGCAGCATCCGCGCGCCCGCCAGCCCCGCCGCCATCGCCGCGATGGTCAGCGGCAGCAGCCTGAGGCCGGTCTGCAGCGGGGAGAGCCCGAGCACCAGTTGCAGATACTGGGCGGCGATCAGCTCCAGGCCGACGAGCGCGAGCATCGCCAGCACGATGCAGCCCACCGAGGTGCTGAACGCGGGCCGGCGGAACATCTGCAGGTCCACCAGCGGATGCGGGAGCCGCCGCTGCCGCCGCAGGAAGAGGAACAGGAGGGCCGCGCCGGCCAGCAGCGGCAGCACGGTGAAGGGGCTCGCCGGCGCCTCGCCGCCGCCCAGCCGCTTCACACCGAGGACGACACCGAACAGACCGCCGGCCGCCATCAGGGCACCGACGACATCCCAGGGCCCGCTGCGGTCACCGCGGGACTCGGGCAGCAGCATCCGGCCCACCGGGAGGCTGACCAGCATCAGCGGGATGTTCACGAGGAAGACCGCGCCCCACCAGAAGTGCTCCAGCAGGAACCCGCCGAGCAGCGGTCCGACGGCCGCGCCGACGGCGGCCACCGCGCTCCAGATGCCGATGGCGAGCGCGCGCTCGCGCCGGTCGGGGAAGACCTGACGCAGGATCGACAGGGTCGCCGGCATGATCATGGCGCCACCGACGCCGAGCAGCGCACGGGCGAGGATGAGCGTCTCGGCCGTCTGCGCGGACGCGGCCACGGCGGAGGCGACACCGAACAGGCCGTAGCCGAGCAGCAGGACGCGCCTGCGCCCGACCCGGTCGCCGAGGGTGCCGAAGAGGATCAGCAGCGAGGCGCAGACCAGCGGATAGACGTCGACGATCCAGAGCAGTTGTATGGCGCCGGGCTTGAGGTCCTCGGTGACGGCGGGCACCGCCACGTGCAGCACGGTCGCGTCGAGCGCGACGAGCAGCAGGCTGACGCAGAGGACGACGAGGACGACCCAGCGGTTGGCACCGGCCCCGGCCGTCCGACGGCGCGGCCGTACGGCAGCCGTGGTCGTCCCGGACATGTACGTACCTCCCAGATGAGCCTCGCGTTGGGGCGGACCGACGGGGGTGGGGACTCCCTGTCGTACGGCCGGAGAGGAGCGGTGTCTCCGGCCCGCGCGAACCCACGCGGGTGACTCGTCAGCGTACGCGAGTTCGGCACGGGGGCACGTGGCGGACCTCTCACACGCTCGACGGAACCCGTGTGGCGTACGCCACGTCGCTCCCTCTTGACCACGCCCCGGGGTCCGATCCGGTTCCACCACCGGTCGATAATCGAGTCCGTGACCGATCTTGACACGCGCGCGGCCCCGCCCCGCGCCCCGCTGCTGCGCCGGGCGGCGCCGGCCCTGCTGGGCTATGCGGCGGTCCGCGCCCTGGGGCTGGTGGTGCTGGCGGTGTGGAGCGCCGCGCGCGGCAAGAGCGCGTACACCTTGCTGACCGCGCGCTGGGACTCGCTGTGGTACACGCGGGTCGCCGAACTGGGGTACGGCTACGCGGTGCGGCTGCCCAACGGTGACGTGCACTCCAACCTGGCGTTCTTCCCGCTGCTGCCCTGGCTGGAGCGGCTGCTGCACGCGGTCCTGCCGCTGTCGTACGCGGACGCGGGTTTCGTCGTGAGCGTGCTCGCCTCGCTCGCGGCGGCCTGCGGGATCTTCGCGGTCGCCGACCGGGTGTACGGCGCCCGCGCCGGGGTCTGCGCCGTCCTGCTGTGGGCGGTGCTGCCGGTCGGGATCGTGCAGTCGATGGCGTACAGCGAGTCGCTGTTCACGGCGCTTGCGGCCTGGTCGCTGTACGCGCTGCTGACCGGCCGCTGGATCACCGCGGGCGTGCTGGCCGCACTGGCGGGGCTGACCCGGCCGGTGGGGGCGGCGGTGGTCGCGGCGGTGTGGGTGGCGGGCGTGATCTCGTTCGTGCGAGACCGGAGCGCGATGCGCAGACCCAGCGCATACGGCGACCGACACGCCCCGGCGCACACGCCGAGCGCACCAGAGGGCTCCCACGCCCCAGCGCACACACCCGGCGCATCGCAGGTCACACACACCCCGGCGCCCACTACAGGCGCAGAAGCCCCATCGCGCACTTCCTGCCCCCAGGTGGCGGTGGTCACACAGGCCTCACCACTGCACCGCGCCCTCGGCATGCTCATCGCGCCGCTCGGGGCCGCCGGTTACGTGCTGTGGGTGGGGCAGCGGACCGGCAAGGGGCTGTTCGGATACCTGGACATTCAGGCCGGATGGCGCAATGGCTTCGACGGCGGCTATGCATTCGCGCGCTTCGTGGCCGCCAAGTTCACGTCATTCCCCTCCGCGCTCGCCGGCGTCGGCCTGATCGTCGGGGTCGCCCTGCTGCTGTGGCTCTACCTGACCGGCGTGCGCCGGCGCCAGCCGGTCGAACTGCTGGTGTACACGGGGGTCGTCCTCGCCCTCGCCCTGTGCGCATCGAGCTACTTCGGCTCCAAGCCGCGGCTGCTGGTGCCCGCCTTCCCGGTGCTGCTGCCGCTCGCCTGCGCCCTCGCCCGACTGCGCACGTCCCGATCCGTGCTGGTCACGGCACTGTTGGCGGTCGCCTCGGCGGTCTACGGGGCCTTCTGGCTGAACGGCTCCGGTCCACCATGATCAACATCCAGGGCCGATGACGCTCCGGAGAATTCCTCCCCAGAACCGGGTTAACGCATTCATAAGCGCCACATAAAGAACACCCGGCATGATCAAAGGAATTGAAGAGAACAGCGTCACAGGATTGCGGAATCGCTGGAATTCGCGCCTCGCTTGAGAGGTTTCCCACATCACATCGTCATCACAAAGCCGCTGTTACGACCGGGAACACAGCTCACTCGCTGTAACGTCGATTGGGTGCGTACCGAACGAAACCTCACCCGGCGTCTGGACCGGGTGTTCGCCAGACTCGACCGTGAGCCAGAACGACCGGCCCACATCGATGTGCCAAGGATGAGCCGGCACCGGGTCGTTCTCTTCACCGCGACCCTGGCTTTCTACCTGGCGATCGTGTGGGCCGTGGTGATCACGTCCTGGCTGGTCCGGCTCGACTGGCAGGTCATGTTCTTCCGGCCGTACCAGCAGTGGCCGCAGATCCACGCCTTCCTCGACTACTACGTGGTGCTCGGCCAGCGCGGCCCCACCGCGGTGATGGTCGCGGCCTGGCTCGGCTGGCGCTCCTGGCGGCAGCACACGCTGCGCCCGCTGCTGACCCTGGCCACCTCCCTGCTGCTGCTGAACATGACGGTCGGCGCCGCCAAGCTCGGGATGGGGCGCCTCGGTCCGCACTACGCGACCGTGATCGGCTCGAACGAGATGGGCCTGGGCGGCGATATATTCCCCAGCGGCCACACCGCCAACGCGGTGGTGACCTGGGGCATCCTGGCCTATCTGGCCTCCACCCCGAGAGCGCGCCGCTGGCTGTCGGCGCTGTCGGCCATCACTGCGCTGGGCGTCGGCCTCACCACCGTCTACCTCGGTACGCACTGGCTGAGCGACGTCCTGCTGGGCTGGGCCGCGGGCCTGCTGATCCTGCTCGCCCTGCCGTGGTTCGAGCCGCTGATCGCCAAGGCCGAGGCCGCGCTGTTCGATCTGCGCGACCGCTGGCGCGCCCGCCGCGGCCGGCCCGTGCCCGAACCGGCCGTCCTCACACCGGTGGTCCTCAGGCCCCGGGTCACACCGGCCGAGCAGCAGGCCCCGGCGCGGGAGCCGGTCGCCTCGACCCGTGCCTCCAGAGGGCTGGCCCATCTGGCCCCGGGTCCGCACACGACCCGTTCGGAACGCACCCCGGTCACGCCGGCGGGCAGCCGCCGCCCGCCCCACGCCGACCACCGCCTCCCCCGCGGCACCCAGCCGGCCCGGCCCCTGACCGGCGGCTGAGGGAAGGGACGGCAGCGGGTCCCGGTACGCACAACCGCCCGCACGCCACGAAGAGGGCCCCGGTTCCCTGAAGGAACCGGGGCCTTGGTCATGCCGGGAGCATGCCGGGCGAAAACCTGCTAGCCCTTCCACGCCCGCGTCACGAGTCCCTCGTGCACCTCGAAGTTCAGCCGCCCCGCCCGGTACTCCATGGTGATGATCGTGCCCGGCGGCAGCGACCGCACCGTCGACCACCCCCGCTGCCGAGCGAGCCGCTCGGCGTGCGCGGCGTCGAGGCCGACATACCCGTCCGGACTGTCCTGGGGCTCCGCTGACGGAGTGGGATTCGATGCCATGCCGTCACGCTACCGCGCAGCCCAGGGTAAGAGTCCTATCAGACTCCCGTCACACTTCTGTCACAGCTTCCCGGCCGGCGTATCCCTCGTTCTCTTCACACGTACGAGGGTTTCCGCAGGCCTCAGCGGGTCTATCGGCCACAATTCACATGCCGTGCAGCACCCCGTCGAATTATCCCGCGAAAAGTGGCGCAGCGTCGATGCGGACGGCTCCGGAGTGGGATTCTCCATGCAATCCTGAGCCGCGCCGCGGCAGCTGACTCCGCATAGGAAATTCACCGATTCGGCACATGACCGCCGTACACGGCAGGAACCGGACCGGCCGGGCGGCGGCCTACCGGCTCACCGCCGACCACAGTCGGCTTCCGCCGCAGCAAGAGCCGCGTCCAGCCGGTCCCGGACCCTTCTGATCGCCTCGGTCAGCTCGGCGGGCTCGATCACCTCGAACGGGAAGCCCAGCATCATGACGTGGACGACCATCAGGTCCGGGTTCGCCGCACCGGAGCGCAGGATGCACGCGTCCGCGCCATCGGGCTCCAGCGTTCCGGCGGACGGAGAGATCCGCTCGGCGGCCTCGTGCAGCGGCACCAGCAGCCGTACGGCGGAGTGCGTGGCGTACGCGCGCGTGGAGACGCCCCTGGAGACATAGGCGGCCAGGTCCTCGGCGGGCGGCTCGCGCGGGGTGAAGCGGGGCCCGTGCGGCGGCCTGGGGGTGATCCGGTCGACGCGGAAGGTCCGCCAGTCGGCCCGGTCGACGTCCCAGGCGACCAGATACCAGCGCCGCTCGCTGCACACCAGCCGGTGCGGCTCGACGGTACGCCGGCCGGTGGCCCCGTCGTGGCTCCGGTACTCGAAGCGCAGCCGCTCGGCATCCCGGCACAGGTACGCGAGTTCGGTGAGCAGCGCGGGATCGACCGGCGACACCGGCGGGCCGCTTCTCGTCATCGGCACGGTGAAGGCGTTCAGGGCGCTCACCCGGCGGCGCAGCCGGTTCGGCAGCACCTGCTCCAGCTTGGCGAGGGCGCGTACGGAGGTCTCGCCGATGCCCTCGATGCCCTGGCCCGCGGCGGTGCGCAGACCGACGGCCACGGCGACGGCCTCGTCGTCGTCCAGCAGCAGTGGCGGGAGTTCGGCGCCCGCGCCCAGCTGGTAGCCGCCCCCGGTGCCGGGGCTGGCGTTCACCGGATAGCCCAGCTCGCGCAGCCGGTCCACGTCCCGGCGGACCGTGCGCGGGGTGACGCCGAGCCGGTCGGCGAGTTCGGCGCCGGACCACTCGCGGTGGGCCTGGAGCAGCGAGAGCAGGCGCAGAAGACGTGCCGAGGTCTCCAACATGGGGCCGAGTCTGCCAGGGGATGCGGACAGCCGCCGTCCTCATCGGGGACGGCGGCTGTCTCGGGCGGACCGGGCGAGGCTCAGAGCGCGAGGCGCTGGCCGGGCACGATCAGGTCGGGGTCGCCGCCGATGACCTTCTTGTTGGCGGCGTAGATCCGCTGCCAGGTGGTGCCGTGCCGGGCGGCGATGGCGCTCAGGGTGTCGCCCTCGCGGACGGTGTACTCGCCGCGGGAGGAGCTGCGGCCCGGGTGGGCCGACGGGCGTTCCGGCGTCTTGGCCGGAACGGACTTGGCCGGGGCGGACTTCACCGGGGCGGACCTCGTCGTCGCGCCCTTGGATGCCGGCGTACCGGAGGAGCCGGTGTGCGCCGCCGCGGGAGCGGCACCATAGGCTCCGGCGCGGCCCGAGCAGACGGGCCAGGCGCCCCAGCCCTGGGCCTGCTGGACCTTGGTGGCGACGGCGATCTGCGCGCTCCGGGAGGCCTGGTCGGCCGTCGGGGCGTAGGCGGAGCCGCCGTACGCGCGCCAGGTGCCGGCGGAGAACTGGAGCCCGCCGTAGTAGCCGTTGCCGGTGTTGATGTGCCAGTTGCCGCCGCTCTCGCACTGGGCGATGCGGTCCCACACCCCGTTGTCCGCCGCTGCGGCGTTCCCGGTGGCGGCCAGCAGGCCCAGGGGGGCCAGCAGGGCGGCTCCGGCGAGCGCGGCCGTCGTACGGCGCTTGCGGGCGCCGTCGTGACGGGCGGTGCTACGGGTGGTATCGGCACACTCGGACATGTAATTCCCTCTCCACGAACCCGGGCTCCCCCAGGCGGAGCACGCCTCGCCGCGCAGGACCACGGTCGGCCGTGCCCGCCCCGTCCGTGTGGCCGGTGCCGGCGTTGGTGCCCTGCCGGTGCCGGCCGTCGGACGTACCCGAGCGGTGCTCGTTGCACACGGCGGAGGAATGTAGGGAGGTCGAGCAGCCGGAATCAACCAACTCCCCGTCCTTCCAGGCCAGTTGCCCGTTACCGCGAGTATCGGCAATTTTAGGCCACCCACTACATGCGCTGATTTCCCGATTTGTCGACCACTGGCCGAAGCGATCTGTGACTCACTTCACCCCATCAAGTTCCTTGACTCGGCGAGGAGTTGACCGTGAGTGGCGGATTCCGCACATGAGGTGACCGTGTGCGGTGCTTGGTCGGAACCGGTCGACCTTGAGGCGTGACTCCCACCACAGGACGTCCGTTGTCTTCTTCATGAGCCCGGAACCCCGGGGCTCATCGGCCGGGAGCCACCCGGCCGACCCAGCACCGCATCCCGAGGGAGCCACCGTGCCGCGCATGCTCGACGTCAGTGACGCCGTACGCGCCGAGATCGGCGACGAAGAAGCCGACCGGCTGCTCGCCGGAGAGAACGCCCCGGGCAGTTACGACTGCACGTCCTGCCGCACGCCGGGCGACTCCGAACAGGAGCGCACCAGCACCGTTCTGTTCGTCGGCGACGAGACCGCCGTCCTCGCCTTCGCCCACGCCAGCTGCCTGCCCTCGCAGGTCGTCCAGGTCACCGAGGAGCAGCTGCAGGGCGCCGTCCGTTCCATCGGCGGGATCGCCGGCGAGGCCGCCGGGCGAGCGCCGCAGCAGGCCGCGCCCGAGCAGGCGGTGCTCGGCGTGACCAGCGGACTCGTCCTGGTCGAGGGTGAGCTGCACCCCGCGCTCGTCGTCGAGCCGACCTCGCCCATCGTGCGTCCGGGCACGACCGGAACCGGCGACGACTTCCTTCCGCTCCTCATCGAGCAGGGGTTCGTGCCGGTGACCGAGCTGGCGTCCGTGCCGCCGGTGCTGCACGGCTGGTCGGTGCTGCTCGCCGCGGGCCGGCTGCACGCGGTGCTGCAGCCGTCGGCGGGCGGCGGGCAGCCGGTCGCCTGGTGGCAGGCGCACCAGCCGCTGCAGGTGACGGACAGCTGGCGGGCTGCCGCCAACAAGCACCAGCAGGTGCTGATGTTCGCGGCGCCGGTGGGGTCGATCGGGCGGCAGCCGCGGGAGGATCTGCTGCGGGAGTCCCTCGACAAGGCTGCGGCGAACGGGCAGCTGGTTGCTGCGGCGCTGCCTCTTGCGGGTACGTGATCTCCTCGCCTGATGAGAGGGGGCTGCGTGCAGTCCGGCGGTTGCGGCCGGTCGCGCCCACGCGGCGGAGCCGCATATTGAATGCAGCCTCGCGCCCCTTGGGCGGCCGTATCTCTTCAGAGGTGCCGTCGTTTGGACATACGTGCACGCATACGACACTCCTCCCCGCCGGTCATCGTTCTCCTCCATTCCCTCCGCACGGACGGGGCAGGAAGGGGCTGGTGGTGCCTCGGCCACGCCCATCTACGACTCGCTCTACGCGGAGTGGGTCAAGAGCTTCCGTACGCTGCCGGGTGACCGGAGCGGGGAGGAGGGGCTGAGGTTCAGCCCCTTCGGTCAGCTTCCGGACCGTACGGGCGGCTACGGCGGCCACCGGGCGGGGTCGTTCAGCAGCTCGTACAGCGCCTACAGCGCGGGGGCCTACAGCGCCCGGCAGCAGTCGCAGTGGCAGCGGATCGGCACGCTGGGGCGGCAGCAGCACGACACCGGGATGCAGCACGTGCCCGCGGCCCTGCCTCCGGGGCCGCGCCGGGGCATGTGACCGGCGCACGGTGAAGGGCGGCACCTGGTCCTCCAGGTGCCGCCCTTTGCGTCGTACCGGCGCTACTTCTTCTTCGTGCCGCGCTTCTCGCGCACCCGCACCGAGATATGGATCGGAGTGCCCTCGAAGCCGAACTCCTCGCGCAGGCGGCGCTCGATGAAGCGCCGGTAGCCCGCCTCGATGAAGCCGGAGGCGAAGAGGACGAACCGCGGCGGCTTGGTGCCGGCCTGGGTGCCGAACAGGATGCGCGGCTGCTTGCCGCCCCGGATCGGGTGCGGGTGGGCCGAGACCAGCTCGCCGAGGAAGGCGTTGAGGCGGCCGGTGGGCACCCGGGTCTCCCACCCTGCGAGGGCCGTCTCGATGGCCGGGACCAGCTTCTCCATGTGGCGGCCGGTGCGCGCCGAGACGTTCACGCGCGGGGCCCAGGCGACCTGGCCCAGCTCGGTCTCGATCTCGCGCTCCAGGTAGTAGCGGCGCTCCTCGTCGAGGGTGTCCCACTTGTTGTAGGCGATGACCATCGCACGGCCGGCCTCGACGGCCATGGTGATGATCCGCTGGTCCTGCACGGAGATGTTCTCGGAGGCGTCGATCAGGACGACCGCGACCTCGGCCTTCTCCACGGCCGCCGCCGTGCGCAGGGAGGCGTAGTAGTCGGCGCCCTGCTGGAGGTGGACGCGCTTGCGGATACCGGCGGTGTCCACGAACTTCCAGGTCTTGCCGCCGAGTTCGATGATCTCGTCGACCGGGTCACGGGTGGTGCCCGCCAGTTCGTTGACGACGACGCGCTCCTCGCCGGCCACCTTGTTCAGCAGGGAGGACTTGCCGACGTTCGGGCGGCCGATCAGGGCGATGCGGCGGGGGCCGCCGATGCCCGTGCCGAAGGACTGCTCCGGCGCGTCCGGCAGGACCTCCAGGACGGCGTCCAGCATGTCGCCGGTGCCGCGGCCGTGCAGGGCCGAGACCGGGTGGGGCTCGCCGAGGCCCAGGTTCCACAGGTAGGCCGCGTCGGCCTCGCCGCTCGGGCCGTCGACCTTGTTGGCGCACAGCACGACCGGCTTGCCGGCCTTGCGCAGCAGCCGTACGACCGCCTCGTCGGTGTCGGTCGCGCCGACCTTGGCGTCCACGACGAAGACGACCGCGTCGGCCGCCTCGATCGCGTACTCCGCCTGGGCGGCCACGGAGGCGTCGATGCCGAGGACGTCCTGCTCCCAGCCGCCGGTGTCGACGACCTTGAAGCGGCGGCCGGCCCACTCGGCCTCGTAGGTGACGCGGTCGCGGGTGACGCCCGGCCGGTCCTCGACGACCGCCTCGCGGCGGCCGATCATCCGGTTCACCAGGGTCGACTTGCCGACATTGGGGCGGCCGACGACGGCGAGCACGGGCAGCGGACCGTGGCCCGCCGCCTCGATGGCGCCCTCGACGTCCTCGATGTCGAAGCCCTCTTCCGCGGCGAGCTCCATGAACTCCGCGTACTCGGCGTCGCCGAGAGCCCCGTGGTCGTACTCGTGCTCAGCCGAGTCGCCGGGCTGGATGTCGTCGTTCATGAAGTCCGTACCTCGTCGTTCATTCGTGGTGATCGGTGGAAAAGCCCCGCATGGGCTGATCCACTACTCAAGTGTCGCCTGGCGCCCGGTCAGGCGCCTGGCGTTTTCCAGGTGGCCGGTGAGCTGCTTCTGGATGCGCTCGGTTGCCTCGTCCAGCGCCCTGCGCGTACGCCGCCCGCTGCCGTCGCCCGCGTCGAAGGGGTCGCCGAAGACGACGTCGACCTGCGAGCGCAGGGGCGGCAGCGCCTTTATCAACCGTCCGCGCCGGTCGGTGCTTCCCAGTACGGCGATGGGCACGATCGGCGCCCCGCTGCGTACCGCGAAGTAGGCGAGCCCGGCGCGCAGCGAGGCGAAGTCGCCCTCGCCCCGGGTGCCCTCCGGGAAGATGCCCAGCACTCCGCCGTTCTCCAGCACGCCGAGGGCCTGGGTGATCGCCGTGCGGTCGGCGGTGGCGCGGTCCACCTTCAGCTGGCCGATGCCGGTCAGGAAGGGGTCCAGTGGGCCGACGAAGGCTTCCTTCTTGATCAGGAAGTGCGTCGGCCGGGGCGCCACGCCCATGACCATCGGGCCGTCGATGTTGTGGGAGTGGTTCACGGCGAAGATCACCGGGCCGGTGGCGGGCACCTTCCAGGCGCCGAGCACCCGCGGCCTGAACAGCCCGTACATCAGGCCGACGCCGATGCGCCGGCCGACCTCGGCACCCCGCTGCGAGGGCAGGCTCACTTCCCGGCCCGCTTCTCCTCGACCAGGGTGACGACGCACTCGATGACCTGGGCGAGGGTGAGCTCGGTGGTGTCCACCTCGACCGCGTCGTCGGCCTTGGCGAGCGGCGAGGTCTTGCGGCTGGAGTCGGCCGCGTCCCGCTTGATCAGCGCCTCTCGGGTGGCGTGGACGTCGGCGCCCTTCAGCTCGCCGCTGCGGCGGGCCGCACGGGCCTCCGGGGAGGCGGTGAGGAAGATCTTCAGGTCGGCGTCGGGCAGGACGGTCGTACCGATGTCACGGCCCTCGACGACGATGCCGTTCTCCGCGCCGGCGGCGATCGAGCGCTGCAGCTCGGTGATCCGGGAGCGCACCTCGGGCACCGCGCTGACCGCGCTGACCTTGGAGGTGACCTCCTGGGTGCGGATCGGGCCGGCCACATCGACGCCGTCGACCGTGATGGTCGGCTTGTCCGGGTCGGTGCCGGAGACGATCTCCGGCTTGCCGGCGACGGCCACGACGGCGGTCGGATCCTCCAGGTCGATGCCGTTGTTCACCATCCACCAGGTGATCGCCCGGTACTGGGCGCCGGTGTCCAGGTAGCTCAGGCCGAGCTGCGCGGCGACGGCCTTCGACGTGCTCGACTTGCCCGTGCCGGAGGGGCCGTCGATCGCGACGATCACGGGCTTGGCGGTCGGGGCGGCGCCGTTTTCCACGGAGGGACACCTTCCTGGTGCGGTGCTGGCGGGGTGCGGGGAGCGAGAGCGCCCTGCACAAGGTTACTGGGTGCGGGTCACTCGTCCGGACGCACGCGGAATCCGGTGCCGGGTGCTACTGCCGCAGGGCCCACCCGCGCTCGCGCAGCGCCTCCTTCAGGACGGCCGCCGCCTTGGGCTCGACCGAGAGCTGCACCAGACCGGCCTGCTGCCCGGCCGCGTGCTCGATGCGTACGTCCTCGATGTTGACCCCGGCCCGTCCCGCGTCCGCGAAGATGCGGGCCAGCTGGCCGGGCTGGTCGTCGATGAGCACGACGACGGTCTCGTACACCCGCGGCGCGCTGCCGTGCTTGCCGGGTACCCGGACCTGGCCGGCGTTGCCGCGACGCAGCACGTCCTCGATGCCGGCGCTGCCCTCACGCCGCTTGGCCTCGTCGGAGGACTGCAGGGCGCGCAGGGCCTCGACGGTCTCGCCCAGGTCGGCGGCGACGTCGGCGAGCAGGTCGGCGACCGGGCCCGGGTTCGCGGACAGGATGTCGATCCACATGCGCGGGTCGGAGGCGGCGATCCGGGTCACGTCCCGGATGCCCTGCCCGCACAGCCGTACGGCGGCCTCCTCGGCGTTCTCCAGACGCGCGGCGACCATGCTGGACACCAGATGGGGCATGTGGGAGACGAGGGCGACGGCTCGGTCGTGGGCGTCGGCGTCCATGACGACCGGGACGGCCCGGCAGTGCGAGACCAGCTCCAGGGCGAGGTTCAGCACCTCGGTGTCGGTGTCCCGGGTGGGGGTGAGCACCCAGGGGCGGCCCTCGAAGAGGTCGGCGGTCGCCGCCAGCGGGCCGGACTTCTCCCGGCCGGACATGGGGTGCGTGCCGATGTAGGCCGTGAGGTCGAGGCCGAGCGCCTCCAGTTCGCGGCGCGGGCCGCCCTTGACGCTGGCCACGTCCAGGTAGCCGCGGGCCACGCCCCGGCGCATGGCGTCGGCGAGCACGCCGGCCACGTGCGCGGGCGGGGCGGCCACGATCGCCAGGTCGACCGGCCCCTCGGGGGCCTCGTCGGTACCGGCACCCAGCGCGGCGGCCGTGCGGGCCTGCTCGGGGTCGTGGTCGGCGAGGTGGACGATGACGCCGCGCTGGACGAGGGCCAGGGCGGCGGAGGTGCCGATGAGGCCGGTTCCGATGACGAGTGCGGTTCTCACTGGGCGATGTCCTTGCGCAGGGCGGCCGCGGCGCCGAGGTAGACGTGGTGGATGTCGGCGCGGGGTTTGTCCGACTCGATGTGCGCGAGGATCCGCACGACCCGGGGCATGGCCCCCTCGATGTCCAGCTCCTGCGCGCAGATCAGGGGCACGTCGACGATGCCGAGCCCCCGGGCGGCGGCGGCCGGGAAGTCGCAGTGCAGGTCGGGGGTGGCCGTGAACCAGATGCTGATCAGGTCGTCGACGGTCAGCCCGTTCCGCTCCAGGACCGCGGTGAGCAGGGCTGCGACCCGCTCGTCCATGTGCCCGGCCTCGTCCCGCTCCAGTTGGACGGCCCCCCGGACCGCTCGTACCGCCACGGCGTCGCTCCCTGCTGACGTGCGGATCTGTTCTTGGTCCGTCCAGCGTAGTCAGCCCGCGCGGACACGGCGCACGGCGCCCGATCACTGAGACGATGCGGACATTCCGGTATGCACCGGTTCGACCCCTTGTTCTTCGACGTCTGTACGGAGTGGTGACATGACCCAGCCCGCGACGCGGCGCACGGCTTTGGCGACGGGCGCGGCGGCGCTCGCCATGGGATGCGTGGGATGCGGCGGCGGCAACGACAAGAGTTCCTCGCCGTCCGCGCCCGCGGTGCCCTCGTCCCCGGCCCCCGCCTCCCCGGCGCCCGCCTCCTCGGTCTCCGGCTCCTCCCAGGCGAAGGAGCTGGCGTCCACGAGCGACATCCCGGAGGGCGGCGGCAAGGTCTTCGAGGAACAGAAGGTCGTCGTCACCCAGCCGAAGAAGGGCGAGTTCAAGGCCTTCTCGGCGATCTGCACGCACATGGGCTGCACGGTGAACAAGGTCGTGGACGGCACGATCGACTGCCCGTGTCACGGCAGCAGGTTCCACATCGCCGACGGCGCGGTGGCCCACGGCCCCGCGACCAGGCCGCTTCCGCAGAAGTCGATCAAGGTGGAGAGAAATTCGATCCACCTGACCTGAGGGATCCGCGTACGCTCCCGGCATGCAGCCCGAGACCCTGGTGCGCGACCACACCGTCTACGCCTGTGTCATGGGGTCCCGGGCCTTCGGTCTGGCGACGGACACCAGCGACACGGACCGCCGGGGTGTGTTCCTCGTCCCCACTCCCCTGTTCTGGCGGTTCGAGAAGCCGCCCACGCATGTGGAGGGCCCGGGGGACGAGCAGTTCTCCTGGGAACTGGAACGGTTCTGCGGGCTGGCCCTGCGGGGCAACCCGAACATCCTGGAGTGCCTGCACTCCCCGCTCGTGGAGCGGGTCGACGACACCGGCCGGGAGCTGCTGTCCCTGCGCGACGCCTTCCTCTCCCGCCGGGCCTACGACACCTTCACCCGCTATGCCCTCGGCCAGCGCAGGAAACTGGACGCCGACGTCCGTACGACGGGCGTCCCGCGCTGGAAGCACGCCATGCACCTGCTGCGCCTGCTGACGACCGCCCGCGACCTGCTGCGCACCGGCGAGCTGCGGATCGAGGTCGGCGACCAGCGGGAGCCGCTGCTCGCGGTGAAGCGGGGCGAGGTCCCCTGGGCCGAGGTCGAGGCCCGGATGGCCCGGCTGGGGGCCCAGACGGAGCAGGCCCTGGACCGCACCCCGCTGCCGCCGGAGCCGGACCACGCGCGCGTGGCCGACTTCCTGTTCCGGGTACGCCGGGACTCAGCCCTTCAGACGCACGCGTATGACGAAGTCGTGCAGGGCGTCGTACGCGGCGGGAGCGTCCGGCAGGGCTGACGCGGCCTGGGCCTCGTCGAGCACGACGTGCAGCCGCTCCACGTCGGCCTCCACGCGCGCGTGCTCGACGCCGGCCACGCCGTGCTCCCGCTCGCCCTTGGCGGCTATCAGGTCGGGCACATAGCCGGGTGCGTCGACCAGCTCCAGGAGCGTGGGCAGGTGCGCCTGCACCTCGCCGCTGCGCATGAGGTGGATACCGGTGAGCAGCACCCGGAACGTGTAGAGCAGCGGCTTGAGTTCGCCGGTCTTCTCGAACAGCCGCCACTGGGTCACCGCGAACCCACGGTAGTGGTGGGCGTGGTGGGCGGTGAGGACATCCGGGGCGAGCGCGGCCAGCTCTCGGTGCGTGTCACCGGTGTGCACCACCAGGGGCGAGAGCAGCTGCTCCAGCACATAGCCGTTGCGGCGCAGCATCAGCCGGACGAACTTGCGCAGGTCGTGGGTGACGAGGTCCAGCTCGACGCCGTAGCGCACCCAGGTCCGCGAGCGGGTCTCCTCCGGCTCGCGCAGGCCGACGAGGTCGGCGGCGGGGAGCAGATGGACGCCCCTCAGGTCCACGTCGGAGTCCTTCGAGGGGAAGCCGTACAGGTGCGCTCCGGAGACGGTCGCGAACAGCAGGGGGTCGGGCTGTTCCGCGACCACGGGCTTCAGGTCGATGTCGAGGTCGTCGATCATGGGCCTAAGCGTCCCAGAGTGCACCCGGCGCCGACAGATCGCCCCGGTACTCGACCCGCCCGGCCCGGCCGGCCGGGCGTCCGCGCCCCTGGTGGCGGGCTAAGCCCGCCCAGGGGCGCGGGGAACTGCCCTCGGCGTGGACGGGCCTAGAGGTCGACTTCCTTCATCAGCATGCCGACCTCCGTGTTCGACAGGCGCCGCAGCCAGCCCGACTTCTGGTCGCCGAGGGTGATCGGGCCGAAGGAGGTGCGCACCAGCTTTTCCACCGGGAAGCCGGCCTCCGCCAGCATGCGCCGCACGATGTGCTTGCGGCCCTCGTGCAGGGTCACTTCCACCAGGTAGTTCTTGCCGGTCTGCTCCACGACCCGGAAGTGGTCCGCGCGCGCGTAGCCGTCCTCCAGCTGGATGCCGTCCTTCAGGCGCTTGCCGAGGTCGCGCGGGATCGGGCCCACGATGGCCGCCACGTAGGTCTTCTTCACGCCGTACTTGGGGTGCGTGAGGCGGTGCGCCAGCTCGCCGTGGTTGGTGAGCAGGATGACGCCCTCGGTCTCGGTGTCGAGCCGGCCGACGTGGAAGAGGCGGGTCTCGCGGTTGGTGACGTAGTCACCGAGGCACTGGCGGCCCTCCGGGTCCTCCATCGTCGAGACGACACCGGCCGGCTTGTTCAGCGAGAAGAACTGGTACGACTGGGTCGCGACGGTCAGGCCGTCCACCTTGACCTCGTCCTTCTCCGGGTCGACCCGCTTGCCCTGCTCGGTGACGATCTCGCCGTTGACCTCGACCCGGGCCTGGTCGATCAGCTCCTCGCAGGCCCGCCGCGAGCCGTAGCCGGCGCGCGCGAGGACCTTCTGCAGCCGCTCGCCCTCCTGTTCGGCGCCCGGGAAGGTCTTGGGCAGCTTGATGTCCTTCTTGCCCGCGTACCGCTCCCGGTTGCGCTCCTCGGCGCGCGTCTCGTACTCCCGCGAGCGTGCGGGGACCGTACGCCCACGTCCCTGCTGGGGCTTCTTGGGACCGCCCTTGGCGCCGCCGCGCGCGCTGCCGCCGCGCCCGGACTTGGGACCGTCCTGGGAGGCGCCGGGGCCCACGTCGTAGCGGCGCTCCTCGGGGCGGGGCTTGCGGGGACGGCCCTGCCCCTGCCGCTCGTCCCGGTTGTTGCCGGCGCCGCGGTAGTTACCGCGTCCGCCACTCTTGCCGCTGCCGCTGCTTCGCATCAAAGTTCCGTCTTAGTCGTCTGCGTCCTCTACGCCGGGCGCGTCGGGCGCGTCCGGGTCGAACGACGGGACCCCTTCCTGGGTCTCGGCCTCGATCGCCTCCGCCTCCGGGAGGAAGGGCGCGAGCTCCGGAAGCTCGTCCAGGCCGCGCAGGCCCATCCGCTCCAGGAAGTAGTTCGTCGTCCTGTACAGGATCGCACCTGTTTCGGGTTCCGTGCCCGCCTCCTCGACCAGTCCGCGCTGCAGCAGGGTGCGCATCACACCGTCGCAGTTGACTCCGCGTACGGCGGAGACGCGGCTGCGGCTGACCGGCTGGCGGTAGGCGACCACCGCCAGGGTCTCCAGCGCGGCCTGGGTCAGCCGGGCGGTCTGGCCGTCCAGGACGAGCCGCTCGACGGCCGGCGCGTACTGCGCGCGCGTGTAGAAGCGCCAGCCGCCCGCGACGTACCGCAGCTCGAAGCCGCGGCCCTGCACGGTGTACTCGTCGGCCAGCTCCCGCAGCGCGTCCGCGACCTGCCGTCTCGGCCGCTCCAGCAGCTTCGCCAGGTGCTCCTCGGTCGCGGGCTCGTCCACGACCATGAGCATCGCCTCCAGGGCCGGCTTGAGGTCGAGACCGGACACGGCCCGCAGCCCGGCCGGAACCTCCGTGGTCTGCTCGCTCACGGTTTCTTCTCCTCCTTGGGCGGCTCGGGCGGCCGGTCGAACTCGTCGGTGACCATCGGGGCCGTGTCGGCGTCCCCGCCCGTCCAGCGCACGAGCAGTTCCCCGAGCGCGGCCTCCTGGTCCAGGGCCACGGCCTTCTCGCGGTACAGCTCCAGCAGGGCGAGGAACCGGGCCACGACGGTGAGGGTGTCGTCGGTGTCCTCGACCAGCGTCCGGAAGCTCGCCTCACCCAGCTCCTTCAGCCGCGCCACCACGATCCGGGCCTGCTCCTGCACGCTGACCAGCGGGGCGTGGATGTGGTCGACGTACACCTGCGGCTTGGGCCTGGGCTGCATCGCCTTGACCGCGAGCCTGGCGAAACCCTCGGGGCCGATGCTGATGACGACCTCGGGCAGCAGCTCGGCGTGCTCCGGTTCGAGGCCGACGGTACGGGGGTGGCGCCGGGCCTCCTCGTCGATGCGCGCGTTGAAGATGTCCGCGATCTGTTTGTACGCGCGGTACTGCAGCAGCCGCGCGAACAGCAGGTCCCTCGCCTCCAGCAGCGCGAGGTCGGCCTCGTCCTCGACCTCGGCGGCGGGCAGCAGCCGGGCCGCCTTCAGGTCGAGCAGGGTGGCGGCCACCACGAGGAACTCGGTCGTCTGGTCCAGGTCCCAGTCGGGCCCCATGGCCCTGATGTGTGCCATGAACTCGTCGGTGACCTTGGAGAGAGCCACTTCGGTGACGTCCAGCTTGTGCTTGGAGATCAGCTGCAGAAGGAGGTCGAAGGGGCCCTCGAAGTTGGCGAGCCGGACCTTGAAGACACCGTCGCGGGGTTCCTCGGGTCCGGGTCCCGCTTCCTGTTCCGGAGGCGGTGCCGGGACGGCCCCGGGCTCTTGAAAGGGCTCGGGAGCGGGAACGGGCGCGGGAACGGACGCGGGCGCGGGACCAGCCGGCTCGGGAACGGGCGCGGGCGGTTCGGGCTGCGGTGCAGGTACGACCCCCGGGCCCCGCCCCAGCGCACGCCGACGGCCGGCTCCGGCGCCGGGGAGGGGAACGTCGTTCGAGGTCATGGCCCCCGCAGGCTACCCCTACCGCCCCCGCAGCCGCCGTACCAGGATGCTCGCGTCCCCGCGGGACTCCAGGTCGGCCAGGACCACGGCCACCGCCTCCCGGACGATGCGCCCGCGGTCCACCGCGAGACCGTGCTCGCCCCGCAGCACCAGCCGGGCGTGTTCGAGGTCCATCAGCTCCTCGGCCGACACATACACCGTGATCTTCTCGTCGTGCCGCTCGCGCCCACTGGGCCGCCGCGCCGCCGCCCGCCCCCGCTTGCGCGGCTGAGCGGCCCCGGCCCCTTCCTGCGCCGCCTGCCGCCTGGCCGGCCGGCTGCGGGACTCGCCGGCGTCGACGGGTTCCGCCTCCGCCGCGGCATGTTCCGCGCCTTCCCCGTCGCCGCCCTGCACGGGCACCGACTGCGGTGCGTCCTCGGCGGCGGCCACGTCGTCGCTCTCCCCCGCGGGAGCCGGCACCCGAGCCTCACCGCCTGCCGCGCGCCGGGGAGTCGACGGCTGAAGCGCCATCCCCCCTGTCGTACGGAAGAGTTCGTCGGCCCCGGGCAGACTCACTCGGCGTGACACCGGGCGAGCACCTCCCTGGCGAGCTGGCGGTAGGCGGCGGCACCGACGGAGTTGGAGGCGTAGGTGGTGATCGGCTCACCGGCGACCGTGGTCTCCGGGAAGCGGACCGTGCGGCCGATGACCGTGTGGTAGACGTGGTCGTCGAACGCCTCGACCACACGGGCCAGGACCTCGCGGCTGTGGACCGTGCGCGA
Organism: Streptomyces sp. NPDC053069; assembly: GCF_044546895.1. Classification (NCBI taxonomy): domain Bacteria; kingdom Bacillati; phylum Actinomycetota; class Actinomycetes; order Kitasatosporales; family Streptomycetaceae; genus Streptomyces; species Streptomyces sp. NPDC053069. The sequence continues at coordinate 26,263 of NZ_JBITZN010000021.1, read as the reverse complement.
GTCGTACATCGTGGCGAGGATGCCGTCCAGCTCCAGCTCGGGGTTGAGCCGCTCCTGGACCTTCTCGATGGTCTCGGTCAGCAGGGCCACACCGCGCAGGGCGAAGAACTCGCACTCCAGCGGCACGATCACCTTGTGAGCGGCCGTCAGGGCGTTGACGGTGAGCAGGCCGAGCGAGGGCTGACAGTCGATCACGATGTAGTCGTAGTCGGACATCAGCGGCTTGAGCGCCCGCTGGAGGGTCGACTCGCGCGCGACCTCCGAGACCAGCTGGACCTCTGCGGCCGACAGGTCGATGTTGGAGGGCAGCAGGTCCATGTTGGGGACCGCCGTCTTCAGCAGGACCTCGTCCGCGGACATGCCCCGCTCCATGAGCAGGTTGTAGACGGTGAGGTCGAGTTCCATCGGGTTGACGCCGAGTCCCACCGACAGCGCGCCCTGCGGGTCGAAGTCCACGAGCAGCACGCGCCGGCCGTACTCCGCGAGCGCGGCGCCCAGGTTGATGGTCGACGTCGTCTTGCCGACGCCGCCCTTCTGGTTGCACATCGCGATGATCGTCGCGGGGCCGTGGTCGGTCAGCGGGCCCGGGATCGGGAAGTACGGCAGCGGGCGTCCGGTCGGACCGATGCGCTCACGGCGCTGGCGGGCCGCGTCGGGCGCGAGCGTGGCCGCGTACTCCGGATCCGGCTCGTACTCGGCGTCGGGGTCGTAGAAGTGCCCCTCGGGCAGTTCGTCGTAGTCGGCGAAGTGGTTGTGGGGCGCGCCACTTCCGTCGCCGGCCATGGCGTTCACGTGATGGCCATCCATGCTCTGGTGTGCTGTCCGGGCGGTCTTGGGTCCCGGACTCTGGTGGGCTGCGAAGGTGCGCACAGCTACGGAGCCGACAGCCTCGAATCCCGCGGGGCCCTGGCCCCGTGCAGGCATTCCTGGTTGACCACCCCCGGGAGAAAATGTCGACTCATTCACAAGTCGTCTTACCTCCTTGGTGACCAGGAAACTTCTAGACAAGGTCAGCGTGGCACCATGCCGACGGTTGGCGACTCTATGGCGTGTCGGCGGTCCGCAGCAACACAATCCGCCGGACCCGGCAGGATGTGTCGGCAATGAAACATCCCGCTGTCAAGGGCGTACGGCCGTCGCACAGCAGGTTTCACCGGTGTGCGAATCGGTCGAAGGGTTACGTTCGAGGCGAGTTGACCGAGAGTCGCAAAGTGACCATACACACATCCGGCCGGACCTTGTCGGGCAAGGTCCGGCCGGGTGCGCGGGGTTGACGAGGTGTGTTGACGAATCGCCTTTTACCTGATGGTGACTTAGCGATTCATCAGGTCACAGGACTCGGTCGGGCGTCAGCCGAGCAGGGACTCCAGTTCCACGTGCTCCAGACCGTGCGCCTCTGCGACCTCCTTGTAAACGACCTTGCCGTCATGGGTGTTGAGACCCTTGGCGAGCGCGGCGTCGCGGCGCAGCGCCTCGACCCAGCCGTTGTTGGCGAGGGAGACGATGTACGGCAGCGTCGCGTTGGTGAGGGCGTTGGTGGAGGTGTTGGGCACCGCGCCGGGCATGTTGGCGACGCAGTAGAAGACCGAGTTGTGCACCTGGAAGGTCGGCTCGGCGTGCGTCGTCGGGTGGGAGTCCTCGAAGCAGCCGCCCTGGTCGATCGCGATGTCGACAAGAACACTTCCGGGCTTCATGCGGGCCACCAGCTCGTTCGTGACCAGCTTCGGGGCCTTGGCGCCCGGGATGAGGACCGCACCGATGACGAGGTCGGCGTCGAGGACGGCCTTCTCCAGCTCGAAGGAGTTGGACATGATCGCCTTGACCTTCGTACCGAAGATCTTGTCGGCCTCGCGCAGCTTGTTGATGTCGCGGTCGAGCAGGGTCACGTCGAAGCCCATGCCGACGGCGACCTGGGTGGCGTTCCAGCCGGAGACACCGCCGCCGATGACCACGCACTTGGCCGGGGTCACGCCCGGAACGCCGCCCGGCAGCACGCCACGGCCGCCGGCCGCGCGCATCAGGTGGTAGGCGCCGACCTGCGGGGCGAGGCGGCCCGCGACCTCGGACATCGGGGCGAGCAGCGGCAGCGCACGGTTGGGCAGCTCGACGGTCTCGTAGGCGATGGCCGTGGTGCCGGACTCGATGAGCGCGTCCGTGCACTCCTTGGAGGCGGCCAGGTGCAGGTAGGTGAAGAGGATCTGGTCCTTGCGGAGGCGGTGGTACTCCTCCGCGATGGGCTCCTTGACCTTCAGCAGCAGGTCGGCGGCGGCCCACACCTCGTCGGCGGTGTCGAGGATCCCGGCACCGGCGGAGACGTACTCCTCGTCCGTGATCGAGGAGCCGAGGCCGGCACCCCGCTCGATGACGACCTGGTGGCCGTTGCGCACCAGCTCGTGCACACCGGCGGGGGTGATGGCCACCCGGAACTCGTTGTTCTTGACCTCGCGGGGGATGCCGACCTTCACGTCGATCACGGTCCTTGGCTCAGAGGGTATGGGGGGTGCATTACAAGACATACCCAGGCATGCAGGGCACACCGGGAGACACCGCAGGAGAACGTGCGGCAGAGCCAGTTTAATGAAGGCGTTCCGCCTGTCTAGCCTTTCATTGCATCAATCTTCACTGGATGTACTGCGGATTTCGCAGGCGTTAGCGTCTTGATTCGGGCTTGCCTCGCTGTTCTGGGTCTCCTCGTCCAGCATGCGCCCGGCCGCCGCGCGGTGCAGACGGGCGGCGGTGGGGTCGCCGAGGTGCTCCAGGGTGTCGGCCAGCCTCAGCTGCACCGCGGCCTGCAACCGGACGTCCTCGGCGCGGCGCGCCCACTCCACCGCCTCCTGGCAGGTGCGCAGCGACTCCTCGAACCGCCCGGCGTACTCCTGCACCCGGGCCAGCTCGCTCAACGCCCGCGCGTGAGCCGCGACATCGCCGCTCCGGCGGTGGCCGGCGACGGCGGCCCGCCAGTTCCTGACGGCCTCGCCGTAGCGGCCCGCGTAGGTGTGCGTGGCGGCGATCCGGCCGTACAGCCGGGCCACCTGCTCGCGCTCACCTCGGGCCAGCCGCTCGGCGAGGGCCCGGCCGAACCAGTCGGCGGCCCGGTCGTAGTCCCCCAGCTCCTGGTACGCGCCACCTACGGATTCCATTGCGCGACCGGTGGCGTACGGGTCATTCGCCCTGCGTCCGGCGTCCAGAGCCAGCCGGTACCGTGCCAGCGCGGCCCGGGTACGGCCGGTCTGCGCGTCCACATCGCCGAGGTTCAGCAGCGCCGCGGCCTTCTCCCGGACCAGGCCGCGCCGCTCGGCGACATCCAGGACGAGGCTGTGCACGTCGTACAGATCGGCGGCCGCGGCCTGCGTGCCGACATGCGCGACCAGGGCCCTGACCAGCTGGGACATCAGCCGCCGGGCCAAGGTGTCCAGCTCGCCGTCGGCCACCGCGAGACGCGCGGACGCCAGCAGCGCCGGCCGGCGGATGCGCAGCCAGTCGGCTGCCGCGCGGGGATTCGGGAAGCGCAGCTCGCGGGGCATCGCGCTCAGCTTCTCCCGGGCCTGCGGGCTGTCCGTCTCGGTGATCGCCCGGCAGGACTGCAGCAGCCGTACGGTCCGCTCCAGCATCCGGGCCCGGGCCAGCTGCAGCTCCGCGGGCCGCTCGTGGTTCTCGGCGAGGGCGCGCAGCAGCGGGTGCAGACAGCCGGGGACGTCGTAGAGGGGCAGCGGGGCGTCCACGGCGCGCAGCAGGCCGAGGGTGACGAAGTCGTCCAGCACGGCGCGGGCCGCGCCGACCGAGCAGCCGGCGAGGGCCGAGGCCGTGTGCGGGTCGATCAGGCCGGCCGGGGCGAGGGAGAGCAGGGGCAGCATCCGGGCGGCCGGGCCGGGCAGCTCGCTGCGGACGTGCCGGAACATGCGGGCCAGCGGGGTGCCGTCGGTGCCGTCGTCGGCGGTGTGCAGCCGTTTGGCGAGGTCGGAGATGGCGGACTTGGGGCGGGCGGCGAGCCAGCCGCCGGCCAGGACCAGCGCGGCCGGGTGGCCCTGGCAGGCCTCGACCAGGCTCTCGGCGGAGCGCGGGTCGACCGTGATGCGGACCGCGCCGGTGTAGCGGGTGAGCAGTTCCACCGCGGACTTGGTGTCCAGGCCGCCCAGGGTGCAGGGCCGGACGTCCGCGATACCGGTGAGCGGGCCCGAGGAGACGGCCACCACCAGGCAGTCCGGGGCTTCCGGGAGCAGTGCGTCGACCTGCTCGGCGCCGGCCGCGTCGTCCAGGAGGAGCAGGGCACGGCGGTCGGCGAGGGCGGTGCGCAGCGCCTCGGTCAGGTCGTCCTCGGCCGCGCCGGCCGGGGCGGGCAGGTCCAACGCGGCGAGCAGCTCGCGGGCGGTGCGCGCGACCGGGACGGGACTGCCGTCGGGGTCGCTGAGCCGGGCCCGCAGCACCCCGTCGGGGTAACGGTCCGCCACCTGCCGTACGAGTTCCTCGGCGAGGGCGGTGCGGCCGGAGCCGGGGCGGCCCGCGATCAGCAGCACGCGCGCGCGGGGTGCCTTGCGGCCGGAGAGGGTGTCCAGGCCCGCGCGCTCGATGTCGGCGCGCAGTTCCTTCAACTCCCTTGTACGGCCCAGGAAACGGTCGTCCGCGTGCGCCGACAGCCGCACGAAGCCTGTGCCCACCGCCTGATCCGTCACGGGCCACACTCCCGTCCCACCGCACGCGCAGGCCCGCCGGACCCTCCCGGTACGGGCGTGCGCCTTCATTGGCTCGCTCGCGAGGAGCCTAGTTCACGCTCTGCGACGTGCCGGGAGGAGCGTGGCGGACGGGTCCCCTGATCGGATCAGGCGATCGTCACACCACTACGCCGTACGGGTGCTGTTCAGGGCGTGAAGGGGCGGGCCGGCCAGGGCGCGTCGGCCGGGCGCAGTGCGTCGAGGCCGTCGCCGCTGCGGGCGGCCACCAGCGAGAGGACGCCGACGACCAGGCAGTTGTTGTGCACGTCGCCGGCCAGGACGCGGCGCACCAGTTCCTCGACCGGTACGCGCGCCTGCTCCATGTCGGTCTCCTCGTGCTCCGCCGCGAACCGCTCGCCCTCGGCCGCGGACAGGTCACGGGCGAGGAAGATCCGTACGGCCTCGTCGCAGCCGCCGGGCGTGGTGTAGACGTCGGTCAGCACCCGCCAGTCCTCGGCCTTGACGTGCGCCTCCTCGTACAGCTCGCGCTGGGCGGCGTGCAGCGGGTTCTCACCGGGTACGTCGAGCAGGCCGGCCGGGATCTCCCACAGCCTGTACCGCACCGGGTGGCGGTACTGGTTGATGAGCAGTACCCGGTCCTCCTCGTCCAGGGCGAGAACGGCGACCGAACCGGGGTGGACCTGGTAGTCGCGGCGGGCCACCGAGCCGTCGGGCATGACCACCTCGTCGGTGCGCACGGAGGTCTTGTTGCCGGTGAAGGGCGTCTCCGTCGCCCGGATCTCCCACGCCTCGGCGGTGTCCTTGATCGTCATGCCCTGTCCTTCCCCACATGTGCACAAAGCGGCCGGGGCGCGATCGTTCTGAACCCGCGCGCCCCGGCCACCGTACAACTCTTGTGTTACTGCGAGATCTTCCGCTCGACAGCGGCCTTCACCAGGCCGGCGAACAGCGGGTGCGGACGCGTCGGCCGCGAGCGCAGCTCGGGGTGCGCCTGCGTGGCGACCAGGTAGGGGTGGACGTCACGCGGGTACTCCACGTACTCGACCAGCTTGCCGTCCGGCGAGGTGCCCGAGAACAGGATTCCGGCCTTCTTCTCCAGCTCCGCGCGATAGGCGTTGTTCACCTCGTAGCGGTGGCGGTGCCGCTCCTCGATGTACTCCTTGCCGTCGTACACCTCGCGCACGATCGAGCCCTCGGCGAGCTTGGCCGGGTACATGCCGAGCCGCATGGTGCCGCCCATGTCGCCCTCACCGGCGACGATGTCCAGCTGCTCGGCCATGGTGGAGATGACCGGGTGGCCGGTGGCCGGATCGAACTCGGTGGAATTGGCGTCCGGGATGTCGGCCAGGTTCCGCGCGGCCTCGATCACGATGCACTGCAGGCCCAGGCAGAGACCGAGCAGCGGGATCTTGTTCTCGCGGGCGAAGCGGATCGCGCCGACCTTGCCGAGCACCCCGCGGTCGCCGAAGCCGCCGGGGATGCAGATGCCGTCGACGTCGCCGAGCTGGGCCTTGGCGCCGGCCGGGGTCTTGCAGTCGTCCGAGGTGACCCACTTGATCTTCACGCGGGCGCGGTTGGCGAAGCCGCCGGCGCGCAGCGCCTCGGTCACCGACAGGTAGGCGTCGGGCAGGTCGATGTACTTGCCGACCAGGGCGAGGGTGATCTCGTGGTCGGGGTTGTGGACGCGGTCCAGCAGGTCGTCCCAGGTCGTCCAGTCGACGTCACGGAACGGCAGGTCGAGCTTGCGCACGACGTAGGCGTCCAGGCCCTCGGAGTGCACGACCTTCGGGATGTCGTAGATCGAGCGGGCGTCCGGGCAGGCGACCACGGCGGCCTCGTCGACGTCGCACATCAGCGAGATCTTCCGCTTGATCGCGGTCGGGACCTCGCGGTCGCAGCGCAGCACGATCGCGTCGGGCTGGATACCGATGTTGCGCAGCGCGGCGACGGAGTGCTGGGTCGGCTTGGTCTTCAGCTCGCCGGACGGGCCGATGTACGGCAGCAGCGAGATGTGCACGACGAAGACGTTGTCCCGGCCGACCTCGTGGCGGACCTGGCGGACGGTCTCCAGGAACGGCAGCGACTCGATGTCGCCGACGGTGCCGCCGACCTCGGTGATGACGACGTCCACCTCGTCGGTGGCCATGCGCCGGATGCGGTGCTTGATCTCATTGGTGATGTGCGGGATGACCTGCACGGTGTCGCCCAGGTACTCGCCGCGCCGCTCCTTGGCGATCACGGTCGAGTACACCTGGCCGGTGGTGACGTTGGCGGAGCCGTCCAAGTCGCGGTCGAGGAAGCGCTCGTAGTGTCCGATGTCGAGGTCGGTCTCGGCGCCGTCGTTGGTGACGAAGACCTCACCGTGCTGGAAGGGGTTCATGGTGCCCGGATCGACGTTCAGGTACGGATCCAGCTTCTGCATCACGACGCGCAGGCCGCGGGCCTTGAGCAGCATGCCCAGGCTGGAGGCGGTCAGGCCCTTGCCGAGCGAGGAGGCGACACCCCCGGTGACGAAGATGTGCTTGGTCGTCGTGGCTGTGCTGTTTCGAAAAGCAGCGGGCGGCATGGCCAAGAGGGGGCTCCCGTGGTCGCGATCTGTCGTGCGGTGCGGCTGCCGTCCCGGAGATCTCCGGGGGTGCCGTCGCTGCGGTTCGGGGGACGCCTTTTTCCTTTGGGGCCCACCGGTCCACGGGCTACCAGGGTATCAGCGCCTGGAGGAGATGGCTTCCGGCCACGCTCCGCGCTCACCCGGGCACGGGCCGCTCGCCCCACCGCCCGCTGCCGGGCCCCGGCCCGGGAAACGTCGCCTCATGTGTCATCACGGGCACACACAGGTCACATGGTTATCACCTGCTGCTCACCCGTTCGGCTCACACGGGTTGCCCGGAGCGGCACGCAGATCATCTACGTGCGTCGTATCCTGCTCGGACACTCGCTGCCGAGCCCGGCCGGAACGACGGCACACCCCCGCCTGCACCACCCGGAACAACGAGAGCGCGGCAGTTCGTTGAGCAAAGACTGTCGTATTGCCTCAGGGCTCGGCGGGCTGCTTTGCTTCACCGCTCAACGACGCATAACAACGACCCCTTGACCGCACTAGCGACAGCCCCCTGCGCGGGGGTGACGTGGCCGTTCGACTGGAGTTGCACGTGGCCGGGCGCATCGAAGACTACGCACTCATCGGAGACATGCAGACCGCAGCACTGGTCTGCCGGGACGGCACGGTGGACTGGCTGTGCCTGCCCCGCTTCGACTCGCATGCCATCTTCGCCGGCCTGCTGGGCACCGAGGAACACGGTTTCTGGCGGCTCGGCCCGGCCCACGCGGCCGACGTGCAGCCGCCCACGGCCACCCGGCGCAACTACCGGGGCGACTCGCTGATCCTGGAGTCGGAGTGGGACACCCCGCGCGGTACGGTCCGCGTGACCGATTTCATGCCCCCGCGTGAGGGCGCGCCGCAGCTGATCCGGATCGTCGAGGGCGTCACCGGCCGGGTGCCGATGCGCTCGGCCCTGCGCATGCGGTTCTCCTACGGCCGTGTCGTGCCCTGGGTGCACAAGCACGAGGGCCGCACGGTGGCGGTCGCCGGACCGGACTCGGTGTGGTTCGACACCGAGGCCGAGACCTACGGAAAGTCGCTGACGACGTACGCCGACTTCACCGTCGCCCCGGGTGACCGGATCGCGTTCACGATCTCGTGGCAGCCCTCGCACAGCGAGCCGCCGTCGCTGCCGGAGCCGGAGGCCTCGCTGGAGGCGACGGAGGAGTTCTGGCGCGAGTGGGTCGAGCACTGTACGTACCACGGGCCCTACCGCGAGGCGGTGGTCCGTTCGCTGATCACCCTGAAGGCCCTGACGTACGCACCCACGGGTGGCATCGTCGCCGCGCCGACGACCTCGCTGCCGGAGGACATCGGCGGCGTGCGCAACTGGGACTACCGCTACACCTGGCTGCGCGACGCAGCGATCACCCTGTCGTCCCTCCTGCGCACCGGCTACCGCGAGGAGGCCCGCGCCTGGCGCGAGTGGCTGCTGCGCGCGGTCGCCGGCGACCCCGAGAACCTGCAGATCATGTACGGCCTCGCGGGCGAACGCGAGCTGGGCGAGGCCGAGCTGGACTGGCTGCCGGGCTACGAGAACTCCGCCCCGGTCCGGGTCGGCAACGGCGCGGCGCACCAGCTCCAGCTGGACGTGTACGGCGAGGTCACCGAGGCCCTGCACCTGGCCCACATGACGGGCCTGGCCCGCCACGACTACGCCTCCCTGCTCCAGCTGAAGCTGATCCGCTATCTGGAGGACCACTGGCAGGAGCCGGACGAGGGCATCTGGGAGGTGCGCGGTCCGCGCCGGCACTTCGTGCACTCCAAGGTGATGGCCTGGGTCGCGGTGGACCGCACCATCAAGCTGATCGAGTCCGGGGACGCGGACGGCCCGCTGGAGCGCTGGAAGGAACTGCGCGACGACATCCACCGGGACGTGTGCGAGAAGGGCTACGACAAGGAGCGCAACACCTTCACGCAGTCCTACGGGTCCCAGGAGCTGGACGCCTCGCTGCTGCTCATCCCGCAGATGGGCTTCCTGCCGCCGGACGACAAGCGGGTGATCGGCACCATCGAAGCCATCCAGCGCGAGCTGTCCACCCAGGACGGGTTCATCCTGCGCTACCCGACGGAGGGCGACCACGCGGGCGTCGACGGCCTGCCGGGCGACGAGGGCGCCTTCCTGGCCTGCTCCTTCTGGATGGCCGACGACCTGGCGATGATCGGCCGCGTGGACGAGGCCCGCAAGCTCTTCGAAAAGCTGCTCGCGCTGCGCAACGACCTCGGTCTGCTGGCGGAGGAGTGGGATCCGCGTCTGCAACGGCAGGTGGGCAACTTCCCGCAGGCGTTCAGCCATGTGCCGCTGATCGACACGGCACTGCGGCTCACGGCGTCCGGGGCGTACGGGGGCTGAGCGGTCCGCCTAGGCTGACAGCAGCACCCTGTCCGGAAGGGGGCTGCCATGGCTGCCCGTGCCAGGGCGGGCGCGGCACTCGCCGCGCTCCGCGAGGATCTGTCCGGTGACGTGTTCGCCCCGGACGACCCGGGTTACGACGACACCCGCGGCGTCCTCAACGCCATGGCCGACCCTCGCCCGGCCGTGATCGCGCAGTGCGCGCACGCGGCCGACGTGGTCCGGGCCGTCCGCTTCGCACGCGAGCTGGACCTGCGCATCGCGGTGCGCGGCGGCGGATACGGCCTGGCGGGGGCCCGGGTCGACGGCGCGCTCCTGGTGGATCTGCGCCGGATGCGGGGCGTGACCGTCGATCCGGTGGCCGAGGCGGCCCGGGTCGAGGGCGGGGCCACGACGGACGACCTCGACCGGGCGACCCGGCCCCACGGCCTGGCGGCCACCGGCTGCCGAATGGCCGGGACCGGCGTCTGCGGCTTCGTGCTCGGCGGCGGCACCGGCCGGCTGGACCGTGCCTTCGGTCTCGCCGTGGACGACCTCATCGGGGTGGAGCTGGTGACCGCCGACGCCGAGCGGGTGCACGCCAGCGCCGACGACAACCCCGAGCTGTTCTGGGCGCTGCACGGCGGGGGCGGCAACTTCGGCGTCGCGACGGCACTCACGCTGGGGCTGCACGAGCTGCCCCAGTTCTCGGTGATGCTGCTGCTGTGCCTGCCGGAATTCGGCCCGGACGTGGTCCGCACCTTCCGCGAGATCATCCGTACCGGCCCGGACGAGGTGGGCGGCGCGGTGCTGTATCCGGCCCTGGACCGGGCGCTGTGCGGCGCGCTGCTGACGTATGCGGGTGGGGAGGCGGGGTTGCGCCGACTCACCGAACCGCTGCTGGCACTGCCGCACACCGCGGAGCTGACCGGTGCCGAGGCGCAAGGTCGGCTGTGCGCGACGGGCGGGCGGGCCCACTGGTCGGCGGAGTGCCTGATGGACCTGCCGGACGCGCTGGTGGACGTCTTCTGCGCCCGAGCGCAGGCGGTGCCGGTGCCGGGCGGCTTCCGGCACATGCTCCTGCCGCTGGGCGGTGCGGTCGTCACCGGGCCGGCCGCGTACCCGGTGCCGTACCGGGACGCGCCCTGGCTGCTGCACCCCTTCGCCCGCTGGACGGACCCGGCCGATGACCAGCGTGCTCTCGCCTGGGTGCGGGACGCGTGCGCCGATGTACGGCCGTGGAGCACCGGTGCCGTCCCCCTCGATCTCGTCGGCGACGAGGGACCCGAACGCGTCCGGGCGGGCCTGGGCGCAGGCAACCTGCTGCGGCTGGAGAAGGTCAAGCGGCGCTGGGACCCCGACAACGTCTTCCGCTTCAACCACAACATCCGGCCGATCTAGCGCAGAGCTGTCCCGCGGACGTTTGCGCAGGTAGCGTCCGCTGCATGGACAGCCGTACGGACAACCGACTCGACACCCAGGGCGCCGGGATCACCCTTCAGCGGGCGCTGGAACTGCCCGGACTGCGCAGCGGGCTGCCGGAGATCCTCGCGGGTGCCGACCGGCTGGGGCGCACGGTGCGCTGGGTGCACGCGGGCGAGGTGCCGAACATCGCCTCGCTGCTCAAGGGCGGCGAACTGCTGCTCACCACCGGCTACGGACTCGGTACCCGCCCGGCCGAGCAGCGGGCGTTCGTGCGCACCCTCGCCGAGCGCGGGATCGCCGCTCTGGTGGTGGAGCTGGGCCCGCGCTTCACGCGGCTGCCCGCCGCACTGGTGGACACCGCACGCAGCGCCGGACTCCCGCTGGTGCAGCTGCACCGCGAGGTGCCGTTCGTGACGGTGACCGAGGAGATCCACACCGAGATCGTCAACGGCCACTACGCCCTGCTGCAGCGGGCCGAGGAAGTGCACCGGCGCTGCACCGAGGCGCTGCTGGGCGGCGGCGGGGTGCCGCAGGTGCTGGGGATCCTGGCGGACTTCAGCGGCAACCCGGTGTTCCTGGAGACGTCCGACGGCCGCCTGCTGTACGCCGCCGGGGAGGGGCCCGAGGGCGCGGACCCGCTGCAGGTGTGGGAGGGGCTGCGCGGTCCGCAGAAGGACGCGCCGCCGCCCGCCGGCTCGGTGCTGGTGGATGTGCCGGGCGGCGGTCCCGGTACGGCGGGCTCGGTGCGGGCCCGGCTGGTCCTGCTGCCGGTCCGCGGGGCCCTGGCGCCGGTCCACCGGATCGCCGCCGAGCGGGCCGCGGGCATCCTGGCCGTGGTGCTGATGCAGGCCCGGCAGGAGGAGGAGCTGGCCGCCCGGGGGCGTGGTGACTTCCTCACCGATCTCGCCGAGGGCCGTATCGCTGCGGAGGACGCCCCCGCGCAGGCCCGGGTGCTCGGCTTCAAGCCCGGCGACAGCCCGCTGCTGCCGGTGGTGATGCGGATCGGCGACTCCCTCTCCCCCGGCGGAGGCTGGGCGGTGCTGGCGCGGGCGGTCTCCGAGGAGCTGGCCGCGGTGGGGGTGCCGGTGCTGCTGGGCGTGCGGCCGGTGGAGGGCCGGGTGCTGGTGCTGGTCGGGCTGCGCTCGGAGCCGGAGCGCCCGGCGGTCGCGGACCGGGTGGCGGCGGCGCTGCGGGCGGGCGTGGAGCGGGCCGGGATGCGCCGGCCGGGCTCGCCGCCGCCGGTGGTGGTCGTCGGTGTGGCGGGCGGCTGGGCGGCCGCGTCGGCCGGGCTGCGGCACGCGGCGGAGACGGCGACGGCGGCCCAGGGCCTGACCGACCGGCCCTGGTACGACGCCCGCCGCCTCGACATCGACCTGCTGATGTGGCGGCTGCGCGACCATCCGGACCTCGCCGCGTTCGTGGACCGTGCGATCGGCCCGCTGCGCGACCACGACCACCGCTCCAAGCCGCCGCTGCTGCCGACCCTGGAGACCTATCTGGCGCACGCGGGGCGCAAGGCCGAGACCGCCCGCGAACTGCACCTCAACCGACAGACCCTCTACAACCGGCTCGCGCGGATCGGGGAGTTGCTGGGCACCGACCTCGACGATCCGCAGACGGTCCTGGCGTTGAGCCTGGCACTCAGGGCCCGCAGGCACGTGCCCTAGGGGGTGTCGTTTGGATCAGGCCGGTCGGCACCCCCTAGGCCAGGGGCCTGGGCTGCGTCAACTCGTCGTACACGCTGAGCACTTGGGCGACCGTCTCGTCCTCGGTCGGCCACCCGGCGGCCTGCCGCACGCCCCGTTCGCACAGCTCCTCCCGGCGCTCCGGGTCCCCCAGGAGCCGTACGACGGTGTCCGCGAGCGCCGCCGGGTCGCCGTACGGGACGAGTTCGGCCGCGTCGCCGACGAGGTCGGGGATGCCGCCGACCCGGGTCGCGACGAGCGGCACGCGCGCGTACAGCGCCTCCTGGGCGAGCACGGACCGGGATTCCCAACTGCTGGTCAGCAGCGCCAGATCGGCGGCGGCGAGCAGCTCGGGCACGTCCTCGCGGTGCCCGATGAGCCGCACCGGCAGCTCCTCGTCCTCGATCCGCCGCAGCAGCGCCCCACGCAGCGGCCCTTCCCCGGCGATGACGACCAGCGGCACGGGGTCCAGGTCCCGCCAGGCGCGGGCCGCGTCGAGCAGGACGTCGTAGCCGCGCTGCCGGTCGAGGGAGCCGACCGCGATGAGCAACGGGCGTCCGGTGGCACCGAGTTCGGCCCGGACCTTGGGACGCAGCCGGTCGGGGTCGTCGAGGACGACCGGACGGCGCTGCCCCGGCAGGCCGACGGCGGCGAGCCGGGCGTCCCGCGCCCCCGTCCGCCGGGCCCGGTCCACCAGGTCGGGGCTGGTGCCGAGGACCACGGCCGCCGTGCGCATCACCCGCCGTTCCAGCAACCGCAGCAGATGCGCTCGGGGGCCCTCCGCCTGCGCCCGGTTGTGCCAGGTGACCACCAGCGGGGTGCGCCGGCCGCTGAGCGCGAGGACGGCGCGGAAGGAGGCGTGCAGCCCGTGCGCGTGCACCAGGTCGGCGTGCGCGCAGGCCGTCCGCAGTGCGGCCACCGAGACGGGGTCGCTGCTGCGAGGCACGTGCACATGTTCGGCGCCGGCGGCGGTGAAGTCGTAGGCGCGGTCGGCCTCGACGGGGGCGCACACCGTGACCCGCACGCCCCTCGCCACGAGCCCCTCGGCCAGCGAGCGCACATGCGCACTGCTGCCGGCGTTGCCTCCGCCCAGCACCTGCACGGTGCGCAGCGGCGACTGGCCGTGCGGTGCGTTGCTGCTCAGAGGGGTCACGGGGCCGGCGCTCCTGGTTCTGCGTGGGCGGTCACGAGGAAACGTACAGAAGGTAGCGGGCTCAGGGGGGCGGAAGGACGTACCCCGCGCGCCTCCCGCGCGGACCGTGTTCCCTCAAGCATGCCAGGGGAACCGGCCGTTACGGGAAATCCGGCGGGCGCACAGTGCGGCGGGCCGGGGCAATGCGCCGGAGCATGTCACCCACACGGGTGAGCGACACCCCGGCACGGACGACCGGCCCCCACCGCATACGGCAAGGTCAGACGCTCACAGCGCCCGCGCCCAGGCGCTCACCCGGTCCCCCTGGACCGTGGCCGCGACGACCGCGACGGCGTGCGCGAGAAGGGCGGGGCGCTGATTGCCGGCCACGACGGCCGCCCCCAGCGCCGCGCCGAGGGCGTGCGCCCCCGTGTCCCCGATCATCGTGCGCTCGCCGAGGTCCTCGGGCAGGACGGCCGCGGCGGCGCCAACGACGGCGGCGGCCAGCTCCCCCGCCGGGCCGCTGCGCAGCAGACCCGGCGCCCCGAGTGCGAGCACGGCACCGGCCGCCCGGCCGGGCCGTACATCGAGGAGGTTGACGACGTGCGCGGCCCCGGCGATGACGACACCGGCGAGCACCTTGTCGAGGAACCGCTCCTTCATCAGCGCGCCGGCCACCAGCCCGGCCGCCGATATCCCGAACAGCTTCACGGCCCCGCTGGTGACCTCCCCGTCCCGCAGGGCCCCCAGGTGTGCCCGGAACCCACGGCGCGGATCCCCGGCCCCGGCGACATCGTCGTACGCCCCGCACACCCCGGCCGCCAGCACGGCGAGCCCGGCACCGGGGTGCGCCCGCCCGGCCGCTACGGCGACCGAGACGGCGGAGGCGGGGCCGGCGTACAGCCCGACGGGCCGGCCCGCGTGGTTCTTCCGCTCCCAGCGCTCCCGTCCGCCGGGCGCACTGCAACGGAGCAGGGCCTGGCCGGCCCGGGTGAGCGCGGCGGACAGCAGGAACGAGCGGGACTTTCGCTGGACGATCATCCCGCCACCCTAGAACCCGCCCCCGGGCCGGAACCCGCCTACAGCTCGGCCCGCGCCGTGGCCAGCAGTTCCTCCGCGTGCGCCCGGGCCGTCTCGGAGTCCTCCTGGCCGGCCAGCATCCGGGACAGCTCGCGGACGCGCTCCTCGCCCTCCAGCACCTTCACGCCGGAGCGGGTGACCGACCCGTCGTTGGTCTTCTCGACCAGCAGCTGCCGGTCGGCGAAGGCGGCGACCTGGGGCAGGTGGGTGACCACGACGACCTGCGCGGTCCTGGCGAGCTTCGCCAGCCGCCGCCCGATCTCGACCGCGGCCTTGCCGCCGACACCGGCGTCGACCTCGTCGAAGAGATAGGTCGGCACGGGATCCGTGCCCGCGAAGACGACCTCGACGGCGAGCATCACGCGGGACAGCTCACCGCCGGACGCACCCTTGGCGATGGGCCGCGGCGGCGCGCCCGGGTGCGGGGCGAGCAGCAGCTCGACCTCGTCGACGCCCGACGGCCCGTAGGCCACGGTACGCCCGCCGACCTCGACACCCTCCGGGTCCTCGGTCTGGCGGATGTCGAAGGACACGCGCGCGTGGGGCATCGCCAGCGAGGCCAGCTCGGCGGTCACGGCGGCGGCGAACCGCTCGGCGGCCTCCGTCCGCGCATCCGTCAACGCCTGTGCCAGACCGCCCAGTTCGGTCCGCAGCGCGTCCCGCTCGGCGGTCAGCTCATCGATCCGCTCGTCGTCGCCGTCCAGCTCCGTCAGCCGCGCGGCACTCTGCTCGGCCCAGGCGAGGACGGCATTGACGTCGTCGCCGTACTTCCGGGTGAGGGCGGTCAGGGCGGCCCGGCGCTCCTCGACGGCGGCCAGCCGCAGCGGATCGGCGTCGAGGTCGTCGGCGTAGCCCGCCAGCTCCCCGGCGACGTCGCCGAGCAGGATCCCGATCTCCCCGATCCGGTCGGCGAGCGAGGCCAGCGCCGGATCGTGCGAGCGCACGGCCTCCAGCGCCCGGTGCGCGCCCGCGACGAGCGTCGACGCGTCGATCCCCTCGGGGTCCTCGGGATTGCCCGCGAGAGCGGCGTGCGCGGCCGTCGCGGCGGACGACAGCGCCTCCGCGTGCCCCAGCCGCTCGGCCTCCTCGGCCAGCTCGACGTCCTCCCCGGCCCGCGGCTCGACGGCGGCGATCTCCTCCAGTCCGTACCGCAGCATGTCGGCTTCCTGTGCCCGCTCACGCGCGCGCGTGACGATCTCCTCCAGCTCGGCGGAGACGGCCCGCAGCCGCCGGTAGGCCTCGGAGTACTTGGCGAGCGGCACGGCGACGGCGTCGCCCGCGTACCGGTCCAGGGCCTGCCGCTGCCGGGACAGTTTCAGCAGCCCCTGCTGGTCGGTCTGCCCGTGCACGGCCACCAGGTCGTCGGCCAGCTCGGCCAGCAGCCCCACAGGGACGCTGCGCCCGCCCAGGTGCGCCCGGGAGCGACCCTCGGCGGAAACGGTACGGCTGATCAGCAGGGCCCCGTCGTCCAGCTCGGCCCCGGCCTCCTCGGCGCGTACGGCGGCGGCGGCGTCCGCGGGGACGGTGACCCGCCCCTCCACGACCGCTTTCCCGGCGCCGATCCGCACGAGCGCCGGGTCCGCCCGTCCACCGAGCAGCAGCCCCAGGCTGGTGACCACCATGGTCTTGCCCGCACCCGTCTCACCGGTGACGGCGGTGAACCCGGGCGACAGTTCGACGACGGCATCGTCGATGACCCCGAGCGACCGTATCCGCATCTCCTCCAACACGGAACAGACCATACGAGGTCCGGGGCGGGGAGTGCACACAGGCCGCTCTTTCTAGTGAGGCGCCCCTCGCCACCCGGTCGTCGGCAACGCGAATTTCGCCACCAACCGATCCGTGAACGACGAATGGTGCAGCCGGGCCAGCCGCACCGGCACGGCCCCCCGTCGCACCTCCACCCGCGCCCCGGGCGGCAGCTCCACGGTCCGCCGCCCGTCACACCACAGGACCCCCGGCGGGATGTGCGGCAGCACCTCCACGGCGAGCACCGAATCCGGCGACGTGACCAGCGGCTTGGCGAACAGCGCATGCGCACTGATCGGCACCATCAGCAGCGCCTCCACCTCGGGCCACACCACCGGCCCGCCCGCGGAGAAGGCGTACGCCGTGGACCCGGTGGGCGTGGAGAGGATCACCCCGTCGCACCCGAACTCCGACACCGGCCGCCCGTCGATCTCCAGCACGACTTCCAGCAGCTTCTCGGCACCGGCCTTCTGCACGGCCGCCTCGTTCAGCGCCCAGTCCGTGTGCACGATGTCCCCGTTGCGGTGCACGACGACATCGACGGTCATCCGCTCCTCGACCTCGTAGGAGCGTGCCACCACCCGGTCGACCACCCGATCGAGGTCGTCCCGTTCGGCCTCCGCGAGGAACCCCACCCGTCCGAGGTTGACGCCGAGCATCGGTACCCCGGAGGCCCGCGCGAACTCGGCACCCCGCAGCAGCGTGCCGTCGCCGCCGAGCACGATCAGCAGCTCGCACCCGTCGAGGCACTGCGGGGTGGCCTCCTTGACCAGCTGCACCTCGTCCGGCAGCGGCAGGTCGCGCGCCTCCTCCTCCAGCACCCGCACCCCGATGCCGTGCCGCAGCAGGCCCTTGACGACGAGTTCCGCACTGCGGATCGCCGCGGGCCGCCCGGTGTGGGCAAGCAGGAAAACAGTACGCGCCAGGTTCTGTGTCAACGCGGCCCCTCCGCCACTGCACGGTCGACGTCGGCCGGGTCCACCTGGGGTGCCCCCGCCCGCAGCCAGAGAAAGTACTCGACGTTCCCCGAGGGGCCGGGCAGCGGGCTGGCGGTGACACCTTGCACCCCGAGCCCCAGCTCCCAGGCCTTCTCGGCCACTCCCCGCACGGCCTCCGCGCGCAGCTGCGGACTCCGTACGACACCCCCGCTGCCGAGCCGCTCCTTGCCCACCTCGAACTGCGGCTTGACCATCATCACCAGGTCGGCGTCCGGCTTCACGCACCGCTTGAGGGCCGGCAGCACCAGCCCGAGCGGGATGAAGGACAGATCACCCACGACAAGATCCACAGGCTCCCCATCGATCGCCTCGAGCGTCAACTCGCGTACGTTCGTACGGTCCTTGACGGTGACGCGTTCATCGCTCTGCAGAGACCAGGCGAGCTGTCCGTATCCCACGTCCACGGCGACGACGTGTGCGGCGCCCGCGCGCAGCAGGACGTCGGTGAAGCCGCCGGTGGAGGCGCCGGCGTCCAGCGCGCGCCGGCCCTCGACGACGAGCCCCTGCGGGACGAACGCGTCGAGCGCGCCGGCGAGCTTGTGGCCGCCCCGGGAGACGTAGTCCGGGTCGCTGTCGTCGGCCTGGACCACGATCGCGGCGGCGGTCTCCACCTGGGTGGCCGCCTTGGTCGCCACGGTCTTGCCGACGGTGACCCGCCCGGCGGCGATCAGCTGGCTGGCGTGCTCACGCGAACGCGCGAGCTTCCGGCGGACCAGCTCCGCGTCCAGACGGCGACGTGCGACTCCTGCCACGTTCGGTTCAGCTCCTGTGTCGGTACGCCGGTGACGGCGTCTGTTGGTGCGAGGGCGGGGGCACCGGAGGTCCCGGGCGGGCGTCGAGCGCGGTGAGCGCGTCGCGCAGCCCCCGGTGTACATCCTCGTACACCTCGACGTGTCCGTCGGTGGCGAGGTGGTCGGCGTCGGCCAGCCGCGCCAGCTGGGCGTCGACCTCCGCGTTGCCGGTGGGGGTGCGCGGGACGTTCAGGGGGGCGGGCGCGGCGGAGTCGTACGCCTCCGGTGCCTCCACCGCCTCCACCGGGATCTCCGTCTGCGGAACCGAGTCGCTCATGCCCAGACGCTACCCCGAACCGCTGGGGTACCGTCGTGGGCGATGGCCACGATCGAGGAGTGCCGCGCCGCGCTGGGAAAGCTTTCGGACAACATGCAGGGCGCCGAGGGCGACGTTCGTGCGGCTGCCGCCCTGGACCGCTCGGTGAGCTGTCACATCACCGATCTGGACGTCACGTTCGTCGGCCGGATGACGGGCGGCCGGATCGAGGTGGACGACACCCGTCCGGGACCGCCGCGCGAGAAGGCGCAGATCAGGCTCGCCATGGCCGGGGACGATCTGGTGGGCCTGGTGGACGGCCGGCTGAACTTCGCGACCGCCTGGGGGACGGGCCGGGTGAAGCTGGAGGCGAGCCTGCTGGATCTGTTCCGGCTCAGGAAGTTGCTGTGACCTTCGCCGCGCGTGCCTTGCGGGCCGCCGGTACGACCAGCGGGGTGCCGGTCTCCGGGTCGTCGATGACCTGACACCGCAGGCCGAACACCTGCTCCACCAGCTCGGCCGTGACGATGTCGTTCGGGGCGCCCTCGGCGATCACCTCGCCGCCGCGCAGGGCGATGAGGTGCGTGGCGTAGCGGGCGGCGTGGTTGAGGTCGTGCAGGACGGCGACCAGGGTGCGGCCCTGGGTCTCGTGCAGCTCGGCGCACAGGTCGAGGACGTCGATCTGGTGCTGGATGTCGAGGTAGGTGGTCGGCTCGTCCAGGAGCAGCAGCGGCGTCTGCTGGGCGAGCGCCATGGCGATCCACACCCGCTGCCGCTGCCCGCCGGACAGCTCGTCGACATACCGGTCGGCCAGCCCGTCGACCCCGGTCTGCCGCATCGACTCCTGGACGACCCGCTCGTCCTGAGCCGACCACTGGCGCAGCAGGCTCTGGTGCGGGTAGCGGCCGCGGCCGACGAGGTCGGCGACGGTGATGCCGTCGGGCGCGAGGGACGACTGCGGGAGCAGGCCCAGGGTCCGCGCCACCTTCTTGGCGGGCATCGACTGGATGACCTGCCCGTCCAGCAGCACCCTGCCCTCACTGGGCTTGAGCATCCGGGACAGCGCCCGCAGCAGCGTCGACTTGCCGCACGCGTTCGGGCCGACGATCACCGTGAAGGAGTTGTCGGGGATCTCCACCGACAGCTGTTCGGCGATGACGCGCTGGTCGTAGGCGAGGGTGACGTTCTCGGCGGACAGACGGTTCACAGTGCTCCTCTTGCTGTCTGACTCGGGGACGGCGCTCATATCCGGCCCGCCCTGCGCTCGGCGACCAGCAGCCACAGCAGATAGCAGCCGCCGAGGACACCGGTGACCACGCCGACGGGCAGCTGGTCGGCACCGAACGCGCGCTGCGAGGCCCAGTCGGCGGCGACCAGCAGGGTGGCGCCCATGCACAGGGACGGCAGCAGGTTCGGGCCCGGCGAGCGGGTCAGGCGCCGGGCCAGTTGCGGCGCGGTGAGCGCGACGAAGCTGACGGGTCCGGCGGCGGCGGTGGCGGCCGCGGTGAGCAGTACGGCGGAGACCATCAGCACCAGCCGGACGCGCTGCACCCGCACCCCGAGGGCGTTCGCGACGTCGTCGCCCATCTCCGTCATCCGCAGCCCGCGCGCGTTCACGAGGACCAGCGGGACGAGGACGGCACACAGGGCGAGCAGCGGCCACACCTGGTCCCAGTCGCGGCCGTTGAGGGATCCGGTCATCCACACGACCGCGCGGGCCGCGTCGACCAGGTCGGCCTTGGTGAGCAGATAGCCGTTGACGGCCGTCATGATCGCGGAGACGCCGATGCCGACCAGGACGAACCGGTATCCGTGCACGCCCTGCTTCCAGGCGAGCAGATAGATGGCGAGTCCGGTCACCAGGCCGCCGATCAGCGCCCCGAAGGTGACCTGGGTGGCCGTCCCGGACATCAGCACGATGACGACCAGCGCGCCGGCCGTCGAGCCCTGGGAGAGGCCCAGCACGTCCGGGCTGCCGAGCGGGTTGCGCGAGAGGGACTGGAACAGCGCGCCGCCGAGGCCGAGCGAGGCGCCGACCAGCAGCCCCACCAGCACACGCGGCAGGCGCAGTTCGTTGACGATGAAGTCCTGGTACGCGGTGCCGTTACCGGCCAGGGTCCTGAGCACATCACCTGCGGGTATCTTCGCGTCACCGGTGCCGATCAGCGCGACGCCCAGAGCACACGCGGCGGCCAGCAGCAGGACGACGACGACCAGGGCCCGCAGGTCCAGGCGCAGGGAGAGCCCGCCGGGAGTGCGTACGGCCCGGTTCATGGGGCGGGTCTTCACAGCTGGGCCGTCCTCCGCCGTCGTACGAGAAAGATGAAGACCGGGCCGCCGATGAGCGCGGTGACGATGCCGACCTGGAGTTCCGAGGGACGGGCCACGACCCGGCCGACGACGTCGGCGCCGAGCAGCAGCACCGGGGACAGGACCGTGGCGTACGGCAGGATCCAGCGCAGGTCGGGGCCGGTGAAGGAGCGCACCACGTGGGGGACCATCAGGCCGACGAACACGATCGGCCCGCAGGCGGCGGTGGCGGCACCGCACAGCACGGTGGCGGCCAGCATGGCCAGGGCACGGGTGCGGCCCAGGTGGGCGCCGAGGGCGCGGGCGGTGTCGTCGCCCATCTCCATGGCGTTCAGCGGCCGGGCCAGCGCCAGGGCGAGGGCCGTGCCGACCGCGAGGAACGGCAGCACCTGCAGGATGGTCGAGTCGGTGGCCGAGGCCAGCGAACCCACCGTCCAGAAGCGCATTTTGCCCAGCGCCGCATCGTCCATGATCATCACGGCCTGGAGATAGCCGTACAGGGCGGCGCTGATCGCCGTACCGGCGAGGGCGAGCCGTACCGGAGTGGCGCCCCGGCTGCCGCCGAGGAACCACACCAGGGCGCCGACCGCCGCCGCCCCCAGGAAGGCGAACCACACATAGCCGGTGAGGCTGGTGACGCCGAAGTAGGTGATGGCCGTGACGACGGCGGCGGAGGCACCCGCGTTGATCCCGAGCAGTCCCGGGTCGGCCAGCGGATTGCGGGTGAGCGCCTGGAGCACCGCACCCGCGAGGCCGAGCGCGGCACCGGCCAGCAGGCCGAGAACCGTGCGGGAGAGCCGCTCGTCGACGACGACATCGCCGTAGGTCCCCGTGTCGTGGAACAGGCCGTGCCAGACCTGGTCCGGCGACAGTGCTTTCGCCCCGATCGCGATGCTCGCCACGGCGACGAGCATCAGGATCGCGGCGGACAGCAGGAGCCCAAGGGCCCTGACCGCTCGGCGGGTTGGGGGCGCGGGGGCGGTCTCCGCGCGTGGTTCCGGAGGACTGTCGACCAACACGAGGTTAGGTTAGCCTACCCTCGCCCCTGATCTCGATCCCCGGCTGCCGATGCGTCACAGTCCAAGACGGGCCAGCGCCTTCCCTCCGTCCAGCTCGCAGGAGCCCTCCCCGGCCGCCGTCCAGGCCGCCGCGCACAGGGCCCGCAGTCCGTCCAGCGCCTCGCCGTCCCCCTCCAGCTCCAGCCGGTCCGCCCCGGCCGTCGCCGTGAACCCGCCGCAACGGAAGCTCCCCGAGACCGCGGTGACCTCCGGCTGACCGGTGAGCAACCCGCGCAGATCGGCGTCCACATAGGTCGGCCGGTGCTGCGGCGGCGCCGCCAGCAGCCGGGCGCCGTCCGTGACACCGGTCAGTACCAGCAAGGAGTCGACCTCGCCGTTGAACGCGCCCTCGATGTCCGTGTCCAGCCGGTCACCGACCACCAGCGGCCGCTTCGCACCCGTCCGGATGACCGTCTCGCGGTGCATCGGCGGCAGCGGCTTGCCAGCCACCCGAGGCTCCTTGCCCGTCGCGATCCGTACGACCTCCACGGCCGCCCCGTTGCCCGGCGCGATGCCCCGCCCGCTCGGAATCGTGAGATCGGTGTTGGAGGCGAACCACGGCACACCGCGCGCGACCGCGTACGCCGCCTCCGCGAACCGCCCCCAGGTCAGATCCGGCCCGCCGTACCCCTGCACGACCGCCGCCGGATCGTCGTCCGCCGACTCCACGGGGGTCAGCCCCCGCTCGCGCAGCGCCACCCGCAGCCCCTCACCGCCGATCACCAGCACCCGCGCCCCGGCCGGCACCTGCTCACTGATCAGCCGCGCGACCGCCTGCGCCGACGTGATGACGTCGTCGGCAGCCGTCGGTATCCCCAGCTCCGTCAGATGCTCCGCCACCGTGTCCGGGGTCCGCAGCGCGTTGTTGGTGACGTACGCCAGATGCATCCCGCCCGAGCGCGCCACCGCCAGCGAGTCCACCGCGTGCGCGATCGCGTTCCCGCCCGCGTACACCACCCCGTCCAGATCGAGCAGCGCCGTGTCGTACGCCTCGCTCAGGGGCTGCCCACTGCCCTCGGGCCTCGTCCTGACCGTCTGGCTCATTCCACATCGCTCCTCGTTCGCCGACGTTCAAAGGCTTTCCATCGCCTTTCCCCCGATCATCCCGCACACCACTGACACACGTACGATGCCGGGATGAACACTGCAGGTCACTCGGAAGCAACGGCGCGCCGAGGCCTGGAACTCACCCCGTTCCGCGGCCTTCGCTACGACCCCGACCGGGTCGGCAGCCTGGCCTCCGTCACCTCACCGCCGTACGACGTCGTCGTCCGCCCCGACGGGGTGCACCACCTCCAGTCGGCCGATCCGCACAACATCGTTCGGCTGATCCTTCCTCAGGCCGGCACGCCCAGCGCCCGCACCGAACAGGCGGCCGACACCCTGCGCCGCTGGCTGGACGAGGGCATCCTCGCCGCGGACCCGGAACCCGGCCTGTACGTCTACGAACAGCGGGACGGAGGCGACATGCTGCAGCGGGGTGTCATCGGCCTGCTGCGGGTCTCGCACCCGGCCGAGGGCGTGGTGCTGCCGCACGAGGACGTCATGCCGCCGGTGGTCGCCGACCGCGCGGCCCTGATGCGGGCCACGCGCGCGAACCTGGAACCGCTGCTGCTGACCTACCACGGCGACGGCACGGCCGCCGAGGTCATCGAGCGCACGGCGGAGAAGCCCCCGCTGCTGGACACGACCACCGAGGACGGCTACCACCACCGTCTCTGGTCCATCACCGACCCCACCGACCTGGCCCGTATCCAGTCCGACCTCGCCCACCAGCAGGCCCTGATCGCCGACGGCCACCACCGCTGGGCCACCTACCTGCGGCTACGCGCGGAGCACCCCTCCCCCAGCCCCTGGGACCACGGCCTGGTGCTGCTCGTCGACACCGCCCGCTACCCGCTGCGCGTCCGCGCCATCCACCGCCTGCTGCACGGCCTGCGGGTCGCGGACGCGCTCGCGGCCGTGGAGGGCCTGTTCCGGGTACGGCACCTCGACACACCGCTCACCGAGGCACTGGCGGCGCTCGCGGACGCGTCCTGCGCGGGCAACGCCTTCCTGCTGGCCGGCGACGGCGCCTTCCACCTGCTCGACCGCCCGGACCCGGCCCTGCTGGCCCGGACGATCCCGGTCGACCGCCCGGCCGCCTGGCGTTCCCTGGACGCGACGGTCCTGCACCACACGCTGCTGGACCACGTCTGGCACATCCCCGAGGACTCCGCAGCCCACATCGCCTACATCCATGACACGGCCGCGACGGTCGACAAGGCGGAACACGACGGCAGTACGGCCGTCCTGATGCACCCCGTCCGCGAGGAGGTCGTACGCGACCTGGCCCGCCACGGCGTGACGATGCCCCGTAAGTCGACGTCGTTCGGCCCGAAACCGGCGTCGGGGCTGGTGCTGCGGGCCCTGGAGATCTGAGCGCGCGTTCCGAGCGCCCGATCCGAGCGCCCGGAACGAGAAGAGGGCAGACCCTGGGGCCTGCCCTCTTCTCTCCTGTGCTCTTACTCGTCGCCGTCCGCGTCGGAAGGCTTCTCCGGCTCACCCTGGCCCTCGTCCAGAGCGTCGACGAACTCCACGCCGTCCAGCTCGGCGAGCCGGTCGGAGGCGTCCGTGCTGCCGTCCCGGTCGGCTTCCACGGCCTTGGCGAACCACTCCCGCGCTTCGGCCTCCCGGCCGGCGGCCAGCAGGGCGTCGGCATAGGCGTACCGCAGGCGCGCGGTCCACGGCTGGACCGAGTTGGAGGCCAGCTCCGGGCTCTGCAGGGTCACGATGGCCGCGTCCAGCTGGCCCATGTCACGCCGGGCACCGGCCGCGACGAGCCGCATCTCGACTTGACCGGCCTTGTCCAGCTTGTGCACCTCGGAAGCGCCGGCCATGTCCAGGGCCTTCTCGGGCCGCCCGAGCCCACGCTCACAGTCGGCCATCACCGGCCAGAGGTCCACGGTGCCGGTCATCCGCCGCGCGGCCCGGAACTCGGCGAGGGCTTCGGAGTACTTCTGGCTCGCGTACGCCGCGAACCCGGCGGCCTCGCGTACGGCGGCCACACGGGACGCCAGACGCAGGGCCACCTTGGAGTAGCCGTAGGCGCCCTCGGGGTCCTCGTCGATGAGCCGGGCCACCATCACCAGGTTCTTGGCGACATCGTCCGCGAGCGTCTTGGGCAGGCTCTGCAGCTCCTGCCGGACGTCCTTGTCGATCTCGTCGCCGGTGACGTCCTCCGGGATCGGCAGCCTCTTGATCGGCTCGCGGTCACGGTCACGATCCCGGTCACGCTCATCGCGGAAGCGGCCACCGCCCCTGCGGTCGTCACGCCGGTCGTCACGCCCCCGGAAGCCACCGGGCCGACCACCACGGTCGTCGCGACGGGGTCCACGTCCACCGCGGTCGTCGCGGCCCCGGAATCCACCGCGCTCGCCACGGTCGTCACGGCGGTCGTCACGCCGGTCGTCGCGGCGGTCGTCACGCCGGTCGTCGCGGCGGAAGCCGCCGCGGTCGCCACGGGTGTCATCGCGCCGGCCGTAACCGCCACGGTCGTCGTCACGACGGTAGGACGGACGGTCCCCGCCACGGTCGTCGCGACGGAAGCCGCCACGGTCGTCACGGCGGTCGTCCCGACGCGGCCCACGGTCACGGTCGTCGCGCTGGAAGGCCGGACGCGAACCCCGGTCACCCTCACGACGATCATCCCGACGGCCGTAACCACCACGGTCGTCACGACCCCGGAATCCACCCCGATCGTCACGCCGGTCGTCACGCCGGTCGTCACGCCGGTCATCCCGGCGGTCATCCCGGCGGTCATCCCGGCGGTCGTCACGGCGGAAGCCGCCGCGGTCACCACGGTTGTCATCACGCCGGCCGTAACCGCCACGGTCGTTGTCGCGGCGGTAGCCACCACGGTCGCCCCGGTAGCCCCCACGATCAGCGCGGTCACCACTGTCCCGTCGCCGCTGGTCGCGCTCCGGTCGGTCGTCGGGAGAGTTGGTGGACATGGTGACTCCTGTCTTAGGTACCGCAAGCATTGTAAAAACAAAAGGACCCCTGGTCCCAGCTGAACGCTGGTGACCAGGGGTCCTTCCAAAGATTGTTCGGCGGCGTCCTACTCTCCCACAGGGTCCCCCCTGCAGTACCATCGGCGCTGTGAGGCTTAGCTTCCGGGTTCGGAATGTAACCGGGCG
>NZ_JBITZN010000020.1:0-169567 GCF_044546895.1 Streptomyces sp. NPDC053069 | reverse complement strand
TCCTGCACACCTACAACCACCATCGCTGCCACACAGCACTCGGAGGCCAGCCACCGATCAGCCGTGTGAACAACGCTTCAGGTCAATACACCTAGATCCGGGCCGCGTCGACCGGCTGCCGGATGACGGAGCACCGCTCGCTGCGCTGCCGGGGATTGGTGTGGAAGGGATCCGTCATGACGTGGTCCTTGCCGGAGCAGACGGCCGTGTGCAGCTTGGTCTCCACCGGGTCCTTCAGGTTGTTCACCCCCGAGCCCGGCTTGTGACCCGGCTTCACCCACAGGTTGCGGGCGTCGTTCGGGTCTCCACCCAGCTGGAGGCTGAGGAGGTGGTCGTACTCGGCGTCCTTGAGGCTGCCCTTGTCGCCACAGGAGGCGGCGTTCAGCCGCTTCTCCTTGCCGGTGGGCCGTTTTCGCACGGCGGTTACGGGATCCTTCTGAGGATTTCGCACTCGGTCGCGCGGTCGGTCCCTGCTTCGCCATTGCAGTAGTCAGGAGCGTCGGGACCGCCGTTGAGGGAGTCGTTGCCCGGACCCGCCCGAAGCGTGTCCACGCCATCGGCGCCGCTCATGTCGTCGTCACCGCCCGCAGTCCCGATGGTTCTGGAGGGGTAGACCTCTGTCGGGCGCGGAAGGTTGGCGTTGTCGCCGAACACCAGGTCGTCTCCTCCACGGCCTGAGATCACATCATTACCGGCCGTGGGCGGGATGTGGGGTACGACGGAGTCGCCGACGAGAGTATCGTCGAAGCCGGGTCCGCCTGAGAAGCCGTCGCTGCCGAAGATCCGGTCGTTGCCGGATCCGGACGCGGTCCCGCCCCTAGGGCTGTTGACGACGTGATCCCCGGTCGCGGCCTCCCCACCACCAGTTCCCACGTCCAGGAAGTCGTCTCCGCCACTTCCTCGCGCGTTGCGGGAGCTGAGGCAGTCACCAATCAGTTCGTCTTGGCCAGGGCCTCCCATGAGCACATCGTCCCCGGCGCCCTCTGCGTCTCCACTGTGTGCAAAGGAGTCGCCGACCATAAAGTCGCCGCCGTCACCGCCATAGAGGTGGTCGTTGCCGCCTCCGATGGCGTTGCCGGCCAGCGCCTCGACGTCGCCGGTAATGTCGTCACCCCCTGCGCCGCCATCGATCTGGTCGTCACCGAGACCACCGAAGAGAAGATCGTTTCCGTCGAGCCCGCAGATCAGGTCGTCTCCCCCCAGGCCGTCGATGCTGTCATGCCCCGAGGTACCGACGATCACGTCATTGCCCGGGGTGCCCGTGGTGGGCACTCCCGGCTGTGCCTGGATCGTGGCCGGAACACCGAAGCACGTCGGCTGTGCGGCGGCCTCTGCGGCGCCACCGAAGACGAGCGTTCCTGCCGCAAGAAGGCCGGCACAGCCGGCCGCGGTGTAGCGCCCTCCTGGCCGTCGTGCCATGAACAGCGCGTGCGCCATCCGAAACAGGACCACCGCGAACCTCCGGCTGTTAAATGCCCCATCCGGGACGATGAGCGGACCGGGTACAGCCGAATGCTGTGACGGCTCCATCGATTCGGACTCTATGTGGTGATCTTGCTGGGCCCAAGCAGCTCTCGTCTGGCATAAGAGTGATCGCGGGCCAACGCCCCCGCTGATCGGCGGCAGAGCCTGCTCACCTATGGCGTGGCCGGCAATGGGGATTGTCGTCCTCGTACGCGAACCGCTCGGCCGCCTCCATCCGCAACCGCTCACAAAGGCCCGCCGTCCGGCCGTGAGCTCCCGCCCCGCGCGTACCTCATGCACACGGCGAACAGCAAGGACCACCACCATCAGCCCCGGCGAACCAGGCTTTCAACGTCAGTAGTTCAGATCGCGGGCGGTGTGGACGGCCAGGATGGCAGCATCGGTGTCCTGACCTTCTATACCGACGGGTCTTGCCCCAACCCCGTCATCGCCGGTGTCTTCGCTGCCGGAGGCTGCGCGATGGGGCGGGACAGACTGATCGGCTGAATCGGTGAGGGGGCAGGGTTACCTGAGCGTCGCAACGGTCAGCGGCCCTCGGCAGTGCAGCAACGCGAGCTGGACATCCGGGTGACGCCTGAGGATCACGTTCATGTGGTGGACAGGGCACGTCATGACCCACGTGGTGCTGAGGCAGACGGTGCGTACCTGGGCGGTCGCCTCTATGAGCTTGGCCTCGCCGAAGAACTCGCCGACGCCCCGGAACCGGACGACGGCCGGCGCATTGCGGCCGGCGCCGAAGGGAAAGCATTCCTGTACGACGCAGCCGCCCAGGAGTATGTAGACCAGGCCGTCGTTGCCGTCGAGGGGAACCTCCTCGCCCTGGGCGAAGGTGCGGGTGTCCAGACGCCACGCCCTCACCAGCCGCGACCACGTCGCGCACAAGAGGTAGTGGAGAAAGTTGCCCTGGGGCATGGCCTGCTCGCCGGCGAGGACACCGGAGGGATTGAAAGCGTCGTTCCTCGGAGGAGGAGACACCGCCGCCTGCCCTCCCCTCCGCGCTGCGGCCCAGAGCCCGAACACGAAGTCCGGCCGAGCGTTCCAGCCGAGTGCCGAGTTGGCAACCGGACGACTTCTCATGAGCCTCAGCAGTCACTCTCACCGCCCGAACAGCGACGAGCGCTGGTTCGAGCCGGTGCGGATGACTCCAAGGTGCACCGGCGTTCGACGTCCCGGACCGGGTCACGGAGCGCATGCCGCCCGAGCCACCCGGTTCCGCATCGGTCAGCGGCTGTCCACGGCAAGACCATGAAGGCGGCCCGGAACCACCGGAGGAAGATCCTCGCAAACTCGGCGAGGCCGGCCGCCCTCTTCCTGGAGCCGCTCGAGCCGTTCCTCATCCGCGGGATCCGCGCACAGCTCACGATCGACGCGCCGGACGGCTGGGACCCGGCGCGCGCTTCGCGAGCAGGTGCCGGCGGTGGAACCGGCTGCCGTCGTTCATCACGAACGCCGTCGCGGCGACGTCGACGGCCGCCAGGGCGACATCGACCACGGCGGCGACCCGGGCCCGGATCGCCGCCGCTGCGCCGCGGGCGTACTCGAGGAGAGAGTTGATGACGTCGGGGGCCACCCCGGAGGTGAGGATCGCGCGCGCCTTCCACCACGCGCGCAGCTGCGCGAGGGGCCAGGACGGCGGCCGAGCGCAGAGCGGCCAACTGAAGTGATCAATGGCCAACTGGGGCGCTCAGTCACAGGCTCATCCCCGGGCGGCCGAAATTCCTCGCTTTCAGAAGTCCAGGTCCAAATAGTCGATGTCGGTAAAGGTGACGTCCGAGGGGCCCATAGCGCGGGCATCCTGGAAATACACGTCTTTAAATCCTTCAGCGATGATTTCGCGCATCTCCTGGTCGCCGGCTCCCGCTTCGCGGGCTTCGAACAGGCGGCGGGCGTAGTCGGGGGGAGGTGCACGGTGAGTCGCCGGTCGTTCCGATGGGCGCGGTGTAACCGAACCGAGCCCTGGTTTCGACGGTGATCCCACCCGTGGCGGCGGCCTGGCGCTGTCGGCGCTTGCGTACGCCGTGCTTCGGTGGGTGCTTGCGCGCGCCGCGCCGGTAGCGGTTGACGGAGTCGGCCGTGATGCCCAGTTCTGCCGCGACGGCCTTCGCGGACTTCAACTGCTTGAGCAGGAAGCCGATCTGCCCCTTCAGCGTCTTCGGCGGCTCCCGGGTGAAGGCCTCTTGTTCGGCGCGCTGCAGGGCGTCATGGATCTCCACGGTGGTGCTCAGCTCCGTTCGCGGGTGGGGTCCTGGCCGTCGGGGTCGATGAGCCGGAACCAGGTCTCGCGCGTCTCGTGCAGGTCATGCCGCCACAGCTCCACCCGCGGCGATCCGTGGCGGGTGGGCATGGAGTGCTGCAGGGCCTCCATGCGCGCCTCAAGCCGGCCGAGTGTCCGCTCCAGTTCCGCGTCGGCCTCCAGCGGCGATGTCGTGCCGTCGGTGTGGGTGGCCAGGTCTACTCGCCTTCGTCCAGGACGGCGTCGCCGCCCTTGATGTGCCGGGCGGGGTTGTAGCCCTTCTCCATCAGGTCGACCGCCCAGAGCATCTCCTGGACGCCTTCCAGCTTCGCCAGGCCCGGGGTGGGCCCGAGGCGGAAGCCGCCGGGTTGCGGCTTGCCGGAGGCTGCGTACGGCAGGAAGTCCAGCGGGGAGGGGCCGGGGCTGGGGTAGACGACACAGTCGGACAGTACGGCCAGCGGGTACAGGCCCGTCATCTTGGCCATGTTGTTGAGCTTGCGGTGCATGTTGACCCGTGCCTTGGAGATGACGGCGGCGCGGATGTCGGGGCGCCAGGTCGGGCGCTCCAGGGCCGACCACCTCTCGCCGTCCTTGTAGTGGCGGCCCTGCGGACGTTCGCGCAGCGTGCCGACGCCGCCCTTGACCGTGGCCTTGATGGCGGAGAGGACGGTGGCCAGGGCCGGGTCGACCTGCTTGTGCTGCTCCATCGCCGTGAGGAAGGCCCGGTCGTCCAGGTCCTTGGTGACGCCGAGGTCTGCCAGGGTGTCGACGTAGGCGTTCTTGAGCCGGTCGTGCCACGGGTCCAGGTAGGCGCCGGTCTCGCGGCGCAGGTACGCCTCGATCGGCTGGACGTTGTAGCCGAGCTCCTGGGCATAGGCGACGGTGTGCGTCTGGTACCGGGCCGGGCCAGTCGGGCGCTCCCCGGTCGGCGTGAACGGGCTGGGCAGACGCGGGTCCAGCTCGATGTGGCTCAGGTCGACCAGCCAGGAGCCGGAGATCTTCGGGTTGAACGGCGGTTCACGAAGTGCACGGGCTCCGACAGGCCGACGACCAGGCGGGCCGCGGCCGCAAGGAACGCCGTATTGAGGTTCCAGGCCGACCGCGAAGGGCAGCGTGCACTCCTCATCGGTCGGCAGGTCCACCGGCCGCACCCACTGGTAGGCCTCCTCATTCAGGAAGCCCCCCTTCCAGCCGGAGTTGACGAACACGGGGTGCTCCTGGGTGGCCTCCGGCGGCGCCGGGTCCATCGGCTCCGTGCCCAGCGAGCCGAGGTTGTGGCCACTGACCCAGTTCCCGGTCGCCGGGTCCTGCACGGCCCTCGTCGGCGGGCGCAGCGCCGTCATCAGCTCCAGCCCGGACACGGCCGTGGAGCCGCGCGGGGTGCTGACCCGCTGCGCGTACACGCCGAGAACGCGGGCGATGTCGGCCGGCTCCATGTCGGCGACGCCCGGCCAGGACCGCTCATCGACGGCGTCCCAGGACAGGATCGCCAGCCGCACGCACTGCCGTTCGCGTCCCTGCGCTTTGCGGTAGATCCGCGCCCACGGCCCGAAGCCGCGCTGCGTGAGCTGCCACTTCGCCTTCGCTACCTGCTTGACGACCGGGTGGTCCGCAGGCGCACCACGTCCGCGAGATGGGCTTCGACGCCGTGGTGGAGTCGGCACTCGCCGACCCGGACGACTTCCACGCCTCCTCCCGCGCCTACCGGGCGGCCGGCCACCGGATCGAGGTGGTGGTGCTGGCCATTTCGGAGGCCCTGAGCCAGCTCGGCATCGTGGACCGCTTCCTCACCGAGGCCGCCGACGGCGGGGGTCGGTACGTGTCGTGGAGAACCACGACACCTGCGCGAAGGGCCTGCTCGCCACACTGGCCGTCATCGAGACCGAGCAGCTCGCCGACCGCGTCACCGTCGTACGGCGCGACGGCTCCGCCCTCTACACCAACGAGCTCACCCCCGGCGGGGGCTGGCGGCGCCGTCCGGCTGCCGAGCGGGTGGTGCGGGCGGAGCGGGCGCGGCCGTGGACCGCGTCCGAGACCGCCGTCTTCCGCCGCGACCTCGCCCGCACCGACCGGCGTGTACACACCGAAGTGGCGGGTGAGGACCGGCGCCTGGCGGTGCAGCGCGACAGCCACCGACGCGGCCTGGGCCTACATCAGCGACTCCGTCTGGGAACCCCTCGCCCGCCCGACACCGGCGACCACACCGGACTGGACACGGCCGCCGACGCCCTGGTCGAACTCCTCAGCGCCCTCACCCGCCGCCAGGACGAACACCGCGCCCGCACCGTGGACCGGCTGACCGCCGTGCTCGACACCCGCCTCCTGCCCACCGAACTCGACGAGATGGCCCTGTACTACCGGGCCAAGGCCGGGCTCGCCGGAGACTTCCCCACCGCACACGCCGCCGCACAAACCCTGGGATGGGAAGGACGCCACCAGCGCGTCCTGGGCGACCTGTGGTGGCTGCAAGGAGAACCGGAACGCGCGGCCGCCGCCTACCTCGCCGGACGCACCGAAGCCGAACAACACGCCAAAGCCGGCGAAGCCGCACACAACCAAGCCCTGCGCGCCCTCGCCGTCGCCTTCTACGACCCCCACCGGGCCGACGACGAAATCGACCTGGCCCACCAGCTCCTCGCCAACCTCGACCTGCGCGCCACCACGATCAACGCGGCCACCGCCGCCCTGATCCGCGACGCCGGCGATCCCGCGCTCGACGACCGCATTCACACCCTGCGCACCGAGCTCGACATTGCCGGCCTCACCTCCATGACCCCCACCCTCGAACTCGCCGCGGCGTTCCACCAGGCCGTCCTCGACGACCACGACGCACTCGCCGCCACCCTCTCCCGGCTGCGCGAACAGACCCAGAACGGCGACTACGCCTACTACATCGACATCGCCTCCTTCATGGCCGACCTCCCTCTCCCCGTCGACCACACGGCGCCGCAGTGGCTGGATGGCGAACAGGCCACCCGCACCCGATGGCGTGCGAAACATTGTCACCACTCGCCAGCACCGCCTTGACCACAACCAGTAGCGCCAAGTGGATAAAATCCGCGCCATCCACCGTTTACAACGACTAACAAAATGAGGTGGATCGCTCCTGACGCCCGTGGGCGGGCGAGAGTTGGGTGTTCGGTCTGGCGTGGGGGCGTCACCGTGGATCGTGTCGGATGAGCTGTGGGACCGCCTGGAGCCGCTGCTGCGGCAGTGTGAGCGCTGCTTCCGTTGTCCGGGCCGTGAGCCGTTGCCGGACGCACCCCGTTCGCGATCTTGCTGACCGGCGGCAACTGCAACGACGGCACCCAACTGCTGCCCCTGCTCGACGCGATCCCGCCGGCGTACTTGGCCTTGCGCTGGGTCTCCAGAGGGTTCGGCTGCTTGGACAGGCCCTACGACGTACGGATCACGGCTGATCCGACCCCCAATCCCACCAGACGTGAGACAGTTCAGGCCGGAGACGACGAGGAGGATGCGAAGAATGTCGACGTGGAACGGATTCGGCACCACGTATCGGGGCTTCAGCTACCCGAATCGTGACGGCAGCCACCACGCCACCCAGTGGGCCGTGCTGCTTTTTCTGCCGGTGATCCCCTTGCGTCGGCATCGCCTGACCGTCGGCGACTCGTCCTACACACAGTACGGGAACGGCAGTACCTCGGTCACCCACTACGCGGTGCACGAGGAGACGCCGCTCGTCGGCGGGGAGATACTGCGCACATATCTGACCTGGTGGGTCATCGGCCCGCTGATCGTTTTCGGGCCCCCCGCACTGGTGCTGTGGCTCTTCGGCGACACCAACGGATTCATGACCTATTTCCTCCTCCTGGCCAGCTGCGTCGCCTGGTGCATCTGGGTGGGCGCGGCTATGGAGAAGCGCAACCGCAGGGAGCGCGCGCTGCCTCCGGGGTAGCCGCTCCCTTCTCCTTTGCAACGGCTGACGCACTGAGCTGAGTTGTCGGTGTGTGATCAGGCAGCAGGCGAGTTTGAGGAACGCTTCGTGGATGTCGGCTCTGCGTTCCCGTCGGATCCGCAGACGCCGGAAGCCGTGCAGCCACGCGAAGCTTCTCTCGATCACCCAGCGGTAGGTGCCCAGTCCGGTGCCGTGTCGTGTTCTGCGGCGGGCGATGGCCGGCACTATGCCGGAGCGCGGACCTGGTCTCGGTAGATGTCGTGGTCGTAGCCGCGGTCGGCGAAGAGCGAGTCGGGTTTGCGGCGCGGTCGTCCGACCCGGCCGCGGACCGGCGGGATCGCATCGAGCAAGGGCAGGAGCTGGGTGACGTCGTTGCGGTTGCCGCCGGTCAGCAGGACGGCGAGCGGGGTGCCGTGTCCGTCGGTGATGAGGTGGTGTTTCGATCCTGCCCGGCCCTGGTCGACCGGCGAGGGGCCCGTGTGGCTCCCCCTTTTAGCGCCCTGACATGGGAAGAGTCGACCACGCAGCGGGACCAGTCCAGCCGCGAGGCTGCGTTCAGTTCGGCCAGCAGGACCTCATGGAGCCGTTGCCACACGCCGGCCTCGTTCCAGTCCCGCAGCCGTCCCAGCAGGTCATGCCCGAGCCGAAGCCCAGCTCCTTCGGGAGGTACTCCCACTGGATGCCGGTGTGCAGCACGTACAGGATCCCGCACAGCACCTCCCGGTCCGGTAACGCCTTGCGGCCCGGGTATCGGAAGCGCCGTTCGCGCTGCGGCAGCAGCGGCTCCAGGCGATCCCACAGCTCATCCGACACGATCCACGGCGATGTCCCCACACCGAGCCGAACGTTCAACTCCCGCCTCGGACACGGCAACCAACGCCGATCCACCTCATTTTGTTAGCCGTTGTTAACGGTCATGCATGCGGCTGTGGCCCGCGAACACCAGGTGTTCGCGGGCCACAGCTGTAGGAAGATCAGCTGGCATTGGGATTCCGCCACCCTCAGCCGGTTCAGCAGCTCAACTGTCTGTTCCTGCAAGGGACCTGATTTCGGTCCACTGGGCACAGATCAAGTCGAGATCGCCAATTGCGATCCAGGCTAGGTAATCCACTTCAGCACGGAGTGCACTGACCGATCCCAGCCGGTACGCCTGCAATCTGCTCGGAATGTCGCCAGGAAGACCAACTTCATCGTGTCCGACCTTTAAGTCTACGCGCCGCGGCGTCGGATCCTACGGTTGCCGATTCTTAACAAAAGTAGCGATCCAACGGTAAGCGAAGAGAGGGTCGACATGCAGAGTTGTTGTGCCGACTCCCATTCCGCGGCCATCGAGATCATACTTGATGAAGAAGGTTTCGTATATTCCATTTTCCTGTTGACCGAGCGTTCCTGCGGGGTCCTTCCCGCGGAGGCCGAACATCACCCCGTCAAAATCCCTCGCAGCCACTGCGATTTCTTCCTCCATGGCCTGGCGGCGGCTTGGCGGGGTGATGTTCATTTTCCCTCACTCATCGAAGTGTGCGGTCAGTCCTTGAAGTAGTACGTTGAGTCCCACGGGGATCCGGAGTGGCACTCCTCACCGTCGATCAGGATGGTGTAGCTCCCGTCTTCCACCTGTGCGTGGGCATCTCCCGCGCCTCCCGAATGCGTGAGGAAATGCATCTCATGATTCGGCCCGGTGGCCCACCCGCTGTCGTGAAGCCTACCGACACCGAATCTGTCTGTGACGTCTACGCTCCAGCCGTAGCGAACGACAGCATGGAAGTGGAGGTACGAGTCTCCACAGTCGCCGTGCACGGTTGTGTTCGGGACGACGCGCCCGCCCTTCGGCACGGAGGTCTGCTCCCCGTTCGGTAACGTGACGATTTTGTAGCCGTGCTCTTCTGCTACTGCCGCATCGAATCCGACCACCTTCATCGGCGTCACGACAATCACCTCGCGCTCTTTGGACACCGAAGGAGCAGCAGAATCGACGTTTGTGCCGGTCAGTGCAATGGAAGCCGACAGCATGGATGCCACGGCCATTCCCCTTACCGAGTTTCGCATTGCCCCCAGGACAAGATGTTTTCCCGTGACTCATTTGTCTCGGGCCGAGGTTGAAGCTATGGAGCTTCTGGCCCTCGACACGACAGCCTTTTTCGCGACACAAATCGGTAATTTTACTTCCGCTTGCTACAGGCCGTAAGCATGCCTGACGGAACCCCCAGCTTAGACTCTTGGAACGCTCATGTTCGGCAACGCACAGTCATATGTGTAGTGGCTCGTAATAGGCGGGGTTGACTCAAACAGAGCGATTCTGGTGCAGTGGCCGATTCACTGGCCAACAGGCAGGCTGTGGTGTTTCAGGACAACTTCCCCGGAGCAATGAGGCCGAGGCAACTGGTCAGTCGCCTTGGTTGCCGGGCAACGCATCGACGCCACCACCAAACCGCATCCAGTGACGGCCTGAGCAGCACGCAAACGGCTGCGGCCCGCGAACACACGAGGCCAGCCCACCCCACCCCCAGACCACGTGCTTTCGCCCCACCGGTGACGGCCCGGCCCGCACCACCCCGATCACTGCCACACCCACGATCCCGTGGACGTCGCCGCTCTCTACCGGCAGTGACGCACCGCCTTCGAGGACGGCAAGAACGAACCCGGCGCCGCCGACTTCTACTACGGCGAGTGCGAGATGCACCGCCACGACTCAACCGGCACCCCCAAGGGCGAACGGCGCCTGCTGTGGGGGTACTGGCTACTGTCCGGTTACGGCCTGCGCGCCTCCCGCGCCGTCGGCTGGCTGCTAACCGCCATGTCCCTCACAGTCCTGTTACCCATGGGCTTCGGACTGCCGACCCACGATCCCCACCCCGCCACCAGCGGAGCCCTCCACGGCAGCAACGTCAGCCTCATCACCGACACCCCCGACCCAGCCCTGCACGGCGGATGGACCAAGCGCATCACTTGGGCCCGCGGGGAAAAGGCCACCCGCGTCGCCGTCAACTCCGTCGTCTTCCGCTCCAGCGGGCAGAACCTCACTACCGCCGGCACCTACATCGAGATGACCTCCCGCCTCCTCGAACCCACCCTGCTCGCGCTCGCCGCCCTCGCCGTACGCGGCCGCATCAAACGCTGACCACCCCCAACAGCCATCTCGGCACACGGCCTACATGCCTCACGCTTCGCTGCGACCCGAGATAACCTCGGTGGCCGCGTCCTGGCGGCGGCGCTGTGCCCGGGTCGCCTCGATCGAGGCCGGCGCGTCGTCCGCGACGACGTCCAGCTCGGCGAACGCGCGGCGGCTCAGCTCCCGCATCGCGGCGGTCTGCCGCTCCACCGCTTCGGCGATGGCCGGGTCAACTCGGGAGGGCCGGACGGCCTGGCGGTGCGCCTCGATGGCATGGCGGTAGCCGTCTGGCGTGGTCCGTCGCTGCACCGGAGCGGCGGGCACGGTCGGCGGAGTGGGGTCGGCGGCCGCCGCGGCGGGGCCGGTCTTCACGGGGGCGGGCGCCAGGACCTGCAGCGTGCGGACGTTCGCGCCGCGCACCTTCTCGTTGGCGGCCGCGACCAGCTTCGGCGCGCTCCAGCGCAGCTTCGTGCCGTACGCGGGGGCGTCGGGGGCGACGTCCACGCGGCCGGTGTCCGCGTCGAACGCCACGGCCTGGACGTGACCGGCGAGCTCCGGCGCGGCCGCGGCGAGGATGTCGTCGAACTCAGCGAGAACGCT
Source organism: Streptomyces sp. NPDC053069 (assembly GCF_044546895.1). Classification (NCBI taxonomy): domain Bacteria; kingdom Bacillati; phylum Actinomycetota; class Actinomycetes; order Kitasatosporales; family Streptomycetaceae; genus Streptomyces; species Streptomyces sp. NPDC053069. The sequence goes on along the minus strand of NZ_JBITZN010000020.1, from coordinate 158,224 downwards.
GCCGCCGGCGGCCGGGGCCACCATGCCGCGCTCGCCGCGGTCTCAGAGGTCTGACACGCCAGCCCGTGGGCCCGCCGTTGAACGGCGGGCCCACGGTAGGAAGCGTCCTGCGTCCCTATAGCTCGCGGGGCCGCAGAGGGCCCTTGTCCGTCAGAATCCAGTTCCCTCGCGACCAGGAAGAGACCTGCACGTCGGCCATGCGCAGTTCCTGTTCCCTGTCGGTGAGGGTGATCATTTGATTGGTCTGGCGGTTGATGAGGACGGCTGTGGTGCCCAGTTGGCGCACGTACCACTGCTGGTTCATGCTGCTCTGGAAGCGGAACTGGTCGAGGCCGGCGTTCCGCTCGCCCCTCCGCACGTCCAAGACCCTGCCGCTGTTGAGATTGCGGAAGTACCAGTACGTGCCGCCTGCGTCCTGGCCTCCGCGCTCCGCCCGCCACAGCTGGTTGGCGTGGTTCGGCCAGTAGTCGAAGGCGATGACCGAGGCCTCGTCGTCGTGCGAGCTGCCGTACACATCCATCACCAGCCAATCCTGCCGGATTTCGTAGATGTCGCCGTTTCGGACCGGGTACTCCCAGCCGATGGCGGATGAGGTGCCCGGCGAAGTGATCAGTGCGATCAGCGCCAGCAGGAGGGCACCGCACGCGTACAGACCGCGGCGGGCCAGGCCCGCAGGGCTGCCTTGGGGAATGTGAATCATCGTTCCTTCTCTTGCCGTTGGGAAAGTCAGCACCCACTCGCCCACGATCAGCAGACGAGGGTGGCTGCCGAGCCGACCAGCCCGGCTGGCCGGCCGATGAGGCAACCCTGCAGCCGTTTTCATCCCACCGGGGCCCCGCCGGGGAAGGGGGAACGCTGGAACGGATCTGGTGACTCTGACCTCGGATAATGAACGAGCCTGGAACGCGGATCCGGAACACGGACGAGGACGAGAGGCGGCGCAGACCGACCACAGCAGCAAACAAATGAGCAGCATGGTTTTGCCGGCACCGGGCTCGCCGAATTCGACGAGGTCCGGGTCGGCCGCCTCCCATGCGACCGGCAGCGGGAAGGCGTCGTCGAGGCGGCGTAGCCGGGCCTCGGCTTCCCACTGCTGGCGTACCCCCTGGGCGAGTTGGTCGGCCATGCCCCCCAGATGGGTGGGCGCCGGCCCGGTTTTGCCGGGGCGGAGTACGGCGACACGTCCCTGTGAGATGCACGCCACCATCACCCGCGACATGATCGGAGAGGGAACCGACGCCAACTCCAGCCTGCGGCCGCCCGGCTTCGTCCATGGCACCAAGCACAACCAGGCGCGCGGACACATGCTGGCGCAGTACTCGGCGGCTCCGGAGACACCCTGGACAACCTCTTCACTATCACGCAGAACCCGGCCAACTCGCCGCACATGAGGGATCTGGAACTGGAGATCCGCGACGCGGTTCTGGGCAAGGGCCTCCGCAAGGGAGAGGTCGTGCAGTACAGCGTTCATCTTGAGTACACGGACGACAAGAAGACCTCTGTGCCCAAGTGGATCACTATGGAAGCGGATGGCCACCGCGGCTTCCACCTCGCAGCGGACTTCGTGAACCCAGACCACGCAGCACAACAGATCCGACGCAGGAACGGAATCGAATGAGCCCCCTTGAGCGCCTCACTGAACTCTGCCCCCCACCCCCCACCGAACAGCCTCCAGCGGACTGGCCGAGCGTCGAATCCGCACTCGGCTTGCGCCTTCCCGAGGACTACAAGAGGCTGACCGCAACGTACGACCCCGGCTGCTTCGCAAACTACCTCTGGATCTACGACCCCCGACACACATCGGTGCACGTCAACCTCACCGGACCTGTATCCGAGCGTATTCGCGAACAAATGCGCTCAGATCACGCTCGGGGAATCTACCCGTCGCCTGTCGATCCAGATCTCCTCCTCCCGTGCGGCGCGACCGACAACGGCGAGTACCTGTTCTGGGTCACCGCCCCCCGCGAGGATCCGGATGCGTGGACGATCGCCGTCAACGAAGCACGCGGACCACGCTGGTTCACCTTCGACGGGAACCTCACCCAGTTCCTCGTCGCCGTCCTGAGCGGCAGCACAGCCGTTCCCCAATTCCCGAACGGCCTTCTGCAAGCCGGCCTCGACTTCAAGCCCTCACGCCTGGATGAATGGTCCCCACCGCTCCCACCGGCAGATGTTCCGACCTCCGACCCTGAGGCCATCCGAGAATGGGCGCGAGCAAACGGATACGACGTACCGATGCGTGGACGCATTCCCGCCGCTGTCCGACAGGCCTGGGAACAGACACACGGCTGCAACTGATCACACCGACGCGCCCGGGGCACACGGTCGTGACGTGCGTGCATGGGCGGGACCTGCGGTCCACCCTGCTGTGTTAGGGAAAGATTGCTGCAGGATATGGAGTTGCTGGCCGTCGTAGCGCGTGCCTCCACTTGCTGCGGCCTGTTGCGGCGCGCAGTCGACGGTGGGCCGTACCCTGTGTGCCTTATCGTAGACGTGGAAAGCCACGTCTACGATAAGGCGAACCGCGAGGTGGGGCTGTTCAACAGCCAGGGATGGTTCAATAAACATGGCATCAAAGCCTCGGAAGTCCAGGTCCCGCCCAGTGTGGAGAACGCCATCAAGGGGCGGATGATCTACGAGCTGCGGAAGATTGGCCGTATCGGCCCCAAGGGGACCGAAGGTATTTCGGACGACAAGTGGAGGCGTGCGCCTCTCAATGCAGAAGGTTGCAAATGAAGTTCGTCACGGCTGTCTGGAAGCCTGAGCAGCACGGGTTCTGGTTGGACCCCAGGCCCTATCTCACCGAACTTCCCAAGTTTCGCGAACATCTGCCGCCCGGCGCACGGGAATTTGCTTCCGATCCGGCGCATTGCGATATGGGGCACGGCAACAGTCACTGCGTCAAGGACCTGGAATTTTCCGGTGCCCAGGTGGCTACTGACAAAAGCGGGGAGCTAACCCTGGAGTTTGCCTCCAATCAATGGAAGCACGATGCCGGACTGCGTATCAGCTATTCGGGAGTGACGCACTTCTCCATCGACTACAGGCATTCCATCGACTGGATGCTGGTCGACACCGTGCTCCTCGACGAGATCCTTCCCGACGAGGTGGACTTGTCAGTGCCTGCAGCTACGGTGAGCCTCCGACCCCGATCAAGGGAGTGCCGTGTCCGTCCAGAACTCTTTGCAGGCGCTGCTCAGTCTTGTCTCCCCGCAGCACGGGGCTGATGAGCAAGTGGACTGGCCAGCAGCGGAGCAGGTACTGGGTACCCGTCTCCCGAGCGATTACCGAGCTTTCATGTCCGTCTATGGGGCGGGTGATATCGGAGAACTCGGGATCCTGGGACCTGTGCCCGTCGACTACCTGCAGTGGGATCCTGGAAGCATTCTGGACAGCAAGCCTACGTTTCAGGACCTGTGGGACAGGGATGGCGGTGTCCCCGGCATCACGGCGGCCAGCAGTGCCGTTCTGCCCTGGGGCTCTGGCTGCAATGCCAACGAGCTGGGCTGGCTGATGCTTGACCCGGACCCCGCCAAGTGGCCGGTGGTGGCCTGGCGTCGACAGATCCGTTACGGCGACTCCAGATGGGCACTCTTCGACTGCGGCATGGTCGACTTCCTGGTCAAGATGATGCGAGCCGAGTTCGACGTATGCCCTCTTGGTGACGCCTCCCTCTGGGGTGCGACTGCTCCTTTCGTACACTGGCGTGAGCAGCAGCGCCGCTGGCTTGCGGGCCTTGATCCCGAGACGGGCGAGCCTGATCCGCTCGTGCAGGACTTTCTTCAGTGGCCCGCACCCTGACCAAGGAGCTCGCCAACCTGCTCATCAGCCAGGTTGGCAAAGGCTCACTGACCTGTATTTCTACCGCGTCGCCAATCCCTTTCTCGTGACTTTCACTGAATCTGGCATACCAGGCAAAGTGGCCTCCGTCCTATCCTCATTCGTCGGCACCGGACGGCCGGCCATTCCCGCACCCGCGGGGATGGTCCCTCCCGCTCCTCGCAGATCTTCATCGCCCCTCAGTGAGTCCCCGCACCCGCGGTGACGCTGCGCCGCCAGCTCACCCAATTCGTTGGTAGCAGCCCCAAGTACAGCAGGGTGCCGTTCCGGGAGTGTCTTCCGCGATGCGGCGTTCTCCAGCGGCACGGTGGACTTCGACGGTGTGACGGGTTCGGCTCCCGGGGGGCTTCTCGCCGCAGCTGGTACTCCGGCCTCTTCAGTAGTTCTCCTTCCCTCAGTCTGGCTGACCCCGGATCCATAACGCTTGGGGGCGAAAACGGACAGCTGCGTCGATGCGTCGTGCCTCAGCTGGCGCCGCGGTCCGTCAACTGTGAGCTCGCCGTCGGGTGCCTGGGTGAACCGGAGGCCTTCCATCACGGTCGTGGCGGTGGCCGAGGTGCCGTTGATGAGGCTTCGTGAATTTGGCTCTGTCCGCGGTTGCGTGATGGCTACGGCCAAGTGCGGATCTGCCGCGCAGCTGGACTGGCAACACTTCTCTGTGGGGTCATGTCTGGGCTTCCCACACCGGAAGGCCAGCAGGGTTGGCTCAGACGGGCGTCGCCCTGCCCCGTGGGGGAGTTCATGAGATCCCCCACGGGGTCGTGGGCTGTGGCTGTCAGTAGCCGATGGTGAAGCGGCGCTGCACGAAGCGCGGCAGTTCCGCCTCATCGATCAAGGCGATAGCCGCGTCCTCCACCGAGATGCGGCTGCGGCCATCGGCGTCCAGGACCGGCTGGTCGCCACCGACCCGAAAGCGGCCGGTGCGCTCGCCGGGGCCGATCTCCTCCGCGGGGCTGAAGTAGGTCCACAGCCGGTTCGATGTCCGCAGGACGGCCAGGGCGTCGCGGTGACCGCGTACCGCTGCGGCGTATTCGCGGGGCAGCCCAAGCTGGTCGAGGGCGGCGTGCAGCAGTTCGTCGGAGTCTGCTCGCACCACTCCCGGTTCGATTTCGAGGCTGCCGGCGCCACCGATCACGATGAGCCGGGTCCGTGGGCGGCTCTCCAGCGCCTTCAGCAGGGCCCGCGCCGCCGTCGCATAGACGGTCGGGTCGGCGATCGAGCGCCGGACGGTGTCCGCGAAGTCCTTGGCGGCATTGCCCGGCTGGAACCCGCTGATCAGGACGTCGAGTCCGGGCAGGATGCCAGCGATGCTCTTCGGGTCCAGGACGTCGACGCTCGTCCAGGTGATGTTGTCCCGACGCTCCTCGCGCTGCGCCTGAACGGCGTCCCGACTGAACGCCTTGACGCTGTGCCCGCGGTCGAGGGCCTCGGCGACGACCCGGCTGCCGATGGTGCCCGTGGCTCCGATGACTCCGATGTGCATGGTTCTCCCCTGTGCATGCAGAAGCGAGACGCCACTGAGGGTGACGCCGTTAAGAAACTATACGCCGTGAAGTTTTTATACGAGGCTAAGCAAGTCGACGCTGTAGAGTTCCTGTTGTGACAGTCAGGGGAACCGGGGGAAGGCGCGAGCGGCTACGGGCCGAGACCACAGCCGAAATCAAGAAGGTGGCACTGGCCTTGATGGCCGCGGGCGGGCCGGATGCCATCACCCTGCGGGCCATCGCCCGCGACATGGGCATGACCGCCAACGCCATCTACGGATACTTCCCGACCAGGGACGACCTGGTCACCACGCTGATTAACGACGTGTACACCGCCTTGGCCGATGCTGTGGACACGGCCTGGGAAGCCACGCCCTCCGCCGAGCCTGCCGTCCGGATCGAGGCATGGGCCCACGCCTTCCGGACCTGGGCCTTGGTCAACCCCCAGGGGTTCCGTCTCATCTACGGCGACCCCGTGCCCGGCTACCAGGCCCCCGAGGGAGGCCCCGCCCCGGATGCCGCACGCCGGGTCTGCACCGGGCTCACCGCCCTCGCGGCAGCCGCCTGGCCCCACGCCCGGCACCTCTACCAGGACAGTGCCTTCCATTGGTCCGACTTCGACCCTGGTCTCCTTGAGAAGGTGCGTCCCGCCTTCCCCGACCTGCCGCCCGCAGCCGTCGCCCTCGCCCTGCGCATCTGGGGGCACCTGCATGGACTGGTGTCACTGGAGGTCTACGGCCATATGGGCACCCAGACCACCAGCCCGGAGAAGCTCTTCCGGGAGGAACTCGCCCAGCTCATACAGACTCTGGGAATCCCGCGTCGGCGCTGAGCGGCCCAAGCTCCGACGTGCTCTGTGAACTGCGGAATCGGGCATGCCCAAAGTGCGAGGGTAGAGAGGTCCGAGGAGCTGTCCGCAGTTCCGTGATGGTCAGTGCTGGGTGAGGATACGGGTCCGCAGAAGTTCGAACGAGGCCCGGCCATACATCGCCCTCTTGAGCGTTTTCACCCGATTCACGTGTCCTTCGACCACCCCGGAACTCCACGGCAGGGTCAGTCCCGCAGTGATGGCGTCGAGGTCCTGATGGAGAAAGCCAGCGAACGGGCTTCGGCGCGTCCTGCTCGGCCTGCCGGACTTGGAGGAGTCGTTCGTTTTGGCTGTCGGTGAGCGTCTCAAGGGGACGCATGATCCACGAGGTGATTTTGCGAGGGCTCGGAATGTCGGCCCGGACCGGTTCGGCGGTGCCCTCGCGGAGGGCGGCGAGGTGTTTGCGGACGACTTGGCGGCTGCCCCGGTCGCCGCGGTCCTGGATCTCCAAGAACAGGCGGTCGAGGTCGGTGTCGCGGAAGCGGCGCACGGTCTTGCGGTCAAGATTTAGCCGGCGAGCGATGGCACTGATCGTCCAGCGTTTCTCCGGCAGGCGCTGGATGTCCTCGTAACGGTGACGGGTCCGCTCGATGATCTGGGTGCGGGGCAGTTCGGCGGGCGGTAGCAGCATCGGGGCCACCTCGGGCGCTTCGGTCCCCGTCTCCTCCTCGGCACGTTTGCGCAGGCAGTCGCGATGCTGGTGGCAGGTCTTCTCCACTGCGGCCGCCAGGCTCTGAAGCAAATGCCAGCTGTCCGCGACCTCCAGAGCGTCCGGGGCGGCCTCCTTGACCGCCTTGGTGTAGGCGCTGGCCCGGTCCCGGCAGATGATCTCGGCTCCGGGATGCTCGGCCAGCCAGGCCGTGAACGGGTCGGAGGTGCGGTCGGGCAGCACGTCCACGACCCGGCCGGCCTCAACGTCGACGAGCACGGTGCCGTAGGTGCAGCCCCTGCGGAAGGCGAACTCGTCCGCCCCCAGCACTCGCGGGGCGCGGTCCGGCACCGCCGGCGCCTTGAGCAGCCTGAGCAGCCGGGTCCGGCCCGCGGTCATCCGCAGACGCCGGCACAATCGGGCGGCCGGACGGCCGCCGAGCTCGATCGCGATCGACCGCAGCCAGCCCGTCAGCCCGGTGCTGGAGCGGCGGCGCCGCTCGGACAGGCCCGGAACCTGCTCGACGAACGTCTTACGGGAACAGTTCTTCCGGTCGCAGAAGTACCGGCGTACCCGCAGCCGGACGATGACCTGGCGAGGGCCAACGGCCGCTCAGCTAGGCTGCGTTGGTACGAACTGTGCACTGGTCTCGCCTGCTTCTGGCAGCCCGGACAGCGGCCCGGCCGACCGGTGGACACTGCCTCCACCACCAGGGTGCCGGAGCAGTCGCTGACACTCTCAACTCGCACAGCGATCCCGGGGAACAGCACATCCTCAACCGTCTTGCTCGCCACGGCAGGAAGTACGCTGCCGAAACGATCCCGCGTTCCCACCCCTGACCTGCGGATTCACGGGACTGCGGCCAGAGCCGTTTTCAAGGATCTCCATCAGAAGCCCCGCTCGGAAGCCGTCGGACCGGCAAGTCCCGCTCGATCAGGCACCGTGGATCACGCGTATGAAGTGCTCGAAGTCCATCTCCTGCCCGTACCTGAACGGCTCCTGGATGACGTTCCACTCGCCTCGCGCCACGCCGTCTCGGCATACACGGACGGGAAGCGACCCGCTCGCCCCCACGACCACGATCCGCCCGACCTCGTCGAGAGGGCCCTCCTGGCCTCCGGGAAGGAAGTAGACCCAGCCCTCTTGGCTCCAGCCGTCGACCACGATCGTGGGATAGGGCGCGTTCACAGTCTCCAAGGCCTGCCGCCCCGGCCAAGACTCCCCGAACGCGGCCGCGTACTCGTCAACGCGCTTGATCTCTATGAAGCGTTCACTCATACGCATGCACGCTAGCCGGGCGGCGGGCCGAGCCGGTCCCAAGGTGACGGGCCCGCGTCCGTGGGCCGAGGATCGCCCATCGTGCTGGGAGCGCTGGGGCATTGGTTGAACCAGGACAGGCCACCGAGGTCGAGGCGCTCCCGGGCGCGGGTAACGGCGACGTAGGCAAGGCGTGCTTCGTCGAGGTCGATGTCCGGCTGGCCATTGCCATCAGCGGTGTTGTTCGTGCTGCCGGCCCGGGGCTTGAAGTCCGTGCCGATCACGACGGTGGGCCATTCGCGGCCGTTGGCCTTGTGGCCGGTGGAGACGACGACGTCGGCCGCATGCTCGGGATGCAGGTTCTGCACAGCGGCGACGACGAGCCCGGGGCGGACAGTTGGGGTGGCTGGTGCGGCGTCCCGCCTTGAGCTGCCCGGCGGCGGCCGCGAGCTTCTCCAGGGCCTCTCCGCCGCCGGCCATCGCAACACGTTTGTTGTTTTCCAGCAGGCGCAGGACTTCGTAGATGGCACCGGAGTTGGAGCGGCACAGCACGGCGTTGGGATGAGCGACGAGCCCGACGGTGGTGTGCAGGGCGGGGGCGCCCTTCAGACGAAGTGGGATTTCGAGGATGGCCAGCCAGCGGTTGGCCTCGTCGGCAACGGCCTGGCCGAACCGGAAGGACTGGGTGAGGGTCAGCTGGACGCCGTCGGAGTCGGTCATGACGTCGTAGGCGCCGCGCCAGCCGTAGATCGCCTGCGCGGAGTCGCCCACCATGATCAGCTGGGCGTGGCCGCGCTGGGCGGTGAACACCTTCTCCAACACGCGGTTGGTGTCCTGGCTTCGTCCAGCAGCAGGAAGTCGGCCGGGATCACCGGTTCGGTCAGGGCCCAGATCTTCAGGTAGTGGTCGGGTTCGAAGCGGACTGCACCGCACTGGGGGTTCTGCAGGTCATCGCAGGCACGCCCTGCGTAAGGCAGGACGAGGCGGGCCAGGTCGGGCCGGTAGTCGTCGGGCAGGCCGCGCAGCTTCGGCACGTGTTTGGGCAGGATCTCGGTGTCGGCGGAGTGGCAGAAGCGGCGCACCGTCTGCAGCACGCTGTAGGAGATCGTCTTGTGCGTGATCAGCCGACCGGCGAGCACGATTTTCGTGCCGGGGGTGATGCCGATGCGCTCGCCGATGCGCCAGCTGGGTTCGCGGGGAGCGTTCAGCCGAGCGGCGTAGCGGTGGCCGATCTCGCGCACGGCCAGGCCGTGCCCGGTCATGCACCGCACGTTTGGAGGGAACTTCTTGGCGGCGTCGTCCACGACGGACCGGTTGTAAGCGAGGAAGAGGCCGCGCTCGCGGGGTACGGAGCGGGCCAGCATGGTCAGCAGCGTCGTCTTGCCCGTGCCGGCACCGGCCTGGACGACGAGATGGGAACCGGTGCGCTTGGCCGTGAGCGCGTGTTCCTGCTCCGGTGTGGGCGCGGGCGTAACATCCGCCGGGCGAGCCGGCCCGGACCTGCTGGGGCGCGGGCGGCGTGCCGGGGAGCGGCGCGGCTGCGGCTGGTCGGGCAGTTGGGGAGTCTCCAGCACGGCGAGCCACTCGCGTGCCAAGACAACCGCGCGCTCGATGACCTCCGACGGCGCGCCCTGACGTGTGACCACCCCCAGTCGCTGGTTCAGCCGGTTGTTGGTCTCCTTGAATCCGAGACCTGAGCGCGACGCGATCAGCGTGATCAACTGCCCGCAGCGCGGCGTTCGGTGGCAGCTGCGTCGCCGGGGCTGGCGGTGGGGTAGCCGAGGCGAACAGCGCCATCTGGTCGTCCGGCGTGGGAGATTCGCGCCGGTGTGAGGAGGAACGGGCCATACCACCCTCGTGATCTCACTCAGTGTCGACGCGTAGAGTAGCGGCAAATTACGGAGTGTTCCCATCTTGGGGGTCAGACCCACTTCTGATGCGTACGGTCGCGGGCGCTCCCGCCTACGCTGGCAGAAGGAGCAGACCCACCCCTCGGGGACCTGCGAGACGTTCCCGTTGCCGCACCCCGGCGTGGCGCACTCTGTCCGCCTCGGGCCCAGGCGCAGGCCGGCCACCACGCTTTCCGTGTCCCGCACCTCAACGCCAGGGGGCCGCTGCCGCACGATGTGCGCGTCATGCCGCAGCGGATCAAAGTGCACCCACTGCGGTGGCACAGCGTCAGGGATGTAGCCGGGGTCGTGCGATGGGCAGCGCTGCTTCATCCACCGGCTGAACTCGTCTGGGTAGAGCGTGTGCAGGGCGAACACCCACATCGTCAGCCCTGCCCACAGCACCTGCTGCCCGGCGCGCCCCGGCGCGTAGGGATCTCCATCTCCTCCCAGGAGCCGTCCTGCGTCCACACGAGGTTGCGGCACCTCTCCCCCGTGCTGTCCGCGCGCGCCACACACTGGAGGGTGTCGATGCTGGAGGGTGCCAGCCACAGCGTGCGGCCGTAGGCGATCACGTGCCGGACGTCCCCGACGTCCTGGACGTACTGTTCGGCCACCTCGTCCTCGCAGCGGGCGGGCGCGAGGTCGGGGATGAACTGGCCGGACGTGATGAGCTCGTCGGACTTCTTGCGGAAGGCCGCTCGCGCCTCTGCGAGCGACAGATCGTCATCCTCGTGCTCAACCCTCGGGCAGAACGCGGGGTGCGGTACATAGCAGTGGCTGCTCCCGCCGTCTCCGGAAGAAACGCGACGCCGCTCATGACGTGCCACCGCATCCAGGCGGGAACGGCAGCGGCCCGGATGAGCTTGGGCACCACAGGAAGGCGCTTCTGGTCGTAACAGGTGAAGTACTCCATCAGGAGCCCGCAGTACCGACATCGGGTCAGGGCATCGCGCCGCAGCGTCGCGGTGTGGTTTTCCCGGTGCAGCCACATGGTCCGCGCGGCGCTGAACCCCAGCGTGCCGCCGCGGTACTCCTCTTTGAGGGACCCGTCCCAGTTGTAGCGCTCTGACACGGGAATCTTGTACCGCTATGGAAGGATTCTTGATGATATTGGCCCATTAGGGGGCGTTTCTCGTAGCGGCGATTCTGCGGCTACCTCGAACAGATCAGGCACCAGGGGGGCGCAGGCCGGTCACGAGCGGCGTCGGCTCACCCGCACCGCAGTGGATCTCCAGCCCGCCGTCGGCGTTCAGCACGGGACCGATACATGAACGGATCAAGAGTGTGGAGCCCCCCATCGCTGGCGTAGATCATCGGCCGCATGGTGCTCCATGACGTGGAGCGAGGTAGAGCTGACGCTCCCGTGTGGAGAGTGCCGCTCCGGCAAGTCGGCAGATCTCGGCAGCGAAGGTCTTCGCGTCGGTTCGCCAGGTGCGTACGGTCTGGTCGTCTGTGACGGCAGCGATCATGCCGCGGCCGGTGAACGCCGCCTCGGTGATCGGTCCTTTCAATGTGGCGATCAGCGTGGGGCCTTGCGGACGATCTACGTTCCAAAGGCGCACGGCACCACCTTCCTCGCCGGTGGAGGTGAGCAGGCGACGGCTGTCCGGGCTGAAGTCGACGCGCAGAACGGGCCTCGCGTGGCCTGAGATTGTGTGCAGGAGCGCGGGTCGGCGGACTTCGGTGGCATCCCAGAGGTAGGCGTTGCGGTCGTGGCCCGCCGCGGCGAGAAGCGTCCTTCCTGTCGTAGGTGACTTGGTGACGGCCAGATCACCTACGGCGCCGGTGGGACCCGGAAGTCGGGTGATGCGGTGAGGGGAGCGGCTGGAGAGGTTCCAGAGCTGGGCGCCGGCGCTCACAGTACCGATCACGATGGTCTCCCGGCCGTCGAGGAAGGTGAGGCTGATGACGTCCTCGAATTCCGCGTTGCTGCCGATGCTGTTGCGTTTGGACGGATTTTCGGGACGCGTGACGTCCCAGAGGAGAACTCGGCCGTCGTTGCCTCCGGTGGCCAGGATGCCGCCGTCGTTGCTGAACGCCATGGCCACGATGCTGTTGAGTCCGTGTCCCTCCTCGCCACCGAGGAGTTCGGGCTGTCGGGGGTTGCTGATGTCCCAGAGACAGAACGGTGTCTCCTTGTGGGGGTCTCCTCTGCCGTAGGCGCCGACAGCGACCGTGCGGCCGTCCGGGCTGAAGGCCGCGCTCTTCAGCGGGCGGCCCCGACAGGCCACGCGCCCCAGAGGCACCGGGGTGCCGGGCCCGGAAGCGTCCCACAGTCGTGCCGTGGTGTCCATGCTGGCGGTGATCAACAGTCCGTGATCACGGCTGGCGGAGAGCCGGCTGATCAGCTCCTTGTGGCCGGTGAGGTTGGGCAATGGCTGCCAGAGGTGGACGGATCCGTCATCGGTGCCGACTGCCAGCGTTGTTCCGTTGGCAGCGATGGCGATGCCGGAGATCGGTGCGGTCTGTGGCAGTGTCGTCGCGCGACGGCGGTCAGCAACGTCCCAGAGCACCACTTCCCGCTCGTTCGTTGCCGTGGCCAGTGTCTTCCCGTCGGGGCCGAAGGCCAGCTGAAGGAACGTGGCGTTCAGCGCGCCTGCCTTCTTCGGAGGTCCCACATGCCCGTCAGACGTCACATCCGCCAGCCACAGCGGGGAGGAGGTGCCCTCGTAGGCTGTCACGCCGAGTGTGCGGGCGTCGGGACTCAGGGCGACCGCGTCGAACTCCGAGCGTGGTAGCGGCACCTTGTGTCGATCCGGTTCATCCGGGTGTTCTTGATGTGTCGTGTCGCGAAGGTCCCAGACGAGGGCCGTCCGGTCCCCGCCGACGGTGGCCGCTGTGCGCCCGTCGCGGCTCAGGGCGACATCGAGGATCCTGCCGCTGTGGCCGCGCCACCGATTGAGACGGGCGGGGGCCTGGGGGTGAGTTGCGTCCCAGAGCGTGACGTATCCCTGTGCGTCTCCGGTGAGGAGACGGGTGCCGTCCGCGCTGAAGGCGATGGCCGTCGTGCCTGTGGAGCCTGGCAGATCGACGGGCGCTCCGCGGTGCCACGGGTCCCGGACGTCCCACAGTCGTAGGGGGGCGGTCTCGGTGACGACAGCGAGGACGGTGCGCGGATGGAAGGCGAGCCCGGTGACCACGGGCCGCAGGAGCGGGCAGTTCGAGAGGGTTGGGCAGCTCGCCCGACGCGGTCGGTATCCCGCCTGGAAGGTGACGTGTTCGTTCGGTCGCGCTGCGTTCCACAGGGTGATCTGCCCGTCCTTCGTCGCAGCGGCCAGCACAGTTTCGTCGGAACTCATGCCCGATGCCGTGGTCTGCGTTCCGCCACCGAGGTACCGGGTGGCGTAGGGGCCTGACGAGGAGCTGAGCACCGCGCCGCGGGCCTCCACAGTGTCCGCGGTGCGGTAGGCGGCGAGGGAGAGTTGCATGGACAGGGCCGGGTCGTACGGTCGGACAGAGTCGGCCTGGGTGGCCAGTCGGGCCGATGTGGCCGCGTTGCGCTCATGCGTGGCCTCGCGCTCCTTGAACACGGCGAAGACCAGCGCGGCCGTGGCGGCGAGGGAGAGCGCGGCGAGGGCGGCGACCAGACGGTGCAATCGGCGCGCGCCGCGCTGCTGATGGTGGCGGCTCGCGCTGAGAAAGGCAGCCATCAGGTGCCCCGTCTGTTCGGGGTGGCAGGCCGCCCATGCGTCTGCGCCTGCCAGTCGGCTGCCCCGGTACAGCAGGCTGTCGTCGCGGTTCTCGGCTTCCCAGGCCGTGGCCGCGTCCATGAGCTGCTGGCGCACGATGAGCCCGGCACGGTCGGCGTCGATCCACCCCCGTAGTCGTGGCCACGCGTGCAGCAGGGCCTCATGGCTGATCTCCACGTGCTCTGCGTCGGCGGTCAGCAGCCGGGCCCGGGTGAACTCCTCCACCACCGGCTCGGCCGCCAGCGAGCTGCGGTCCATACGACGACGGGTGTCGTCGGTACCCTCGCCTACCCGGACCAGGCCCAGCAACACCCTGCGAGCGGCTTCCTGCTGGGCTGGTGACAGACGTGCGTAGGCGCGTTCGGCGGTGGTGGCCACGGCGCCGTGGATGCCACCGGCGCGTTCATAACCACCGACTGTGAGCACGCCGTCCGTGCGGTGCTGCCAGGTGGTGCGCAGAGCGTGGGAGAGCAGGGGCAGCGCACCGGCCGCGCATGGATCGGTCCCGGAGCCTGGAGCGGTGCCCAGATCGCGCAGCAGCACCTCGGCCAACCCCGGCTCCAGAGTGAGGCCCTCGGCGGCGGCCGGCTCGGTGATCGCCCGGCGTAGCCCCGCCGTGGTCATCGGCCCCAGCGGCAGTGCCCGTGCCTGGAGCGCGGCGAGCAGGGGCGGGTGGGCCAGGCAATGCCCATAGAAATCGGCACGGAGCCCGAGTGCCACAGGCAGCCCGGCGGCGGACCGTTGGCACACGTCGGCGATGAATGCCTCTCGCTCCGCCAGGTCTTCACAGAGAGTGAACAGTTCCTCGAACTGGTCCACGATCACCAGGGCGTACGAGTCGAGCGGTCGCGTATTTTCACGAGTCGTCAGCTCAGTCATCGGCCGTTGCGTGGGCGTCAGATACAGCACGTCCGGTGCGCCTGGCACCCGGGCGGGCAGCCCGCCGTCGAGGACAGCGCGAGCCAGTCCAGCCCGCAGTAGCGACGACTTGCCGATCCCGGACGGGCCGAGCACGATCGCCGGGTGACCGGCTGTACTCGGGTCGGCCAGCAGCCCCAGCAGATCGGCAACCGCCCGGTCACGTCCGAAGAACCACGCGGCGTCCTCGGTTCGAAACGACGTCAGGCCGGGATACGGGCACACCCCGGCACCGGGGCCCGCCGCCAGCTCCAGCAGAGCCCCGTCGGCGCCGAGCGCCTTGTCACAGGCTCGGGCGAACGGCTCACTCGGCCGCTGAAGCCCGCGCTCCAGTCGGCTCAGGTAGCCCTTGCCCGTGCCCAGTTCCCTGGCGAGCTCTGCCAGCGACATCCCTGCCGCCGTACGTAGCCGCCGCAGCTCCGTTCCAAAGGTGGCGCCGTCGCTCCGTGCCTCCCCCACAGGCCCTCCCGTTCACCCGCCCCGTACATCCGTCCTGCTTGCTGCATTCAACGAGGTCCGTGCTGGATGGTGACGACCTTCCTGTCACCCCTCCATCAACAAGAACCGCAGGTCGTAGTGGGTTTCCAGGTATCTCGACCAGCAGGAAACGGGCAACCGCTTCCGGCCCGGATGCCACTGGCCGAAACATCGGTCGCAGCGGACAACGCCACCTGCCGGCCACCGGCGGGCCGTGCCACCCGCCCCTCACCGATCACTCGGCGCACTTCGCGCTCCCAGCACAGGAGAGACTCATGCGAGCAATCCCAAGCTGCCTGGCAGCTCTTCTCACCGCCGCCGCCAGCCTCGGACTGGTCCAGGTCGGCAGCGCCTCGGCCGTACCTGACGCCGCGCGCCCCCAACAGGCACGACACGCCGTTCTCGCCCCGGCCGCCGTCGCTTCCTTCAACGTGGAAGTGAGCAAGTGGGAGGATGGCGCGACCGTCGGCTGGATGCAGGTCGCGCCCAACCAGACACTGCGGGTCACTCTTGACTCCTCGGGCGGGTACAAGACGACCTTCGTCGCCTACGACGGCAACAGCAACCGTCTCGGCGACTCCGGCTCGGTGAACCCGGGCGCGAAGGAGCAGACCGTCTGGACCAACCAGACCAGTAACACGGTGACCGTGCGGGTCTACGGCGATGTTGCGCCGCACTACGTCGATGTCCGGCTCAAGGGCAAGCTCATCGCCTGACAATCCGCCGCTGTAGCTGCCCTGGCGGAACCCCGTGACAGCGCGCCGCGGCTGCTCTCCCGGCTCCGGCGCGCCCGTCCGGCTGGGAGCGGTTCTCCCTCCCGAACCGCTCCCAGCGGGGACATCCCGCTACCTTCCACAGCCTCAGCGATCGCCCGGAGTGGGGTCGCCAGGGCTGTACTCGTACGCGTACCCGTGGGAGTACGCCGTCGAGACGCCCCCCGCCGACGCGGAGCCGCCATGCACCACCACAGCGCTGCCCCCACCTACACGCACCTTGAGCGACACAAGGAGCCGACCACAGCCACGCGGCAGAGCGGCCTTTTCCAGTTCAAGGGAATTCGGCATGGTCCGGTGATGCTCATGCGTGGAGATCCGCACCAAGCTCCCCGGCCCGCGCAGCGGAGCGCCGCAGACCCCGCCGCTCGAGTGCAGGGGCTGTGCCTCAACCCACGTGGACACATCGCTGTAGTACGCGCTCCCCAGTCCTCGGCACACGTGGTAACTGCTCTGCGGTTTGCACGTGGTCAGCTGTGCATCCAGGCGGATTGCGATCCGAGGCCGGGAAGAGACTGGCCCGAGGCGGTGCTCGAGCACTGAGGCCACCGCACCGCGCCGCACCGTCCCCCACACGTTCTGCCGCGGATCCCGAGGAGCTGGCAGAACCCACTGCTCCGCCCCCGCATACACGCCCACGGCGTGCGGCCGCACCGACCCAGTAGGCGAGGTGACTCGTGCGTCGTACCGACCCACGAGACTGGGACCCGTGTAGAAACTGACAGCCACCCGACAGGTGTAGGCGCGCGTCCCCGACCGGTGCGGAGCCTCGAAGACCCACCGGACGACGGGAGCGATGCGGTCGTTGATGCCGGGAGCGAAGTTGGTGCCGTAGTGGGTCCCGTTCGGACGAGGGCCTTCTGGGCAGAACAGCCCCGTGGTCGTCCCCAGGTTCTTACCGGTGGGCAACCGCTGGTCGAGGCTCATGGAGAACCGGTTGGCGGATACGACGAACCGCTGCCCGGGCTCGGCCGTGATCCGCACGCTCGCGCCCGGGATGTCCTGGTATCCCTTCGACGACAGAACGTTCTTGAACACGGTCACCGTCGGGTCCGCCGCCGTGGCCAGGCCCGCACCTTCGCTCATCCCGCTCAGCGCCAAGGACCCCGCCAGGGACGCCGCAATCGCGGCCCGGCGCCACGAATTCGTAACCCGCCCCACCCTGATCCCACCCCGCAAGATCGCCCTGCGACACCATGATCACTCCTGCGCACACGGACAAAGACCACCGCTCTCCCAACGACCGCGCCAGGAAACGGTGACGAATGGTTCGACGTGTGGCTCCCGCGCTGCATGGCTGACAGGGCACGATGCCGAGCCCGCCCCCGAGAACCAGGGGGCGCCCCTTTGCGTGAGTGAGGAAATGATCTGGATCATCGATGAGCGGACCCGGGTGTGAGTAGTTGAGGTACAGGAAATCCCGGTGAGAACGATCACGGGCTTGATCAGCAAGTTCTCTACGTCTCGGCCCCGGAGTCCTAGCTCGGGCACCAGAGAACAAGTAACCCGTCAGTAGGTTTCGGTCCTGGCCCTTCGATCCGAAGGCGCCGGGGACCAGCGGAACGGCGAAGGCCTTCGACCGTCTCCCAGGTCGGAAGCTCCTTGGTTTTGAAGGCGCCAACGGTGCTCCGTCGGCTCGCCGGGCACGGAGCGATCCCGAAGACATGACCCGTGCCCGCTTCTGTGCGTGCTGCGGTGCCCGGCTTCCCAGGAGCGCGCAGCCGCAGCTCCGGTACTGCGACGACACTTGCCGTGCCCAGGCGTACAGGGACCGGCGGGTCGAGGAGCGGCGCTACGCGCTGCTGGGCATCCTCGGCGCTGCCTACATGCGAGGCGACCGCCGCACGCTCCGACAGCTGACCTGCCCGGAGTGCGGGAATCCGACCTTCGCCAGCGCGGGCCGGCGCCGGGATGCAGGGTGCTGCGGCGGGCATCGGCCTTGCGGGCGTGGTTACGAACCACGGCGTCTTCCGTTCCGACGCGTCAGGCCCGTGGTCCCGTACGCGCCGTCGCTCAACGAGTGACCATGCCGGGAAAACGCTGGCATTGATGCGCAGGCACCTGGGGTTCAACGCCCCTGGTGGACCACGGGACCGGTCAGAGGCTCACACGGGCCGACGCAGCAGCGGCCATCGCACAACAGCGTAGCGAAGCAACGCCCTCTCCCCTGGGTCCGCCACGCTGGCTTCGTCAGCTTCCTGAGACGACGCAGTCCTCCAGTTCTGCTGCTAGATCGGGATCCAGTTTGGGGATGGTGCCGTAGTCGACATCACTGTCGACCTCCAGCCGCCGTACGGCCTCGGCAAGGGACTCGGACAGCGGCACCACCAGCAGCGGCGTGCCGGCGTCATCGAGGCCCGCTGCCGCGTCGTCGACTTCGTACACGGTCAGGAAGGTCACGGTCCGCGGGGACCACGGCCACTCGTTGTCCTGCCGTTGCAATGGCGTGACCTGCAGTATCGGGTTCTTGTCCAGTCGGCGCAGTTCCTGCGTCTGGTCGTACCAGAGCGTGGCGTCGCGGAGTTCACTGTGCTGCAGGTGGTGCAAGTACAGGCAGTGGGCGGCGGTGGAGGAGTCGGCGCCGACGGCGAACTGCCACCAGAACTGTGCGGCCTCATGCCGGTCGGCGAGGTACAGCAGACAGGCAAATGCCAGAGCGCCGGCGGGTTCGATGGTGGCCCGGTCGTCGCCCAGCAGGGCCATCGCGGCGATCGCTGCCGGATCGCGGACGACATGCGAGCACAGGGCCTGCAGTTCGTGTGCGGCGCGCTCATGCAGGGCTGCCGGCACCGCACAGCGAATGCCGTCCGAGGCGCGGTCGGCCGCGCCGTTGGCGGTACGGATCCATCGGGCACGGTCTTCGAGGTCGGTGGCGCTCATCGGTACGCGAGCGCCTGGTACTCCCCCGGCTCATCCTTCCTCCTCTTCCATGTCTTCCGCTGCCCATGCGATCCCCAGTTCGCGGGACAGACGCCGCCGCGCGCCGCGCAGGTGACTTCGGACCGTCCCGTAGGAGATGCCCATCAGCTCCGCCACCCGCCGCATGGGGTGGCCGAGCACGAAGCACAGCAGAATCACGTCGTACTGACGTTCCGGCAGCCGGGCGATCGCCGCGTACAGCCCCAGCTTGGACTCCAGGACGGTGAACCGGGGCCGGGATGCATGGCGCACGGCGGCGAACGCGGCCGTCTCCACCAAGGCCAGGGTCCGGCCCCGTATCTCCAGACGGCGGCCGACTTCCTCTTTCAGGGCAGCCCAAGCGTACGCATCGACATTCGGCTGCTGCAGCACATGCGCCCACGCCCGCGCCAACTGAACGAAGACGTCTTCGACGACCTGCTCGGCACCCTCACGGCTGTCCAGCTGCACATGCGCGTACCGCAGATACGCCTTGTGCTGCCTGCTGTAGAACGCGACGAATGTGGTCGGCAGTACAGCGGCCAGGTCATCGCGCACCGCCTGATCCGCCCACGGGTCGGGCTGCTGACCACTCACCGGGCCTCCCCCGTACACCCGGCGCGGCCGACCCCGCTTCCTCCCCTGATGCGTAGGCCGAACCCTCCTCCGGGGCGCTCGTCGACGCCGCGTACCGGGCTGTCGAAGCAGCTCAGATACTCCTGTGGGCCGCCCGGGCCATGACATCCGCTACCTCGTACGAGCCGGCAGCTACCTCAACGCCTCCGCCTACGGCACCGCCCGCGTGATCGACCGTCACGTCGTCCTCGCAGGTTTCGACGATCACCAGGGTCAGGAACCTCGAGAACCCATCTCTGAACCTGAGCAGCATAGAAGGATGGAGCCATGAGCATGCAGATGAACGACCGTGAATGGTCGGTGTTCATGAACAACGCCCTCGGCAGCAACGTCTCCGAAGAAGGGTTGCTCATCGACCTCGATACGCAGCAGGACGCTACGACGTGGGTCACTCCGCCTGAGACCGAGCACGACTGATCAGACGGCAATACGTGAACAGTTTGAGGTTCAGAGATGGGTTTTGAAAGCCTGTCTCTGCTGAACTGGCTCCGTACGCGAGAAGGAACAGCAAATGTTCACCACTTGGGGAGGTGGTCCCTGGGGCTGCGGCGTTCGAATTGTTCACGAGTTACGGCAGCACTGGTTGCCGGTGCTCAGTGGCGGTACGCGGTTGTCGCGATCTCGATGAAGGATCGGATCAACGGGTTGGTGTCACCCTCGTTCCACACCGCCGCCACTCGGCTCGGCGGCATGTCGATCAGCGGCACCACGGCCAGCTCCGCGGGCAGGTCGTGTCCGAGCGGGGCCAGGCCGACCGTGCCGTTCCACAGCACGGCCTGCAGGCATTCCTGGACGGCGCGCACCACTGGTCCCTGGCGCGGTCTGCCACCGTTCCAGTACGACTGCCAGATGGGGTCGGTGCCCTGCGGGAACTGGAACCAGCGGCGGTCGCTCAGTTCGGCCAGCCGCAGCTCGTCGCGGCGGGCCAGCGGATCGTCGGCGCGCAGCACCGCGCCGATCGGATCGGTCCGCAGCGCACGCACCGTCAGGGCAGTCACGTCGAACGGCGCCCGAGTCAGCGCGACGTCAACCAGTCCGGCGCGCAGCCCGCAGGTTGGGTCGGTCAAATCGGTGTCGCGGATGCGGATGTCGATGCCGGGGTGGTGTCGGCGGTAGGCGGCGGCCAGCCTGGCCACTCCCGGGTCGGTGCCGTCGCCCAGGATGCCGATGGTGATGGTCGCGACGCCAGCCGCCGCGCTCACGCGTACCCGGACGCGGTCGGCACGGTCGAGTAGGGCCCGCGCCTCGTCGAGCAGCACTGTGCCCACCGGAGTGAGCGTGACGCCGGCAGGCGAGCGGGCGAAGAGCAAGGCCCCGACATCGGCCTCCAACTGCTTGATCGCCCGGCTCAGCGGCGGCTGACTCATGTGCAGCCGGGTGGCGGCCCGGCCGAAGTGGAGTTCCTCGGCGACCGCTACGAAGTAGCGCAGGGTACGTAGCTCCACGCTGCAACGATACCCACGAGGTATCGGCGATGCGGGACAGGTCTTGGACAGCCCTGGGGACCCGGCGGTGAACTCGTGAGCATGACCGAAGAAGCGAAGACCAGCGAGCCGCAGACCCATCCCGCTGTATCGGTGATGGGTCCCGGCGATGGCGAGATGATCATTCTGGGTACTACGCGCATGCGGGTTCTGGAGGACGGCAGCCACACCGGGCACCGCCTCGCGATCGCCGAGTCCGTCCTCGCCCCGCACACGCAGGGACCGCCGCAGCACCGCCACGCCCGACACGACGAGGGCTTCTACGTCCTGTCCGGCACCGTGCGGTTCACCGTGGGGGACGAGGATCACGACGCCGCCACGGGCACACTCGTGATGGTTCCGCCCGGTACCCCGCACACCTTCGCCAACCTGACCGACCAACCCGCCGTCATGCTCAGCACATTCACCCCCGATCTGTACGTGCAGTATTTCCGGGACCTCCAGGAAGCACTCGCCGACGGCCGGCCGCTGACGCCACAGGCCAACATCGACGCGATGAGCCGCTACGCGACCGAGCCCGCCACAGACCACGCCTGAAACCAACGGCACAGCACGGCACGGCCACCCTCCTTTCGACCGGCAGGACAGTGGTGTTGCCACCTTTCGGTATCCGGGTCCCTCGGATGACGGCCCGGGCCTTGACCAGTGGCTCTTCTGGTAAGCGACGCAATCAACGGGTCTCCGTGAGCCGGTGGCCCATGAACGGGAATCATGGACATCACCTATTGGATCGTCGCGGGACTGCTCGCCGTCTTCTACGTCTACGCCGGCACGCTGAAGGTGATCCGCAGCCGCGATCAACTCCGACCGATGATGGCCTGGGTCGACCGCATACCCCTGCCTGCCCTCAGGGCGCTGGGGGCGGTCGAAATACTTGGCGCGACCGGCCTGATCCTGCCGCCGCTGACCGGTATCGCTCCCTCGCTGGCGACGGCCGCGGCCATCGGCTTCGTACTCCTGCAGACCGGCGCGATCGCCGTCCACCTGACTGGCGAAGACCGCCGGATCGCACTCAACGCCGGGCTCACCGTTACTGCGGCCGTGGCCATCTGGCTGACCACCCGGCTGTGATCGAGCCCAGTCCTCGACTGGTGGATGCGACTACAGGACCGGTCGCCCCACGGCCGCTGGCATTTCTCAGGTTCTGGCTCAACTTCTGTGACGCGGCCACGCTGAGTGACGGCTGAGCTTCTCCGCTACGCCACATGAACGCACCTCCGGGCACCGAGATGCTTTTCCTTGCAGAGTGGGAGCGGAGCCTGTCCGGGACCCATCGCACGTCGTCCCGGGCGGGCCACAAGCCGTTGGGCGTGAGCCGTCGGCACCTGCCGTCAGGTCGGCGGGGCAGGACCTGGTGGCCGGGGTCGAGCCAGGTGTCGTAGTGGTCGGGGGTGAGTGCGAGCGGCATGCGGGGGTGCACGCGGCCGGCGGCGTCGGTGGCTTCGGTGGTGATGATGGTGCAGGTCATCAGCCAGGCCGTGGGGTCGTCGTCCTCTTTGACCTCCGGGTTGCGCCAGTACTCGTACAGCCCGGCGAGCGCCATCCCCTGGTCGTCCTCGGGGTGGATGAAGAACGGCTGCTTGCGGCTCATACCTCTTGCGGGGTCCTTGGCCTGCTGCCACTCGTAGAAGCCGTCGGCCGGCGGCAGGCAGCGGCGCTTGAGGAACGCGCGGCGGAAGGCGGGTTTTTCGTGCACGGTCTCCACGCGGGCGTTGATCATCCGTGCGCCGATCTTGAGGTCCTTGGCCCACGACGGCACCAGGCCCCAGCGCAGCAGCCGCAGTTCCCTGCCCGCCTCCCCGGCGTCGTCGCGCTCGCGCGGGGTGCGCTCTAGAACTTGAGCGTCCGGATCGGTGAGCCCCCAGCCGCAGCAGCCGTCCCCGCAGCCGTAAGGATGAGACCGGCCGCCGCCAAGCCCGTCAACGCCTTCTTCATCTCGGTACCTCCGTCGTCACCGGCGGCTTCGGCAGCCAGCGTGCGATCACGGAACGTAACGCTATGAAAGCGCAAAGAAACGATCTGCCCTCCCCATCGCCACCACATCAGGTGATCCACAACCGGACACCGGCCGAAACCCGCTCCCTCGGCCTGCCCGGTGAAACGCCGGAGAGGCGGCACCTCACAGAGGTGTACGGCCAACACCCACGGCCAACACCCTGGTCCGGGAACGGCCGGGCCGGCGCCGGCGCCCGGTTATGGGCGCTGGATCGTCCCGTCGGCCGAGATGTGGGCGGCCTGGGAGCCGAAATCCTCCTCCGACACGCTGGAGACGAGATCGATCGCCTCACCGCCCGGCTCCGGTGTGCCGGCCTCCACGATCCGGGTCGGGCGCAGGCGCCCGGACACATAAGTGCCGTCGGAGCGGAGGGTCAGTTGCAGCACGCCGCTGGTGGAGAGTGTGCCACCGAGGGCGAGCACCTTGTAGCCGGAGAAGTTCCCCAGGCTGTAGGCGATCAGTCGGCCCTTGTAGAACTCCATTCCCCGCATCACGTGCGGGCCGCTGCCCACGACGAGGTCGGCGCCGGCGTCGATCACCGCACGGCTGAAGCGGTAGCTGTCGCCGCGGTCCTCCCCAAGGAAGTACTCGGTGCCGGGTTCCACGTGGGTGCGGTCGGAGCCTTCCGCGCCGGCGTGCATCATGACGATCACGATGTCCGCCATCGTTGCGGCGCGGGCGGTGAGCCGCTTTGCGGCGGGGATGTCCGTGAGGTCGTTCGCCCCTTGGTCGGGAGCGAACCCGATCACCGCGACCCGGATGCCGTGTGGCCGCTGGACGGTGATCTGGCCCAGGCGGCCGGTGAACGGCAGGTTCACGGAGCGCAGGGCGGCGAACGTCTCGCGCCGCCCGTCGGCCCCGAAGTCGTCGATGTGATTGTTCGCCGTGTTCAGGACCGTGAACCCGGCCTTCTTGAACCAGCGGGCGTAGGACGGCGGGGCGTGGAACGCGAAGCAGTTCGGGCTGTCGTTGTCGTCGCACTTGCTGGACCCGCCGGTGGTGAGTGTGCCCTCCAGGTTCCCCAGCACCACATCGCCGGCGAGCAGGTCGTCGACGGGGTCAAAGAACGAGGCGCCGCCATCCGGCGGCAGGTCGTCCGGCAGCGAGCCCATCACGATGTCTCCCACGGCGGCGATCCGCACGTTGCCGACAGGGCGCGGCGGCGCCGGCGCACCGGACGTCGTGGTCCCGGGCTTCCGCACGTGGGCTTGGGCGGAGCCGCTGGAGGCTGCGTCCTCGGAGCCGGCGCGGAATGCGAACACCGCGACAACCGCCACGCCGGTCCCGACCAGACCGAGGGCGAATAGGCGGTGACGGCGCACGGGCTTCTGCCGCTCGCGCCGCTGCTGGGGACACTGTTCGACGGATCTGATCATTTGCTCATGCTACGAAACGGACACCCTTCCACCACGGACGGTCATCGGCTGACGTGTTCCCGACGGCGTTCCCCTTCGCACTCGAGCCCGGCCAGACCGTCCGCCCCGCCCCGCCTGGGGCGGGGCGGGTGGCCCGGGTCGATCGGTCGCCCGGGTCTGCCGGCTACGGGTTGAAGTTGAACGTGAAGTCCGAGGTGGTCACGGTGAACTCCAGCATGAGGATCGTCCGTGAGTTCGCGTCCGAGACGTTCGAACACCACTCGAAGACCGTGTTCGGGACCGTCTCCTGGAATTTGTCCCGCCACTCGGTGCCGTCGCCCGCGTAGGCGTAGCAGTACCAGATCGGGTTGACGGCTTTTGCGTCACCGCCGTAGACGACGGCGGTCCCCCCGGGGCCGATCTTCCACCAGCCCTCCTTCAGCCAGTTGCTGCTGGCCGAGCAGTTGGGCTGGTACCGCTCGACCATCGTCCAGATTTCACGCTCGTAGTTGTTCTTGAACCTCAGCGCCACGCCGCGCCTCCTACTCCCCGCTCGGCTGCCTGCGGGCAGCCGGGCTTCCGTCGGACCGGGTCAGAGCGTTCTTCGGGCTCGAATTGTCCGTCCCGCCGGGCTGAGCGCCGGACCGGCCCGCTGCGATGGCACGCTCCAGTGCCTCTTCGTCCGCATCGGTTTTCGGATCGACCGCCTCGGCAGCCTCCTGCGACATGGGACCTCCTATCTCCGTCGGTCAGGTGCGCAGGAGAGGTTCCCGGGAGAAGGCGCGGCGTACCGCAGCGGGTGGGAAGGTGCCCCGTACGGGGCGTCGGCGCAGGACCTGATCAGGCTAAACAGCCTGCTGCCGCCCGGTGCGCCGAGGTAGGGCCGTCCCAGTACGCCGGGACTGCCACGGGCGTGAGGCACACCTCGGTGCCGTGGACGCGCGCGGCGTCGAAGAGGGTCTGCAGCAGCTGCATGCCCGCCAGGTCGAGCGCACCGAGACGGGCATGCCACGTCTGGGGCTCCGGGTCGTACGAGGCGATTTGGCGGAGCCTGTCGAGCTGTTCCTGCTATTGAGGATCGGCGGCCGGCTCTGTCCGGATGGTGGCCTCCAATACCCATGCGCGGTCAGAGGGGTTCGGCGAACTGGTCCTACTGCGTGACGATGCCACCGTCTTTGCCTTCCAGACCGCGATCGCCCGCCTGTGGGGCACCTCGACCGCCGAGCACACCACCCGGGACGTCGGCCAGTCCGGTGTTCGGCTGCGGATGTACACCGATCTGCGGCAGGTCATCAAGGAGGGCGCCCCGACGGAGCCGGAGTCGACGGCCACGTAGAAAGGCGTGGTCCGCCACCACGGGGGGAGTGGCGGACCCGCCTGCGTCCACGGTGCCACGGGGTGATCCCATCTGGGCGGGTGACATCGGCGCCTACGAAGGGCGCCCCCAGCGCGTGCTCCGGGGAGTACCACCCGCGCGGCCGGCGGGGCCGGGCCCCGCGCCGTCCGGCGCTGCGACCGCCGGCCGTGCGGGATCAGCGGCAGGTGTAGGCGAAGGACGCGGACGCCGTGTGCCGGCCGGGGGACTCGATGACCAGCCGCGCGGTCGCCTTGCCGGTTCCCCTGCCGTGGAAGGTCCACAGCAGGCGGAGGCTCGTCTCGTCCTCCCCCCTGGCCAGCCGTTCCTCGCGTGGGCCCGAGGAGGTGCCGTCGCTGCGGTTCCACTCGTAGGTGAACGTGCCGGCCGCCCCGTTGGTTCTCACCACCGCCACCACCTCGGCTGTTCCACCGCATCCGAGAACACTGCCCGTCCGCGCCGTCACCTGGGTGATCCGCAGGTCCGCCGTGTGCCGTTGCCAGAACAACCAGGCCAGCACGATGGCCAGGACGGCCGCCGCCAGGCGGTATCTGCGGAGCCTGTGCAGGAGGCCGCGGGCCTCCTGCGGGCTCCTGTGCTTCGCCGGGCGGTGCCAGACGTCGACGGCGGTGTCCGTCAGTCCCAGAGGCGGGACGCCCGGTCCGAAGTGCAGGACGTCGGACTCGGGCGCGGGCTTGGGCTTGGGCTCGGGAGCGGACTCGAACTCGGGCTCTGGCTCGGGCTCGGGCTCGGCGCTGCTCCAGTGGGCGTCGAGGACGGTCGGAACGTAGGTGGCGTCGTCGACGTCCCTGATGGTCTGTTGCACGTCCGGGTCCTGCAGGGTCGGCTTCACGTCGGGATCCGGTAACTTCCATGGCCTCACCGGGCGCTCGCCCCGGTCCGTCATCCTCGCCCCTCCGTTCGGCTCGCTCTCACAGACCCCGGTGGACCGGCATCACAGGGGCTCGCCCTTCACGACCACCGGAACCCCTTGCCGCGGGGTCACAGCCGACGGCGAGGTCGCACCGGTGCCGGTGCCTCCGGCGGAGTCGCCGGAGCCGGTGCCGCTCTGGGTGGTGGTGCCGTTCTGGGTGGTGGTGCCGTTCTGGGTGGTGGTGCTGAGCGACAGCGTTCCGGAGACGAGGCCCGAGCCGCCGGGCGAACCGGCACCGGCGCTGGTGCCACTGCCGGTGCCCCCGTCCTTGCCGGACCCCGCGCCTCCCGCCGACCCGGGATCGCCGCCGGTCCCCACCCCTGAGTGGCCGTGACCTGTGCCCCCGGCCGCGTTTCCTTCGGTGGTGCCACCCTCCTCGGATCCGGCGTGACCTGTGGTCCCTGTGCGGGAGTCCACGCCTCCGCCACCGCCGGTGTGGCCGGTGCCCGTGGTGTCCGTCCCGCCGTTCCCCTCGCCAGTGTGCCCGTCACCGGTGTTCCCCACGTCGGTGTTCCCGTCGCCGCCGTTCCCGTCGTCGTGGGAGTCCGTGTCGCTGTGGTCGGTCCCCTTCTCCGTGGTGGTGTTCTCGTGGGTGTGGTCGGTGTCGGTCCGGGTGCCGGTGTCCTTGTGGCCTTGAGTGTCGGTGTCGCCGCTGCGGGTCCCGTCCTGTGGGCCGGTGCCGCCGTCGGTCTTCGTCCCGGTGTCGCCGTGCCCGCTGTCCTTGTCCTTGTCCGTGCCGGAGCCGGTAACACCCGTGTGTGTCCTGGAGTCCGTGCCGCCGTCCCCGGCCGCACCGCCGGAACCCGAGCCGGAACCGGTGTCGCCATCGGCGGGCGCGATGCCGGCGCCGCTGTCTGTGCGGCCGTCGCCGTCCTGGGCGCCGGACGCAGCCCTGTCGGAGTCCGAGGCCGACGCGGCCGGGTGGCTCCGCCCGGTGCCCCGCGTCCCCTTCGCCGAACCTGTGTCCTTCGGCGCGTCGAGCCTGGTGACGGCCTGGGTGTTGGCACCGGCGTGCGCTTCGGCCCCGCCCGCCCAGCCGCTGGGCACCAGGCTCAGCAGTCCCGCCACCGCCACGGCGGCCGCCCCGGTGAGCACATCGCCTCGTCCGCGTAGCCGACTGCGGCGCCGTGCGGTCAGCACGGTCTGCGCCAGTTCGGCCGAGGAGCCCACCAGACGAGCGTCCAGGCGTGAGATGGCCAGCGGCACCAGGGCCGCCGCCACCGCGGCCAGTCGGTTCTGGCCGCGTTCCTCCCAGTCGGCTCCGTACGCGCTCTCGGCCACCCACTCCAGTTCCCGCAGGAAGTCGAGGGCGCTCGGGGGCCGCAGCGCCGGGTCCTTGGCCATGCCGCGCAGGACCAGCCCGCGTACCTCTTCCGGCACCTGGTCCACCGGCACGGGGTCCCCGACGTGCTGGCGCTGGAAGTCCCACACTTCCGGACCAGGGAACGGGGGCACGCCGGTCAGGCACTCGTAGAGGGTGGCGGTCGCCGCGTACACGTCACCGGCCGGGGTGGCAGCCTCCGATTTCCACTGCTCCGGGGGCATGTACGCACACGTGCCACTCAGGTTCCGGTGGCGGCCGGTGCGCGTGGAAATTCCGAAGTCCACCAGCTTGGTCCGGCCGTCCCAGTTCACCAGCACGTTTTCGGGCTTGTAGTCGCGGTGCACCACACCGACGCCGTGCGCGGCGGCCAGCCCGAGAAGGGATCCTTTCAGCACGACGAGGGCGGCCTCCGGGTGTGTGTGCCCCTCCTGCTTCAGCAGCGCGCGGAGCGCGGCCCCATACACCAGTTCCATGACGATGGCCGCGCCGTGCTCGGCTTCGACGTACTCGTACAACCGGGTCACATGGGGCGATGTCAGGTCACTGAGGAGCCGGGCCTCCCTGCGCAAGGCGGTGCGGAATTCCTCCCTCGAACACAGTTCCTCATTCAGGTACTTGATCGCGACATTCCGGCCGGTCGCGGTATGACGGGCGATCACCACCCGGCCACTGCCGCCTTTACCGAGTTTCTTCAGGTCGATGTAGCCGGGAACGGTCCATGAATCGCCACCCTGTTTGGCTTTCCATCCGTTCCGATTGGTCGCCCCTGTCACACTTCCCCCTGGTGTTCCGTCGCACCGATACCCCCCGAATGAGGCACCGATGGAATTTTTCCAGCAAGAAGAGATCCAATAAACCGAGAAATTTCACGGTTCTGCAACCGTCGGTCCCGACGTTGGTTCAATTACCCGGGGCGGGAGTCGTCCTTGTGCGAACAGGGCGTTCGTGGGCCCCCGCCTGCGGCACCGGCTGCTCTCGCCGTCCCACTCGGGGGCCACCGCCTGGTCCAGGTGCACCCGCAGCCCCGGTCCTTGAACTGGATGTCCACGACGGAGCCGACTGGCGCACCGCCGGGTCGAGCGAAGTCGAAGCGGGCCTGCTCGCCCCGCTCACGGATCCAAGTGGCGGCTGCGGACTTCATGTACAGATGGTCGGCGCTGGCCACACCTCGGGCACGGCGCCGGCAGATGTGGGCCGTCCGGGTCCGGGTGGTGGGCAGAGTGGCAGGCCCGATCGGTGGAGAGCTTCGTGGTCAACGGGCCGCCGCAGCCGCCCAGCAGCAGACCGCACCAAGAACGTGTCGTCCGTATGAAGACGACGGAAAGCGTCCAGCTCGATCGCCTCCAACGGCAGCATCAGCGGCACCTCCGAGTCCGCACTGCCCAGCACCGCCATCTGAATCTGCCGCCTGTCGTCCTGCGAGAAATCCCCGCCCTTCCCCCCAACTCCTCCTGCCACCAGCACAATTAGCGTTCCAGACCACAACAGCCGTACCCGCAGCGCCGTGGACGGAGCGCCGCTGCACTTCGCCGTACGGCCGCCACCGTCCGTTCTCCGGCCTGCCCCATCGCAACCCGCGGCGCGACCCGGGCCAGGTCTGCGCTGGACATCTCGCAGCCGCTCATGCCTACCCCCCCCCCCCCCGGGGGCGTAGCCGAGGTTCAGGTGCCCGAAGCCGACCAGGCGGACCCCGGGGAGGGCGTCGAGGAGGTCGGCCTGGGCGGCGCGGATCGCGGCCTGAGGACAGGCGCCAAGAGTGCGGCGGGTCGTCACGACGATCACCGTACGGACAGCCGGACAACGATCGCCCGCTCTCGCAAAGGAGATCACTTTCTGACGAGTGTGGCGTCCGCCGCCACCATCACGATGGCTCGCACCTGGTCGATGATGTCCAGCCGGTTGCGCACGAACTCCGGGTCGGTGACCGTTCCGGTCGCGGGGTCGGTGTTGCCGGCGCCGAACTGCAGGACTGGGGTGTGCACATGGCCGCCGGGAAGCGTGTCATGCAGGCCCAGCCGGTCCCGGAGCAGCGTGGCCCGGTAGGCGATCTCGTTGGAGAGGTAGTTGCCGCCGCCCCCGGCGCGGGCCGTGGAGCCGGGGGTTGGGCCGTCCGGTCGTACGACGGGATCGGTGCCGCCCGCCGGGATCTCGGTCACCTCCGTGTGGTCGTACACCGGGAACCGGCCCGTGTGTGCGGCCACGATGGCGGTGTAGGGCAGTGTCGTGGTCGTCCACTGCGGTTGGCTGGCCGGATCCGTGACCGGGACAGTCTCCGTCCGAGAGACGTTGTCGTTGTCCGGGAAGCCGCCTCGCCAGGCCCCGTTGGTGCGCTCGATGTCGAACCGGCCGGCCCGGCCCTGGCTCACGGTCGTGAACAGGTCCACCTTCGGCAGGTACGGCCGCAGCGTCCGCTCCACCCTGCCATCGGCAAAGTCCTGCCAGCGCACAGGAAACACGACCGTCTCGATCCGCGCGGGCCCCGCCGCGGTCTCGACGACCGTACCGTCGAGCGCGAGCGCGGTCGCCCCGGACGGGTTGGAGATACGGATGTCCCGGTCGAGGGTGAAGGGATCGAACCCGGTGAGCAGGATGCGCTTCACGTGCGCATGCCCGGGATACCGGATGTCGGTCTGCCCGCGCGAGGTCCGCTCCAACTGATCCAGCAAGGTGTCCCGCTGGGAGTCCGTGATTGCAAACTCCGGCTCCCAGGTGCGCAACTCCCGTGTCATCCCCAACCGGGCCCAGTACAAGGGCCGGTCGTCGTCCCGGCTGAGATCACCGCCCGCCGGCCCCTGCCCCCGCGCCCGCGTCACGGCCCGCCGCCACAGCGCGGACCCGTCCCGTACGACGATCCGCCGGGCTTGTGTGAAAGAGTGGGTGCTGGCCAGCTCACTTGCGAACTCCGGTGCCGCGTCGTCGAATCCGGAGCGCCGGAGGATCTCCTGCGGTACGGCCCCGTCGAGCCGCAGTTCCTCGACGGTGGGCGAAGGTGTCGTCGGAACGGCAGTGGCCGCCGTGGGCACGGACAGGCCGGTGAACAGGGCAAGCCCAAGGATGCCAAGTCGAACACGTATGTATTTCAAGGCGGTTCGAGTCCTTCCATCTCCGTGGGACACGTTGTGCGGCGGGCACCGGAAGTATCCCGTGGCGCAAGTGATCTACGCCACGGGTCGGGCGATCTTCCCGGCCTCCGTATGCAACCCCCGCCGCGGAAACCTTGAGACTCGCACCGGAACCCCCTGCCGCTGAGCTAGGGATCGGCTGCGCCAGCCCGGGTGGTTACCGGACGGGCCAGCGGTAAGAAGATCGTGCTCACCCCTGAGCAGCCGACGACCTGAGCAGGAACATCCCGCCCCGGCGCACCCGCCCGCATCGCGATCTCGCGAGGCCCTGATGGGCTGCGCTCACAGGGGCCCGTCTCCCACCTGAAGCTGAACGATGCCCTGTTCGCCGTGCTGGAGGAGGAGCTGTCCAGAGGCCCGGTCGCTCACGGCTGGCCAGATCAGACCTGGACTCTGGCCCGCATCAAGACGCTGATCGGCCGCAGGTTCCACAAGACCATGACGCTCTCCGGCATCGCGCAGATGCTGAGGCGGCACGGCTTCAGCCACCAGGTGCCCGCCCGCCGCGCAGTCGAACGCAACGAGGACGCTGTGGCCGGCTGGGTGAAGGACGTGTGGCCGCGCGTGGAAGCACCGCGGCGGCGCTCGGGGCCTGGATCGTCTTCGAAGACGAGGCCGGGTTCTCGATGACGTCGCCTGCCCGCCGCACCTGGGCCAAGCGCGGCCGCACCCCGGTCGTCCGGGTCCGCGGACGGTCCCAGCGCCGCTATTCCATCGCCACCCTGACCTGCTATAAGCCCGGCGAACGCTCCCGTTTGATCTACCGTCCCCGAAGACACAACGACCACAAGAGCGGCGGACGACGCAGCTTCGCCTGGACCGATTACCGCGACCTCCTCATCACAGCCCACCTGCAGCTCGGCGGCTCGATCGTGCTGGTGTGGGACAACCTCAACGTCCACAAAGACAGACGCCTGCGGGCCTTCATCGACGCACATGACTGGATCACCGCATATCACCTGCCGCCCGACGCACCCGACCTCAACCCCGTCGAAGGCATCTGGTCTCTGCTGCGTTGCAGCAGCCAGGCCAACACCGCTTTCACCGATCCCGAACACCTCATCGCCGCACTCCGCCATGGCCTTCGCCGACTCCAGTACCGCAGCGATCTCAGCAACGGATGCCTCACCGGCACCGAACTCACCCTGACGACAACGCGCTTACACTCAGTAATTAGGCCGTGTCCGGTAGGTGGTGTGAGTGAGCGCTCCTTCGGCACCCGGCCGGCGCGAAGGGGAACCGGAGCGTTCAGGTGCCCGTCATCCCCTGGGAGAGCCTTTGACCAGCGGTTACGGAAACGGTGAATCGACTGTTGTTGGACGAGATGGTGTTCCGTAGCGAGGATGTGCCCGCGGCAGACCGGTTCGATTACTGGACCGAGCTGTTGGGCCGTACCCATGCGCCGATGGAGCTGCGCAGCGACCACGTCGACGACTTCCGTGCCTCCCAGCGCGTGCTGGGCCTCGGTGCCGTCACCGTGTGGTCTGCCACGTTCCAGCCGCTGGTATTCCGGCGCACGCCGAAGCTGATCCGGCAGTCCGACCCTGAGACGTACCACCTATCGCTCGTCGTACGCGGGAGCGGGGCGGGCGTGTGGCGGCACCGGGAGACCGCGTACAAGCCGTGTGACGTGTTCATCAACTCGTCCTCGCTGCCCAACGACGTCTACAGCACCGGGGACCCGGTCCAGACCGTGGCGCTGGAGGTTCCCAAAGCCCTGCTGCCGCTACCTCGCGACATGGCCGGCCGGATCGTCGGCGCGCGGGTGTCGGCCCGGGAAGGCATGGGTGCCCTGCTGGCGCAGTTCCTCACCCGGCTGATCGCGGACCCGGCCGCGTACCAACCCTCCGACCGGCCGCGTCTGGCCACCGTCGTGACCCCTCTGGTCGCCGCACTCTTCGCCCATCTGCTCGAAGCCGACGACTGCTTGCCCCCGGAGACCCACCAGCAGGCCCTCACCTTGCGCATCCAGGCGTTCATCCGAGAGCACCTGCACGACCCACGCCTCACCCCAGCCACGATCGCCGCCGCGCACCACATCTCCACCAGCTATCTGCACCGCCTCTTCCGGGACGAGGAGGCCACGGTCGCCGCGTGGATCCGCCGCCTGCGCCTGGAGGCGGCCCGCCGCGACCTCACCGACCCGGCGCTGCACGCCACCCCCATCCACGTCATCGCCACCCGCTGGGGATTCCCCCGCGCGACCGACTTCAGCCGCGCCTACCGCGCCGCATACGGCACGACCCCCAAGGACCACCGGCACCAGGCTCTCCAGCGGCACGAGTAAACTCAACGCCAACTCGGTTGTGCACTCTGCGCTCACGACGTACCGGCGGCATCCTGAAAGCACGTTCACCGACCGGGTCGAAGGGCGCCCCAGTCCCGTCGTTCGGCCGCAAGAGCGTCTCCTCGCGCAGTCGTCCCTATGCCGCACCGGGCCGCTGTTCTCGGTGCCCTTCGCTGCGGCGATGTCGACCTTGGCATCCTCTTGGAACCACAAGCAGAAGAAATGCCAGAGGTTGCAATCCGACGTATCGACAGGGAGCCGATTCCCACACTTGTGATTGCTCCCGCTGGCTACTCCTTGGGGCAACCAGAGTGGGCAAATCTCGCCCAAGAAGGGTTCTTCCTGTTCGAGAAGGGATGCACCTACGGGGACCGCGTCGAGCAATATCTGCTGGCAGAGGGGAAGCCTCGTTTGACGCGAGTCGATGCGATCGAGGCCATTCGCAGCTGCGTGGAAACCGGCCTGGGCCTAGCGTGATTTCCTGAGAACCTGTATACGGCGTCGGAGTTGTTTTTTACGCTCCAGAGGTAGCTGCAGTCATCTGCCGCGCTGGCAGTACCCGCCCCGCCAGCGGTGCCTAGCACCGTGGACAGGGCTGTGACCGCCAAGAGCATCGAAATCCGCCTCTTAACCGACATGAATTTCCCCCTCTATCTATCTGCCTCGGAACCTGTGACGCGCAATTGACGTGCACGTGCCAACAGTTATTAAAGCATAGGTTTCCTTTTAATGATCACCAGGGTGCGGGAACCCGTGCCAAGTCGCGCGCCGGCCGACGTGCGGTTGGTCTCCCCGAACAGCTCGTTGACCTAATTCGCTGATCAGTCGACGCCCGGCCCCGACGCGTGCGGCGGGGCTCAGGGCACGTGAGGCCCGCCGTTCGACGCCCGCGCCCCGGAAGGGGAAGACGTCCGCATCGCGCCCGGCTCACCGAGGGTCTCGTCAGGTCGGGTTGCTCACCCATCCGGAGCATGTACCCGAAGTGACCAGCTTGGTATCCCAGTGACCCAGGCAGATACGGAAGCGGACTGTGGCTCCCTCGGGGAAGTTCTTGTTCATATAGCGTTTGGCAGCGGCGCCGTCAGCGTTGAAAATGTCGCCCCAGCGGTCCCCCACTTCCCAGGTCACGACCGCGGAGTAGCCATCCGCCTTCTCGTCCTGGATTAGGAACCAGTCGCCTTCGGGGTCGTAGCAGCCAACGTATATGTTGTCGCCCTTAGAAGCGCACTTCACCCACTCGCCGTCATGAGTAGTGACGGTCGCGCGGTCGACTTCACGGGCGGCGGCGTTTGCCTGCGTGACGGTGAGGAGAAGGGCAGCGCAGAGGGTTCCTGCGACGGCGCTTACTCGCTTGAGGCGGCGGTTCTGGATCACGCGGTTCCTTCTCTGGGTGTGGTGTGTCCAACGAGGCGTTGGCGAACTTATAGGGCTAGCTATGGGAGTTGCGCTGATCAAGTTGACTGGGAGGGCAAACGCCGCTTGGCGGACGGCACGGCGGTGCGCCGGGTGCGGTGCCGAACTGCCGGTGGGTTGTCGGCGGTCGCGGCAGTACTGCTCTGCCCGGTGCCGTACGCGGGCGTGGCGCGAGCGACGGGCTCGTTGGGCGGCGATTGATGCCGGAGGCGAGGCGTACCGGGCCCTGCTGG
Organism: Streptomyces sp. NPDC053069; assembly: GCF_044546895.1. Classification (NCBI taxonomy): domain Bacteria; kingdom Bacillati; phylum Actinomycetota; class Actinomycetes; order Kitasatosporales; family Streptomycetaceae; genus Streptomyces; species Streptomyces sp. NPDC053069. The sequence goes on along the minus strand of NZ_JBITZN010000020.1, from coordinate 123,341 downwards.
AGGGGCGGCCGCACCCGTGGCCCCGGTTCCGCTGTCTGGAGTGCGGGGACACCTGGTACGCCAGCGACAGCCTTATGGGCGTGCGGAAGCGGTCGGACAGCCGTGTCTGTTCGCCTCGATGCCGGATGCGGGCCTGGCGCCGCCGACAGCGTTCGCGTTCAGCAAGCGTCACGGGGTGACGCCTGTACGTGACGCTATCGGCACGGGCCTGGGCTGCGGCTGCGCAGCGGTCCCTGCCCTTCGTGCCCATCACGGCCGAGGCCAGTCCGCGGTTGTGTATCGATGACGTGGAGCGGTCCTTAGCCAGTCATGACCGATGGACTGGATGTCGCTGCTGCCCGCGCAGTGGCCGAGGCAGAGTTCTATCTGCTATCCGAATCTCCGGGCGCGTCGCTGGCCCACATCATGGAAGCAGCGCTCGACCAGGTGGAGCGGGACGGCGACGCGATGGACCGAATCCGGGAAGCCTGGCCGGAACTCTCCCCGTGACTCGCGCAGGCGAGTCACATAGGTCTCGCGCATGTCGTCGCCCTCGGGCATGCAGGGGTGAGTCTCGGGGAAGGGAGCGGCCGTCTCGGCGGCGCGGTGGGGCGTCTCGGGGATGCTCACGGAACGCTCGAACGCTCACGAAGCCGCCTCGGGCGGGATCCGGAAGCGTTCGCGATGCGGTCACTGTGACCGTTCGCCGAACGTTTCCTTCCGGGCCCTCCAGGCCCTCGTGACGCACCGCCGCGAGTAGACCGCGTTCGAACGGCGGTCCACCCCAACCACCCAAGTCGCCCCGCACTCGGGACACTTGGCCCGGCCGGCGCCGCTCAACTCAGCAGCAGCCGCTTGCGCAACCGGCGGTCCCGGCGCCACTGCCTGGCACGACAGGCCGCCGAGCAGTACACGGCAGCGGGCCGTGCATCCGGCCGCAGCCGTTCATCGCAGCCCCCGCATACCCGTTCCCCGGCCTCCCGGCGTCCTCGGACACCCAGCAAGCCTAGGACTCAAAGCTACTCAAGACCGGGGATCGAAAACAGGCGCTCAGGGACAGACCCACTTGGTGATATAAAACTTCCCCTTGTACGTCATGACGCCTCGCACGCACTCTGGCGCCTGAATGTGAACCCCCTTAGAGAGTTTCGCGTATCCGTTTTGGGTCTTCTTGTGGCCGAACTCAACGCCTACGCTTTTACTCGTCCACTCGTTGTAGTGCTCCATACCGAGTCCGACGGTGATCTCTGGATCCTCGGGGTGCGCGGAATTCCAGTAAGAGACCGTGAACTTGTACGTGCCCGCTGTACCCACGTGGCCGCCCCTGATGCACAGTTGCCCCCCGTTGCTGGTGTCTCCACAGCCGTCCGGTGTGAAGTTCGCGGCGGGCGCAGCGGGCGCAGCGGGCGCAGCGGCCACGGTCGATCCCAGCACGGCCCCCACGGCCGCGGTAACAGCCAATGCGTGTTTGATCCTCATGTCTCCCCCTTGGGTCGGGCGGACCGACGACGTCGGCCCGCCCGACCGATCATGCCCTTGCTCCCCTCGTGTGTCGTGAGCACTGCGTACACAGCGCCCTTAGCGCTCAGTGAACTGGGATTCGGTAGAAGATCATGTCCCGCATGGTGATTTGAGGAGTCGCTTGTAGCAGCAAGGGGCTGCGGCAAGTCCGAGAAGAGCCACGGCCCGGCCCCAGCCCGGGGACCCTGACGCGGCCGAGGGCCTCCTCGATCTGCGGAGAGTCCCCGCGTTGCCCGGCGGTGCAGGGCCTTCTGCGGAGTGTGCACCGCAACCAGCGCACGCGGGTAATGGTTCACCCCTACCGGACGGGCTGGTCTCCCCCAGCGTGAACCGGCTGCCACTGTTACCGGCATATGCGAGGCCGGAACGACCCCAGCACCTCTGGGGTCCGGGAGACGGGGTGTCGGTAAGAACCGTGCCACCAGCCCACAAAAGGTGGCTGACCGACCCGTGAGCTGCGGATCAGGTGGCAAGGGCGCGCTCGACTTTGGGCGCCTCCTCCGGGGTGTACCGCCACCCGCAGCCCGGAGTGGCGCCACCATCTCGCGGCTGCTTCCCCTAGGCAGGGAATGTGAAGGCTTCTGCGCTCTATCTGTGGCGGACGAGCACTCTCTATCGACGGCGGGCCCGGGCTCGCCACATACGGCGCCTGCGTCGGATTGGTTCCTGGGTGCTCGTCCTGGGCGGCATACTGGCCCTGGTGATCGGTCTGCCCTGGCCGGTGTACACGATCCGCAACTACCGGCTGACTCGGCGCGGGCAGGTCACCGAGCGGTTCACCAAAGCGCTGGAGCGCCTCGGGTCCGAGCGCAGGTATGTACGCATCGGCGGAGTGTTGGCGCTGGAACAGATCGTCCAGGATGCCCCGGAACAGGCCACCCACGCCGCCCAGGTGCTGGGCCACTTTGTGCGCGACCGCGCTCCGACCCGCCCAAGCGCACCGAGTGCCCCGGACGGCGAGCCCACGACGGACACCTCGCTACCCACGTCTCCGGAAGCAGACGTCCAGGTGGCCTTGACCTCTCTAACGCGTCCAAGATCGCGCACGCACGTCAGCGAAAGCAAAAGGCTCTCCCTCGGAACTCTTCACCTTGCTGGTGCCCACCTGCTTTGGGCGGATCTCACCGACGCGTACCTGCGTGAGGCGAACCTCACCCACGCCGACCTGATCGAGGCGAACCTCACTCGCGCCGACCTGCACGGGGCAAACCTCACGGCCGCCTGGCTATTCGGGGTGGACCTCTCGGAGGTCCAGGGATTGACGCCGAAGCAAGTCAGGTCGGCGCGCATCGATGCGAAGACGGTGCTGCCGCCCGACATCAGGGCGGTCGTGGGGCCGTCCACTACCTGAAGGGAGCACGGGCTTCGCACGTTTTTGGGCGCGGGCTTCGTATCTGCGCAAAGGCATGAAATCAAGCTAGATCATGCGGAGTGCGGCCGTCGGGCACGGGTCTACTGCTTGCCGAACCGCCGCAGGACCTCGGCAGCCGCAATGACTTCGCGGTGGGGGATCGGACCGATGCCCGGGTTGTGGTCGGGGTGCGTACGCCGAAGGGCAACAACGGGGCACTCACCGGCGGAGGCGGCGGCGCCAGCGGCAGCGAGGTCACCTGCGCCTTCTCGGTCCGCCCCATGGAGCAGCTCACCCTCACTGTCGGCGAGGGCGGCGCCGGCGGAACCGGCGGGGGCACCAAGGCCAACGGCGGACAAGGCCAGCCCGGCACCCGCAGCGCCGTCCGCTATGGCGGCCATGACTTCGCTACCGCGAGCGGCGGAGGCGCAGGGGAAGGCTCAGGCTTCTTCAGCTCCAGCTACGGCGGCGCAGCTGGCACAGCCGTGCCCGGCAGCGCCGCCGCCTGCGCCGCCTACGCCACGACCCTCCCTTCCCGACCTTCGGTAAACGGTGATCCCGGCGGTGAGGGCTTCCGCAACAACTACGGACGGGGCGGCTACGGCGGGAAACTGAACCCCGATGACTGGGACGACTACGGCGGCCGCGGCGCCATGGGGGCCACGGGGCCGGCGCCATCGGCGGGCAGCAAACGGGGCAAGTTACCGCCACCTCCGGGATGAAGGGCTGGCCAGGCGTGATCAAGGTGACTTACACCCCGCAAGGGTAATTAGGCGGTGCCGTGCCCGTTGACCACCGGGTAACCGAGCAAGACGACGCGCTCGCGGCGGCCGTTGTCGCGGACCGTACGGCCCCGGTGTCCTAGCTCAGACACCGGCCGCAAAGTAGCCGTCTGTGATGCTCAGGCGAGGCTGTTGACGTGGTCGGTGGGCCGAGACCCCGTTGTCGTGGGCTACGTCTCCGGAGCACGCAGGTAGGACTGGGCGAAGCGGGTCGCCGGATTGACGAGTGGTGCCGCACCCTTGATGTCTCCGAGCTCCTCTGCCCGGTCCTCCAGCGACGCTGTGGTCTCCAGCCAGGCGGCGAGCAGCACCGCCACCGGGGGGTCGAGTGCGGCCATGTGAGCCGCCGCCCCCGTTGCCGTTCCAGCGTCCCGGATTCACGCACGGTCGTGGCGGCTGGGGCGGCCCGAGGCCCAGGATTGCCGGGCACCGTCCTGGTCGACGGCGAACGATCCAGACCGCCGGAATGCGGCGGCCGGGCCCGATGGACCACGGACCCGGCGTCCAGCGGAGCCGGCCTGCACACGAGGAGAAATCATGAGGAAGCACCTGACCGCAGGGTGGGCGCGTGTGGCGCTGGCCGTCGGCGCGGCGGCGCTGGCCGTAGGACTGCCGGTCACGGCGGTGACCACCACGGCACACGGCAGCGCCACCGGGCACGCGACCGCCTGGGGGCCGGGCCTGTGGATGGTGCACGACGCCGGCCAGATGGCACCGGCCGACTGCGGTCACTGCACGATCTGACCGGAGAGCCGCAGTACTTGCCTGGCGAGGCGCTACGGCCTGGCCGGCCCTGCGGAGCCGGTCAGGCCAACCGGGCGGTGCGGCCCGGTGCTGACGGAATCGGGCTCCGGTGTCCGACCAGTCGTAGGCCTCGGCGCCCAGGCCCGGTCATTCCTCGTCGGTGTGTCCCAGCAGCACTCGCCTGTTTGCCCGGCAGGTGATTCGGCCTCAGGAGACCGCTTCTCGGGCACTACGGCCGGCTTCCGCGGGCTACGCGGCGCGGTCCTCCAGTCCGCCGCGGCCCGCGGGCGCCCCGTGCAGCGGGTCCCGGTGCGACTTCAGCAACCGGACCGCGTCGCGCAGCTCCTTGTCGGTGTGGATGCGCGGCTCGTGCCACACCGCCACATCCAGCGGTGCAGCCGCTCACGGTGCCGCTTGGTACCGCAGATCTCGCTGGGGACCGCTTCCAGCCGCTCGGCGGCGCCCTTGCGCAGGCCGAGCACAACAGCCCCAACAGTTGCTTGGCCTCGAGTCGTCGAGCGGGGTCGGACCGCGCGACGCCCGCCGGCACAGCTACGCCACATGAACGCACCTCCGAGCGCCGAGACGCTTTTCCCTGCAGAGTGGGAGCGGAGCCTGTCCGGGACCCATCGCACGTCGTCCCGGGCGGGCCACACGCCGTCGGGCGTGAGCCGTCGGCTCGTCCCGTGAATCGGCATGGCCGTTCGGTGTTCGCTTTTGAGTGACCTCTTCGAGTAGCTGGGGGCCGTAGTTGCGGACGTTGTTGAAGGCCGCGGAAACGGGCCAGGCGTCCAGGTCGCCCCCTGCGGGCTGATCGAGCCTGGAGCGCAGGTCGTCGGGGTCCTGGTGGCCGGGGTCGAGCCAGGTGTTGTAGTGGTCGGGGGTGAGTGCGAGCGGCATGCGGGGGTGCACGCGGCCGGCGGCGTCGGTGGCCTCGGTGGTGATGATGGTGCAGGTCATCAGCCAGGCCGTGGGGTCGTCGTCGTGTTTGACCTCTGGGTTGCGCCAGTACTCGTACAGCCCGGCGAGCGCCATCCCCTGGTCGTCCTCGGGGTGGATGAAGTACGGCTGCTTGCGGCTCTTGCCTGTTGCGGGGTCCTTGGCCTGCTGCCACTCGTAGAAGCCGTCGGCCGGCAGCAGGCAGCGACGCTTGAGGAACGCGCGGCGGAAGGCGGGTTTTTCGTGCACGGTCTCTACCCGCGCGTTGATCATCCGTCCGCCGATCTTGAGGTCCTTCGCCCACGACGGCACCAGGCCCCAGCGCAACGGCCGCAGCTGCCTGCCCACCTCCCCGGCGTCGTCGCGCTCGCGCGGGGGGCGCTGGAGAACGGCCCACACATCGTTGGTCGGGGCCACATTCCAGTTCGGCGCGAGGCTCTCTTCGGCACGCCAGTCGGTGACGTGGAAGAGCTGTACGAGGTCCTGGGGTCTGCGGGTGGAGACGTATCGACCGCACATGCAGCCACTCTCCCACTGCCCCGCTGCCAACCGCCCTGTTGGCTCCGTGTCGAGTTGACAAAGCCGGCCGCGATGGAGCTGAGGCGAGGGGCGGCCCCTTGACCAGAGCGCGAGGCGTGGGGCCGCCCACGCCTTGCTAGTCCTGTCAGTAGCGCAAGGGACTACGAGGCTAAGCACCGCGCTGGCGATCGCGCCAGCAACCTGAGCGGGCACGTACGCGGCGACGTCGCGCAGGGCCAGGCCTCCCCCGGTGCGGCGGCCAGTGAAGCAGGCAGCGAGGGTGACCGCAGGGTTGAAGTGCGCCCCGGACACCGGGTCGAGCAGGGCGATCAGCACGCCGAGACCGAACAGGGTGGCCAGAGAGTTGGCCAGCAGGTGCATACCGACGTCGCGGGCCAGCTCGGTAGCCTGATTACCGGAGCCGACCACCACCGCGACCAGCGCGGCCGTCCCCAGCCCTCGACCGCCACCCGCCGTATCAGCGGCGCGGGCGCGCACGCCGGAGCCACTGTCGGAGCGGGACCACTTGTCGCGGTGCCGCGAGCACAATCCCTTGCCGGCGGCGCCGAAGCGGCAGCTGGGGACGGTGCAGTGCGTGAGCTCGCCCAGGCCCCGGAGCGGAGGGCCGGGATCGGTGAGGAACACCGAGAGGTCAGGGCGCCCGACCCGGCGCCAGCGCTGGGCATGGCCGGTGCACATGCCCTGTTCGTGAGCGGCGCGGTTGCAGCCCAGGACCGGGCAGCACTTCCAGCCCAGCACCGGGTCGTCGGCGTCGGGGACCAGGACATCGACGCGGAACTCCGGACGGATCGCGGCCAGCAGTTTCTCCAGCAGCCCGGACCGGCCGAGCGGGCCCGTGGGCAGGGGTGTGACGGTCACAGCCGTACCTCCCGGCCGGTGAACCAGCCCGCTGCTTCCCGTGTCTGGCGGGCGTCCTCGACGGTGAGGTGCCCGTACGTGTCGATCGTGGCGGTGATCGAGACATGTCCGAGGAGTTCCTTCACGCTCTCCATGCCGGCACCTTTGCGGAGCAGCCAGGTGGCGTAGGTATGGCTTGTGTTCGCAGAGACCGTGTGCGGTTGGGTTCGCGTGGTCATTGAGCTGGGCCACTCTCGACGCCGCGTTTGCGACGGAGAGAGCAGCGCGTGTTGCATTCTGGCGACGACACTGTGACGCGTATCACCCGGCCTGTCCATCACGGCTGCCCATTGGGTAGCGCTCTTGAATCAGACGATTCAGGCTCTCCCGTACCGTGTCCAACTGGGAGGTGGTGTCGGTCGTCTCCTGGATCATGACCTGCAGCTCCCGGGCGTCGATCCCCTGCTTGAGAGCGTGGTCGATCTTGTCACGATGACCTGTGACCCACTCGACACGAGCCTCCACGGCGGTCTCGAACTCATCAAGTAGGTCGGCACAGTAGATGCGCATCAGGCCGCGCAACGTGCGACGTGCTGCCTGACGGCGTTTTGTGACGCTCCAACGCTGGACCAGGGGGACGGATGGGGCCATGACCGCATCAATGTCCCGCTGCGCCAACTCAATGTATCCCGGCTTCAACGGGATCCCGAGCACTTTCCTTCTGGGCGGTGCGGCGTTGCTCACCGACGCGATGTCCCTTGTCACTGTGACGCGGGTGAGGTGCTGGGATCTGAGGCGTTCAAGGGCCTCACCGGTCTTCCTCGCGGCCTCGCACCAGTCGCTCAGGATCTCGTGCAACTCCAGCAGCGCTTCGTGCATGTTCGGCCATGTCGGTGTGCTCGTGGCTCGATCTGACACCTTTTGCAGCACGCTTCCTGCTGCCTTGGCGACGACTGTTGCTTCGGGGCCTACCACCATCAGGGATCGTCCCGCTCTCGCCCAGAGGACTGAAGTCCCAGTCAGGGTAAGTTGTTCCTGGGGGACAGGGGGGCGATTCGTTCGGCCATGCCCCTGCTTGAGATCCACTGGGAGGCCGCGGTGCTGCTGCCCGGATGCAGCATTCGCATTGCTGTTCTGGTGCTATCTACTCGTCCTCCACAACGGCGCCTGGCAAGACCACGGCTGCATCCTCTCTGCCTCTGCCCAGGTCAGCTGCAGGTCCCGATCACGGTGGTTCGCGGTGCGGGAAGGCGGCTGACCCGTGTTGTTCCGGCGGCGGCTTCGCGGAGCCGGGCGATCTCCTCGTGCTGTGCGGCGAGCCGGGCCAGGGCCTGGGCGCGGAAGTCCGTGAACTCGTCGATCGTCTGCTCGGACCGGGCCAGCCGTTCCTTGAGTTTGGTGATCTCCGTCTTGAGTCGGCTGATCTGGGCTTCGCGGGGGTCGGGGATCTCTCCAGCCTGCTGCAGAGCCTGAAGGCGCCGCTCGAACTCGGCGCGAAGGTGCGCGTAGGGGCGGTTGCCATAGAAGGCGGTGCGGTCGACGCCCGCTTCGCGGGCGAGGGTCTTGATGTCGCACCTTCCGCCGGGTGGGATCTCGCCGCGTAGGATCCGGTCCATGGCGGCCCGGATGCGGTTCTCGTTCTCGGTGCGCTGGGCTTGGGAGATTCTCATGCGGACTCCTCGTCCTTGGTCGCGCTGGTGGCTTCAATCTCGGCGACGACACGGCGGGCCCGGTCGAAGTCGGCCTGGAGCCGGGTGCGTTCGGTCTTGCGAGCGGTGCCGAGCTGGCCGATGAAGATCTTTGTTCTGTCGGCGTGCTCGGCCCAGACGGGCCGGTGGCGGGGGTGGTGGGTGGCCTGCGGACAGCGGGCGGAGTCACACATCCCGATCAGCGGCCGGTCCGCGGCGGGGTGCCGGCGAGCCTGAGGCAGAGCGCCCGGGCGGGGTCGGTGACCAGCAGTAGTTCGCCGGTCCGAGGTGGAGGACCTTGGCGCGTTTGGTCAGCAGGTTGAGCACGTCGCGGTCACTGCGCTGCGTCTTGGGCGCCGACGCTGCTGCCGGGTAGAGCTTCTCGTCGATGCTGGCGAAGAACTCGGTGAGGCTCCGAGCTCCCGGGCCGGCCGGCAGGATGCCCTGCTGGTAGTTGCGGAACTCGGCCAGGACCAGATCCAGGTTGCGATCGCTCTCGTGCTTGTTGCAGCTTGATCGCCGTGCCGAGCCCGAGCGGCTCGCGGCCGTCGCGTCGCACTATCTGTGTCCGGGTCCGCTTCGGCTTCTCCTGGCGGCGGCCGCCGTTCTTCTTCGCCGCCTCCCGAGCCGCGTCCGGGGCCTGGCGGGCGAGGTCGACCCCGCTCAGCTCGCTGCTCACGCAATCACCACCCCGGCCTGGTCACCATCCAGGGGCCGGGCCGAGAGCTCGGACAGCCGGGCAGACCACCGCGCGGGCGCGGCCGTCTCGGTGCGGTCCGCTGTCTGCTCGCGCAGCTGCTCCAGCCGCACCTTGAGCAGGTACTCGGCTGTGCGCTCCCGGGGCGGCGTAGGCGGCCTTCGTCGCGGCGGCGACCGCGTCCGCGCCGGTGGGGTTCGCGCGGAACCACCGGCGGTTCTGCTCGGCCTTGTACGCCCGGCGGGCTTCCGCGTCGGCCTCCGGAGTTCGGCCCAGCCGCCCGAGAGCGCTGCTGCGGTACTCCGACAGTGCCTGCTGCACGACCTGGAGGGCGTTGAAGGCCAGCACGGACGCCGCAGCGACCGGATTCGCCTCCAGCTCGCCCGGCTCCATCAGCTCCAGGAAATGCTGGTGGGCGGCCTCGATGTCGGCTCCCAGCGTCGTGCGGACGTGAGCGGTGACGGCGGCGACATCGCCCGGGTCGGTCAGGTCGGCTGCCCAGGTGGCCGCGAGCAGCCCGCCCTCCGTGATCGCCGCCTCGGTCCGACGCCTAAAACCGCACGCCTCGCACAGCCCGGCCGACCGCTGCTGCCCGCAGTCCTCGCACGGCAGTGCCTGCCGCACCGCATCGGCGTCCGCCGCTTCCTGGCGCTCGCGCTCCGCCCGCTTCCGGGCCGCCGCACGGGCCTCATCCCGCCGGGCCTGCTCCGCACGGGCCTGCTCACGGCGCGCCACGAAGTCCTCTGCCTCGGCTACGGCGTACTCGCGCAGCCGCTCCTCGAGGACCTGGCGGCGCCGCGCCGCACCGAGCCCGGGCAGCTCCCGGTCGATGTCGGCCGCGATCCGCGCTCGCAGGGCACGACGGAGGTGGATCACGTTGCCGCAGGTGTCCAGCCGGATCCCGTCGTCGCAGCGCAGGGCCGAGCAGGCCGGCCGCTGCACCAGACCTCGCCGGCGTAATCCAGCCGAACGGGCTGTTGACCCGAGCCTCGCCGCCGACCTCCTCAAGGCGGTCAGCGAGCCGGTTGGCCAGCAGCCGCGGCGCGCGCTCCGGCTCCATCAGCAGGCTTTTCAGCCGCTCCAGCTCTGCCTCCGGCCCGCGACGTGGTTCTGCTGCCAACGGTTCAGCCTCGCCCACAGCCACGCGACCGGCCCCAGCGCCACCCGCAGACGAAGATCATCGGGAAGGTCCACCCTCCCCTGCTGCCGCGTCTTTCCACCCCGCACGGCCTTCGGCCGGCCACCGGCCCGGGCCCCGGCAGCACGCTGCCCACACTGCTCATCGACCGCGGACTTGCCAGGCTTTTCCCCGCGGAGCGGGCCAACCTCCGCCACCGGCAACGTCCGCTCAGCAGCGGAGTCCTCGCCGTCGGCAGCCTGGTCCTCGCGCACGCACGCGCGCTCCGGCCGACGGCCTTCAGCCCCACGGCCTTCGCCGGAAAAACCACCAGAGAGCTGCAGACGAACGACAGGAGTAACCACAGAAGCGTGGTCTGCGTGGAACTCTGCACCATCGGGACGCTCCCGATCCCCCGTATCCATCGCCGCCTCGGCACGACGAACCCCAGAGGTACCAAGGGCACCGGAACCCTGGCCAGGACCATGATCTCCGAACGCACCATCGGGACGCTGCGAAAACACCGCTCGCGGACGACGGTGACCGCCCCGGCACAGTCTGCGAAGCCGGATGCCACACACGGGGGATGGGGCATCCGGGCCAATGAGCACCGTAGCCTCTCGTGTGCTACGGACGGGGAGCTCCATGGCGCCAAGGCTTCGGCGCTCTCCTGGTCCCTGACCTGCTCCGTGGCACCGACGGAGCAGGCCGGACAGGCAGGATGCGCCGTGGCGGTCGCGATAGTTGGCACCGTGTGGTCATCATCGTTGGCACTCGCTCGCGTTGGTCGGCCCATCTGTCACCTTGACCAAGGTGGTTACCGGTCAACGGCCCGCGCATCCCGACGGCCGTGCCGACGAGGCGTCGGCGTCCTCCACTTACCAGTCACGGATCTGCCGTCGTGTGGGGCTTCTTATTCTCCTTCTGCGACGTGGTGGGGGGCGCTACGGTTTGTTGCAGGGCCAGTGCGGGTTCGAGGGGGGCGTGTGACGGGGATCGAGCTGGTGGTTGGGTACTTGGCCGCATGGGCAGTGCGTAAGGGCCGCCGGGTGGCTGGCCGGGCCGACGAGGAGGTCGACCAGGTACTGGATGCGGGTATGAACCGCCTCCATGAGGTGGTAGCGGGCAAGCTCGGCGGCGATCCCGCGCTGGAGCGGATGGCCCTGGAGGGCCAGTCCGGGGAGACCTCGGAGCGGGCCCGCCAGCGTGTCCGACTCGCCCTTGAGGACGCTGCCGATGACGACCCCGACTTCGCCCAGGTCCTGCAGAACGTTGTCGACCGGCTGGAAGAACTCAAGCAGCAGGGCGGCGCGGCCGCCAGGGGCGGGGCGAGCGCGGTCGGTGGCAGCGTCTCCATTCGCGCAGACCGTAGTTCGGCGGCGGCGTGGACCATGGGCGATGTGGCTTTCGGGACGCCGCCGGGCCCTCAGCAGCCGGGCCCGCAGCGGAGCTGAGCGGGCCCGGCATCCCCTGCCCGGATACACACGCATCCCCACCCACGGCTGGGGGTGTCTCCGCTGACCGCGGCAGTATTGCCGTCGGTCACGCCGATGAGGTCCGCTTCTACGCTGCCCCACGGGTGAAAGCCTCTTGGCCGCATCAGGTCGGGGTGATCCCGCCACGCGCGCAGTGGTTCCAGGACCGGACGGAGACGACGCGGCTGGCCGGGTTTGTAGCCGGCGGCGGGACCGTCGTGGTGGAATCCGCCCAGCCTGCCCCGGCGGGCGGGGTGCTGGCGGGGATGGGCGGAGTCGGCAAGACCCAACTCGCGGCCGCCCACGCCCGTACCGCCTGGAGTAAAGGCGAGCTAGACGTACTGGTGTGGGTCACCGCCAATTCCCGCAGCGCGGTCGTCGCCGGCTACGCCCAGGCCGCCGCCGAACTCCTCGCCTGCGACGCGAACGACGCCGAGACCGCCGCACGGGAGTTTTTGGCCTGGCTGGAACCGAAGCCGGACAAGCAGCGGTGCAGGTGGCTGATCGTGCTGGACGACGTCGCCGACCCCGCCGACATGACGGGATGGTGGCCGCCGGCCAGCCGCACCGGGACCACGCTGGCCACCACCCGCCGCAAGGACGCCGCCCTGACCGGCGATGGCCGGCGGCTGATCACGGTCGGCCTATTTACCCCCGACCAAGCACTGGCCTACCTCACACGCGCCCTGGCCGCCCACCACCTGACCGAACCCGAGGACCAGCTTGCCGCTCTCGCCGACGACCTCGGACACCTGCCCCTCGCTCTCTCCCAGGCCGCCGCGTACTTGATCGACACCGGTATCGGCTGCGCCGCCTACCGGAATCTCCTGGCCGACCGTACCCGCACTCTCGCCGACGCTGCCCCTGAGAGCCTCCCCGACGACCAGCCTCACACCGTCGCCGCCGCCTGGAGCCTTTCCATCGACCGCGCCGACACCCTCCGTACTTCCGGCCTGGCCCGCCCATTGCTGCAACTCGCCGCCCTCCTCGCCGCTGATGGCATCCCGAAGACGGTCCTCACCAGCGCGCCCGCCGTGGCCCACCTCACGGCTATCACCGGATCCGGTGCCCTCACAGCGGAGCATGTGAGCCTTGCCCTGAGCGCACTGCGCCGGTTGAGCCTGATCGAGATCAGTTTGAGCAACTCCCATCAGGAGGTGCGCGTCCACCAGCTGATCCAGCGTGCCGTCCGCGACACCCTCACAGCAGCTGAAACGGAGCAAGCGGCGCGTGCTGCCGCCGACGGGCTCCTCGCCGCATGGCCCGAACCCGAGCGCGACACCGTTCTGGCTGCGGCACTGCGCGCTAACACCACTGCGCTGATCAACCGCGCAGAGGATGCTCTCCACCAACCCGATGCTCACCCAGTGCTGTTCCGAGCCGGACATAGTCTAGGCGGCACGGGACAGGTCGCCGCTGCTACCGCCTACTTCAAGCACCTGGCGGATACCATCAGCCGGTATCTGGGCCAAGACCATCCTGACGTCCTTGCGGCCCGGCACAGCCTCGCCTACTGGACAGGCAAGGCCGGGGATGCCACCAGTGCCGCCACCGCGCTCGCCCAGCTCCTACCCGACCGTGTCCGAATCCTGGGACCCGACCACCCCCACACCCTGAACACCCGCCACGATCTCGCACGCTGGCAAGGAGAAACGGGGCATCCGTCTGACGCTGCAGCCGCCCTCACCACACTCCTGCTGGATCGGATTCGGGTTCTGGGGCGTGACCACCCTGAGGTGCTCGCGGCCCGGCACAGCCTCGCCTACTGGACAGGCAAGGCCGGGGATGCCACCAGTGCCGCCACCGCGCTCGCCCAGCTCCTACCCGACCGTGTCCGAATCCTGGGACCCGACCACCCCGACACCCTGAACACCCGCCATGAACTCGCACGCTGGCAGGGAGAGGCAGAAAGGGGCGGCGGCACCAGTGACGGCAGGTCAGGCTTATAATCGCACCTTTCGCTGTCGTTACCGGGGCAGTCCCGGTGCCGTCCGTAGCAGCGCGGCCATGCGCTCCGGAGGCCGGGGATGTGGCCAGCGCTGTCGCAGCCTTCGGCCAGCTGCTTCAAGACTGCCTACGGGTCTACCTCGACCAATCGCGACGGCCTCGCCTTCTGACTTCGGCTCACCGAAGGCGACTGACGCTGCCGATTCCCGGCAGTCTCCGGCGGCCTTCGAGATGCTGTACCAAACAGTGGATGACCACGGCATCCTGGCCGTGCGGGCACTCTACTGCGGCTTACGGAAGGTCCGAGCATCCTCCTTCAGCCAGCGCAACCCGTCCTCCGGTGCCGGCCACATGTCGATGCGGTGCCGTTCCGTCAGCTCGTGCCCGTCCTCCCCGTATGCCACCGACAGAGAGTCGTCAGCGCCCGTCACCGACAGCCTCACCCGCCAGTTGCACTTGTCGCCGTAACCGGGCCATGGCAGATCGAACTCCTGCAACTGCCCGTCCAGGTTGCTCAGCTGAACGTACGACTCCGCCTGAAGATCGCCCTCCACGATCTCGTCCCAGCCCTCTGAGTCCAGCTCCGGTTCGCTCTCGTGGACCCGCACCACGGCCGGTATATCACCGTGCTGCACACCCGTCCTGATCACAAGCCCGGGATGCTCCTCGCTGGCTTCCATCACCGCTACCCGCCCGTTCTCCCGCTGCCGCCCCGCCCCCCCTCGGAATCTCGCCCGGCTCCGGCTCGCTCCCCGTGATCCAGTAGTGCACGTAAGCGGCGTGGAGTGTCATCTCTTGCTGCATCACAGGCATCCCCGAATCGTCGGCCTAAGGTGCGTCAAACGTACCGGCCCCCACGCGAATGCGTGGGGGCCGGTTTCAGCGTGGTCGGGTCAGCGAACGATCGCGACCTGGAACGGGTCCTTGTTCAAGATCCGGTTGACCGTGTAGAACCTGTTCAGGTCCCGCCCGGCGTCCGTGTTCTGCGTCTCGTTCACCATGCGGCGGCTGAACCTGCCCAGTAGCGCACCGCCCTGGTAGGTGCTCGCGAACGCGTACTCGTCACACGACTTCCCGGCCGGACGCGGAAGGCTGTCCGGGCACGACGTGCGCCGGTTTCGCCGGATCTGCGTGTCGTCATACAGCCGCTGCAGCACCGTCCGGCCGCCGTATGCGCCGGGAAGCCCGGAGGCCTGCGCGTCCTTGATGTGCTTCGCGACCTCCTTCACGTACCCGGACAGCGAGTACTGGATCACGTTCTTCGACTGCGGGAAGACGCACCCGTATGACCTCGGGTAGCCCTTCAGTGCGTTGTCGCAGCGCACCACCGGCGCTGGGAACGAGACTGGATTGCTCGGCGTCGCACCCGGCACCGTGAAGATCCACTTCGGGGTCGCTCCGCTCGCGAGGATCTTCCCCCTGCCGACCTTGCTCGTGAAGGTGAAGTTCGCCGATACCCTCCCGCTCGCGCCGAGCGGCTGTGGCGGGATGTTCCCGCGCGTCGTCGCGTTGCTCGCGGAAGCACTGCCCGAGATCACCGCACCAGCGGCAGCGCCGGACACGCTGTTCCGGGTGAAATGAAGGCTGTACGGGAACGCTTTCGACCCGGTGCGAGAGGACACGTCACCGTGGACGGTGTACGTCATCTTCCCCAGCTCCCGGCCGGTACGCGCGTCGAGCACCCGGAAGATGCCGGTGGCGTTCGCGCACGCGTGGAAGCGGCTGATCAGCCATGCGTTCCGCACGAGGGAACACGAAGTGGCTGCCTGTGGGCTGGCGCTGAAGCTGTTCACGAGGGCGACACGGTCACCGTTGGCGCGGGCCTTCGCGAGGGCCTGCTGTACGGCGTCGGCCTTGGCACTCACGGGCTGCGTGACCGACGCCGTCACCGTGGTGGTGACGGGACTGCTGCTCTGTGAAACGGCGTTGGCCGATCCGGTCAAAGAGCCGGCCGCAGCGGCGACGATGGCTGCTCCGGCGGCAACGAGGCGAATGATCAGTGATCGAGGCTATGCGCCGACAGATCGAACAAGCTAGCGATTTACTGCCTTTGGCCTGCTCTTTTCGGTATGGCCGGAATAACTCCCTGCGCTACTACACGAGTTCCGGCAGCGACGACGAGGCCGGCGCGGCACGGTGGGTTCGCGAGCAGCATCGAGAGTGAAAGACCGGCGACCGCTTCGCATTCGCCGCCGTAGAGCCCGAAACCGCTGGCGGCGAGGGGCGATTGGTGGGTCACATCGTCCTCAAGGGCGTTGCCTCTGGCACCCCGACGGCCGAGGTCGGCTACTGCACCGCGGCGTACGCACGCGGCCGAGGAGTCGCTTCCCGCACGCTGCGGACGCTCACCGACTGGGCCTTCGCTACCTTCGCTGGTGACACCCGTGACGGCCGAGTACGAGACGCGAGGTGAAAGCTGCGCGCGGCGATCAGGCGGTGGTCGGTCAGGTGGTGCTCGGCAAACAGTGCCTCCAGGCGGGAGCGGCGCTCCCCGTAGGGCGTCCGCAACAGCTCCTGCCCGTCGACCTGGAGAGCATCGAACGCGACGAAGTGAGCCGTCTCCTCCGCGAGCCGGGCAGCGGTCCGGCTGCTGGATGCCGCTCGCCGTTGCATGGCCTCGAACGACAGTCGGCCGCCAGCCCATACCACCAGCTTGCCGCTGACGGACGTCATGGCGACCGGCAGCCATGCCGCTGTCCTGGCCGACGTACGGCCGGGATCGGCTGTTGTCGTCCTCGGGGACGGCGCCGTCGGGCGCTGCGCCGCACTCGCCGCTCGCCGCGCCGGAGCGGGACGGATCTTCCTCGTCGGGGGGCCCCCCCCCCCCCCCCCCCCCCCCCCGGGGGGGGGGGCCCCCCCACTTCCTGGCTGCGGACGACCTCGCGACCATTGGATTCATCCAGGACGAGTCCAAGGGCGGGGTCCGCAGCGTCGCGTGCGGGGACCCAGTCCGCTCTCGACCTCGCGATCGAGCTGGTCCGGCCCGGCGGCACCATCGGCTCCGTCGGCGTTCCCAACGGCGTGGACCGCGTCGACCTCTACCGGCTGTTCCGCCACAACATCGCCCTACGGGCCGGCGTCGCCCCGGCCCGCTATCTGGAACCGCTGCTCGCGGAAGCCCTCGCTGGGCAGCTCGACCCGTCGCCAGTGCTCTCGGCCGGGATGTCGCTGGACCATGTCGCCACCGCCTACCGAGCCATGGACGCTCGTCAGGCGATCAAGGTTGCGGTCCGCCCATGAGGCCCCACCGTGCGAATTCCCGCGCTGAGTGGAGTCACAGCACACCCTGCACGCATCCGCCGGTTCGAGTGCCCTCCGTCATCTGCCCGTCGCGGCTCCCGTGCTCCGGCTCGGACTCACTTGACGAACACTGCCCGCGCGATCTCATCGGGCGCGGCGCTCGCCTCCGCGACCAGTGCCCCGTCGGCGGACCAGATGCCCGAGCGACCGGACGTGCGGTCGAAGCCGCCGCCGGTCGGGCCCGCGAAGGCGGCCGTGGCGACCCACACCCCGTGGTCGGCTGCGATCCGGCGGGCGCGCTCGCCGTGGACCTCAGCTTCGTGGTCGGCGTGGACAACCCCGGCCACATACCCATCGATGCCCAGCGCCACGGTCTGCGCGGCGTGCTCGGGGATGCCCGTGTCGCGGCAGACGGCAAGCCCCAGCCGCCACCCGTCCACTTCGATCATGGCGGGCTCCCCGGGCACGAAGTGGTCGGCCTCACTGCCGTGCAGGTACACCTTCCCGTAAGCGACCCGCGCGCCCTTGCCGTCCACGGCCAGGATGCCGATACGCGGACCCGGCACAGGAGCGCCGACCAGGGCAAGCGTCCCGCTCTCGGCGCACGCGGCAACGATGGGAGCCAACCGTTCGTCGTCGGGAAGGACCGGCGCCGCCTCCAACTTGTATCCCGTCAGCGACATCTCGGGGAAGGCCACCACCCGGGCGTTCGCCGCCCGGACGGCCTCCCGATGTGCCACTGCGTTGGTCTTCACGTCGAAAGCCGTGCACCTCGGCTGTGCCACCGCGATGCTCGACGACTGCCCCATCCCGAACCCCCCTCGTCGAATCGCAAGATCAGCCTACCGAGCGCCACACAGCGAGCCGTTGCGTACCTGTACCAGAGGGCTGCAGACGCCCATCAGCACTTCACCGCCTGCCAGGACTCAACACTCCCCGGCCTCGTCACCCGAAAGTCACTGTTCAGCTCGCTGGTAGACCGATGCGCGACAGTTGATCACACGAGCCCACCAGTGAACCAGTGTTCTCAGCTGCTCAGCCATTGCTCGATCTCGGCGCCGAGCTGCGCTTTCAGCTCTGATGGAGCGAAGCTGCCCTCGACCGAGGCACGGGCCAGGTCCGCCAGTTCGGCGTCGCCGTACCCGAAGATCTCCCGGGCGCGCTGGTACTCCGCCGCCAACGCCGTCTCCCCGTCAGTGTTCACAGTGACCGTCACACCGGCCTCGACCAGGCGCGGCAGCGGGTGCTCCGCGAGCGACGGCACCAGTCCGAGCAGGACATTGGAGGATGGGCAGACCTCCAGCGGCACACGGCGTGTCCGCAGCTCGGCGATCAGGGCTGGGTCCTCCAGCGCCCGGATGCCGTGGCCTACCCGCTCCGCCTGCCCCACCGTCAGGGCTTCCCAGATGCCGGCCGGGCCGGCCGTCTCTCCGGCGTGGTGCACCAGGTGCAGCCCTGCCTCGCGGGCGGCCTGCAGCACCTCGGCGAACGGCGCCGCCGGGTAGGACTCATCCCCCGCGAGCCCGATGGCGATCACCTGTGGACGGTGTTCAGTGCTCGGTGGGCCGGTTGATCAGGTCGGCGGGATCGGTGTTGGCGCCGCACAGCACGACGCAGACCTTCTCCCCGCTACCCGGCCGGTAACTGCGGCTCGGAGCTTTCGACCGGCCCGGCAGGTCCCGGTCGACGTGTTCGTCTGGCGCGGTGAGCGCGGCCAGCGCGGTCGCGGCGCCGTGTTCGACGGCCACCTTCCGGTGATCCCAAAGTGCCTGCCGGGCCCGGACGATCTCCTCATCCCGTACCAACACGGAGTGCACGCGATCCTGCTGAACGGCGTGCAGGGCCATGGCGGAGGTACGGCGGGCCCCGAGGGAGTCAGCCGCGATGGAGTCAACGGTGACGTCGATGGGGCGGCCGGCTTGCAAGGCGGCGTTCAGTGCGCGGCAGTTCTGGGGCTCCACGGCGATGACGCGGATGCCGTGGTGCTGGGCGGCGGTGGCCACTCCGGTGAACAGGCCGCCGCCGCCGACCGCGACGACTACGGTGTCCAGGCCGGGGATCTGCTGGTGGATTTCCTCCAGCAGCGTACCGGCTCCGGCTGCGATGAGCGGGTCCCCCAGCTCCTCAAGCGGCTGGTGGAGCCGCAACTCGCCGACTCCATCGCGGCCGGCATGACACCCGAGGAGGCCGTCATCACCTACCGGCGGATGTACCTGCTCACCCTCGGCAGCGCCAGCTTCGTCGACCACCGCAACCCGAAAGCCGCCCAGGCCGCCACACGCACAGCGTTGGCCGCCCTCGACCCGGAGGAGTTCCGGTCCTGACCGGGCACCTGGCGGCGGTTTTGCCCGCCACCGTCGACCACGAGGTGTACTACGGCGCACTGCGCCAACTCATCCACGCCGCCGACCCAACACGCGCCGGCGAAGCGGACGCCAGGCGCAAGCCGGGACCGACATCACGAGAGAAGTGACGGGCCCGCCCGATCAACGGGCCCGCACCTACCGCAGTGGCCCCTTCAGCCAGTAGCCCCGGCCGGCATCGTTCCTGCTTGCGGACGGTCAGTTCACGCCCAGCCTGGACAGCGCGGTGGTCCAGTCGGTGACGATGGCTTGCTGCGCCGCCTGAAGGGTCACCTTCCCCGAGCAGACCGCGGTGTGCAGCTTCGCCTCCACCGGGTCCTTCTTGTTGTTGATGCCGCCGCCCGTCTTGTGGCCCGGATCGGCGGCCACCCACAAGTTGCGGGCGTCGTTCGGGTCGCCCCCGAGCTGCAGAGAGATCAGGTGATCGTATTAAGCGTCCCCGAGGCTGCCCGTGTAGCCGTACGAGGCGGCGTTCGCCTGCTTCTCCTTCCGCATGATCGCCTCCGGCGGCCTGATGTTCTTGGTGTATCCGCCCTTCTGGCAGATCGTCGTGGCCAGGTTCGCCTGCGTCACCGCCTGCGAGACTGCACCCGGCGTGCACGCCGGGTCCTCTAGAGGCTCGCCCTTTCCCACCGGTAGGGGGTTGGCCGGTCTGTGAGTAACTGCCTTCGACCCTATTCAGGCATCGGTCTTGTCCTGGAGGGTGGCCTGGGCTGCACGCTGACGACCGACCGCATCGGGTGAAGGCAGTTTAGAGGCAGCCACGGTGCGGGCGCCGTGCAGACCTGGCAGCGCCGAGATCGCCTCGGCCACACCAGCGATCACTGCCTCGCTTACCTCCAAGTCGCCGAAGGCTTCGCGTAGCTCGTCAAGACGCGAGCGGAGTCTAACCGGCTCCAGAACGAGATGTTGTCGGGACGCAGCAAGCGCGGGCACGCTCAGGGTAGCCGCCCCTGCCGTCCCAGTGGCCTCAGAGTGGGGAGGAGGGGAGGTAGAGGTGGCGTGGGAGCGGGCCTCAGCTTGGGAGCGGGCCTCGGCTTCGGCTAAGTACCAAAGGTTGTCGAAGCGGATGGATACCGCATCGACTTGCTCCGGTGTCACGTGCCGGACCTGATCGGCCAGGTAGACGACAACCGCGTCCACTACACCGGCCATCGGTAGTCGCTGGCTTGAGAACGCGTTGTAGATCGTAGTCCGGGAGACCCCAGGTACTCGCTTCTTCCGCAGGTCCTCCGCCATCCGCGATAGCGAAGGGCCCTTGGCCACCAGATGGAGTTCGTGCAGAGCGTCGTTCAGCGCCCTATGCATCCTGTGCGGAATGTCAGGCTTACTCAGACGTCCGGCACGCCCCACTGTCTGCCTCCGTTCGCTCCCGTTCAACGGCGTTCAACGATGTTCTCACGTGAGCTCACCACGGCCAGAGGCTTAGTGACTTCCTGCTGATCTCAGCTCGCCTCAACCGCCCATGTCCTTACCGGGTGTTCCGCCGCTGATGCTGGTCGCTCACCATCAATCAGTTGAGGAGCACACCATGAAGAAGTCGCCTCAGACCCTTCGGCACCTGGCCAGGACTGCCCTCTTCCACGTCGTGCGCGGAGCGGCGTACGCCTGCGGAACCGCAGCGGTTGCCGGGCTCGGCTGGTGGGTCGAGAGGATCTTCTAGGGGGACAGCCAGGTACAACAAGGTCGGTCGAAGCCAACGCAACTGGCTTCGACCGACCTCTTCAGATCTAGGGGTCTACTCCCCCGGGCGCGACGGCCTGGTGCGCGGCGAGCGCTTGGCGGTAGCCCTCGGACGCCAACTCACGGATGTGCACCGGCCGCAACGGCGCGGTCGCAGGTCAGGGGCGACGTCGTCCAGCTCGGGCACGTGCACCGAGCCCGGCGCGAGGATTCGCAGGGCGCGCACTACCGTGCGGCCGGCCGACTCGTTGGCGGCTTCGATGACGCGGGCCTGCTCCAGGGGCAGCTTCGTCGCCCAGGCCGCCGGCTCCGGGCACACGGTGAGCCGTCCGGTGTCGGCGGCGTAGCCGATCGCGGGGACGTGCCCGGCCAGCTGCGGGGCGATGGCCGCCCACCGCTCCCGCAGCGAAGCGCCGGCGGCCGGGAGCTCCCAGGCCCGCTCGGTGATCAGCGCGAGCTCCATCGCGGCCCGCAGCGCGACGCGGGCCAGATCGACGCCGGACAACTCGCCGCCGCTCATGCCTGCCCCCACGGGATGTAGCCGAGGCTCAGGTGCCCGAGGCCGGGCAGGTGCTGCGCCTGGTCCACCAGGCGCCCGGTGAACGGCGCCGGGCCGACGTCTCGCCGTACCGGTCGATGTGGTCGAACACCAGCTGCGGGTCCTTCAGACGACAGCGACCCGGAAAGTTGCGGGCGCTTGCGACACGGCTCGCGGGCAATGACAGGTCGTCCGTGCGAGCCACTTCGCTGACGACCTCACACCTCTCCGGTGTCCGTCAGTACGTCTGATCGGCCGTCAGGGCACGGATGTGCCTGGCTGTGGTGGAGGCGAACGGGGGTAAAGGGAACCCCACGGGTCCATGAACGGGACGAGGAGTGTGCCATGACCCATGACGCGTACCTGATTCTCGTAGACGAAACGACCGAGCCGGCCGACGCACCCGGCGTGCCGCCCTCGGTAGCGGGACCCCTTGCCTGTATGGAGACTCCCGCTGTGCGCGCCTGGCTCGACGCGCACCACGTGTCCGGGACCTCCTCCCTGCTGCGGCTCGTGCCGCCCGAGCACACTGGATCCATTCCGCCGGAGGCGGAGCGGCTTCCGGTTCCCCTGGCCGATGAGGAACTGAGCCGCCTGCGCCATGAAACGGCTCCTAAAGCTCTGGCTGCGGTTGAGGCCGAACTCCTCGCCTACCGCGACTGCGCCCACGGACGCGACGAACTGCTCGCCCGGGCGCTGGCCGCGGGCCTCCAACCTGACCGCGTCGCAGAACTCACCGGCGAGGACATGGCCGTGGTCAGGGCGGCGGCAAGGCGCTGAACCAACGCCTTCCCGCGCGGTGCCGCCATTCAGAACTCCACTCTCACCCCCAGGGCCGTTCCACTTCCGCAAGTGTGGCTGGCGGGGTGGAACAGCCCGGTGCGCAGGGCCCGGTCTGAGCGCATCCGACCACCTGGACCGGCAGGTCTTTGAGCAGGAACGCAAAACGGGGTGCGTCGTATCCGGTCCGCGATGACGAGGACGTCAGGGTCGCCCTCCCGCCACTGCCCGGCGTTGAGCAGCCGGAGGATCAGGTCGCGCAGTTGGTGGGCGGTGACGGTGGCGTTGTGACATCACGTACAGCTTGCCCTGGCAGGAGGTGGCTGAGGGTTCGTCAATGATGGTGGCCGGTCCATCCAAGGACCCATCCGGCGGTGCCTCCATCCGCGCCGGGAACGCCCGCCGTGAGCCGGCTCGGGCGGTCCGTGTCAGTCGATGACGCAGACGTTGCCGCTCGCCGGGTTCAGCAGGCCGACGATGTCGATGGTGTTGCCGCACAAGTCGATCGGAATCTGGGTCGGCACCTGGGTCACATTGCCGGAGACAACGCCGGGTGAGCCCACCGCTGCGCCCTTGGCGGCGGAGTCGGCGAAGGCGGCCCCGGAGCTTCCGAGGATGGCTGCCGCAGCCAGGTGCAGGCGACGACGGTGGAACGGATGACCTGGGTGAGCCAGGGCGGCGGCCCCAGGATCGGGGATCACCGCTGGTGGCAGCATTGCACTGGTTCCAGCCACGCAACAGGCTCGTGAGACCCACCAAGAATCCCGGGATTTGGACGCACCGATCCATGCCGTCACCGCAGGCCATCGAGTTTCGTCGGTGGTCGACACCGAGCCCATGCCCACTTGCGCAGCCGCAGCGGCTCTGCGGCCTCAGAGAGTCACGCTTGGCGCGTGGAGGCAGCCAAGGCCCACCCGCCCTGCGCCCGCATCAGGTGAGGCCGCGGCGGCTGAGCCCGATGGTCCAGTCGGTGACGAGGACCTGCTGGGCCGTAGGCAACCAGCCCGTACTCGTCGTTGATCTGGAACCGGTGGTATTGCACGAGCACGGACCTGCGCCGCCGTCGATGAACTGGCCTGGTTACTCGACCCCGGCAGATACGAGGTGGTTGCGGAAGAAGGCCTCGATCTCGGATGAGTCGCCTGTGGCTGGCAGCGGAGAGGGAGTCTCCATACCGTTCTCCATGGCGGCGCTGGTGTTGAACCACACGACGGCTGGTGAGGGAAGGTAGGAGTCGCGAAGCCACTGCGCGAACAGGGCGGCCTCGTCGGCAGTCGCGTTGCCGGCGGTGACATAGGCGTAGTCGGGTTCCGGCATTGCTGCCCTGCCCGTGATCCAGACGTCGGGTGCGACCTCGACGTCGAAGTCGATCACGTCCAGGCCGCGCAGCGGGTCGACTCGATGCGTCAGGACAGCACCAGGGAATGCGCGCTCCAGCGCTGTGGTGAAGGTGTCTAGGCTGGCTTGCCAGGCGGCTGGGCTGTTCTCGGGCGGGAAGAACGCGAACGTGGTTCTGACGTTGCGTGGCGCTGACACAAGCTTCCTCGATATCAGGGGACGTACCGGGTGGATCCGCTGACGCCGTTCATGGCCATCATCGACTCCCAGTACGCCGCGTTGTCCGTTCCGTTGGTCACGATCTCAAGCCCGCGTATCTCCTTGTTCGCCGGGTTCGCCATGGCGTCCCTGTACCGCTCGAGCTCGCGGCTGTCGTCTCCGTACATCGCGTCGATCATCGGGTCCCACTTCGGATTGCCCTTTACGTCCACCTTCACCGGCTTGGCGAGCGTCTCGTTGACCCTCTCGATGCTGCGGTAACTTCGCCTTGCGCAGTTCGGGTCCTGTACATGTTTCGCCTCAACCAGATAGCCGTCCTCAGGGCGGATTCCATCCACCATCAGCCCGCGCGTGCGCCCGGGCAGGGGGACTTCCCTCTCGGGATAACCCGCGATGCGCAGTTGGTAGGCGTTGTTCGGATTGGTGGCGTCTCCGCCGCCGGCGAAGCCTCCGGTGTTCAGCGAGTTCATCCAGGTCCGGAACTGCTTCGCCTCGGCCGGGGTAAGCAGGCGAGTGGTGCCGGGCTCCGGCGGGATCGGGTCCTGCGCAGTGATGGTCGGGTCGACCGGGTTGATCCCGGTGCCCACGGTCATGATGCCGGGGAATTGACCGGGGTACGAGGCGATCGTGACCGGCACAGGGTTGGTCACCGGTACCGGGAGCAGCGGCGGCCCTCCGGGCCAGCCCGGCGGTTGGTCCGAGCCGTGCGGCAGCTTGACCCGCTTCTGCGATGTGTCGAGTGCGTGGGCGACGTCGCCGAGGCGGTGGATCCACGGGTCGTCCAGCACCAGGTTCAGCAGCCCGCCGTCGTCTCCGTTGCCGCCGAACATCGGTGAGTCCCACGGCATGTCGACGTGGAAGATATTGGCCTTGTCGTCGAGGATCTGCCTCTGAGCGCGCTCGACGTGATCGGCGTACTGGTCACAGGCCTTGGCGAGCTGGTTGCGGGCGGCCACGAGGTTGGCGACCAACGTCTCATCAGGACTGGCCTGCTCCGGCGGAGCAGCAAAGCCGACGAAGTTCTTGAAGTACCACTGGAAGGCGTCCGCGGCCTGCCCCGAATGCGCCTTGTCCGCAGTGTGGGCATACACCTGCGCGTCCTCCAGGAAGCGCAGCATCATCTTCCCGCCGGCCCGCCACGAGGTGGCGACATCGCGCAGCTTCTCCGGTGAGCCACGAAACCGGTCGCTCATTCCTGCCGGGGCGTACTGGTCATACCAGGCCGTGTCACCCACCACCTCGGGCAGCTCCTGCCCCCGGTCGATGAAGCTCTCAGGGCAGTCCGCCCCCGGATTCCCCATACCGGCGGTCAGATCCACCTGCTTGCCCAGGATCGCGGAGGTGACGCTGCTCTCCCGGGCCATGAACTCACGCGCATTACGCATCAGGCCCTTGCCGGTCTCGCCCATCACGTAGGCGCTGAAGCCCATCTTGTCCAGCGTCGTGGCCGCCGCGGGCTTGTACACCTTGGCGAACGCACGGCCCGCGTCGTCGTCTCCGGCCATGCCGTGCTGCCGGTCCAACTCGTGAAAAAGTGCGATCGTGGTGTCCCGGGTGCCGGGCATGACCGTCATCACCATGCCCATCGAGGCCTTGATCATCCCCTCGACGATGACCTTCAGGTCCGGCGGCATCCCCACTCGCATCTCCCCCCCAGCAAAAGCATGACCGTCCACAGTCACTTCGAGGTTTCCGTTCTACCGCGTCGTGATCACCAAAGCCCAGCCACTCCTGCTGCCGCAGCCCAGCCGCGGGCGACGGCCAGGCGCGGATGGTGCGATGCCGGGAGTCGAGGATGGTGCATGATCACTAGCCTGGCCGGCCTGCCCCTCTCGGAGCCTTCAGGAACACGACGGGTCGATGGCGGGCCAACCATCCGCCAGCGGTGGCGTGACCTGGTTTTTACTGCCTCATCGACCACCTCAACGCCCGGCGGTAACCGCATCACGGCGAAGCACTGCCCGTGCCCTGACGCACGCTGATTCGACCCGCCTGTTCGGAGCTCCACGGATAGGCCCGCAAGTGCACGTCCATGCTGTCGGACGAGAGGAAACAGTTCAGCGCCCAACGCTCTGACCTGGGCGCTGAACTCTTGTCTGCGCAGCTGGCATCCAGGATCTGCGCACTGATCTGTTCAGCGCGCAGACACCCGACGGTGCGGCTACTTGGGAGGTTCGTGACCGACACCCCCCGGGCGGTGCCAGCCGCCACGATGCGGTTCGTTGCCGCGCCGCTATGCACCAGATCTGCTACTTGCCGCATTCACGGATGGGCGGCGTCCCGACGCAGATACGGTCGGGGTGGAGTTTCCGGTCGTCTTTGAGGGGGGGTAGTCATGTTTCCTGGCGTCGAGATCGCGGCGGGCTATGTGTTCGCGTGGGCGGTACGCAAGGCGAGGCTGATCGGGGGACGTGCTGATAGCGAGGTCGACCGAGCCCTGGAGGCCGGGATGGACCGCCTCCACAACGTGGTCAGCGGCAAACTCGGGCAGGATCCGGCACTGCGACGAGCTCAGGAGGAGGCCGAGGAAGGCCGGGAGGAGCTGTCGGAGCGTACCCGGCGGCGGCTGGCGGACTCAATCGACGAGGCCGCCGAACGCGACCAGGACTTCGCGGCAGCATTGAAGGCCGCCATCGAGGAAGTGCAGGCCGTCGAACGAGTCGCAGGCATCACGACCGCCTCCGACAACGGCATCATCATCGGCGACAACGCGGAGATGCACGCTGAGGGCGGATCCGTTGTGGGCGTGCGGATCGACGGGCCGGTCACGATCAACCCTCAGCAGCCGGGCGCGGCCAAGGGCTAACCGCACCCGGCACCACGACCGCCCCGGCTGGCGCTGCCGTGCCTGCGGGGGCGACGCCCGTCATCAGTGCCTCCTACAGCAGCATCGCCGCCAAAGAGATCGGCCAGGTCAACCAGTACGCGGCGCCGCGGCCGCCAGCAGAGTGGCCGCATCAGGTCGGCAGCCCGCCCCAGCGCGCCGCCTTCTTCCAGCACCGCGCCGAAATCATCGAGCTCGCGGCGGCGCTGGCTGGCGGCGGCGCGGCTGTCCTAAGCCAGACCGCCACCAGCACCCCTGCAGAGCCGCCGGCAACGGGAGGCGCTGCGGGGGTGGTGGCGGGGCTCGGAGGGGTCGGCAAGAGCCAGCTCGCCGCCCACTACGCCCGCAGCGCGATGGAAAACGGTGAGGTGGACGTGCTGGTGTGGGTCACCGCCGCCACGAGAGCTGCGGTCGTCGACACCTACGCCGACGCTGCTGCCCAACTGATCGGCCCGGTGGCACCCGAGGATCGGGAACAGGCAGCGGAGGCGTTCCTGGCCTGGCTGGAACCCAAGGCTGGCCAGCCGCGCTGTAGGTGGCTGATCGTGCTCGACGACCTCACCAACCCGACAACCATGAAAGGGTTGTGGCCCCCGCCCTCGCGGACCGGCCGGACTCTTGTCACTACCCGCCGTCAGGACCCCGCCCTACTCGCCGGCCGCCATCACATCACCGTCGGCGTCTTCTCCCCCGGCGAGTCCCGCGCCTACCTCACAGGCGTACTCGCGCCCTACGGCCTGGCGCAGCCCGCCAAAGAGCAGGACGCCCTTGCCGCTGATCTCGGGCACCTGCCCCTCGCTCTGGCCCAGGCCGCCGCATACATCGCCGAACTCGCCGACGCCGGCATGACCCCCGCTGCATACCGGAGCCTGCTCGCCGACCGCACCACAGCCCTGCGCGACGCCGCCCCCGACGTCCTGCCTGACGGCCAATCCCTCACCGTCGCCGCAACATGGTCGCTGTCCATCGAACACGCCGACACCCTCCGCCCCGCCGGCCTGGCCCGTCCCATGCTCCACCTCGCCGCCTTCCTCGATCCCAACGGCATCCCCGACACCGCCCTCACCAGCGGCCCCGTCCTCGTCTACCTCGCCCAGCACCGGTCCCCATCCCGACTGGGCGCTGTCACAAACCCGGCTTCTCCTTCAGTGACCGATCAAGAAGCCCGAGCAGCCCTGAGCGCCCTCCGCCGTCTCAGCCTCATCGAGCACACACCGAACGCCCCAGCGACCGCCGTCCGCATCCACCAACTCGTCCAACGAGCCGTGCGCGACACCCTCGACCCCGACCAGCAGCAGCAACTGAGCAGCACCGCCGCCAATGCCCTCCTCGCCGCCTGGCCCGACATCGAAAGCGACCTCGCCCTCGCCGCCGCCCTGCGCGCCAACACCACCGCCCTGGCCGACACCGCTGGCGACGCACTGTACCGATCCGACGCGCACGGCGTGCTGCACCGGGCCGGGCACAGCCTCGGCGAGACCGGCCAGGTCACAGCCGCCCGCGACCACTTCCACCACCTCACCACCACCACAACCCGGCACCTCGGCCCAGACCACCCCAACACCCTCGCCACCCGGTGCAACCTTGCCTCCTGGCGGGGATGGGCGGGAGATGTCGCGGGCGCAGCCACCGCCACCGCCGAGTTGTTGGAGGACTACCTGAGGGTGCTGGGCCCGGACCACCCCGGCACGCTCGCCACCCGGCACAACCTCGCCCGGTGGCGAGGGGAGGCGGGTGATGCTGAAGGCGCGGCCACCGCCTTTGCTGAATTGCTGGAGGACCACCTGCGGGTGCTCGGCCCGGACCACCCCGAGACCCTCAAAACCCGGCACAACCTCGCCTTCTGGTGGGGGTGGGCGGGTGATGCTGAAGGCGCGGTCACCGCCTTTGCTGAATTGCTGGAGGACCACCTGCGGGTGCTCGGCCCGGACCACCCCGAAACCCTCAAAACCCTGCACAACCTCGCCTCCTGGCGCGGGGAAGCAGGGCATGTCGCGGGCGCGGCCACTGCCCTCGCCGAATTGCTGGACAGCCGACTGCGCGTGCTGGGACCGGACCACCCCCACACCCTCGCCACCCGGAACAACCTTGCCTCCTTGCGTAGGGAGGCGGGAGATGCTGCGGGCGCGGCCACCGCCTTCGCTGAACTGTTGGAGGACAACCTGCGGGTGCTCGGCCCGGACCACCCCGACACCCTCACCACCCGGAACAACCTCGCCGCGTGCCGAGGGAAAGCAGGTGATGCTGAAGGTGCGGCTACCGCCACCGCCGAACTGCTGGACGACTACCTGAGGGTGCTGGGCCCGGACCACCCACACACCCTCACCACCCGGCACAACCTTGCCTACTGGCTGAGGGAGGCGGGAGATGCTGAAGGCGCGGCCACCGCCTTCGCCGAATTGTTGGACCACCGGCTGCGGGTGCTGGGGCCGGACCACCCTGGCACCCTCGCCACCCGGCACAACCTCGCCCGGCAGCGGGGCGAGGCGGGTGATGCTGAAGGTGCGGCCACTGCCACCGCCGAACTGCTGGACGACTACCTGAGGGTGCTGGGCCCGGACCACCCACACACCCTCGCCACCCGGAACAACCTTGCCTACTGGCTGGGGGAGGCGGGAGATGCTGAGGGTGCGGCCACCGCCTTTGCCGAATTAGTGGAGGACTACGTGAGGGTGCTGGGACCGGACCACCTTGGCACCCTCACCGCCCTCGACAACCTAGCCTTCTGGCGGGAAGCGGCCACACCCCGTCCCGCTTGAGACAGGGCGAACAGGCCCTGCTCGAGGTCGGCATCATCCACTCCCGCGCCGCCACCGCCGTCATCGACGCCTCCCGGCCCAACTCCACACCGGACAGGTCCAGCACGGTCCCCGCGCAGCGGTCCAACTGCATCTGCCGGAGCTCCGCGGCCCGCAACCCCGTCGCGTCCCACGACCCGTCGAGACTGGGCGGGTGAGCGTGACGCCGAAGAACAGCGGGCGCGTGGACGAAGCCCACTGCCGGCACTCCAGCCCCAGCGCACGAGCTGGCACACCCGGCGGCACCCGGCAGCGACGCGGGCCACCCAGGAGGCGAACGCCTCACCTCGCACCGGGCAGGGCACCGCCGGCAGGCGACGGACACGAGACACTGCGATGAGCCGCCGGCCGGACGCTCGAGGCAGTGGTGGCACGACTCGGCCATGGACCGGCGGCCTCACACTCCGCCCAGGCAAGCAGGCAGGGCTCTCCGGATGGGCAGACAACGAGCGTCGCCGCGGAACAGAAGCGGGGCTCCCGTCCCAGGATCGAGACTCAGGTGAGGGGTGCATGCGCGCGAAGATGCCAGCCACCACGCCGCCGAACGGCTACCCAGGTCCGCGAAGTCCTCCGATCGACTGCACCGGCGACAACATCCGTCCGAGCGTTCGTGCAACCACTCGACACACCACCTCCGATGGGACGGTTTCCGCCATGCGGCGCTACAGATGCCTGCGCAACTGAACCTTTGACCGCACGGGGCGCTCCACAGCCAGGAGGCGGGCACCGTGCCACCGGCTGGGACTCCTACCTCCTTGCTGACCCCGAAAATCCGGCGTGAGTTTTCCCTGGGGGCAAAGGATGCGAGCCGAAGCGCCAGGGCGAGGGTCGTGGTCCAGAACCATCCGGGACCGTCTCTGGGTAGTCGCGGGGTCAACGACGACCAACGCTGACAACCGCCGCCGGCTAAGTCACAGGTCGCAGCGTTGATCAATTGCGTGACCGCAGGCCCGGCCCCCAGCCGGCCTGCGCTCATGGCTCCGCCCCGCTCCAGCCCGGCCGGCGCCCGTGCCGCGCTGCGACTCCATGGTCTCCGTGATGCAGCGAGCCCCGCCGCTGCGGGGTGCGCGGCGAGGCCTGCAGATGGTGGTCGGCGTCGCGCGACGTCAGCGGTCAGAAGTCAGTTCGGGACGCTTTGATGGTCTTGCACTCGAGCTTCTTGGCGTCCTTGATCTCGTCCGCGGTCACCAGCGCACCAGCGTTCTTGTCGGTGAACTTCTGGCCCGGGGCGAGGTTCTCGGCGGTGGACATGAAGTCGTCGATCTTCTTGCCGTCGGCCAGGACCTCGCCCTCAACGAAGTACGAGTATCGGCGGTCGCCGTTGTTGGCGTAGTCGACGTGGATGGCCATCTCCTTGATGCCGAAGTCGCCGGTGACCACGTCGCACTTAGTGACCTTGAAGTCCTTCATGACCTCGGACTTCTTGGCGCCGCCGGTCTTGGACTTGCCGTCGCCCACGGTGGTGGAGTCGTACGACTTGTCCAGTTCCTTACTGGCCTTGTCGACGGCGGAGAAGAACAGGGCGTTCATGGCGAAGAACATGATGATCGCTACGGCCGACGTGACGAGGCCGGTGATGCCGGCGCCCTTCCCCTTGCGGACCTTGCCCGCCTTGGAGAGGCCGATGGCGCCGAAGATGATGCCAAGGATCGCGAGCGGCCAGACGACAACGTTGAGGACGGGGATGAAGCTGACTACGACGGCGATGATGCCGAGGACGAGTGCGGTGGTGGCCAGGCCGTTGCTGCCGGGCTGCCGGGGCTCGCCGTAGCCGGGCTGCTGGGGCTGGGGCGGGTACTGCTGGCTCATGGTGCTCCCCACGGGTTTCTGCTGTGTTTGCGCGTGGGTGACCGGTGAAGGACCTGTGTGGTTGCCTCGCAGACACCTAAAGTGATTAGTTCGTTATTGAACTTTCCTCATAGGCGAAAAATTTGGTGTGCAGCACGCGGCTGTGGTGTTCTGGGAGGTCATCGGCGGTGACGGCGGGATCGGGCAGCCCCCCATGGTCGCAGCACGCCGATGGCGCATGAAGCCGAGGTACCGCAGCGCTACAGGCCGGCTACACCGGCCAGGCCGCCGACGAGACCCCGGCCGCGGCCGGATGCGTCTGCGTCCAACGACGTAGGCAGGTTGAAACCTCCAGAGGTCCTTGGGACCTTGACTGGCAGGGACCTCACGGATTGGCATATGTTTCGCCGTCGAGGACGGCCGCCCCGAGGCGGCCGAACAGGCCACAGACGTTCGTGCGCGCGCCGCCCAGCTCCGGGACGTCAGCATCGAGGATCTGGACCTGGCCGGGCCGCCGATGCCCGGTGAAGACAATGGCGCCCGGCCCAGGACATGGCACCGGGAGAAGCGCGTGAGGACTTGGGGCTGGAGACGGTGTATGGGGACGCTGGCACCCGCCCGGCTGAGCAAGAGCCGCACCCGCGGGCCGGTGTTCGGCACCCACTGACGCCCCGGCGCCAGGGGCCGGCCGACGGGTTCTACGCCTTGGTGCTCGTGGTCTGCGTGATGGCGAAGGTAAGGAACTCCGCGGGTCGGACCGGGGCGATACCGATGTCGATGACCACCTTGTCCGCTCCGTCGGTGTTGTTCGTCTCATCGCAGACTACGAAGAACGCCTCATCCGGTGTGCGCCCCTGAAGAGCGCCCGCGCGCCACTGGTTTTGAGGAAAGAGGCGACAGCCGATCGGAGCTCGGCCCGGAGCCGCTCGTCGTTCGGCTCGGATGCGGTCCATGTGGTACTGGTCTGGATCGATTCCATCAGGAAGCTGGTCAGGCGCCGTGAGTGGAGGTACCTCCACTCACGGCTGCTGGAGAGCGTGCGGGCGCCCCACACGAGACTGCCGCGGCCCGAGTAGGAGCGCAGGCAGTTGACGCCGACATCGTTGGTAGCCGCCGTTGTCCTCGCAGAGGTTGCGCAGATAATGACCCCCGACTTGTCCCAGGCTGGATCGGCTGTGACTGGTATGTCGCGGACGCCATATCCGGGGTACTTTTTAACTTCGGGTTGTTGCATCGCTCCCGCATGTTGGTCCAGACGCCGTGAAGGCGACTGCGCGATTTCCCGTGAAAGCGGTATCTGTCATAGACCTGGACCTGGCCGTTCCATACTCTCTCGACATGGATTCGGGCTTCCGGGTCGCCGTCGACGCTCGCGTAGCAGTAGCCGCAAGCCGATGCCTCCAACTCCTTTAGCCTGTCCTCCCGGATGTCCATGTTCCTCTTGTAGGCTGTGCAACGCATTGGAACGAAGTACCGATTGCGTTTTGTCGATTTCCCACTGCGACCCGTCGCGATTTTCGCGAATGACGGGCCGGTCACCTCGTGGACACCGATCCTGGTGCCGACCGGCAGGCCCTGCCGCTTCCTCGCAGGCAATGCAACTCCCTCTACTGATGGTGGACTTGACCACTCAATGGTGCTGGTCTCGCCATCTTGCCGTGGGGTACTGACAATGGCCGGAAGGACAGCCCCCTCGGGATCATTCGGAGCGTGGCGGGCCGATGGTGACGACGGCCCCGGTCTGCGTGTCCAGCTGCTGGCGGAGGGCTGCGTTGTCGTGATGGAGGGCGGCGATGACCGTGGCGGAGGCATCGAGTCGGCCTTGGAGCCGGGTCCGCTCTCGTTTGAGGGCTCTCACCTCGACACGCAGTTCCTCGAGTTCATCATCACGTCTGGCTTCGCCTGGGGTGCGGGCGTCGGTGGCAGCCGTGCGCCGGTCCCATTCGGCGAGATGCGGTGGACCCGGTTCATCGTGGCCCGGCTGACGCCGGCATCGCGGTAGAGGTTCTCCTTGACCAGCCGCCCATCGGTGCAGGTGGGGCGCCCTGCGAAGAGTCGTTCCATCGCGGCTCGCAGAGCCTTGACGGTATCGGCAGAGACCTGGTCCGTGATTGTCTCGGTGGTGGTGGGCTGTGTCATTTCTGTGCCCTTCGAATCACTGAGACCGCGTTTGAGATCTCGGTGGGGACGGCGCGGGCATGCCGAAAACCGGTTGACCTGTGGCGCATGATGAGATCGTGATCTCCAAGGAACGCGCCGTTGAGCTCATCAAGTCCTTCCTGGCCAGAGAGCTGCCGACGCAGCGGTGGAGGGGGGCTGCCCCCACGCCGGACATCTACCACGTGGAGGAACGCGCGGTTGGCTGGCTCGTCTTCTGGCGCTCGGCGGAGCAGGCCCGGGCCCGTAACATGCGCGGCAGCTTCGTCGGCGGCCACTACCTGGTGGACCGGCACGATGGGAGCATCCACTACGTGCCCGCCGTCTGGTGGGAGGACGAGGGCTGGGAGGAGCAGTACCTCCTGCAGACCAAGGGCATCAGACCGCCTGATCCACTGGCCTCCACTGTTCGCGCGCTCGTCCACTCCGCAGGCGTCGTGGCGGCGATGAGCCACCTGCGCAAGCAGGCCCCGCGAGTGAACCTGCAGGAAGCAAAGGCCTACGTCACGACCGTGCAGGACGGCGCCGAACCACCGGAAGAGCTGGCAAGCCTTACCTGGAAGGAACCGAAATGGCCGCCTTTGCCGATCGAAACGCTGGCTGGTCCGGTCCAGTAGAGGTCTGGCCGAGGAACCGAGGTCCAGGTCGCTTTGCTGGCCCACGGCGGGTGAGTCGACGGACCATGATGCCGATCACCGTCCAGCGAACTCTGGGCGGTGCTGGCGGTGCTGGCCTGTGCTGAACTGAATCCTCTTCCTCCGACTTACGCGGAGAAAGACACCTCATGCGGCTACCGGGTCAAGTTGACCTTGTCCTGCGTGGGGTCAGCCAGTCGCGAATGCGGACAGCAGCGTGTCTGCCCGGACCTCCAGTTCGGGCGTCAGAGGTCCGTTAACGATCACAGAGACCTCATCGCCACCGACCGAGCGGGCAAGCCGAACCTCGACCTCTTGCTTCTTGCCGACCAAAATGTATGAGTACCAGCCGTCGGCCTGATCGTCGTCGGTCGCCTCAACCGCCAGGGCCACCGTCTCCCAGTCGGTGGCATCGAAGCCGTAACCCACGTAGCGCGACAGCAACTCCAGGAAGGACCGTAGGTTGCGCTCCCAGATCCATCCACCGACTTCTGCCATGACTCCCCTTCCGCGCTCAGGAGGACAGCCTGTCAGAGCCGAGTCCTGAGTGATCAGCCAGCTGCGGCAGGAGGCGGAAATGCGATGGATGCGTCGAAGAGCACACGGTTCTGCCCACGGCCTTGCAGGCGGCATTGAGCAGGGTCAGCAGGGCCTTGGCCTGGATGCCCATGGCTTCCTCGGCCGCGGCCGGCTGGCGGGCGGCTGCCGGAACAGCGTGTAAAGCCGTTCGGCGTCCTCGGTGATACCGCGCTTGCGGCCCGCATTGGTCCGCATCAGCCGGAGCTTCCATGTCGGCAGCTGGGCGGCCAGAGTCGGGGTGGGAGCCGCTCCGAGAACCTTCCTGGCATCGGATCGGATCAGTCCGCCGGCCTTGTCCCGCCAGGCTTCCAGTGCTGCGGGGTAGTACTCGCGCAGTAGCGAGCGGAGCTGGTTGGCGATCTGCTGCCGGTTCCAGACGGCGTCCTGGTGGGCGCGGGCGAGGACGGCGATGGCTTGGGCCAGGTCGCTGTCCGCGGGTAGGGGCCGGTGCATGTGCATGTCGGTGCGAATGATGTTCGCCAGTACGAGCGCGTCACCGTGGTCGGACTTCTTGCGGCTCACGCCGTGGCGGTCGCGGTAACGGGAGGGTGCCATCGGGTTCACCGCGAACACCTGCCGGGTGCCCGTCCGCAGGGTGGCGACCAGCAGGCCTCGGCTGGTCTCGATCGCGATCGGGGTCGGCGTCTCGGCGGTGTCACCGTGCTCGGCCAGGAGGTCGAGTAGGAGCTGGTAGCCGTCCAGGTCGTCGTCGATGCGGCACTTGGCAGCCGACCCCTGCCCGGGAACCGCAACGACTGCAAGTCGTCATGCCCCACCAACGCCGCAAAGGCGAAGACCTGGAAGACCCTCCGCGACTGCCGACTCAAAGGCGACAGAGTCCACCACACCATGCTCGGCATCGCCCGCATGCACAACCTCACGCCTGCCGGATAACCCCACCGCGCAGTGCATCGAGGGCAGGGTGGTGGGCAGGTCCTGCCTTACTCGAATGACATCGCACATCAACGGTCAATGAAGCTGGCATTCCCACGGCTCGATGTCCGGCTCCCCCGGGGGCAGTTCCCCGGTGCAGTATCTGTAGAGCCAGGCTGCAGCCCGGCGCTCCGCGTGCTTCTCGTTGACCGGTTCTCCCTGCTCATCCAGTTCGAGGACGTTGGCGAAGATCGCGACACAGATCTCCATTTGGGAGGGCGACTCACGCAACTCCTGCCAGTAGTCGATCCCTTCCAGCATCGGGTGGCCTACCGACCCCCGGGCGAGCCATCCAGCGAAGCGTCGGAGGGCTCCGGACGCACCATGACTGAGATGCGAAGGCATGCGAAGAATCTAGCCCCAGCCTTCCGAGGCTGATCGTCGACCTCCCGTCGCAGGAGGCGGCGAACCCTCAGAGGGTGGTGCCGATGGTTACGGGACACCCCTTGGCGCAGGGCGGCCGCTGGTAGCGCGTTTGCGGTATCGCTGTCAGCGTGCGTGAGTCGCCAAGTGGTGCGACGGTTGAAGTAGGACTAGTGCCTGGACGGATTGTCTCGGTTAGGGCTCTAGTCAGCTTGATCTTCACCCATGTGGGTGGCTCTTCACGTTGCGCCATTTGGGTGACAGTGCTGTATGAAAGGGGAACCAAATGCGTATTCGTCGAATCCTCGCCGCCGTCTTCGCCACGGCAGCCCTCGCCGGACTCGGCCTCGCAGGCGCCGCCACCGCCACCGCACAGGGTGCCCACTCCTACGTCACCCCTGGTGAGTGCAAGGCGGGCGGCGGAATGGCCGATCTGTCGGACAACACCTGTAAGGGCGGTACGCACGACGGGGAGCGGATCGACTGAACCCCACAAGGCGCCCCGCAGCCACGCGCCGCGGGGCGTCCCCGCGCAACGGTGGCTGACGCGGGGGCCGCCGGCGTCTTCGAGTCAGATCCTGCGTGACTGCCGTGTGAAGGGCGACGGCGTCCACCACGCCGTACTCGGCATCGGCCGATGCCGATGGCCGATGAGGAGCACGTCTGAGATCACTTTCGGGACAGCCCTTGGGTGAGTCGGTGACCGAACTGCATCCACTGCCGCCTCCACCACGCAAGGTGCCTGTACAGAGACGCAAGAGCGCCTCAGCCCGACAGGCCAGCCCCGGCGAGGCGGCGTGGGAGTGCGGCGGTGCGCCGTGACGCGTCGGCTTCATCATTCTCACTCGCCTCTTCGACCGCCGTCGCGCTTTCCTAGTAATTTCGATAGGAAAACTAGGAAAGCTGGTGTGTTCCGGCTGTTTCAGTCCCGGATGGCGAGTTCACGATGGCGGGCGGCCTGGTGGTCGTCCCTGATCCGGGAGCTGCCGGCCGCGCCGTGGAGGCGTTCGCGAAGCGTGGTGCCGCCGGACGGGGCCGCGATCCTGCCGCGGCTGCCCAGTTCCGGGACGACGAGGTCGACGAAGTCGGCGAAGGAGCCAGGGGTGGTGACGTAGGCGAGGTCGAAGCCGTCGAACCTCGGCGCCTCCGTGGGAGCGGGGCCGGTGTCGTCGGCGAACACATGGGTCATCGCGCGCTCCCGGCACCGGCGAAGGGGACCTGGGCGGTGGGGGCCACCTGCTGCCCGTACGGGTGCCGCCACAGACCCTGCGCCTGAAGCTTCGGCAGCACGCCCTCGCCCAACCAGTACGCCTCCTCCAGATGCGGATACCCGGAGAAGATGAACTCCTCGATCCCCAATGCGGCGTACTCCTTGATCCGCTCGGCAACCTCGGTGTGGCTGCCGACCAGGGCGGTCCCCGCCCCACCCCGCACCAGACCGATGCCCGCCCACAGGTTGGGATGGATCTCCAGCCCGTCCCGGCTCCCACCCCCGTGCAGGGCCAGCATCCGCTGCTGTCCCTCCGACTCGCTGCGGGCAAGCCCGGCCTGCACCTGCCGCACGGTCTCCGCATCGAAGCCCGCCAGCAGCCGCTCCGCCTCGGCCCAGGCCTGCTCGGAGGTGTCGCGGGTGATGACGTGCAACCGGATTCCGAAGCGGACGCTGCGACCCTCCTTCGCGGCCAGCGCCCTGATCCAGGCGATCTTCTGCGCAACGGCGGCGGGCGGCTCACCCCAGGTGAGGTAGACGTCGACATGCCTGGCGGCAACTTCTCCGGCGATCGGCGAGGAGCCCCCGAAGTACACCTCGGGCACCGGGTCGGGCACCCGGGCGAGCCTGGCGTCCTCGACCTGGAGGTGCTCGCCGGCGAAGTCGACGGTCTTCCCCTCCCACAACCCCCGGACGATTTGCAGGAATTCGCCGGTGCGGCGGTACCGCGCGTCCTTGTCGAGGAAGTCCCCGTAGGCCCGCTGCTCGTGGCTTTCGCCGCCGGTGACGACGTTGAGCAGGAGCCGTCCGCCGGTCTGCCGCTGGAAGGTGGAGGCCATCTGCGCGGCGAGCGTGGGCGAGACGAAGCCGGGGCGGAAGGCGACGAGGAACTTCAGGCGCTCGGTGTTCTGGCTGACCATGGCGGTAGTCAGCCACGCGTCCTCGCACCACGCGCCGGTCGGGGTGAGCGCCCCGGTGAAGCCGAGGTCCTCGGCGGCTCGGGCGACCTGGCTCAGGTAGGCGACCGTCGGCGGCCGGTCGCGCCCGGACTCCGTGGCGGGAGTGCCGTGGCCGCCGCCGACGACGTGGCGGCTGTCGCCGTTGGTGGGCAGGAACCAGTGGAAGGTGAGGGACACGTGGGGGCTCCGATCGGTGTTCGTCAGCGTTCGTCAGAGGAGGCCGTGCCGGGGCGGCTTGGTGCCGTTGAGCACGTAACGGCCGATGTGCTGGACCTTCCAGCGGGCCGGGTCGTGCAGGGTGTGGGTACGCGCGTCGCGCCAATGGCGGTGCAGGCCCAGGGAGTCGAGGGCCGAGCGGGTGCCGGAGACCTCGAAGAGGGCGCTTGCGACCTCCACGGCGGCCTCGGCCGCCGTCACTTTTGCGGTGGCCACCGCGATCGAGGCCTCGGCGGCCGAGTCGTCGGTCAGGTCGGCGCGGGCGTCGTCAACCGCGCGGGCGGCCTCGCGAAGCAACGCTTCGGCAGCCCTTTCTCTGATCGCCAGTTCACCGAACCGCTGGATCAGCAGCGGGTCCTCCGCGGCGGTCGCGTGCCCCTCGGCGGCGCTCTCGAACCAGGGGCGGCTCTTCGTACGGACGAACTCCACCGCCTCGCCCAGCGCCCCAGAGGCGATGCCGGCGTCGATGGCCGCGTGCAGCAACTGAGCCACCGCACCGTGTAGTTGGGGGCCTTGGAAGGTGAGGTGGTGCGGCACGACCCGGTCGGCGGGCACGGGCACCGATTCCAGGCGGACGGTTCCGCTGGCGGTGGTGCGCTGTCCCATGCCGTCCCAGTCGTCCACGACCGTGACGCCGGGCGCGTCGCGCGGGACGTACGCCACGTGCAGGGTGTCGTCCTCGGTACGGGCGAGGACGGGGATCCAGTGGGCGAACAGCGCGCCGGTGGAGTAGTGCTTGACGCCGTCGAGGACGTACGACCCGCCCGGGAGCCGGGCGAGGCGGGTGCGGATGTCCTGGACGTGCTGGGTGCCCGCCTCGGACTGGGCGTTGCCGAACCGCTTGCCGGCCAGTACCTCGCCGAAGAAGAACTCCTGCTGCTCGTCCGTCCCGTGCCGGCGCAGCACGTTGACGTACACGAAGTGGCTCTGCGGGATCTGGGCCAGGCTGGCATCGGCGGCGGCCAGCAGTCGGAAGGTCTCGGCGAGCGTGTCCGCACGGACGTCCGCGCCACCGAACCGGGCGGGCACGGTCACGGCGAGCAGCCCGGAGGCGGACAGCCGCTCCAGCTCCGTGTGCGGGAGCCTGCGCCGGGCGTCCCGCTCGGCGGCGCCCTTGCGGAAGTCCGCGGCCAGCTCCGCGGCCACGGCAAGGGCCTCGGCGTCGTCCGCGATGACGTGCGCGGCGCTCATCCGGCGGCCGCCAGCAGTGTCGTCCGCCCGCCCAGCGCGGCCGAGAACTGGTCCGTGACCTGCGCCAGAGCCTCGGCCGATCCCGGCGCGACGGTCAGCGTGCCGTCCTCGCCCACCGTGATGTCCTTGTCGAGCGTGAACCAGCCCGGCGTAATGTGCGCGGGGCCCATGGAGGCCAGCACCGGGCGCAGGGCGTAGTCGATGGCCAGGACGTGGGCGGTGGTGCCGCCGGTGGCCAGCGGGAGGACCGTCTTGCCCACCAGGGCGTACTGCGGGAGCAGGTCGAGCAGGGACTTCAGCAGTCCGGAGTAGGCGGCCTTGTAGACAGGGGTACCGATCACCACCCCGTCCGCCTGCTCGAACAGGGTGGTGGCCCGGACGATCGCCGGGTGAGCGAAGTCGGCCCCGAGCAGCGCCTCGGCGGGCAGGGTACGAACGTCCAGCGCAATCACCTCGTGCCCCTGCGCGATGAGCCGCTCGTCCAGGTGGCGCAGCAGCCGAGCGGTGCGGGAGGTGGCGGAGGGGCTTCCGGAGACGGACAGGACAGTGGCCATGGGAGGACCTTTCGGTTCGTCGTTTCGTGTGCGGGCCGCGGTCAGGCGTGGGCGGCGGCGGGCTCGGACGCGGCTTCCTGTGCCTCCAGTTCGCGCACCAGGGGCAGCACCCGCTTGCCGAAGTACTCCACCTCCTCCAGGTAGTGCAGGAAGCCGAGGAGGAAGAGGTCGACGCCGAGACGCTTGTAGGCGACGATCCGTTCGGCGATCTGCTCGGGGGTGCCGATCAGGCCGGTGCGGAAGCCGTCGTTGTACTGGACGAGGTCCTCGAACGTGGAGTCCTGCCACATGCCCTTGCCGTCGCCGGTGGACGGACCGGCCTGCTGGACGGCGTCGCGGAAGCCGTGCACGGCCTGCGTGTCGGCCTTGGCGACGATCTCGCGGAGCGTCTCGCGGGCTTCGGCTTCGGTGTCGCGGGCGATGAGGAAGCCGTTGAGGCCGAACTTCGGTGCCGTGCGGCCCGCTTGGACGGCGGAGGAGCGGACGTCCTGGATCTGCTCGGTGACGCCGTCGAAGTCCTTGCCGTTGGAGAAGTACCAGTCGGAGACGCGGCCGGCCATGGCGCGCGCGGCGGTGGAGTTGCCGCCCTGGAAGATCTCCGGGTGTGGACGCTCGGGGGTGTTCAGCGGCTTGGGCTTGAGGGAGAAGTCACGCAACCGGTAGAAGTCACCGGCGAGCTCGGCGTGGTCCTCGGTCCAGATCTTCCGCAGGGCGCGAATGAACTCCTCGGAGCGCCGGTAGCGCTCGTCGTGCTCCAGCCAGGGCTCGCCCAGCGCGGTGAACTCGCCCTTGAACCAGCCGCTGACGACATTGACGGCGAAGCGGCCGTTCGACAGGTGGTCGGCGGTGGCGCCGAGTTTGGCGAGGACGCCCGGGTGCCACAGGCCGGGGTGGACGGCGGCGATGACCTTCAGTCGCTGGGTGGCGAGCAGCAGGGCGAGGCTGAAGCTGGTGGACTCGTGCTGGTACTCGGCGCCGTAGCTGGCCATGTAGCGGACCTGGCTGAGCGCGTAGTCGAAGCCGTTGTTCTCGGCGAGGACGGCGAGTTCGCGGTTGTACTCGTACCCCCAGTCGGTGCGCTGCTCGACGGTGCTGGTGACCAGACCGCCACTGACGTTCGGCACCCAGTAGGCGAAGCGGACGGGATCGGATCCGGGGAACGCGGAGGATGCGGGCATGGGAACTCCTGGCAGGGGAATGCTGCGCGGGCAGGACGAATGAGCTCCGCGGAATTCAGGCACGCTGGAGCGGCGTTTCCGGGAAAGCCGTCGTCACGACGTAAACGAGCCGGGACCGGAATTCACGGAAGGAAGTCACAGAGGGAGCGGGTGGGAGGGTTTCCCTCGGGCGCGCTCAGACCCGACAGCGACAGAAGGCGCTGGAAACACGCGCAAGGTCGACATGGAGTCGCCGCGTGAGGTCCTGTCGCTTCATGCCATCGATCGAACCAGGAGGGAGTCCGGCCGGTCAAGAATTCCCGGAAGTGATTCCACATGGTGAGAGTCGGTATTCACGAGGTTGTGACAGGGATTCCCTTGAACCCGGCCCCGGGAGGGCGCAGTCTCCTGTTCGTGCGTATCGAACAGCTCGAATACATCGCTGCCGTCACACGGCTCGGTTCGCTGCGGCGCGCCGCCGAGGAACTGCACCTGTCCCAGCCGGCGCTCAGCGAGACCGTACGCAATCTGGAGCGCGAGCTCGGCGTGGACCTGCTGGAGCGCAAACGGTCCGGGGCGAAGATCAGCGACGAGGGACGCGAGCTGCTGCCGCACATCATGAGCGTGCTCGACGCGGTCGACCGGCTGCGCGGCGCGGCCGGCGACCAGCACCGCATCAGCCGCATGGTCCGGCTCGGCACGGTGAACACGGCTACCGTGCCGCTGGTCATCCCGACCGTGCGCGAGTTCCGGGCCTCACACCCGGTCACCCAGGTGGAGTTGGTCGGCGCGCAGCAGGCCGACATCCACCGCGGCCTGTTGGAGGGCGCCTTCGACCTGGGACTGGTGAACTACCTCCGGGGCGACGACATTCCGCCCGGCTTCGAGACGACGGAGTTGCTCCGCGGCCGGCCGGTGGTGTGCGTGCGTCCGGACAGTCCGCTGGCGGCCCTGGAGGCGGTGGACGCGGACAGTCTCCTGGCCGAGCCGCTGGTCGTGATGCGGTCCGGCTATGTGATGCACCGTTTCGTGCACC
Source organism: Streptomyces sp. NPDC053069 (assembly GCF_044546895.1). NCBI lineage: Bacteria > Bacillati > Actinomycetota > Actinomycetes > Kitasatosporales > Streptomycetaceae > Streptomyces > Streptomyces sp. NPDC053069. The sequence continues at coordinate 81,163 of NZ_JBITZN010000020.1, read as the reverse complement.
GGCTGCTCCGCGGCCGGACTCCGTCCTTCTCGTACTCCACCGACGGCGCGGAGATGGGCAAACTGATGGTGGCCGAGGGGCTGGGGGCCACGGTGCTGCCGGACTTCAGCGTCGTCGGCGACCCGCTGGAGCGACGCGGCGCGATCACTGTGCGGCCGCTCGCGGGGGATGCGACCGACGTACTGCTGGTACTGCAGCGCCGCCATTCCGGCTCCCTTCCGCGGGCGGTCCGCGACCTGCACGAGCTCTTCGTGCGCAACGCCCAGGCGTACGGCACTTCTTCGCGACGGTTGACGGGGGGTGACCCTGTGCTCATCGTCATGGGCGGACTGCCCGGCACCGGCAAGACCACGCTCGCCCGTCTCCTGGCGGCCCGGATCGGTGCGGTCCATCTGCGGGTCGACACCATCGAGCAGGCGATCGTCCGTTCCGGGGTGGCCGGACGCCCGGTTGGTCCCGTGGGCTACACCGTCGGATATGCCCTGGCCGAGGAACATCTGCGGCAGGGGCTGACCGTGATCACGGAATCGGTCAATCCGCTGATTGTGACGCGTGACGCCTGGCGGGACACGGCCGTCAGGGCGGGCGTGCGTGTCGTCGAGGTGGAAGTGGTGTGCTCGGATCCGGCGGAGCACCGGCGCCGCGTGACCTCGCGCTCGGCCGACGTTTCAGATCTGCCGCTGCCGGACTGGCAGCAGGTCGTCGACCGGGAGTACGAGCCGTGGGACCGCGAGCGCGTCATCGTCGACACCGCGGGACAGAGCCCGCAACAGTCACTGGCTCTGCTCTTCCGGGGCCTGGCATCGGGCTGACCGGTACCGTGCGGCTGTGCAAGCGCCCGACTCGGCCAAGTCGTCGCGTACGTCCAGCGGTTCAAGCACCTTGATGCCGGGACCCGAGGTCCAAGAGGCGGCGTCGGGCCACGGGCGGAGAGCTGCGGCGAAGGACGAACACGAGGTCGTCTCAGCATGGTTGCATTCACGTGGTCGTCTTCACGCAAAAAGATCTTCCGCTGTCGGCGCGGTGACGAGGCGGGCCGCGCCGAAGCGTTCGCGTGCAGCCGGTCGGTGGGGTACTCCCGAACGTCAGCTCGACTGGAAGGAGTGACCCCGTCGGCGCCATTCCTCCGCGAGCAGTTCGTACGAACGGACCCAGTCCGTGTGGTCGTGGGTGATCGTCGTTATGAGCAACTCGTCCGCGCCCGTGGACTCCTGGAGTTGTTCCAACTGGTCGGCCACCCGGCCCGGTGATCCGACGAACTGGGTGTCGAGGCGGTCCTGGACGAGGGCCCGGTCCTCGTCGGTCCATGGATGGGCGCGCGCCTCCTCCGGCGTCGGGTCTCGATGGCGCCCTCGGCGGTGCGGATGCTGCGGACCCACGGTCCGTAGCCGGTGGCGAGTGCGCGGGCGGTGGCGTCGTCCTCGGCGACGACGGCGTCCGCCGAGACCCTGATGTAGGGCTTGTCGAGGAACTCGGAAGGCTGGAAGAAGGACCGGTAACCTTCCACCGCCTCCAGGACCGTGACCGGGCTGACGTGGTAGTTCGCCGCGAACCGCAGACCGTTGTGGCCCGCGACAGCGGCGCTCTGACCACCGCCACGTGGCGCGAGCTTGTCACAGACGTGACGGCACTCCCCCGGTGCCCTCCCCTCCGAGCCACCGCGCACCTCGCAGCCACCCATCACAGAAGTTGAGCCAGAGCCCGTTCTGGTGAACAGACGGCGGCTGCGACACTCTGCACGTGATTTATCCCGCGACAGACCAGCTGTCCTCCGCCGAACGCGCCTTCATGATCAACGCCACCGAGATCGACATCCTCCCCGGTGTCTGGGGTGACCTCGACGAGCCGCTGGTCTCAGGGCCCGCCTCGGCTCTCGTCCCGATCCTCCTTCCCCTCGTCGACAGAGGATGGATCGAAGTGTGCCGGCTCGTGCCCTGGACAGCGCCGGATGGCACTCCCGGACAGCAGCCCGGTCCCCCCATCCCGAAGCAGGACCTTCCCGCTGTCCTGGCGGACACCGAGAACTGGGAGTACCCGCGATCCGGCACATGGCTGGGGTGCCTCACACTGACCCTCACCGAAGCGGGACAGAGGATCCCCCGCTGACACGCAGTCTCAACGGCACCCCTCCGTTCTCTGGAAGATCCTCCGCGACTGCCGCCTCGAAGACGAAGCCGTTCACCGCAACGTGCTCGGCATCGCCCTCCTGCACAACCTCACCCTTGCCGGACGAGGCGCAGCGCCGCCGGCCAACCGGCATGCCGTAGATCATTTACGGGACAGCTCTTAGGCGACCATTTGCGGGGGCCAGCCACTGTGGAGGTCGCCGGACCGGCTCCACCCGCAAGGAACCCGCTCGACAGTATCCGGCACCCCTGCCCGTCCACTCCGGATGTGCATGGCCCTTCGTTGACCGGGCACAGCTGACCGGACCCCAGGCGGCCGCTTGCCCCCGGGCAGACCGTGCCTACGAGGAGGAGGCGCGCCGCGCTTTGGTGCGCGGCGTGAACCAGGACGGGATCAGATGATGCTGACGGGAGTGGCCTGAGGTTCCTTCTCGGCGGTGGGCACCATGCCTTGGCATAAGAGCGGGGTCGCGGCGGCCGGCCCGCCCACTTCCCGCGCCGCGCTGGTCTCCCGGGTGCAGGGGCCGCCGACAGCTGGGAGCGTAGGGGTGGAGGGGATGGTCCGAACAGGTGACGACGGAGGCGTTCACCATGGTGATGGCGCATCCTTCGCTTCTGCGGGAACTGCTCGAGCGGTGCGAGAGGCTCAAGCGACGCGTGTCCCTCGATGGTGACCCGCAGGCCGCGCGCGAACTTGAGGACGCAGAGTACACACTGTGCGTGCTCACAGGGACACGCCAACTGGACACCGCCTTGTACGTGGCGCGTCAGCACCTGGCCGACGCCCTGGCACGACAGCAGCCGCGGCACTGACCGGCACGCTGGGTCCGTCCGACAGGAGCGGCTCGTGAGACCGGGGACCGGACTCGCCCGGGTCGGTGCCGCACCGCTCCAAGCCGGTCGCAGCCCGAGGCCGCGCCATGTGATCCTTACGTCCTCGCACGCCACCGTCCCGAACCGAAGTCTCCGTCTGAAGTCGGTTTGCCCACTTCTCTCAGAGCACGCGAGGCCATGTGCAGCGGTGTGAGCCCGCAGATCAGAGGCCGTCCATCCGACGCACATGACAGTACGGGGACCCAGGTCATCCTGGCATGGACCTGCCGTTGAGCACCTCGCCGGCCTCGTTGAGACTGGTACGGGCATTGCGCCCGATCTCACCCCCCCGCGACCGGTAGCGTCCAGGCGATGTTCAGTCGCCCCAGGAGCTGCTTGCACCCCTTGTCTTCGGGTACAGCGATTGAATGAGGATTGTCTCGGCAGCATGCAGAACTCACTGAAAGCGATGTGTTCGTGACCCGTCTCGACGACTCCGGCGGCGACCGTGTGGAGGGACCGGACGATGGCCCGGACGCCGTCGCGTCGGAGATCGCCGATGCCGTGGAGAGTCTCACGAACCTGTGGTCGCTTGCCGCGCAGGAGGCGGCCCTGCGCCTGTCCCCGCACCAGCTTCGGGCGCTTCTGACTCTTCAGGCGGCGCCGGGGCTGAATCTCACCGGGTTGGCCGAGCGGTTGGACATAGGGCTTCCCACGGCCAGCCGTCTCTGTGACCGGCTGGAGGCGGCGGGGATGCTGGAGCGCGCGCTGCATCCGGAGAAGCGCCGTGAGGTCCGGCTGAGTCTCACCGCGCAGGGACGCCGTGTGCTGGACGATGTGGCGGCGCGACGGGCCCAGGCTCTGACAGTTGCGTTGGCGGTCATGGATCCGGCGGAGCGGTCGGCGCTGAGTCGCGGGATGAAGGCCTTTCTCGCCGCTCAGAAAGGACCGCTGCCTCCTTCGTGAGAGCCGCCGGACCCACGGTGAGAGGAGTCCGTCAGGTGCCTTCGGGGGTGAGCCGCGCAGTGTCGATGGGCCTGCCCGCCCAGTCGAGGCAGACGACCACTGCGTCGGAGGTGAGGTCCTTGCTGCCGAAGTGCTCGATCAGGCCGGCGACGACCGCGCGCGCCGTCTCGTGCGGCGGGGTCTGGCGGGTCGCGCTCAGGATCTGGCGCAGGGCTCGTTCCCCGAAGAGGTCTCCGGTCGCCGAGCGGGTGCCGTGCACACCGGTGCTGATGGCGACCAGGCGGTCCCCGGGCTCCACCTGGAAGGTCTGCTCCTCGTACGGGGTCTCCTCGAACATGCCCAGCGGGAGCTGCGCTTCCAGTTCGATCAGATCGATACCGGTGGCGCGCAGGCGGTAGAGCTGGGGAGAGCCGGCGTCCACCGCGCGCACGGTGCCGGTGTCCAGGTCGAAGCGGAGCAGCAGCGTCGAGGCATACACCTTGCCTCCGTATTGGGCGTAGACGGCCTGGTCCGCCAGGGCGGCCTGGTCGGCGAGCCCAATACCGGCACGGCGGGCGTTACGCATGGCGCTGACAGCGAGGTTGGTGAGCAGGGAGGCGTCGATGCCCTGGCCCATGCCGTCGGTGACAGTGAGGGTGAGGTGGTCGGCGCTGGTGGACCAGTCGAAGTTGTCGCCACCGACGGCATAGGCCGGCTCCAGGTGAGCGCCGATGGTGTACTCCCGGCGGGCGCAGCCGCGCCCCGGCAGGAGCTGCCACTGCATCTCGGCGGCGAGGGTGAGACGGCGGGTTCGGCGGGCCTGCAGGTACAGGTCGGTGTCCCGGCCTGCTGTGGCAACCTCATGGCCCAGGGCTGTGGCGAACTCGCCGAGCCTGAGCACGGTGGCAGGATCCGCGGAGGCAGCGGGTACGCGGAGGGACAGGATGCCGAGCCGGTCACCGCGGACGGTGATGGGCAGGTAAACCCGTTCCATGGTCGTGTCAGCGATGACCTCGACCACCGGCGTCTGAGTGGTGAACGCAGTGCCGGCCGGACCGTCGTGCGCGGAGACCGGGTCGCCGGTGTGCGGCAGGTGCGTGACGGGCTGCAGAACTGTCAGGCCGTAGTCGGCCAACAGCAGGGTGACGTCCTGAGCGCCGAAACCCGCGGCCAGAAGAGACCCGGCGGTGGCGACCAGCGCGTGGGGCGGAACCGCCCGCAGCCGGCTCTCCGCGGACGAGAACGGTTCAGAGGCATTCACGGCGTCCACCCTCTCCCCTTGTGACCTCCACGCTATCGCGGTGAAGGCCCGTTAGGGCGCGATCGCTTGGGATCACGGTCAGCCGCTCCGGGGATTCGGCTCCGGCCGCCTCCGGCGTCACCGGCTGGGTCGTGCGGCACAGCAGGAGGCAGACGTCGTCGTCGCGTTCGGAGTCGTGCACCAGCGGTTTGAGCAGCGACTCGGCGCACGCGTCCAGGTCTTCTTCCAGCTCGGGCTCGTCCAGGGCGGCCAGTGTCCGGCTGAGCAGCTCGATTCCCGGGTCGATTCCGTGGGCGCGTCGCTCCACCAGGCCGTCGGTGTACAGCACGAGCGTCGAGCCGGCCAGCAGTTCGGCCGTGTGGTCCTCGTACTCGAAGGGCAGGGGCACTCCCAGCATCACGCCGGGTTTGGTGTCCAGGACGCGCACGCTGCCGTCGGGCGCGCGGACCACGGCCGGCGGATGCCCGGCCGCGGCCCACACGACCTGGGGATCGCCTGGCTGGAAGCGGGCGATCATGGCGGTCGCGTACAGGTTCGGCTGCTGGTGGCGGAGCATGCGGTGCAGGCGGGTGAGGATCTGGGCGGGGCCGTCGTTGTCGATGGCATGGGCGCGCAGAGCGGTGCGGAGCTGGCCCATGATGACGGCGGCGCGCAGACCGTGCCCGGTGACGTCTCCTATGACCGTCAGCAGGCTGCCGTCGGGCTGGAAGAAGGCGTCGTACCAGTCGCCGCCGATGTTGAGGCCACGGGTGGCGGGCAGGTACCGGGCGGCCAGGTGCAGGCCGTCGATGGCGGGCAGGTCTGTGAGCTGGGCGCGTTGCAATGCCTCGGCGGTGTCCCGGTGCTGTTCGTAGCGCAGGGCGTGGTCGAGGGCGATGGCGGTGCGGCGGGCGAGTTCGAGCAGCATGACGCGGGTGTCCGCGTCGAAGCGGTCACCGGCGGCGGTGAGGGTCAGCACGCCCAGGGTCCGTCGCACGGTGAGCGGGATGCTCAGTACTGGCCCTGTGGGCTCCGTCCTGGAGAGCGGGAGATCGTTGATCCAGGCGAGTCCGCATCGGTCCGCTCCGGCGTGTTGGGGACGGTCGGCGCGGGCGGCGGCGACCGCGGCACCTGGGTGGGCGCCGTTCCTGTCTGCCGGTTCGTCGTCGAAGAGCCAGACATCGACCCGGCTCGCGTACTCGGGGACGAGCAGTTCGGGTAGGCGGCGCAGGATGTCCTCGTGGTCGAGGGACGCGGTCACGGTCGCGCTGGCGTCGGCGAGGAAGGTCAGCAGGCGCCGTGCCTTCTCCGCCTCGCCGCGCGCGGCTCGTTCGGCGTCGAGGAGTTTCTGCTGGGTGAGCGCGGCGGCGTCCAGTTCGGCGTGCAGGGCCAGCACGCCCTGGTTGGTCTGATGCAGCTCCTCACGGTGGACACGGAGCAGCCTCTCCGTCTCATCCAGCCGGCTCAGGACCGCTGCGGTCTCCTCATCCGCCGCGAGGACGGCCTCGACCGGGTCGTCATCCACGTCCGCGAAGGGAGACAGGTTGCCTGTCACAGGGCCGGGGCAGGTGAGAGCGAGCCGCCATGGCGGCATCGGGTCTCGCGTCGGCGGCCTGGGCCGTACGACGGCCTGGACCTGCCCGCCGCCATCCGGGCCGACCCGCCGAACACTGAGGGTGACTTCTGCACCACCGTGGCCAAGGCACTGGCGAAGCCGCGCCGTGAGTTCGGTGAGGAAACGGGCCCGCTCGACCTCGGGCGCGCCCAGAACGGCCGTGAGGCGCGCCGCGAAGGTCCGGGCGCGGGCGGCTTCCGTCGCGGTGGTGATCTTCCGAGCATCCACCGGGATCATGGGCGCCGGTCAGCGAGTTCGGAGGTCAAAACGGCCACACTGGTGTCGTCGCGTACGGGGCTGGCAGGGCTGTTGGCGTCCCGCAGGATGGTGGCAGCCACCACCGCCGGGTCATGGGTGAGGAGATCGGGATCGTCGGGCGGCGCCCACCTGCTGGGCAGTCCGTCGCTGTGAAGGACGAGCAGGCTGCCCCGCTGCCAGGACCGGCGCTGTACGGGTACCGTCGCCGGGAACTGGGCGCCGACGATGCCGGGGTGGGACACAAGGTGCTCCCATGAACCTGAGGTGTACAGCCGGGCGCCGATGTTCCCGACCCCGGCGAAGGTCAGCTCCGAACTGTCCGTGTCCAGCTGGGCCACGGCTACGGCCGCCCCGCGGGTGGGGCGGAGGGCAGAGTGCATCTGGCGCAGGATCTCGGCAGGCTGCAGGTGCGCGGCGCGGCGCAGTCCGTCGACGGCCGCGCTGGACGCGTGCGCGGCCTTGGCTCCGTGACCGAGGCCGTCGGCGAGCATCAGGGTCAGGCGAGCCTGTGAGCGGATGCAGCTCCAGGCGTCTCCGGAGTCCTCGGCCTGGCCGAGCGGTACGTTGATCCCACCTGCGGTCGGACCTTGTCTCCCCTTTGCAGACCGGGTGGTGCCGGGCTCCTGGTCGATATGCGCCACCGCGACGGTGCCCCGGTGGGTGCTGTGCAGGTCGAACGCGCTGGATATACGCAGGCAGGTGCCCAGACCGGCACCAAGCGACGCATCGCTGGTGGTGTAGCCGTCACGAATGGCCGCGTTGACATCGTGGATGCCGGGGCCGTGGTCGAGGGCGGTGAGCTGCACGGCCGCAGTGCGGGTCTCCTCCCGCAGACGATCGACGACGCCGATCACCATGCGACCGCCGCCTGCGTGTTTGAGCAGGTTGGTCGCCAGCTCGGTGGCGACCAGAGCGGCGACCGCGGTGCGATGTGGGTCGAGGCCGGCGAGGAGGCTGGCCGCCTCGGCCGCTACCCGGACATCCCGTACGCGGGTGGAGTCGTGAACCGGGATGTCCCAGACGCGGCTCATGACAACCCCACGCGAGCTGTGGGCACGCCGGTCGCCCAGGCGATGACGGTGACGGTGGTGCCCCGGCCGGGTTCGGTGTCGATCTCGAACTCGTTCACGAGGCGTTTGGCGCCGCTCAACCCGAGGCCCAAACCGCCGCCCGTGGTGTATCCGTCGGTCATGGCGAGTTCGACATCGCGGATGCCTGGTCCGGTGTCGACGAAGGACAGGCGCAGTCCACGGGTCACGCCCTGGGACAGCGGACTGATCTCCACATGCCCGCCACCGCCGTGGACCAGCGTGTTGCGGGCCAGTTCGCTGGCCGCGGTGACCAGTTTCGTCTGCTGCACCAGGCCGAAGCCGAGTTCCGCGGCGGACTGGCGCACCTGCTGCCGGACCCATGCGAGATCCGCGTCCGAGCCGATCGGCAGGACTGTACCCGTGGCGGGGTCGGATGCCGGCATCACGTGCCCCTCTCGCGTTCGTCCGAAGCGCTCGACGCAGACGGCTGCGCGAGCAGTTCCAGTGCACGTTCGACATCGAGGGCGGTGGCAAGACCGGGCAGGGTGAGGCCCAGCTCGACCAGCGTGATCGCCACAGCCGGTCGCATGCCTGCCAGGACGGTGCGGGCCGCCAGCAGACTGGCGCTTGCGGCGATCTCGGCAAGTACGCGTCCCAGGAAAGAGTCGACGATCTCCACTCCGGAGATGTCGATGACCACACCGTTTGCCTTGCTGTCGGCGATACGGCGGGCGATGTCGTGCTGAAGCTGCTCGGCCAGGCTGTCGTGCAGCTCCCCCTGGAGGCTGACCAGCAGGGTCTGCCCCAGTGCCAGGACCGGTACCGCGGTGGCGCGGTCCGGGAAGCGACCGGTCACGTCAGGCTCGCCCTCGGGGACACTTCGATGCCCTGCTGACCAAGGGCGTAGGCAAGCGCGTCGGCGAGCGAGGCGCGGGTGAGGACGGAGCCCAGATCGATGCCGAGCTGAACGATGGTCTGCGCGATGGCCGGACGGATGCCGGAGACGATGCACTCGGCGCCCATCAGGCGGGCGGCGGCGACCGTCTTCATCAGGTGTTGGGCGACGAGCGAGTCGACCGTGGGGACACCGGTGATGTCCAGGATGGCGTAGCGGGCGCGCTGGTTGACGATGCCTTCCAGCAGGGACTCCATCACCACCTGGCTGCGGGCGCTGTCCAGGGTGCCGATCAGCGGTACGGCGACGATGCCCTCCCACAGGTTGATCACCGGGGTGGCGACTTCGAGCAGTTGCTGCCGCTGCCGCGCGATCAGCTCCTCGCCCGCACTGAGCGCCGTCCGCATCACCACCAGGCGCAGGGTGCCCATCAGAGCGGTCAACGCCAGGAGGCTCTCCGCTGCCTCGGAGGCGGAGGAGTCCGTGAATTCGGCCCGCAGCAGCTCGGCGACCGGGGCGCGCAGGGCGGCGACTTCGTCCGCGATCTGGGCAGGGCTCGATCCGGTGCGGGTCCGGGAGCCGGACATACGCCCGAGCTGCTCACGCACGTTGTCGAAGCCGGGTGCCTCGATGTCCTCGAGCCGCCCGGCCGCCGCCACGTGGGACAGCGCGTCCACGACGGCCTTGCACGCCTCCACGGCTTCGTCGCGCGAGACGGTGAAGACCGTGCCGAAGAGCGGGACATCGGCCCAGCGCTGAGCGATCTGCTCCCGGCGGCGCTCCAGGAAGGCCCCCAACTGGCGCGCTGTCGACTCGACCGCCTCTTGCTCCGACACCTGCATCGTCCCCTCTGTACAGGCTCAGCGGCCGTAGGTCGGCCACACTTACCAAGAGGCGATTATTGCCTCATGGCAAACGTAGCGCTGGGCGCGTGATGCAAACAACACGGGATCGACACATACCGAGGAGGGACGTTCGCGACCTGATCAGCGGCCGTGCCAGTCGAGGCAGACCACGAGGGCGTCGTCATCGGGAACGGGCCGGCCGCGATGTCCGGTCAGCTCGCGAAGGATGGCGCGCGGGACCTCGGCGGCGGGGAGCAGCCGGGTGGCCTGGATCGCCCGGGCCAACGCGACGTCGCCGTACGCCTCGCCCTTGGGGCCGGCGACCGCGTACACACCATCGCTCACGAAGACGAGCCGGTCGCCGGGCTCCACCCGGAACTCCTGAGCCACGTAGTCGGTCTCTTCGAACATGCCCAACGGGAGTTGTGCCTCGAAGGTGACCGGTTCGACCGCGCCACCCCGTAGCCGCAGCATCTGCGGGGAGCCTGCGTCCACGACCTTGGCATGACCTGTTGCGAGGTCGAAGTCGAACATCAACACCGACAGATAGCAGCGGCCGCTGTAGTGGGCGTAGACCGCCTGGTCGGCCAATGCCGCTTGATCGTCGAGGGCGATCCCAGCACGCCGGGCGTTGCGCAGGGCGTTGATCGCCAGGTTCGTCAGCAGGGAGGCCTCTATGCCCTCCCCCATGCCGTTGGTGACGTACAGCATCAGGTGGTCGGCCGTGGCGGACCAGTCGAAGTTGTCACCGAAGATCGCGTACGCCGGCTCCAGCTGCGCGCCCAACTCGTACTCGGGTCGGGAACACGAACGTCCGGGCAGGAGCTGCCACTGCATCTCAGCGGCCAGCGTGAGCCGGTCCTTGCGCCGCGCCTGCAGATAGATGTCGGTGTCCCTCTCGGCCACGACCACCTCGTGGCCGAGCACCTCGGCGATGTCCATGAGCTCGCCCAGCAGGTCGTGCACCCGGCCGTCGTCCGGCAGAGTCACGGACAGGACGCCCAGCCGGTCCCCACGCACACTGACCGGCAGATACACACGCGCGTAACGGCCTGCGTCGGCCTCAACGACCGGCTCCTGAGCACCGAAAGCCCGGCCCACAACGCTGCTGTGCACGGACACCGGCTCCATGGTGTGCGGCAGCACCGACACCGGCTGAAGCACAGTCAGGCCGTAATCGGCCATGAACAGCTCCACGGACTCCGCGGCGTACTGCTCAATCAGCGCACGACGGACGGCGTCGAGCAACTCGTGGGGTGCCGCCGTACGCAGGGCGCGCTCGGCGGTCACAAATCTGTTCACGATGGTAAATACACCAATCTTTCAGCGGACACTTAAACCGACCTCGCCTACGTGACGAGGTCGTACGATTCAGCCGCGCCAAGCTGTCCGGGCCGTCCAAACCATCTCTGGCCGCTGTAGGCACCTAGTAGGCTGGCGGCCGTCCCAGTGCCTGCGAGAGTGTGACAGTGGCTGCTTTCCGCCCCCGCCCGGAACCCGTCGAGGTCGCCCGTGTGACCGCGACGGCAGGAGAGTTGCTGGAAGTCCTGTGGGGGCGGGCGTCCACCGCTCCGGCGTCCGCGTCCCAGATGCGGGTACTGCTCACGCTGGAGCACCAGGACGGTATCAACCTGCGCACGCTCAGTGACGCACTCGCCTCAACGCCCCCGTCCACCAGCCGGCTGTGCGACCGCCTGGTCGCAGCCGGGCTCGTCGAGCGCCTGGTCAGCGCCGCCAACCGGCGCGAAGTGCGGTTGCACCTCAGCAATCGGGGCCGCGCCTTCCTGGACGACCTGCGCGCACGCAGGGAGCAGGAACTGCAGACGGTGCTGGCCCTCATGCCCGTCGGCAAGCGAACGGCGCTGCTGGAAGGACTCGAGGCGTTCTGCCGCGCGGCGGCACTGCAGATACACGACAACGTCCAGCAGCAGGACGACCAGACCGCCTGACGACGCGGCCACTCCACCGGGCTCCCCGACACTGCGGGGCGTCGGTGGCCAGCGCACGGAGCAGCCTCCGCCCACCGGAACATTCCACACCCTTCCCCGTGCAGCACGACACGGCTACTTTCTTGCCCTAGGGTCATTATTGTCAAATGACAACAGACACTCTTGGGCGCTTCCTTGCTTCGGATACCCCGGGACCGCCTCCGTTTGGCCTCGAAAGTTCGTAGGCCCTGGTCGGCAGGTGCCGGAGCTTCCCTGCCGCCAGTTCCGGGCATAGCGGCCGGCCTGAAGACACAGGCCGTGGGTATGCGGACAAAGGCACTGTTCGAGCCCCAGGGATGAAGCGATCGTGTCCGCGGACAGTCCCGCCCACCGCTGAACACGCACGCGAGATCACGTGGACCTTCCTGTCCGTGGTGGAACCCAAGGATTCAGCAGAGTGGAGGCGCATCGACGCAGGCGCCAGGTGCTGGTCGGCCGGACGTCCCACAGTCAGTGATCGTTGCTCCGTTCCGGGTTACTGCGGGTGTGCCCTCCGCTATCGGGGGCAAGCGCCGAGCAAGGCGGCCGGCCGGCAGGAGAGCGTGCCGGGCCGGGGACGATCGGGGAGGGCTTGTGACGGCGGCAGGCGTCAGTGCGACCACGGAAACCGACATGGAGCTGCCCCGGATCAGCGAACCACAGGCGCCAACGGCCAGTCGATGGAGGACATCGTCCAGGTCGGCACCATCGGCCTGATCAAGGCCATCGACCGCTTCGAGATCTCGCGCGAGATCCAGTTCACCAGCTTCGCGGTGCCGTACATCGTCGGAGAGATCAAGCGGTTCTTCCGTGACACCACCTGGGCGGTACATGTGCCGCGCCGCCTTCAGGAAGCCCGCGCCGAGCTCTCCAAGGCCACCGAGGAACTCGCCAGCCGACTGGGCCGCTCCCCCAAGGTCTCCGAACTCGCGGCCTTGATGAACCTCTCCGAGGAAGAGGTCGTCGAGGCCCAGATCGCCGCGAACGGCTACACGTCGGCATCCCTCGACGCTCCACTCAGCTCCTCGGACGAGGACAAAGAGGCGGCGCTGTCCGAAGTCATCGGCATCGAGGATCCGGCCCTGGAACTCGTGGAAGACTTCCGCGCTCTCGCTCCCCTTCTCGCTGATCTCAGCGAGCGGGAGCGCTTGATCATGCATCTGCGGTTCGTCGAGAGCGGACGGGGGCCGAGATCGGTAAGCAACTCGATATCTCCCAGATGCACGTCTCCCGCCTGCTCTCCCGGCTTCTGACCCGCCTGCGCAGCGGCATGCTCTCCATCACCTGACGATGCGCCTGTCCTGAGCCGATAACAGGTGGCCGGCGATGTAGCTCCCGACACCGGTTCCACTCCCGATGAGCAGCCGGTGGCGCCCGTCTGTGGTGGCTGCCTCCGCGGGCGCCACCGGCATGGCGGAACACGTCCCGCGGCTCCGACGAGCCGCCGTGCCCAGGACAGCCCCTGCCAGGACTTAACTCAGCTCCGCGCCTCGGCCTTCAGGACAGGGCAGGCGCCTCTCCATGGTTCTCGCCAGGAGGCGCGTCGTGTTCGGTATGGAGGCCTGGGAGTTCGACCTGACACTGCTCTTGGGTGAAGGCATGCTCGGCGAGGGCGTGGCTCGTGGTGGGCACCACGGTGAGCAGCTCGTGCAGGCTGGTGATCTCGATGACGTGGAGCACGGGCGCGGTGACGGCGGCCAGCGTGAGACTCCCGTTTGCTTCCCGGGTTCTGTGCCACAGCCGTACCAGGGCGTTCAACCCGGCGGAGTCGCAGAAGCCGACCCCCGACAGCTCCAGGACCAGGTGACATCGCCCGTCCCGCATGAGGGTGGCCGTGTACGCGTCCAGCCCGGCTGAGCTGAAGCAGTCCAGGTCTCCCGTGACACGGACGAGTGCGAGAGACCCGCAGGCGCAGGGAGTGGCGAGAAGCGGATCGTTGTTCACACGCGCTCCTGATGTGCGGGTCGGCAGGCTGTGGACCAGGGGTGCCCGGGTCTCCAAGCTCCTGATGCCCCGACTCTTCCGGTGCATGTGAATGCCCTCTCCGTGGTTCGAGCGCACGATGGAGGGGAGCTCAGCCGCAGGAGGCCGGTGATGTTCGAGGCGGATGACATTCGGGAATGGCGCGGGCACGATGTGGTGGATCCCGGCGGTCACAAGATCGGCACGCTGGAGTCGGTGTACGTGGACACGGCGAACGACAACGCCGTGTTCGCCACGGTCACCGTGGGACTGTCTACCCGGCGCCGTCTCGTATTCGTCCCGCTCGGCGGCGCCACCGTGGGCCCGGGCCATCTGAGAGTCACCAGCCCTAAGAGTCCGGTCAAGAAGGCACCTTCGATCGAACCGACGGTTTACTGCCCGCTGGCGACGAGCCCGCACTCTTCGCTCGGAGTCGCCGCGCATGGCCTGTTCTACCTTCTGGTCATCGGCGTCCTCGTCCGTCGCCGACCTCGTCTATGGGGCGACGCGGCTCCGCCGCCGAGGCCCACGGTCCCCGCGGGTCCGCTGAACCCTTGCTCACCCAGTTGATACGTTCACGAAGTGAAACGGATGGAAAATGAACACCAGGGAAGACAGGGACGGCGGCGAGGCCGAGTCGGTGGGCGTGCGGCAGCGCTCAGAGGTCTCGTCCGCCCTCGCCGCCCTGACGGATGGCCAGGGAGCACAATCGCCCCAGTTCCGTGCCGGGGAAGCGGTGGCCTACGAGTGGGCACTGGGGAGGGCCGACAGTTCCCCGGTCACCGGTCGGGGTGTACCAGGTCCACCTGATCTCGCGCTGCTGACCGCCGAGTTGGACGCGGTCACGGTCCAGTTGGAGGACACCGGGAACCTGCCCGGAAACACCGACTATCTGCGCGGGCTGCACGCCGGGCTGACCTGGGTGTGTGGATACGGGACCGAACCGCGCTGACCGGGAAAAAGCCGCGTGTTCCCATACGGGGACGCGGTGCGAGTCATCTGGGAACCAGGGCGCAGATGGCCTTGCCGTTGGGAACCAGCACCACGGTGACCTTTCTGGCCAGACGACGGATCATGGGCCAGCCGAATCCTCCCAGGCGTCCGCTGAAGTCCGGTTTCCGAGGGCGAGGCGGTTCGGGATCCGAGTCGAGGACGGTCACCTCGACGGCGTCCGGCCGTGCGTCGAGACTCAGCACGCAGGTCGTACCGCGGGCGTGCCGCACCGCGTTCGTCACGAGTTCCGTGACGACGAGGTCCACGTCCTGGGCGGATCGGTCGTCGACCGGTGGAGCGAGTTGGTGCACGAACCGCCGGGAGACCTGGCGTGCCTTCGCGGCAGCGTCCGGGCGGTTGCGGAGTACCAGGCGCCGGGGTGCGCTGGTGGCTTGTCTCCTACCGGGGACGATCACTGTTCCTCCCTGCAGCAGCATCGGATTGCTCGTCGTTCTCCGGCTTCCCGCGGCAGGGTGATAGATGTTCGTCCGATGAGTGGAAAGCGATTCAAACGCCACCGCCCAGCGCATTCTGCGGTGTTGAGATGTACACGGGTAACTCCAGGTGGCCCGCCCGGTCCTTCCACGCCGCCGTGGCGACACGCCGTCGAACGAACGCACACGCCTTACGGGACCATACGTTCGCGTGCTGGACACCATGTCCGGGACCCGGTTCCCGTGTACTCCTTCGGGTAGGAACACCCTCACTTCCTGCAGCGAGGAGGGAGGGCGCAATGTCCCCCGAAACCGCGCCCGCAGACGCCGTCGAGGCGGCTGAACAGCGCTCCGACCACAACGTGACCGGCATGGCCAAGGCACTCGGCACCAGCCCGCGGCCGGTCACTGGTGTCCGCCAAGTACACCGGACGGCGGTCGAACCAGTGGACTGCAAGGTTCAGCAGGCCTGAACCAATCACGGATACCAATATCCCAGGCCATGCAACGCCACGGCCCCATGTCGGAGACGAACGTATCCAGCCCATCTCGTACGGGCATTGGGCTCCCCGCCCTTGGGGGCCGACCGAACACAGCGGGCTCCGGAAGAGTGATCCGAGGTCTGGTCTTCTGCACCAGGGGTACGTGGCCAATAGGCCGTGCTGGTTCGGAAAAGCAGCCAGGGGGCCAGTGCGCCGGGTCCGTGGGACGATCCGGCTGCGCGCCGCCGGGGGCGGGCGTGGCCCGCCCCGGGCGCGGCGACCAAACCAGAGGCCGGAAGGCGTAGTCGGCAGAGGCCGAGTAACCCCAACAGCAGCCGGAACGGGTGCGAGACGTTCGGTGGGGTAAAGGGGGTCCATGAGTGATCGAGCCCGGCACCCCATCCGGAACCTGCTACGCGCCGCCGACCAATCGCTGTTCCAGAGCGTGGCGGCGCGCGAGGGGCCCGCAGCCGAAACGGTGCTGCCGAGCCTGAGCCGGAGCGCCAACCACGGTCTGCTGTGGGGCGGCGTCGCCCTCGGTATGTGGGCCCTCGCAGGGGCGCGCGGCCGTCGGGCCGCTGTCCGCGGGGTGACATCACTGGCGCTGGCCTCGGTCACGGTGAACACCATCGGCAAACGCTCCGTCGGCCGGGCCAGGCCGGCACTGGACGCCGTGCCGGTCGTCCGGCCCCTGCCCCGCCGGCCCTTCACCAGTTCCTTCCCTTCCGGGCATGCCGCCTCGGCCGCCGCGTTCGTGTCGGGGGTTGCCCAGGAGTCACCGCGCTGGGGCGCAGCCTTGGCTCCGCTGGCCGCATCGGTAGCCTTCTCCCGCGTCTACACCGGAGTCCACTATCCAGGTGATGTCCTGGCTGGTGCGGCCCTCGGAGTGGGTGCCGCCTATGCGGTGCGCGGCATGGTGCCATCCCGCTCGCAGATGCCGCCGCCGGCCCGGCCGCGAGCGGACGTGCCCGCACTCCCCGAAGGAGAGGGACTGGTCGTCGTCGTCAACCCGTCTTCCGGGAGCCAACCTCAACTTGCCGACCCCATCAAGCAGTTGAGAACAATGCTGCCGCAGGCCCAAGTCGTGCTCTACGACGAGGAGGCCGGCCCACTGCCCAAGGTACTGGCGAAGGCGGCCCGGGAAGCTGCAAACCGGGGCGGCGCACTGGGAGTGTGCGGCGGCGACGGCACCGTCAACGCAGCCGCGACCGCCGCACTCACGGCCGACGTGCCCCTCATGGTGCTCCCCGGCGGCACGTTCAACCACTTCGCCGCCGATCTGGGAGTCGACACAGTAGCCGACGCCTGCACCGCGGTGATGCAAGGCAGTGCCGTCCGTACCGACGTCGGCCGGATCCGACCCCTGCGCACAACGGATGGCGGCACCGAGCCGGCCTACTTCCTCAACACCTTCAGCATTGGCGTCTACCCGGAGCTGGTACGGCTGCGCGAACGATGGGCTCCAAGGATCGGCGGACCACCCGCCACCCTCCTCGGGGTCGCCCGGATCCTCCGCCAGTCCGCTCCCATGCAGGTCGAGGTGAACGGACACCGCCGGTCGCTGTGGCTGCTCTTCGCGGGAAACGGCCTGTACCGCAGTGTCGGCATCGCACCGGTCCGGCGCCACGACCTGGCCGACGGCATGCTCGACGTGCGGGTCGCCCACGCCGGCCGCTTCGCCCGCACTCGCCTGCTGGCGGCAGCGTGCGTCGGCCGACTGGCGAGGACACCGTTCTACGCAGCCGCAACGCCGAAGCGCCTGCTGATCTCCGGCCTCCCCGAGGAGGCCTGCATGGCCTACGACGGCGAGGTGACCGACGCTCCTTCTGCCCTCCTCCTCGACAAGCTCGCCGAGGCCCTGACCGTGTACCGCCCGACATCAGACGACATCCCCGGCAGCTCGCTCACTGCGCCCATGGACACCGGCCGGCTACGCGAGACAAGCTGACCGCCGCCACCGCCCAGGCAACTCTGGCGGCCAAGGCCTCGGAAACGGCGAGAGCCCCTGTCCGGCCGGCGGACCGCACCCTGACGAAGTGCGGGGCAAGACGCGCAGCAGGACCTCGCCGGCCGTGAGTTGTAGGAGGAAAGACGGTGCCGCGAGTACGAGCTGATGGACACGGCCGACGAGGTAGAGCGGCTGGGCCGGATCGCCAGGAACCTGCCACGCTTCCCGATCGCCCGTCGGCTGTGCCACCAGCTCCTGGAGCACAGAGACGGTCTCGTGGTCGACGACATGGCGGAGTGGTGGCTCGATGACATCGCCGCAGTCGTCGACAACCGCACGACCGACCTGGAGAAGGCCAACCTGACCGATCTGCTGGAGAGCTTCGTACGAGAGATCCACAAGTTGGCCCGGGAACGCAATCAGCCCGCAACGGCGACGGACGAGGCCCGACAGGCCCTCACCGCGGCAACCGACTTCGTCCACCACCCACTGCCGGCGATCCCACGGCAGAACATCAGCCCAGCGTCATCTCCCGGCGCGGTACGCTCTCGCGGCCCACGGTCGGTGACGGCGTGAACGCACGCCGGTGGTGCGGGTGCAGGGCCGCTCCTGGCGCCGCTGGTCGATCGCGGCACCATGTGCTGCTACAAACCGGGCGAGACGTCCCGGCTGATCTACCGGCCGCGCCGCCACCGCGAGCACAAGGGCAGGGGACGCGACACCTTCACCTCGAGCGACTACCGCGACCTGGTCGTCCGCGCCCACATCCAGCTCCAGGCTCCCATCGTGCTGATCTGGGACAATCTCAACACCCACCGAGCCGCGGGAATGCGCGAGTACGCGGCTGTACACGAGTGGCTCACCATCATCCAACTGCCCTCGTACGCGCCAGACCTGACCCGGTCGAGGGCGTCTGGTCGCTGCTACGGCGTGGGCCGCTGGCCATTACCGCCTTCACCGACGATGAACACCTCGAACGCACTCTCCGCCGGGGCCTGCGCCACATCCAACTCCGCCCCGACCTGATCGACGGCTGCCTCACCGGCACCGGACTCACACTCACCAACCAGCCGACACCAACCCCAAGAGCTCAGAAGTCGTCCTTGTGAACCGCGTCGGTTGAGACGTCAGCTGGAGCGCTGATCAGCTGCTGGAGGTGGTGAATGAAGTCCGGGTCGTCGAGACGGGAGTCGGTGACACGGTCGCGCACATCGGTGAGGAGCCATTCCACCAGCTCCGCGGTGGCGTGGTACTCGCTGTAGAACCCCAGGCTCAGGTCGGTGATCTCGTACTCGAACAGCACGTCGACCATCAGGTCCGCCAAGTGCGCGTCGGCGGCCGGGGTCCGGGTGGCGGTCCATATGTCCAGCCAGGGGCGCAGGCTGTCGGTGGCGACAGTGATGAGGCCGAGGATGTCCCTGATGGACACCGGGCTGGGGTGGGTGTGCAATGTGGCCTGCCACCATGCGGTCCAGACGTTGCGCAGAGCGTCGGCCAGGGGCGCGTCC
Source organism: Streptomyces sp. NPDC053069 (assembly GCF_044546895.1). Lineage (NCBI taxonomy): Bacteria > Bacillati > Actinomycetota > Actinomycetes > Kitasatosporales > Streptomycetaceae > Streptomyces > Streptomyces sp. NPDC053069. The sequence continues at coordinate 62,101 of NZ_JBITZN010000020.1, read as the reverse complement.
CAGGTGCTCCAGCCCGCCTCGACCAGGCGGGAGGCGATCAGCTCCTCGGAGACGTGGAACTGACCGGCGACAAGGGGTCGGATGATGCGCGGGACAAGACGGCGGTAGAGACGCGGGAAGTCGTCCCAGTGGCTGGGTACCTCTCCAGCGGCCGCGGACACCATGTCGTCGGGTATGAGGTGCAGCGGCCTGGAGAGTTCAGCGAGTCCCTCCTCGCCGTAGCAGTACGTGCAACCTCCGATGGGGAACGGCTCTTCAGAGGCGAAGGCGCGGTCCAGTGCATCGAGGGCTGTCATGAGTTGCTGATGGTGTGACATGGCGACCCGCCGGGGGACTCCGTCCGGGTGACCGGCGAAGATCGCAGGCTATCAGGCTGTGCCGGAGCTGATGCTGCGGACTGAACCGTCACTACCCAACTACAACTCGAAATTCTCAGTGCAGGGCAGGAAGCAGCAGTGGCCGCTTGATGAGCATTGGCTGGGGACGGCACTGCTCAGGTCATCGAGATGCAGTCGGTTACCGAGGACGCCAGGTGCGGATCTCGAGGTGGAGGACCTGGGCGTCGGCGTGGATGCGTCCGGTTTCCACGAGCCATTGGTGGACGGCTGCCGTGACGTCTCCGCTGGCGGCGTCGACCCGGCGGGCGAATTCAGTGGCGTCGAAGCCCCCGGTCTGGGCGGAGCCGCAGGAGCGTTCTTCGCTGTGGTCGGCGCGTTGGATGACGTCGCGGCGGATGCCGGGAGAGTCGGTGCGGCTGCCGGAGGGGTGCAGGTAACCAGTTTTTGCCAGGCGGACAGTGAAGGCCAGGCGCAAGCCGCGGCGGGCGGGCACAAGGCCGCCCGCTGTAAGCGCTGGTCACGCGGCGGGCGGCTTGCGGGCTTCGACGACGACACGGAAATGGGAGTCGCGGGCTGAAAGGCCCGCCGGTCAGGCGGTCTTTTGGCGCTCGGGCGCCTTCCGCGTCTTCACCCCGCCGACGATGAGCGCCAGCCCCACGACGACGACGCCGAGGTAAGCGGTGGACGGAAGGTCGACGACCTTGTGCATCCAGCCCCACTCCGTGCCGAAGAAGGTCCGCGAAGCGAAGCTGACGAGCCCCTGTGCTCCTACGACGTAGCCAATGCTTTCGACGGTGTATCCGATGGTTGTTCGCACGGATCAACCCTCTCGCGGTGGTGCCGTGAGATCGTCCTCCACAGGGCTGAAAACACAGTAGGCCAAAGGATGCAGTCGCTTGCGGAGAGCACCGGCACAGCACAGCACCCCCGCAGCGGAGCGCCCGACGTCTGGCGCTGGCGACCGGTCTACGTGTCCAGTAACTCGACCGACCAGCCCCTACATGCCCAGTGATGCCGTCAACGACGGAGGGGATCCGCGCGACGCAGTCCTACCAGTCGGTCAGGTCCACGAGGAGACCGCAGTGGGGATCGTCCGGGGCCGGCTGATGGCGCTCCCCTTCTTGGATGAGAGTGGGAAGCGAGGCGATCAGAGCGGTAGGCAGGCTGGTCAGACGGATGTCGACGCCGGGGTAGCCGCTGTCGGCGAGGGCGCGCAGTCCGCCGATGTCTCCCTGATGTTCGAGCAGATTGGCCAGCGTGTGCGCGGCGTATCGGTCACCACTGTCCGCGCGGACCCGCAGCTCCTCCCCCACACCGGCGGGGAGGACATCTCTCCGTCCTGGAATCCGACCTTCCTTCTCAGAACGCCCCCGCGTCAGCGAGCAGTTCGCCGTCAGCACGACTCGAACGGGCGATATTCGGCGTATCGCCATGGCGCACGGGCTCATGCACCCATGCCTTCAACCCGGATCAGCGTTACGTATCGCTTAAGTTCACCCTTGAAGGCAGCGCCTTTTTGACAGTCACCGCGCCTCCCGGCAGGAACATCGGCCCCTGCTGGCATGTACGCCTTTTATAGACCGACATTAAGGGTTGCCGCTGGAAGGCATCATGATCTACCGCAGCACAGACACGACTACAGATGTACAGGGTGAATGGGATGCTTTGGTCGACTAGGATCGTGTCCTACGTGGTGAGGCGGACGTTGGTCCGTTCATGAGGCGGGTACGGGGAGTTGGACAGTTCCGGACGGCCTGCGGGAAATCGCGAGGCCGCTGATCCCGCCGTCGAAGGTGCTGCCTCAGGGCGGCGTCGTTGAGGTTGTAGCCGCGCAGGTCGTGGATGGAGCCGCCGCTGCGGGTGACGCACGCCCTTCCCCGAGGGCCGAACCCGCGATCTGCGGAAAGTCAGGATGGAACATCCCCACGGCCAAAAAGGTGAACGCAGGCAGAGCCAAGTTCGTCTCGTTGAGCGCCGGGTACAGATTTTCCGCACGTTGCTGTGGCATATGCCCGCGGCAGCAACGCAGCACCGCCCCGCTTTATCGGCGGCTTGCCGCAGCCCGACCTGGGACGATCCCGGGACCCATCGAGCACGGCAGTGAGTGTGTCGTTGGGTCGGCAAATGAGTGCCGCCAGGCAGTGCCGACTCGGAAAGCGCGGCCTTTCACCAAACGAGCGAAGAGAGGGTGTGTTGAGTGATGATGAGCGTGCCGGGTGAATTTGGTGACGGCGAGGTCGACGGCGCTCTGTCGGAGTACCTGAGGGGTGAGGCGGGCGAGCCGACGGGGCGTTATGTGCTGACCTTGGCCGATGATGTGGTGGGCGATGCGAACGCGATGAGGGCGACGTGCCAGTCGTTGGCCGGGGTGTCGAACGTCGTGGAAAGTCGTGAGCTGTCCGAGGGCGCCGCTGAGCTACACGAGCTGACCGAGTCGGAGGCCGTGCTGTATCCCACGCTGGGGATCGCGGTGGTCGCCGGTGCGGAGGACCGGTTGGAGACGTTGAGCACGGCGGCGGCCGAGGACGAGCGGATCGAGGCGGTGGAGCCGGAGCTGATGGTCCATGCGCTGCAGCAGCCGGGGGTGATCGCTGCGGAGTACCTGCGGGGGTATCGGGACGCTGCGAACGAGCTGTATGAGCACGCCAACGGCGGCGCTGCCGGTGTCGCGGTGGAGGCCGCGCCGTTGTTTGCCGACACGGCGGCGTTTACCTGGGGCCTGCAGGCCGTACGAGCCAACACGTCCCGGTTCAGCGGGCAGGGGGTGCCGGTCGCGATTCTGGACACCGGGTTCACGATGAGCCACCCCGACTTTGCCGGCCGCCGCATCACGAGCAAATCGTTCATCCCCAACCAGACACCAGAGGACGGTCACGGTCACGGCACACACTGCACCGGCACCACGTCCGGGCCGCAGCGCCCGCCGGGGGGCACCCGCCGCTACGGCATCGCCCACAACGACAACATCTTCATCGGCAAGGTTTTGAACAACCAGGGCACCGGAACCGACGCGCAGATCCTGGCCGGCATGGAATGGGCCGTGAATAACCACTGCCGGGTCATTTCCATGTCCCTCGGAGCCGACGTGCCCACCGTGTCGGCGGCCTATGAGGCGGCCGGTCGGCGGGCGCTGGCGAACAACTGCTTGATCATTGCCGCTGCCGGCAACAACGCCGACCGAGCCCGCGGCAGATTTGGGTTCGTCGGCAGGCCGGCGAACAGCCCGTCCATCATGGCTGTCGGCGCGGTAGACTCCCAACTGGACATCGCGAACTTCTCGGCGCGTAGCAACCCGGTCGCCGGCGGCCAGGTCGACATCGTCGGACCCGGCGTGAATGTGTATTCCTCGTGGAAGATGCCCGACCGGTACAAGACGATCTCCGGCACCAGCATGGCCACCCCGCACGTGGCGGGCTGCGCCGCATTGTGGGCGCAGGCCACCGGCATGGGCGGCGCCGCCCTGTATGCACTGCTCATCCGGTCGGCGCGGCGGCTTCCCATCTCCTCCGTGGACGTGGGCGCGGGCCTGGTGCAGGCCCCGCAGTAGTCACGCCCCTCGGTTGGCCGGCCGCCCCGTCGGCCAACCGGCACAGGCCCCGCGGCCCCTTGAGTATCCGGCCACTGGCGTCAAAAGACAGAACCTGGAGGTGTCAGCATGGATCAGAACATCACGGTCACCGTCGATGACGCTCATCAGGAACGTATCAAGGCGGTTGCAGACCAGCTTCGGGCAGCCGGAATGCAGGTCCAGCAGGTTCTCCCGACGATTGGCATCATCACCGGGACGGTGTCAGAAAGCCAACGGGACGCAATCGGCAACGTGGGGGGCGTTGCCCATGTAGAGGAACAAGAGGCAATCCAACTACCACCCCCGGACGCTGAAATTCAATAGAGAGGGTTATGGGGCTTCAGTAGTCCTGGGGAAGTTTTGGTTGGATATCCCTGAAGAGGCATTTTGACCTGCCCGCCGCCCTCCCTTGATCAACCAGGCTGTCGGCCTGGGACCGTACCGGCCTGCGGCCCACGTTCCCGTCCGAACGGGCCCGCCGACTGCGGGGCCGTATCAGCGTGAACGACCTCACCGAAGCCGTACGGCAGTGGATGTGTCTGGCAGCCTGGCTGGATGAGCGCGGCCTGACCTCGCTCGCCGAGTGCACGACCGCCGTCTGGGACGCCTACGACCAACACTTTCTCGCAGCCGGGGCCAGCAGGGACCGCGTGCTGGAGATCCTCGGTACTCTCACCGGCTCTGGGCGTTCGACCGGCTCTCCGCCCGCCCCACGGGCATCGCCCTGCCGCCCTGGCACGAACTGGGCGCCGACGACTTCGTGCCAGCCGCCTCCTCCAGTGGCAGCGGGGAGAACACCAGCGAGGTGCCGGCCGAGGAGACCATGGGACCGCTGCTCGTCTGGGCCCTGCGCATGGTCGACGACTTCGCCCAGGACATCCTCGTCGGCTTCGCCGACACCCAGCGCTTGGCGGAGGCCGGACAGGACGAACCCCAGCACCCCGGCCGGCCAGACGGCGCTGGAGGCCCGTCTGGATCCTTTGGTCGCCGCCCGGGCACGCTGCCCGCCGTACGGCTCAAGGGCCAACAGGAGGAGTACGGGCTCGCCCGGTACTACATCGGCGGCATCACTGGCGCCTCCCGCCACCAGGTCGCCCTGTACGTTGCGCGCCGCGGTCTGGTGGCCACGGCCGTGCAGCACCCCGGGCCCTGTCCCCTGCCCACGCCGGTCACCGGCCGCATCGCGGGGCGCCCATGGCGCGAGGCCCTTGACTTCGCCGAGACGCCCGGACCGATCCGGCTGCTGGTCACCGCGTACTTCATCGTCATCGCCTACCTCACCAGGGTGCGTCTGGGAGAAGTGCTCGGGCTTCGCCGCGGCTGCTGTCCCGACCCGGAACCCGACGACTCCAGCCGCACCGGCCGGCACCTGATCTACGGCCACGAATACAAGAACGCCACCGACGACCGCGGCAACCATCAGTCCGGCAACCATCAGTCCGGCGGCCGGCAGCGCGACATCCCTTGGGTGGCGATCACTCCGGTCGTCTCCGGTATTCGGGTCCTGCACTTCGCCGACGCCCGCGGGCTAAAGGTCTACGCCGGCTCCTCACCCATCACCCGTGCCTCTGGCCTGAAGTCCGCCATCACCAGACGGTGGGTGAAGAACGACCGGCTGCTATCTCTGGGCCCTAGCCTCACTCGGGGCGTCCACCGGGGCGAACGCCCACTACTGGCTCCGCCGTGAACAAGGCGACTGGCACGCGGCCGCCCAACGGAACCTTTTCCACCGCATGATCGGACAGCTCTACTACTGCCTGAGGCAAGGCACGGCCTACGACGAATCGCTCGCCTTCGGGGCTCCTCCCGCCGAGGCCGTTGTCGCCGCGGCTTGAGACAGTCAGCGGGGAGTGAGGCAGGCTTCGAGAGCGGCTCGCTGTTGCGGCGGCAGTTGGTCGCCGAGGGGGACTTTGCGGGGGCTGTGCTCGCCCTCGCAGATCCAGCTCTGCTCGTCATCGTCGAACCACCAGTCCTCCACGCCCCACATGGGGTGCCCCTGAAGCAGGTGTCTGGCCAATGCATCGCTCGCCTCGGGCGCACCCTGAGCGACCAGAGCCTCGACCACCGACGTCACGGCCTCCTCCGGAACCGCCGCGTCGCCGAGAACAGGCAGAAGAAGGAGAAGACGGGCATGAGGGTCGGTGACGCCCGCCGCACCCGGTGGTGCCTCCACCAGGGCGGCGAGCTCGAGCCAGCACAGGCCAGGGCCGATGCGATCCTGATCGTCGCTGGACAGGACGAGATCCTGGCTCCAGTCGGGATGCGTGAGGAAGTAGTCCGTGGTCGTGAACTCCTCGCCGCTGTTGAAGTGCACGACGATCGCGAAGCCGCCGGCCAGTGGCACCGTGAACATGGGCCACGCCGACGGGTCGTGGAGCGTGTCCAGCATGGCGTCCGCGTCGCCGGCGTCCGATCCGAAGGCCTCCGGCGCGAAACCCTCGGCCAGATCCGCCAAGTACGCAGGCCAGAAGCCCGGCTCGTCCAGGAGTGGGTGCCCGTCCACGACGGGCGACGAGGAGTACCAGTGCCGTGCCATCACCATGCCGGGATTCTCTCCAAGCGCGGTCGGGGCTGTTCGAAGACCCCGGCCCTCACGGTCGACCAACTTGACGGCACAGCAACGTGAGGTGTCTTGGCCGATAGATCACCTGCGGTGTGGCCGCCAGTGAACGGGGAGAGGTGTGCGCGACTTGCCCGCCGCAGATCGTACAGCCCCAGGCGCGCTCGTTGTGACGACCGCCCCTCCTTCGGTAGGCCATGACGGTCCGGCGAGCCACAAGCCGCCTTGGAGGGTTCACTCGGGTCAGCATCCGGACACTCGGACGTGCCTGTCATACTGCCGACCGAGGCCATGGAACTGGGTGGGCTCCGCCGCGTGCATGCCCACGACACGTTCTGGTGCGGGATTCCGCTGGGCGGCTGCGGCGCCCAGCTTGCGCACAAGCTGTACGTCGACCTTCTCTGAAGTACCGGCGGCAACGTCAGCGGCTGCCGGCACACCCCTGGCTGGCTTTGTAGGTGAGTTTCGAGAACCTGAGAAGTGCAGGCCAAGACAGCTATGGAGCGGTTGGAGAGTACTGCCTGGGGAGGCTGCGAGAGCCGTTGTCAGAGGCAGTTGGCAAGATCGTGGCTATGAATGGCACTCCTGTCACTCCACCACGGCCACTCGATGTTGCCGCGATTTTTCCTCAACTGGCTCCGCTGGCACGCACGGCGACCCGTCTGCATCCCCGCCCCGGGGCACCGACGTGGTGGGACAGCTCGATCGGCGGGCCTCTGCTGTAGCCCGCCGACGAGCCGTGGCCCCACTGCGAGGGCCCCCATGTGGTGGACGGGATGAACCCGGCCCTGTCCCCAGCTGATGTACGGCTGGAACGACAAATCCGTGCCGCCTCGCGCGGCAGGAGCCTGACCCCGCAGGAACGAGAGACCCTTGAGCGAATCCGGCCCCCTCGGACATATCCGGTGAGGGTGGCGGTCCAGCCGTACGACGGTTCCATAGCGATGCTGCCCGTCGCGCAACTGTACGCACGGGATGTGCCCGATCTGCACACGCCTGAAGGGGCGGACCTGCTGCAGATTCTGTGGTGTCCCTTCGATCATCCGATCATGCCGAGGACCGTGCTGGTCTGGCGGTCGGCAGTCACCATCACCGACATCCTCACAACGCCCCCCGAACCGCCCGCGATGCAGTTCGACTCCTACCTGCCCGAGCCGTGCCTGCTCCACCCGGAGCAGGTCACTGAATACCCCGACCATCTGGAGCTGAGTGCGGAACTGCAGGAGCAGCTCAGGCAGTGGAGTGTGCCGGAGGCAGCCGAGGAGGACATGGACCCGTGGACGTACTACGACTGCGTGCTGTCCAGTGCGCCTGGCTGGAAGGTCGGCGGCTGGCCCGCCTGGGACTCCACTGACCCCATTCCGCGGCCCTGCCCCGAATGCGGCACTGAGATGGAAGTCCTGCTGACCATCGCCACGTTCGAAGAAGGGGACGACGAGGGGCGCAGTTGGTCCCCGTCCGAGGACCCAGATGCTGAACCGCCCTCCGGATCGGAGCACTTCGACCCCAACCAGCCCACCGCGGTCCAGATCGGCAGCGGCTACAGGCAGCAGCTCTACGTCTGCCCGGCGGCACCCGAGCATCCCCACATCGAATTGATGACGTAGCCCGTCGCCCTCTTATGGGTTGAGAGGCCCGGCTTGTTGTTGGCCAAGGTGCCGCACCCGTCCTTAGAGGGCTCGGTGGGCGGATGAAGTCGCCGCAGAAGCATGGCAACTTCGATCTCGCGAGGCGGTGTCAGGTTCGGGCCCGCTGCAGAGCGAGGACGGCGGCAGCATACACGCGGTGTCGGTCCCAGACGGCCGAAGTAGTCGGTGTGCAGCTGGTCGAATTCTTCGTCCCGGCCTGGGCGGGCGCGCATGCCGCTGCCGCTGCCGCTGCCGCGGCCAAGGAGAAGGTTGGCGCGGCTGCTCGCCTCCGGGCTCGGACCGCGGATCGGTGGAAGCGATTGCCCTCCGAAAAGTGTGCCGTCGGGGACGTATGCCTCGTACAGGGTGTCGCGCTTACGGTAGCCGACGCGGCTGGCCTGCAGCAGACGTGCCTGCTTTTGGCGACTTCTTGCACCAGTGGGTCGTCGGGGGCGCCGAGTCGGAGCTCCGGTCCGGTCGGCGGGATCGCTCGCCAGGTGTCGGCATCCGTGGCGTTGATGCTGTTCATCCACCACTGGGGCACGTAGCGGCGCTGCAGGCCGGGCTGTTCAGGGGACGCGGAGGACGCTGACGACCTTGCCGAGGATCTGCGCCTGGTCGCCGGGGATCGGCTCGTAGGCCGGGTTGAGGGGCATGAGCCACACTCGCCCGTACTGCCGGCGCAGTACCTTGACGGTGGCCTCCTCATCCAGGAGCGCGGCGACTATGAGGAAGCCTCAGTTGGTGGGGCACGGCGTGTCGTCTGAGACGCGTTGAGCCAGTTGGTGCAGGCGCTGCCACCTTCGAGGTGCGTCTTCCTCGGTTAGGTGTTTCAGGACCTGCTCCAGCTCGCGGATGCGCCGGTTCAGGGTCCTGATGCGCCGCGCGTCGAGGAGACCGCCATTGTTCAACCACGTGTCCACGCACCCGGCGAGGTCGGCATCGAGCGTCACGAGGTCGATGCCGGCCAACTCGGCACCGTTCAGCCGGGCGGGCCACAGCTCACTCATGAATTCCTGCCACAAGCGGGCCACCACGACTTCGGACTCATCAACTGCGTTCACGGCACTGATCCTCGTGCAGCCGTCTCGGTGGTGTCACGCGGTTTGGGGCACCGTCGACAGCAGATCAGCGCGCCGGCGATCTCGACGAAGGCGAGGGAGTGCTCGGCCTTGCGCTCGTAGCGGCGATGGAGCCGGCGGCAGCCAGTGGGCCACGACAGGGTGCGTTCAACCATCCAGCGGTGCCGATCCAGCCGGTCGGAGGCATCGATGCTGCGGCGAGCGATGCCCGGCACAACCTGCCGCCGCCGCAGCCAGGCGCGCAGGTGCTCGAATCGTAGCCCTTGTCGGCGTGCAACCTGGCTGGACGCCGTCGCCGGGGGCCACGGCGGGAACGGATCGGCGGAATGCCACGCATCAGCGGTATCAAGGCTTGGCAGTCATGCAGATTGGCTGGGCACCGGCCGGGGCGAGCGGAGACACCGCCTCCACCACAAGGAGGTCGGAGGAGTCGCTGACGCGCTCCACACGCACATCGATCCCGGGAAGCAGCACAGCCTCGACCGTCGTGCTCACCATGCCGAGACATACTCTGTCGAAACGGTCCCTCGCTCACCTCACCGACCTGGGGATTCACGGAATGCGGACGGAGCCCTGAAATTCCCCAGGGCTGCTCACGTTCCCCACTTGGTGCACTGTGAACGGAGGGGGCGGATTCGCCCGCCAGTTGAGGGTTCGGACGGCCCCTCCCCGTCAAGGGCGCCTACGGCGTCATGTATCCGGTCCGAGGCGTCGGTACGGCGTGGCATTGCCGCTCTAACGCTCGGTGGTGCCGTCCTCGCCGTCCATCTCGTAGATCCGCCCTTGAAGGCGTTCACCGGCCCAGTCCAGCCCGACGCCCAGGTCGAACCAGTGCCTATCCTTGCGGACTCCGGGCGGTGAGAGGTTCACCGCCGCCCAGGAGAACACCCCCAGGAGGATGGAACGCCCGTGCTGCGCGGTGCGCACGGACAACGCAAACGGCGCGGCGAGTGCCGCGCGGGTGACCAACATGACCTGTTCGTCCTCAGTATGCCGACGCCCCCCGGTGAGAAATCGGGGCGTTTCAAGGATCTTGACCCACTCGACCACTGCGTCTGCCACCTGGGCGCGCAAGGACTCCTCGATGCCCTTGCGGACGGCGGTCGCGGGATCATCGCCGAGCCAGCCAAGCCAGTGATCAGGATCAGTGAGCTTGCTGAAGTCGTCCTGTGGCACCCCGTGACAGGGATTCTCCTGGTACTCACCTGTCAGGTTCCCGCTGCTGTCCACCAACCACGCGCCGCGGATCGCCTCGGGAGGTACGTAGCCGTTCGGGTCGTCGATATACGTCGGGTCGATCTCGGCGACGCTGCCACCGGGGTTCTCAGCAGCCGCAGCCAGTAGCGCCAGCTCGTTCGGTATGCCCTTGCGTCGGCTTCGCGAGCCAAAAAGCCCCACGTTCCCACCCTCACCGTTGCCCGCCCAGTTGACCGCGATTGTGCCGCACCGGCCAGGACCGCATGAAGGGGGGTGTGCGTCACGGCGACGGGTGGGTGGGGATCTCAGCGAGCAGGTCTGTCCCATCCCCAAAAGGGGTTGGGGATTTTCAATGATGCATCATCAGCGCAGCAGCTCAGGGCGTTCCGGTCTGCTGCCGGCTTCCCTCAGTGGGTCGTCGTGCTCGGCGCGGCGGCCGCCACGTCCACAGACGCCATGCAACACCGACTCCGGCGGGTCCGGCCGTTGGCCGACATGGGAAAGCCCCCTGTCGGGGGCTTCACACGGGCACCGGGACCGGGCCCCTGACGGGACCCGGGTGCTCGAGTGCCGCCCTGGAGTGCCGGCCCGGTGCGGTAGGTGCGGGCGGGCACGGAGCGGGGCCATGCGCGGTCCTGGGGCCTGTCGTGGCCGAGCCGAAGGCGCCACCGCGCGTAGTGGGAGCCTCGCTGAAGCCCCGCTTGGAGAGCGAGTACGGGCGTGACTGGTCATCGACCTGCGGCGTCTCCTGCCGTCCGTTGTTCGACGGGAGCAAGCATCCCGGCAGCTCGCTCCTTGGTCGCCATTCTCAAGCGGGCATACCGAGCGGCACCGAGTTAATCCCAGGCGCAGCACCCCGCCGTGCCCCCGGAACGGTCGGCGCCCCCCGGGGGGGGGGGACAGGCGTCCCATCCCTGGTGGGGCCCGCACCGGCCCCATCTCGCCGCGGGCGCAATGGAACGCTCCTGGGCCTCGAGCCGCACTGTCTGGTCACCACACGCGCAGCTGGCCGCTGCACCCGAGGCCGCAGGGCATTCAGGCCCCCTGCCGGGCCGCCCACAGGGCGCCGCGGGATGTCGCTGGGTTCGCGTTGGCGGGTGGGCAGTTCACTGGCGACGAACGTGAACGTCAGCGTGCTGTGGCCGCGCGGCTGAGGGCGCACAGGATCTCGTCTCGGTTACCGGCCTTGACCATCCATCGCGGAAGCCGGGCAACCGCCGTCATTTTCGCGTTCATGTCGTACCAGGGCGTACGTTCGCGCAGGGTGGCTTCCACGAACTGCTGTATCAGCGTCAGGTGTTCACGGTTGTACGCCCACACGTACCCGTGCCGGGTGCGAGCCTTCAACAACAGTGGGAGACCAAACCACGGATCCGTCGGCTCAGCCACGCGCCCGGCGAAGGACAGGACCTTGCCATGGTTCATGCGCGACAGACCGCACCCAGCGCAGGTCAGCCGACGCGGTGACCACCAATACGTCTCGGACGAGAGCCGAGCGATCCGGGCCTGACCTCCGCAGCCGGGGCAGTGGACCAGGACGGCGTCCACAAGAAAGTCGTAGGGCTTCCTGCCCGGATCGCGAAAACGCCGTGGTGACGAGGTCATCGACCCAGTATGGACGGCCTGCCGCGAGCACGCACGGGCATTCGTACCCGTACCCGCGCGGCCCTGTGCTCGGACCGTCAACGCCTTCCGGCGCCCACGACGCCGGCAACGGAAACGGCAACGGGTGAGGAAGTCCCGGGCCAGTACCGACAGTTCGTCATCAGGCGCAGCCAGACGCGCGGCGCCCAGCTCACGCCAGGCGGAACCAGGCGACGGCAGGCAGGCCTAGCAGCATCAGCCGCTCGCGGGCCACCGACGCGGCCGCAGCCGGTGCTGGTGCGTGAACGGCCCCGCCCCTGGTGGGAGCCCCGGGGAAGCCTCGCTGGGAGAGCGACTACGGCGTGACCGGTCCATCGCCTGCGGCGCCTCCCGCCGTCCGCTGTTCGGCGTCAGCAAGCAGTGGCGGCGCTGCGGAAGTGGATGAACAGGTGGGGGCTGGCAGTGGTGGGCCAGTGTCGGCGGCGGTGGTCAAGGTAGGCGGTGAGGTCCCGGCGGACCGGGGCCGCGAGCGGGAGCATTCGGCCGTCGACATCGAGGTGGCCGTCACGGACATCGGTGAGCTGCCGGCCCTGGATCTGGCGGGCGGTCAGCCCGTGGAAGGCGATTAGTGCGGCAGCGGTTGGACAACAGATCGGCGAAGAACAGTTGCTGCCCCTGCCGGCTGACCTCCTGCCACGAGATCAGGGTGTGGGCGCAGCGGATGAGGGCGGCCTGTTTGCGGCACAGCCTGCAGATCCCGTCTGCGTCAAGGACTGCGTCATGCCGGAACACGGTGCAGGCGGCAGTGGCGGTGTACTTAGGACTGGGATCAGAATGAGTTGTTTCCTGCTCGGCAATGAGGGGATGTCAGTTCTCATTGCCGGGCTGAGGGGTGGCTGCGGCCGAAACGCATGGTGGGGGCTACGGGGCAGGCGGCTTACTGGGCGGTTCCCAGCCGCGTGTGAGGATGTCGAAGATTGCCTCGACGGCGGCTCGGCGGTCTTGCCGACCGCGAGTGAGGGCCGGGATGTCGAGTACGAATCGAGCAAGAGTCATACAGGCGAGGTCGTCGTGGTCCACGCCGACCTCGTCGGCGATGGCTGCGCTGAGGCTGTCGGTGTACCGGGTCCACATGCGTTCGGCGTACGCGCGCAACACCGGCGTGGACTCCACCAGGTTGGTGAACTCGGCCGCCTGAGGATGTGCCTCGATCGAGGGCCATGTGTCGAGGACGTGCTGTCGGAGGGCGTCGAGGATGCTCTGACCGCAGGGTCGCTCCCGCACCGCGGCGATCAGTTCCGACTCACGGTCCTGGTCCTGGTCGAATACCAGCGCTTCCTTACCGCTGAAGTGCTTGAACACCGTAGCGGTCGACACGTCGGCGGCGTCGGCGATGTCACGGATGCCAACTTGATCGTAGCCATGCTCCAGAAAGAGCTGCAGTGCGGCGTCGGCGATTGCCTGCCGGGTGGCTGCCTTCTTGCGGTCTCGGCGACTGACGGGGGGGACGGTCATGACTGGAGCCTATCCGATAGTCGATCCCCTCTCAAAGTAGAGTCGTTGCACTTTTTTGCTTGTTCTGATTTTATGAGGTTGTGAGCACCTGAGCGGCACGTCCGTGCCGGAACGGTCATCGTCCGCACCGCACCACCCGTTGCCGTCCCGTCCATCAAGGGGACGCGCGAGGCACCTCCATGACCGAGGCGACCTCTGAGTGCCGCCGCCCCTCCTACTCGCCCGATGACTCCTCTTCGCCGACCGAAAGGAACAACCATGAAGTCCCCAGAACCCGCCAACGCCAGCATCAGCATCATCGGCGCCGGACCCGCCGGACTGACCTGCGCACGCATCCTCCAGCGGCGCGGCATCGCGGTCACCGTCTACGACCGCGACCCGGGCCGCGACTCTCGCAACCAGGGCGGCACCCTCGACCTGCACGCCGGCGACGGCCAGGTCGCCCTGCGCGAAGCCGGCCTGCTCGACGAGTTCTTCGCCCTCGCCCGTCCCGAAGGGCAGGAAATGCGCCAGATGGACCCATCCGGCGCGATCACGTCCCACCAAGTCCCGGCGGCCGACGAGCTCTTCAAGCCGGAAATCGACCGCGGCCAGCTGCGCGACCTGCTGCTCGACTCCCTACAGCCGGGAACTGTGCGCTGGGGCCGCTCCCTCGAGACGATCAGCGGGCCCGCCGATGGGCCGCGGCAATTGCACTTCGCCGACGGCACGAGCATCGAGACCGACCTGGTCATCGGCGCCGACGGCGCCTTCTCCCGGGTACGCCCGGCCGTATCCCCCGCCGTCCCCGAGTACACCGGGATCAGCTTCCTGGAAGCACGGTTCTTCGACGTCGACAACCGACACCCCGAGATTGTCAAGCTGGTCGGCCCGGGCAGCGCCCACGCAGCTGATGGCGAACGCAGCCTGTTCGCCCAGCGCAACAGCGGAAACCACATCCGCGTCTACATCATCCAGCGCGTTCCGGTCGACTGGATCAGCTCCAAGGGGCTGACCGCCGAGGACACCGATGGCATCCGCGCCGTGCTACGCGACGAGTACGCCCACTGGTCGCCCCGCATGCGCCAGATGATCACCGAAAACGACGGCCCCTACGTCCACCGCCCGATCCTCGCCCTCCCCGTCCCGCACACCTGGGACCACAACCCGACGGTGACCCTGCTCGGCGACGCCGCCCACCTCATGCCCCCGCTCGGCGTCGGCGTCAACCTTGCCATGCTTGACGCCAGCGAACTCGCCCTCGCCCTCGCGAACGCAGCCACTGTCGACGACGCCATCCGCGCCTACGAGAAGACCATGCTCCCCCGCTCCGCCGAGACGGCCAAAGCCCTCGAACATGGCACCGAACACCTGCTGTCCGCCAACGTACCCGACGTCGGCGGCGACAACGACGCCCAGCCTTGGAAGCGGACCCGGTCACGCTAGACGTCGTGGTCGTAGCCACGGTCGGCATGGACGCGCGTCGGGCGGCGTAGCGGTTGGCCGCTCCTGCCACGGATCGGCGGAACGGCCTGAATCGGTGGGGTCATCTCTGTGACGTAGTTGCGGTTCCCCCGGTCAGAGTCACCGCCAGAGGAATGCCGTGTGCTTCGACAATCACATGGTGCTTGCTGCCGATCTTGCCGCCGTCCAGCGGGGAACGTCCGGAGGCCGACCCGCACTTCATCGCGCGCACGTGCGAAGAGTCGACGGCGGCCCGGGAGAAGTCCAGCATCCCGGCCGGCCGCAGTTCGACGAGCAGCAACTCGTGCAGACGCTGCCGGACCCCGGCTTCGTTCCAGTCCCGCAGCCGCCGCCAATAGCTCTTGGGGTAGATGCCGCCACGGGATGCCGGTGTACAGCACGAACAAGATCCCGCACAGCACCCGGCGATCATCGATCCCCCGGCGTCCCGGATACCGAAAGCTCCGCCCGACCACTGGAAGCAGCGGTCCGATCCGCTCCCACAGACCGTCCTCGACCAGCCACGGCTTGCTCCCGCCATGCGCCTTGGCCGTACCCACCCTCTGTTTCGGGAGTTACAAGGCCAACTGACATCCCGTCATTCGCGAGCGGCGAGCACCTCATGCTGATCCCAGTCCTTGCGGCACCAGTACGCGCAGCCCGTACAGAGCCGGCCCAGGTTCCGGGTGGCACCCCAGGCCAGGCAGTCGGTGCACGAGTTCGGCGGTGGGATCGCGGACGGATGACAGTGCTCTCACAATCCTGTGGCGTGGTACAGGCGGCATGAACCGCAGCGCAGACACGGCGGAGGGGTGACGGGACCGCACGGCCAGCAGGTGAAGCAGAACTCCACCCGCGGCATCGCTGGGGTCGAGGCCTCGGGACGGCCAGGCGAGGACGGCGGTGACGAGCGCTTCGTACGAGGCGCAGTCGAGGGGAAGTTCGGCCTGCGTGACCGTGGTTGGCGACCGTGCGATCCCGAAGGGTAGTCTCACGCTCGCATTGATCAGATCCGACACTCAGCAACGGGGAACCGCAGGCATGTCGACACCTCCACCGCAGTATCAGAATCAGCCGCCGTACGGGCAGCCGCAGCAGCCCTACGGGTACCCGCAGCAGCCACAGGCCCCCCATGGGCACCCGCAGCAACCGCAGCCTCTCCGTGGAGGGCAGCGACCGCAGCCGGGCGGTCTGGGGCGGATGCTGAAGTCCGCCGTCATCGTCATAGCCGTGTTCGGTGCCCTCGGCTACTGGGTCTGGGACTACAACACCGACCCCCACGGCGGCAAGGCGAAGAAGGAGGCCGAGGCGGCATCGCACAATCCCGCCATCGGCGACTGCGTCAAGGTCGAGGACCCTCAGGGCAGTCCGGTACCGACGGTCGTCGACTGTGACTCTCCCGAGGCTGAGTACAAGATGGGCGACCTGGTGGTCGCGGGCCAGCAATGCGGGTCCCAGTACGACTACGGCATCAAGGTCACCCGCCGGGGCCTGGGCCACACGATGTGCTTCACCAAGCTCTGAGCCTCTGATCCCGTTCGCGGCCGCCGTTCCGAGGAGCGGGCGTCGGCCGTGCGGGCAGGTGCTGCTCGTGGCCGGGGCCAACCACTCCGGCGAGGTGGAAAAGGGCGCAGATGACTCGCCCACGCCTACGATCTGACACCCGGATCCGTCGTCGTGGACCCCGGCAACCACGGGACAGCGGACACATCCTTCCTCTGGGCCCACCGAAGCCCCTCCCACGCCCGGCATCACCGCCTGCGCCCCTGGGAGCCTGCACGGCAACGACTACGCGGGCGAGTCGCCACCAGCAGGGCAGGTGACGCAACTGGATGGAATGACCTGGAGGACTGGGCGTCGAAGTACGCCTTCGTCTGCCAGCAGATCCGGCGGCCCGACGCCCCGCGTCGCCATGGAGCAGTTCCTGCGCCGCCTCACACGCCTGGAGGCCGGCATCCTCCCCGGAGGTGCGGCTTGGCGGTCTGACTGCGTTCCGTAGAGGAACAGCGCGGTGCCGACACCGGCCGCGACAGCCTTGCCCTCGAACTCCTTGAGTCACTGGACCCTTTCGAGGAGCGGGAGATTGTCGCAGCCCCGGAACAAGCAGGACGCACAAGGCCACCGCTGGACACCGCGCGCCTGGCAACATTCCACCAGGCGGGCCCTTAACCACCCTGGGCGAGCAGTGGCACACCGATGCGCCGCCCCGCGTGCTCCAGCCTGCGCCAGGGCGTGCACCTGCCCGCGACCACTGCCTCGACCTCGGCCGGCTGTCGACGGTCAGCCAATTCCCCATGTCAAACGCCAGACAATTTTCACCGGCTCCTCGGAACCGTCCGTGCCGCAGAAAGCGCTACCTTTGGAGTCGTGGCGGTCAAGGTCATCAATGCCCACCTGGCTGCGCTCCCTTGCGCCGTCGCTCGCTCCCGTGGCTTCAGCCAACCCTGCCGGGTGTTGTCGTGGCCACATCGCTGTACGTCGAGTACGCGGTCGTACGACATTTCGCGGTCCGATGCCCTTTCAGGGCAGTTCTTCCGCATCCGACCGGTAGGCCGCGAGCAACAGCGGCCGATAGGTGGATTCGCTGACCTTGCTCTTCCTGCGCAGGATCAGGGACCTGCGGTCGACCCCCGTGCTGAAGCTGAACAGGACGGGCCCGTCGTCGCGGTGCTGGAAGACGCCGCCCTGGTTCCTGAAGAAATGCACGCCCAGCGTCTTGGCCGGCAGCAGTTTCCTCTCGTAGTAGTTGACACGTTCGCTGTTGATGACGGGATCGGTGCCCTCGGCGAGGTGGACTAGGCACAGCGGGTCCTCCACCACCGCAAGGAGCTTGCACAGCTCTCTTTTCGCCTGCGCGTGCCCGCTTCCCTTCACGTCATACGGGGGCAGGACCACCGTGAGGCGCTCCAGGCGCTGGAGTTCCATGATCTTGCGCACCTCCCACCACGTGGACCTGCGGATCTCCTGGTGCGGCGGCAGGATCAGGACGATGGAGTGTGCGGCCTCGATGAGCCGGCCGATCGGTTCCTTCCAAGCCGTGTGCGCGGCCCGCATGTAGACGAGGCCGCCGGGGGCCAGGGCGAGGCCGGGGTCGACCACCGCGTACGCCTGGGAGCCGAACGCGTCGGACCAGGCTTTCGAGATCACCTGCTCCATGGTGGAGGTGACCTTCATCCCGCCCAGGGCCAGGGACCGCCGTCCCCTGCCGCTGCGCACGATGATGTGCCCGGCGGACCCGAACGGGCGCAGGATCAGGCAGTACCGCGCGCCGGAGGCGACCAGGTCCGGTACGACTTCGCCGATCTCCTTGATGCGGATGCGCAGTGTGAAGCGCAGCAGCCACACCATCCTGAGCACGCCGACCGTAAAGAGCGTCAATAACAGTAACGGGAGGAGGATGGGGCCGCCGTCGGCGACCAGCCCAGCGATGAACAGCAGCAGCGCGACGTTGAAGAGCCCGAAGCAGCCGATGTTGCACCACAGCCGCAGGACGACGGCCCGCGCTCCGGTTTCCCCGTGGAAGCTGCCTGGCTTCGTTCCGGACATGGGGCCATCCCCTCCCCCGACGGGACGTAACGACTGCACCGGTTTCTGCCCGGCGAAATCCTGTACGAGACTACCCACCACGTTGTCACCCGCGCCGCGGAACGCCGATTATGAACGGGATGCGGCATGAGGAAACGGACGCGAAGCCTGCTCAGGGGGCGGGCTGCCGGTCTCGGTGCATCCCGACGACACCCCAGCAGCCGGGCGCCCAAGAGTCGACACCGCGCGTCTGGAGCGTCATCCCCCTCAGCGTCGCCGGGATACGACGTCTCATGCTTGAGACTCCCCGTCTGATCCTGCGTCGCTGGCGCGAGGAAAACGTTGCGCCCATGGCCGCCATCAATGCCGACCCCGAGGTCATGCGGTGGATCCGTGACGGGGTCAGCCGGTCCGACGGGCCTCGTCCGGCCACACCACGTCCACGGGCGGTCCCTGCGCCCGTGCCCGGAGGACCACGTCCGCCGTGCCCCCGCCCTTTCCGCTGGGCGGCTCCCCGTTCCAGACGGCCACGAGTCGATCGGCGTGTTCCAGGAGGGCGGCGTTGGCGGCATCGTAGGCAGCACGGTCCGCCGTCTCGTGCGACATGACCACGGCATCGTCGGCGGCTTCGACGAGGTGGTCGACGAGGGGCGCGTGGCGTGGGCCGGCCACGGTGCGGCGGTAGTCGCGGGAGGGGGGTGATCAAGCTCGTGTTGGAGAAGGTTCGCGTCCCGCGGATCGGACGGGGCAGGCCGCGCAAGAAGCCTGACAGCCTCGCGGCGGACGAGGCTGGTTGTGCCATCTCATGACATTGGTTCCTCGCTGTCAGGCTTGGCGGGCGTAGGACGCGAGGCGATCGGCGAACTCGGTGACGAGGGCGCGTAGTTCATCGGGGCGCTCGATGACGAACGGCCGGTCGAGTGAGGCGAGTACCGGAGGCAACCAGTCGAGCCGCTCCGCTCGCAGCTCGACGCGCAGCCAGCGCTCGGTTGCCCGGTCCTCGCCTGCCGCGGGGCCGTGCTCTTCCAGTCTCGCGACGCTGGCGGGAAGATGAGCGCGGATCTGCTCAGCAGTCGCGTGGATCCGCAAGGTCACCTCATGCTGGTACTCAGCCGTGGCGAACCCTGACAACACGCGCTGCGCCGGACCGGGCCCCGCCGGCGCTTCGAATGAGCCGGGCAGGGTCCTCGCGTCGGCAATGCGATCGAACCGGAGGGTTCGGTCCTCGCCGATCCGGACGTCCGTGCCCGTGACGTACCACCGGCCCGCATGGGTGACGATTCCGTACGCGTGCAGTGTGCGTTCGCTGCGCCGTCCGTCGCGGTCGGTGTAACGGATCGAGACCGGTCGGCGGTGGCGCACCGCATCGGCGATGGTGAGCAGGACCCCGGCGTCCGGGGTGTCGAACTCTCCGGGCTGCTCCGTGAAGGCGAGGGATTCCAGGAGTGTGTCGAGTCGGCGGGCGATGTGCTTGGGCAGCACCCGCCGGATCTTGGCCGATGCAGTCTCGTTTGCCGTGTGCTGCGTCGTCGTCAGCCCTGCCCGGCGGCCGGCGACCAGGCCGAGCAGTACGGCCAGCGCCTCGTCGTCGCTGAGCATGAGCGGAGGCAAGCGGTACCCGGGGGCGAGCCGGTACCCGCCGTAGCGGCCGCGCACCGATTCCACGGGCACGTCCAGGTCGATCAGCTGGTGCACATACCGCCGCACGGTGCGCCCTTCGACGCCGAGCCGGTCTGCGAGATCCGCCACCGTCCGGGTGCCGCCCGACTGCAGCAGCTCCAGGAGTGTCAGCACGCGGCCAGTGGGTCGAGGCATGTGCACAACATAGCGCGAATACAGGACCGATTCTGTCCACTATTTCTCCTAGCCTGCGACGTGCACGCCTCCACACAGCCAAGGAGATCCCCATGGACTTCGTCTCGATCCGCATCATCACCAGCGACGTAGCGCGCCTCGTCGAGTTCTACGAGCGAGCCACCGGGGCGCGGGCGACGTGGGCCACCGAAGACTTCGCCGAACTCAAGACCCCGGGCGCCACCCTCGCGATCGCCGGCACTCGCACGGTCCCGCTGTTCGCCCCGGGCTCTGCCCGCCCGGCGGACAACCACAGCGTGATCACCGAGTTCCTCGTCGACGACGTGGACCACGTTCACCAGAACCTGTCCGGCTTCGTCACCGACTTCGTCAACGAGCCCACCACGATGCCCTGGGGCAACCGGTCGCTGCTGTTCCGCGACCCCGACGGCAACCTCGTGAACTTCTTCACCCCCGTCACCCCGGCGGCCATCGAAAAGTTCGCACGCTGACGCCACGCACAGCCGCTCACGCGGGAGCCCGGAGACCCCAGGGCTCCCGATGAACGCGGCCGCCGAATCCAAGAACGCCACCAGCAGGGGACATCGGACGCGCCGCTGACCCCGAAGGACGTCTGCGCTTGTGCCGGCGGATCGACGCCGGACGTGAGATCGCACCCGTCGCTGCGAAAGCCGTAATCTCCCGCCGCCGCCTGGCCAAGTGGTACGCCCGCTGGCGCGCGCTCGGCGAGAAGGGACTGCTCGACCACTCCTCCCGCCCCGCCCGCACCCATGAGGGCACCGACCTGGTGGAGGCGCTGCGACAGCAGACCAAGCACGGACCGGCCCGGCTCGCCGACGACCTACAACGGCTGCACGGCGTCACACTCGCGCCGACGACCCTCCACCGCATCCTGGTGAGGCGAGGAATCAACCAGCTCCGGGGACCTCGATCCACCGAGCGACGCGCAGCCACCGAGGCGAGTGGCGACCTGGCGCGCATCCATGCCGAGCTGCACCAGCTGATCCGTGTTCACGGCGGTCTCAATCCCCGCACCGTGGCGGTGATCCTGGACTCCCAGTCCGTCAAGGGATACGAGACGGCGGGTCAGAGCACCCGCGGTTTCGACGGCGGGAAGTTGATCAATGGGAGGATGCGGCAGACGCTGGCGTCTGCTCCGGGGACCATGAGTCGCCACGTACGTGTGGTGGCGATCCCCGCCATCGCCACCACACGCTCACACTCCGTTGGCTCTCCCGGCGGCCGGGCTAGTAGCAGGCCTGGGCGCCTGTGCGCCGTGTACAGGAAGCTATGGCCTGTCGCCGTGGTCGTTGATCTGCCCGGCCGGCCGGTAGGTGTTGCCGGCCGTGTCGGTCACGGTGACCACACCTGAGTCCGCGCTGATGAGCCGCCTGCTGCTCTTTGCAGTCCTCCGTGCCAGGCCGCTGAACACACTCGATCAGATCACCATTCGCCGGCCGAGAGCCATCGTCACCCATATCGCGATCCACGTCGACGTATTCCGGTGGATCACCGCCGCCGGACCCTGAACCGATGCCGAATCGGACATTAGCCATAAATCAACCGACAATGGCGGCCTGACACTACGATCCCCAGGCGACCCCTTCCGCACCGCCGTGAACGCCCCAACCGGCCCCGCCTCCCAATTCGATGCACCCGGGCAGGAAACGCACCGGCAGCCCGTGCCCACACGCAACCCCACGCTCACGACGGCCTACCGCTCCATCACCTCCACAGACGACGGCTGCACGGTCCACGGCACCGCGACCCCACCACGGCAGTCCATCCCCCTGCACCTCCACGCAGAGGCACGAGCAAGCAGCCGGGTGCGGCGCGCACGTCGCTGAAGACGGGCGCGGAACTCATCGCCCCCCCCGCGCCGCTCGCCGGGCCCGCCGCTCCGCCCTGATCAGGACGGAGCGGCGGCGCTCAGCGGCGAGGGATGCCACCCGGCGCCGAGGATGACTCTCCTGGGGCGCCCCGGGGTCGGTGGGGCGCGAAAGAAGCGGAAGCTCATGTTCTATGGCGTCGGTCACAGTGCCCCGCCCACAAACCGGCTCGCTTAGTAGAGGCGACATGGCAGATATTCGAGTATTTGTCCGTCTTGGGTCGGATGTGAATCCCGCCGTGCGTCTTGGGATTCCCCCGGTCTGCCGCACGCCCGTTGCCGTGTGATGTAAGGCTTCTGACGCTGCGACAGCTTTCCGTCCTGCCCGCCATGTGCGGACCGGAGGCCCGTGCGCTGCCCTGGAAAGGCCCCGGTACCTACGAGGCGACGTAGTGGCGGGGACCCTTTGCGCTCCCTGTCGAGCCGTTCTAAGAATGACGACCCACAGGACGTCGCCGCAGTTCGGAACCGGTGTTCACACAGAGTCGACCCACACCGGGCGCTCGGCGTCAGCGAGTGAGTAGGAGCCCCCCACATGAAGTCGTCCCGAACGTCCGCGAGACTCCTCGCCCTCGCTCTCGGCCTGGGTCTGGCATCCAACGCGCTGGGCGCGGCGGTGCCGGCCAGCGCCCAGACGGCCGACACCCCGTCCCCCGCCACGGGTACCTCCGTGGCGCAGTACACCGGGTCGCTTGAGGAGGCCGCGGACAACAAGGCGTTCTTCGAGGCCGTGCTCAAGTCCGTCGCCGAGAAGCGTGCCGCCCAGCCGAACGCGCAGTCGGTGACTGTCTACTACAACGCCTCCCAGGCACCGAGCTTCCGTTCGCAGATAGCGAGCGCGGCCTCGATCTGGAACAGCTCCGAGTCCAACGTCAAGCTCCAGGAGGCGTCAACCGGTGGTGCCGACTTCTCCTACCGCGAGGGCAACGACCCGCGAGGTTCTTACACCTCCACCAACGGCCACGGAAGCGGCTACGTCTTCCTCGACTACACCCAGAACCAGCAGTACGACTCGGTCCGCGTCGTCACCCACGAGACCGGGCACGTGCTCGGCCTGCCGGACGACTACGGCGGGCCCTGCAGTGAGCTGATGTCGGGCGGCAGCGCCGGCCCGTCCTGCACCGACCGCTACCCGAACGCCACCGAGCGCTCGCGTGTCGACCAGTTGTGGGCCACCGGACTCGCACAGGCCCCGGACACGGCACGCCCACCCAAAACCACCGGCCCGCTCGCAGGCGGTGTCACCAGTGAAGGCGAGGAACCGATCAGCGGCGATGCCCAGGCCCCCAGCACGCCTGCGATCACCGCGCCGGCACCCGCGCCCGTCGTGATCCATGTTGGCTGATTCACGGCAACAGCAGATCACCCAGAAGTCCGCACACCCCGAACACTGCCAAGGACCCTGCCACGACCAACCACCACCGTGACGTCCAAGTCACCTGACGCCCACCCGTGCTGAACTGGACATCCACTGCGGCGATGGTTACGCAACTCCCATGGCCTCTGCCGGCATCGGTGGGTCGTAGAACGCGGCGACCGCCGGTGGTTGGCCTCGCGCTCCTGGTCCCGGTCCAACCGGACTGGCTCGTCGTCGCCGACCTGCAGGGGACTTTGATGTTGCCCATCGGTGGCGTGTACGACGCGCAGAGCCTGGAAGAAGCCCCCCACCGGGTCCTGTCCGGCCCGGCCGACGGCATACACCTTCTCCGCTGCGTCACCGTCGACCGGGTGCAGACGCGTCGCCGCAAGGTCATCTCCCACGTCCTGGCGGCCGCACCCACCACGGCCGACGCGGTGGAGGAACTGGTGGGCCGCGACGCGCGTGCCACGGTGCGCGTACGGCCGGCGCTCCAGCTCCTCGACCAGGTACGGCCGACCGCCCGGACACGCGTCCTGGTCGGCCGTCAGGCCCTCGCCATAGGTGGACCGCCTGCATCGAAGCGGGCGTCATGGAGGCCGAACTGCCCGGCGGATCTCACGGACTGATGCTTCCCGGGTGCGGCCGCCGCTCGTGGCCGCACCCGGGAGTTGACGTAACGGACTGAACGCTGTCACGTCTCCCGGAATGACCACGGCCTTGGAGCGGGGCCGAACCTTCATGGGACAGACCTGCACATGACCGACGAGTCCTCGTTCCATTCCGCCACCGTCAACAAGCACCCGCACAAGTGGGTCGTCGCTGCCGAGATATGCGTTGACGAAGCGGTTACTCGCGTCGCGGCAGAGACCAGGCCGTCCGCGCGAAGCGCAATCCGGCCCCGACGCCGCCCCCGAACAGGAAGCTCGTCAGGGGCGGCTCCTACAGCCGCTACGACCACAAGGCGTACGTCGCCGACATCTCCCGCCGCACACGCAGCCCCTGGTCGGCGACCACGCGAGGCCAACCCGAAGGCGTTCCTAGCTTCCGCCGGGTGAGCACGACGAGCAGCTGCAGCTGGCGGGCCCCCGGCTGGAGTGGGAGCACCACCGCGTCACTCACACGTCACCATCGACATCCACCGGCTGCTCCCTGTGGAGCGCGGCCTTGGCTCCGCGACCGGAGCTGATCAGGGCTACCGTAGAAGCGGCCACGGTGATGAGCATCATGACCAACTGGGCCGCGTCAGCGGTATTCATGGTGAACGTCGCGACGCAGGCGATGCCTGTCGTCGTCACGGCGAACGCCACCGCAACACCGGACAGGGCAAGCAGCCGCAACACCTTCGCAGATGGTCGGCACCGGGTGACGACGACAGCCGGTGTCACCGCCGCGGTAATGAGGAACGCTGCCGGCCCGAGCATCCCCAAGGCCCCGACCCAATAGGAGACCGGGTCGATGGAGGCAAATGCCAGGAGGAACGGCGCGATCAGCCACGTGGGCAGCGTCGGGACAAGAGCCACCAGCGGGCGCCACGCGGCCCAGCTGCCGGTTCTGGAGGATTCCGCAAGGAGTGCGAGGGCGCCGACCAGCAGGATCAGGCCGGCGCCGTACATGGCGTACTGGGCGACGTCGAGTAGTCGACCTACCAAATCCGGAGTCGGCCAGGGCTCCTCGGACAGGATGAAGCGCAGCATCGGCAGGGCATACAGTGCCGCGCACCAGGTGACCCAGGTGGTGGCGACGCTTGCCTGCATGCGGCGGCGGCGCCGTTCGGCGGACCCATCGGGCATCACTGGGCGAAGCCATGCCCGCAGCGCGCCAATAAGGAGGTCTGCGACGACGCTTGGGCCTGCGCCGGTGTCCTCGACCAGTGCTTCAAGCTCGCAACCGTAGCGCTCCCGGAACGAGGGAGGATATGCCCGCAAGGCCAACCGGGCCGCCATGCCGATCACGCGTTTGCCACCCCCAACCGGGTCAACCCGGTGCGTGCGAAGCGGGCCATCGCCCGGAGTTTGTCGTCGAGCACGGTCTGGCCTTCCGCCGTGAGCCGGTAGGGCCGCCGACGCTCGTCCTCGTCCACCGGCGCGACCAGGCCCCGTTCCTCCAGCCGCGCGATGGCGGCATACAGCGTGCCCGGTCCCAGCCTGATGGAAGTCTGTTCCTCGACGTCCTTGATGATCGCGTAGCCGTGCTTCGGTCCGTCGGCCAGGCTGGCCAGGATCAGCAGCGCGGGTTCGGCCCATCCGACGCGGTCCCGTTGACGCGGCATCAGGCACCTCCTTCGTTCCTGGCGACTACTACGTAATACGATACTACGTAGTACGTTGCAGTGGCCCGCCGCAGCGGAGGAGCCTGGACAGGCCCGTCCACCGGGCTGGGCCCGCGCCGCTTCGGCGAACTGTTGACCGCCCTGCGCCGCGAGGGAGCGGATGCGGTCCTTCGAGGCCGGCCGTGCAGCCTTCCCCTGGAGGACCGCGTTCTGCCGTTTGCGGCGTAACGTCGCACGTACTTGACGCGGCGCCGGATCGCACCCCTGCTCGGAATCTCGAAGTCCGCGGACGCCCGGATCGTCAATCGCCTCACACCGCTGTTCGCGCTGCGGCCGCGCCGACGGTTCCGCATCCGTCGACGGCCAGGGCGGAGGCCGCGCCGAAAGGGGGGTTCCTTTGCGCGCACGTCTCGCCGCCTCAGCCGTGGCCCTCGGCGGTGTCTGCTTCAGCGCACCGGCCGCATCAGCGGCGACTCTGTCATCCACCAACACCGCCCACCACTGCATCCACCACACCACCGGACTGTGCGGCTGGACGCACCGCTAAAAGCCCAAGGACAAGTACGACACCGCGAAGTGCCAGAACACTTCCCTCTCGAACTCGCAGCACTCCCAGAGCACCTGCCTTCGCCGAGTACTGGCCCGGGCGCCGCAGCACACGGGGCTCGCCCCAGTCGGGCGTCACGGCAAGCGCCTCGTCGAGCCTCATGTCAGCAGGATCGGCGGGACTCCGCGCGGCGGTCGAGTACCAGATCCACTCGTAACCCCTCGCTCTTGGTTGCTTGTCCACCGGCCGCTCCACCGGTACGGGCGAGAAGGTGGTCCGGCGGCGGTAGTAGTGCACCGTGACAGCGCCCAGTAGCGGACCCCACAGGAGCAGCGGTGAGGAACGCCAAGAGCTCGGAGACCAGGCTGAGGCCGATGAGGTAGAACGAACCCCAGCCAGGGGCGTGCACCTGCTCGTACTCGGACTGGGCCAGTCCGACAGGAAGGCCCACTGCGATCGCCAAGCGCCACAACCCCGAGGGCACATAACTCAACGCGGCGCCCACAGCGGCACGTTGCGCCCAACGCGGTACGTTCGGCAGCGTATTCACTCTCAGCATGCGGTCCACTCTGGCGCTAGAGGGTGCAGCCATGCGTCGGCCTGCGGTCGCGTCTACCTCATCCGAGCGGCGGACTTACGCGTTGACGCCAGGGTAAGGATCCAGGGGCTCCGCCCCCGCCGCACACATCTCTTCGATGGCGACCGGCACTTCCATGGCTTCAACGCCCCTGGGTACTCCTCAACCGGCAGCGCTCCTCGCTCGGTCATTTGCTGGGTGGCGCGCTCAGGACGCACCGCGCGTCGGACGCAGTACATGCAGGCCGACCGTTTGCTCACTCGCACGTCCGACAAGCGGGGGCGGATGTCAGCAGGCGCGCCGTTCCACACGCCCGGGCATTGGGGGTTCAGACAACGGGACTTCCACGGCGCGTCGACGCCGGGGTAGTCCTCCAGCGGTTCGACCCCGGCGGCCCGCATCATGTCCACCGCCTCTGCAGCAGACAGACGACGCCGTGCGGCTGCCACCTTCCGGGCGCAGTGGGTGCAGCCACCTCGGTCGGAACGCCCCACCGTGACATCGGCATAGCCGTACCGTGGTGGCGCGGGCCCGGAGGACCTTGACCCTGTTCGCGCTGGCTGCGTGGGAGCCGTGCGCAAGAGTGAGCGGCGTGCGCGTCCTGCCGCTGTGATGCAGCGTAGGGCATCAGACTGACAACGCGCAGGGCAACGCTCGGAGCCGCAGGCGACACCAGCGCGATGGGGGGTCCTTGGCGCTCACGCCGGCCGAGAGCCAGCGTGGCCCGCATCACGGCGACGATGGTCGAGCCGGAGCTTTCGTCTGGTTCATGTCTCCGATCATCTCCCACAGCCGCAGCGCCCGCCCTCGGTGCCGGTGCGCCATGTGGTGGACGCCGGCGGCGGCGTCCAGGTCGCCGATCAGTTGCCAGCACGTGGCCTCGTCCTGGCGGTCACCATGCCGCTGGAACAGCCCCGCCGCGCGCTCCAACGCCGGGTTCGCCCGGTCCCGGTCGTGTTGACCGGCGTACACGCGGCCGACTTCCAGCAGCGTGTACGCGGCGCACCGTTCGTCGGCCAGTTCCTCGAAGGTGGCCAACGCCTGCCACAGGCAGCGCAGCGCCTCGTCCGGATCACCGCGCCGATCGTGCAGCCGGCTGAACCGCCGCAGCACGACCGCCACCCGGTGCCCGTCGTCGAGTGCCCTGGCCTGACGCAAGGCTCCGTTGAACCACAGCTCCGCTTCGTCGAGTTTGCCCTGCATGAGCGTCATCACGGCCATTGAGCAGGACAGCTGCGCTTCGATGTGCCGGTCACCCACACCGACCGCGATGGCCAGCGCCTGCTCGACACGTTCGAGGGCTTCGTCGTCACGGCCCTGTACGCGGCTGACCGTGCTCAGCATCGCCATTGACAACGCCTCGCCGCGCTTGTCCCCACCGTCCCGGCACAGCCCGACGGACGACTCCAGGGCACGGGTGGCCTGGTCGTACTCGTCTCGGTAGATGTGCAGCTGGCCAAGACCGCGCAGCAGCACCGATGTGCCGTGCACGTTGCCGGCGGCCTCGGCCGCCTCCAACGCGAGCTGGTGCCCGTGCTGCCAGTCCTGATACAGACACCGGTGGTCGTAGTAGGTCGCCGTGCCGGCCGCCAGCTCCCAGGCCAACTCGTCCAGGCCCCAATCCACGGCCAGTTTCACCGCGCCGAGCAGGTTGTCGCTTTCCGCGTCGAACCAGCCGAACGGATCGGCCATCAGCCGGTCCACGACCGCATCGGGCAGCGGCCGGCGCGGTGCCGAACCGGGGGCGGCGGCCAACAACCCGGCCGCCGGCAGTCGATCGGTGCCGCGCCCGACCAGTTCGAGCCAGGCGGACAGCACTCGGATGATCGCGTCCCGCTTCTCCGTCACCGGCAGCGGGGCAGCGATCTCCACGGCACAGGTCCTGATCAGGTCGTGCAGCCGGTAGCGCGGCTGGCCGATGGCGTCGGTGGCGGTCAGCCGAACCAGGCTGGCATCGACGAGAGTGTCCAGCACCTCCTCTGCGTCCGAGCGGTCCAGCAACGGGCCGACCACCCAGCCGGGCAGGGTGTAGGCACCGAGCAGTCCAAGCAGGCTCAGCGCGCGCACCGCGTCAACCGGCAGCAGCCGCAAGCTCAGTTCGACGCTGGCTCGCACGCTGAGATCCCCGATACTCAGCTCGGCCAGCCTCCGGGACTCATCCTCGATCCGTTCCCGCAACACCCGCAGCGACCAAGCCGGGCGGCCCGTGAGCTTGCCGCTGGCGATCCGGATCGCCAGCGGCAGGTTGCCGCAGCAGTCGAGGATCGCGTCGGCCTCCGCCGGTTCCCGCTCGACCCGCCGCCGCCCGACAATTCCGGTGAACAACTCCCGCGCCTCTGCGGGGCTCAGCACGTCAAGGTCGATGTGCCGAGCGCCGGGAAGTTGCGTCAGCAGAGTGCGGCTGGTGATCAACACGGCACAGCCGTCGGCCCCGGGTAGCAACGGCAGCACCTGATCGGCGTGACCGGCATCGTCCAGCACCACCAGCATGCGGCGGTCCACCAGCAACGACCGGTAGAGCGCGGCCCGCTCGAACAGGCCGTTCGGGATCGCGCTGCCGGCGATCGAGAGCGCGCGCAGCGCCTCGGCCAGCATCAGCCCCGGATCCCGCGGCTCGTCCGATGTCGCGGCGAGGTTGAGGTAGAGCTGGCCGTCGGGGAAGGCGCCGCTCGCCAGCCGCGCGGCATGCGTCACCAGGCAGGACTTGCCGACACCGGGACCGCCCGTGATGACGGCGACCGGGGCCCGGTTCGGCGCCGACCCGTCGAGCAGTCCAGCGATCTCGGCCAGTGCCTCGGCCCGGCCCACGAAGTCGGAGACGTCGAACGGTAGTTGACGCACGGGCATCCCCATTGCCAGCCCGGCTGCCGCCGCGTCAGGACTCTCCGGTGGTGTGTCTGAGAAACCGCTTGGTGGGACCGGAGCCGCCAGGGCGGGATCTGCGGTCAGGATGCGCTGATGCAGCGCCTGGAGCGGCGGGGTGGGATCGACGCCGAGTTCGTCGGCCAGTGTCCGGCGCAGCCGCTCGTACACCTGCAGCGCCTCGCCTTGTCGCCGACACCGGTAGAGGGCGACTATCAAGTGTTCGGCGACGTCCTCGTCGTAGGGGTTCTCGCGGAGCAGGGCGGTCAGTTCGTCGATGACCTCCCGATGACGCCCCAGGTCGAGTTCGATGGCCAGGCACTGTTTGTGCGTGGCCGCGCGTCTTTCGTTCAGCCGTGCCGCATCGAGCTCCAGGGCCCGGCTGGGGATGTCGACCAGGGCGTTTCCACGCCAGCAGGCCAGCGCCCGCCGTAGCGCGACAGCTGTCTCGAACGGGGCCGTGTGCCGTTCGGCGAGGCGCCGCTCGTGGTCGAACTCCAGCAGGTCGAGCTGATCCGGGGCCAGGTGGATCTCGTAGCCGCCGCGCCGCGTACTGATCAAGGAAGCTGGTGCTCCGCAGGCTACGAGGTTGCGACGCAGTCCGGAGACGGCGTCCTGGACCTGGCGGACGGCAGTGGCAGGCGCCTTCCCGTCCCACATCACGGCGACGAGCCGTTCCATGGCAACGATGTCGTTGGCGTCGATCAGAAGTGCGGCCAGCATCTTGGCCTGCCGCGGCCCGTTGAACCGGACCTCGCGTCCGGTGATCTGGGCGTGTAACGGCCCCAGTAAGCCGAATCTCATGTTTCCCCCGGCACGTGACGATTAGCGCCAACCCCCGCTGACCTCGCACTAGGACGAATCTAGGACGGCCGACGGATGCGTGTCCATAGCGTTCCCGTAGCAGGGCTGACCGAAGACGAGTGGGCCGGCAATACGTGTGGAGAGTGCCTTCGCATTCCGGACTTGATGCGACCGAGGGGGGTGGCTGGATCCAACTGGTGAGCATGTCTGGAGCAGGATCCCGACCCCGATCGGTCGACATGAAGCACACGGCATTGCACCAGGGAGCGCGAAGGCCAACCGAACTTCGGCTTGACAACCGGTGTTGCTCTGGATTGCGCGTCAAGGATTGCACCAGGGCTCAGAGCGGCCAGCCTTGCGACACAAAGCCGTCACTTTCATGAGATGCCAAAAGGAGCTGCACCATGAAGGCAATACTGAGATCTGCACTCACTCTCGCCGTCATGACCGCCACCGTCTTCACAGCCGTGACAGGAACGGCGTCCGCCTCGATCTGGATCGAGAATCAGCAGCTGGGCCTCCGGGCCCTCAGCGCAGATGGCGGCCAGTGCATCAGGGCCAACCCCTACCAAGGCAGCTTCATCAGTGAGTGCGGCATGTGGGGCAACGAGGATGACTGGAATCTCGAGTCCGTTTATCCCGACGCACCCAACCACGCCTACGCCAACGTCCGGATCCGCAGCACGCGCCTGGACAAGTGCCTCACTGTCCTGAACCAGGCCGGGCCGCCCGGCGGAGCCAGCAAGGAGGTGTCTCCGCGCACCTGCGACAACTCACCGTCCCAAGAATGGGCCAGCACCCGCAGCGCAGACGGCTACCTCAACTACTTCAACTTCCAATACCGGGTATGCCTTGACGGTGGCTACGGGGATACCTATGGATTCCCGGAGAACGGGTGCAACGCCAACGGAGAGAATTACTACCAGGATTGGTACTACCTTCCCGGCGCCTGACTCCATCGGCCCACCAGCCAGGCTGAGCAGGCACCTGCGCACCACGGCCTGCACTCACTCCAGCTGCGATCTGACATGGGAGTGGTGCAACCTGCCTCCCAACGGGGGGTCTCTCTCCTGTCAGTTCGTGGCGAACAAGCGCAAAGACCAACTCGCATGGGGGACACATGAAAAGCAAACTCGCCACACTCATCCACGCCGCCGCCGCTCTGGGGCTCGCGACCGCTGGCACCGTGGGCCTGGGAGCCGGTGCCGCGCACGCCGACACCCTGAGCTGCTCCGACCAGATGTGGAGCAACTACAAGACCGAGTACCGCATCTGCATCGACTACATCGACTACGCCCACGCCGTCGTGAAGTGGGCGGTCAACACCACCTACCACACCACTGACGAGCGCTTCCATCTCCAGATCAGCGGCGGCTGCCAGAACGGCTACAACGCCGACTGGAACGACATCTACCAGTCGGGGCAGAACGTCGGCCAGCTGGCGATCAGCTGCCCCGCCGGCGAGGCCAACGGGGGGATCGACGCCCAGCTGTGGCCCACCGAGTCCTACCACTACAGCGGCCCCGTCGCAGAGGCGTGAGCCGTACCATGAACGGACGCATCCTCACCCGCGGCCTCGCGGCCCTCGGCCTGGCCACCAGCGCCCGGCCCGTTACACGGTGTGTCTGCGCTACCTCGCCTGGGACCGCGCCTACGCCACCTGGGCCGTCGACCCGACGTTCGCGAGCACCGACGAGCGCTTCTACCTCCGCCTCGCGAGCGGCTGCGGCGATGTCTACGGCATCAACTGGAACGACAAGAACGACCAGGTCTGGGACTTCAATCACTCCCCGACGTTCACCTGCACCGCAGGCGACCTGACCTTCGAGGCGATCCTGCGGCCGCAGGAAACCGGCCACTGGTCCGGTCCCGAAACCGACGCCGGCTGATCCAACCTCCAGGAGAAACATGATCAGGCGCATGGCCACCGCCGCCGCGCTCAGCATCGCAGCCGCCGGCCTCATGGGACTCGGCGCAGGCACCGCCGGCGCCACCGGCAGGAACGTCAGCTACGCGGCGATGTTCCCGACCGAGGCCAGCCAGTCTGACGACGGGCCGACGGTGCAGGTCAACGGATGAGTCGACACATCTCCACCAGCCTGGCAGCTCTCGGCCTCGCGGCCGTCGGCCTTCTCGGCACGGGGGCCGCCTCGGCCCACGCTGCGGACCCGGGCTGCTCGGACTGGGCCAAGACCGCGCACGGCGCGAGCTACCGCGTCTGCAAGGGGAGCAGCGTCTTCTCCTGGCAGGTCATCACCGTGGGCGCGAGCACCGATGAGCGGTTCTACATCGGCGGCCACGACGACTGCGGGCACTCGTACTACCTCAACTGGAACGACCGTGGCCAGACGCAGCTCAACCAGTCGTACTGGACAGCCGCCTGCAACATCACCTACGGCTACATCACCCCGACCGAGGCCACCACCGCGAACGACGGCCCTGAGGTCTACACCCCCTGACCCGAGTCCCGACCCACGACGCTGTTGCCGCCGAGGAGCAGCGCCGCGGCAGCCGGCGACAGCAGTTGCACATCGTCGTCGCGGTCGCACTGCAAGCAGGATCGCAACCGGAGAAGTCAGGCACACCCGGTCGTCCACCGGCTTCGAACCGGGAGCCCTCTGCAGTGCCGGTGGGTGATCAGTCAGCAGGCGCGTCTTGGGAATGCTTCGTGGATGTCGGCCTGTCGTTCGCCGCTGGGAGC
Organism: Streptomyces sp. NPDC053069; assembly: GCF_044546895.1. Lineage (NCBI taxonomy): Bacteria > Bacillati > Actinomycetota > Actinomycetes > Kitasatosporales > Streptomycetaceae > Streptomyces > Streptomyces sp. NPDC053069. The sequence goes on along the minus strand of NZ_JBITZN010000020.1, from coordinate 28,838 downwards.
CGCTACTGCCGCAGCGTGAGAATCCACGGCGACATCCCCACATCGCACCGCACGCTCAACTGCCACCCGGACACGGCCATCAGCGCCGATCCACCTCTTTGTGTCAGCCGTTGTCAGCGGGCGACCGACCAGAGGCGGATCTTGTTGTCGGCACCGGCGCTGGCGAGGAGCTTGCCGTCGGTGGTGAAGGCGACCGAGTGAACGGCGCCGGTGTGGCCGACGAGAGGGTGGCCGAGTGGTTTCGGTTCGGCCGGGTCGGTCAGGTTCCAGAGGCGGACCTTTTTGTCGGCGCCGGCGCTGGCCAGGACTTTGCCGTCGGTGGTGAAGGCGAGGCAGTAGACCGCGTCCGTGTGACCGGATAGCGGGGCACCGATCTGCGTCGGGTTCGCGACGTCGGTCACATTCCACAGGCGGACCGTCCGGTCCCCGCCTGCGCTGGCCAGGATCTTGCCGTCGGGGCTGAACGCCACACTGTGGACGCGGTTCTTGTGACCCGGGATGGGTAGGCCCACGGTGGCCGGCGGGGTGGCCACGTTCCACAGCCGGATCGAATTGTCGGCGCTGCCGGTGGCCATGAGGCTCTGGTCGGGACTGAACGCCACGGAGAGGACGGCGTCGGTGTGGCCGGGGCCGGGGCGGCCCATCGGTGTCGGCTTCACGGGGTCCGACACATTCCAGAGACGGAGCGTCAGATCCGCGCTGCCGCTGGCGAGGATGGTGCTGTCGGGATTGAAGGCGACCGAGAAGACCGCGCCCGTGTGGCCGGTCAGCCGGCTGAGCAGTCTCGGTTTCGCGGGATCGGTCGTCTTCCACAGCCGGACCGCGTTGTCGTTGCCGCCGCCGGCCAGGAAGCCACCGTCGGAGCTGAACGCCACCGCGTCGACGTTGTCCGTGGGGGCGGTGAGAGAGACGAGCGGTGCCGTTTTCGCCGGGTCGGTCACCTTCCACAGCCGGATCGTCCGATCGGCGCCGGCGCTGGCCAGGATCTCTCCGCCGGGGCGGAACGCCACCGACAGGACGGGGCCCTTGTGAGCGGCGAGGGTCTGCCCGGGAGAGGGTGCACCGGTCACCTTCATCGCCGGGGAGCCACTCGACGACGGCCCGCTGGAGCTCGATGTGTCATGGCCCGGCCCGCCTTTGACCAGCCATTCCAGGGCCGCGGCACCGAGGGCCAGACCGGCGGCGGAGCCCGCGACCAGGAGCCCGCGCCGGTTCCGCCGGATCGGCGGCGCCTCCTCGGTGTGGGGCGTGTCGCCAGGGTGCGCCGCGGTAGGCGGACCCTTCACCAGGGTCAGGCCTCCCGCCGTGTTCATCACCCGCCGCTGGGGCAGTGGTAATGACCGGGCGAGGAGGTGGTGGTGCACCTTGTCGAACAACGCGTCGAGGGTGAGCGGATCCGGGCGGCGCAGCGCCGTGAGCAGTGCCTCGGTGAAGGCGGTGTGGGTCGCGCCCGGCACAGCCCGCGAGGGCTTGGTCGCCGATGACGAGGCGAGGACGTACGTGCCGGCGATGTCGATCTGCCCGCTGATCAGCCCTTGCCCGTCCCCCATCGGTCCGGTCGCCCGACCGGAGAAGCAGCAGTCCAGCACCAGCACCCTGACCGCCGCGGGACTGTCGACCATCGCCTCCCGCAGGACGTCGTAAGGGAGCGCGGTCACGCTCGTCCGAGCCGGGTCGGTGTGGAACACGGCCAGATGGAGCCTGCCCTGCCCGTCGACGACTCCGTGACCCGCGTAGTAGACGAGCAGTACGTCCGTGGCCTCGCCGGCGGCCTCGGTGACGGGGATGCCGAAGTCGGTCGGGACCCGGGGCTCGTCGACCACGACGCAGTGCTCCTCCCGCAGAGTCCCGTTGACCGGATCCGTGAGGACCGCCCTGAGATCGGCGAGGTTCGCCCGCACCGCCGGGAGCCCGGGCAGTTTGGGGTGCTGGTACCGGCTCACGCCGACCAGGACGGCCCGCGAACCAGCCGGATCCGGGAACCGGGTCACTCCGGCGTCCCCTCCCCGTCCCCGCCTGCCTGCCCGTCCGCCAGCAACCGTTCGACGACCTCGGCCAGTGCGGGGACATCGACGCGCTTGCCGTCCACCTCGACGGTGCGTCCGTTCTCGTTGGTGACGGTGATCCGCAGGTCCGCACGGCGATGCTGGAACCATGTGGCCAGAGCGCCGATCAGCGCGCCGACCGCGGCCGCGCCCACGCCGCCGGGACCGATGGCCACCACCAGGGCGTCCAGGCCTCCGCCCATCTCGCCGGGCGTGATCGGAGCGTGTTCGACGCGTACGCGTCCGCGCAGCGCGTCCTCGTGCCGCAACCAGTCGAAGAGGGATCTCAGCTCGTCGGGCCATTGTCGCTCTCGCCGGACGCGGACTCGGTACGGATGCGCAGCTCTTGAGATGTCGCCGATGTCACCCGCTCATCATCCCGGGGGAGAACCGGAATTGGGCCGAATCTCAGCACTTCGCCTTCTGCACCTGCACATCAGAACCATGGTCCGCGCGGAACAAACAAGATCTCGGGTTACGGCTGACTCAAGCGGAGATCACGTGCGTGAGCCACCGGTACTCACCGGGCAGCGGTCTCAGCCGGGCCTTCAGCAGGTCCCCCGGCGTGCTCAGCAGGGCGCCGCGGGCTGGTGCGGCAATACCGTCCAACCGCGCCGCGCCCATGGCCAGCAGCTGTTCCGTCTCGGGCAGGCCCTGGTTGCGGGCATCGGCGGCCGCGGCGGTCAGGGCCAGAGCCTGGGCGTGTGCGGTCTGGTCACGTGCGGTGGCTCCCTTGTCCACCGCGATCGAGGCCAGAACGACGGCCAGCAGGCTCAGTGCAGTCAGAGCCGCGCTGAGTGCGCAGGCGCCGGGCCCTGGCTCGTTCGGCACGACGGTCAGCGTCCTGGAACCCGACCGAGGCACGGATGAACTCCTGCTCCTGGGGACCCACGCGGCGCTGCGGCATGAGGTCCAGCGCGGCGGCAAGACGCGCCCCTCGATACAGGAGGTGCCGGTCCTTGCCCTCCGCCGCCCAGGCGCGGGCAGCGGCGGTGAGCTGCTGGTGGGCGCACAGCGCGGCGCGGTCGTCGCTGATCCATGTCCGCAGGGGCGGCCAAGCGGTGAGCACTGCTCAGGAGAGCCCCAGCCGAGGCCCTTCGCCGCCCCGACCCGGGGAACGTCATCGGCGCCCCGGTCTGCCTCGCAGGCACGGCCGTGATCATGTACACGCCGTGCAGCTGCTGGCCCACGCTTCGTCCCGCAAAGCCTGTCAGATCGGATCCGGACGCCACTCCTCTCGGCAGCCCGGCCGGTCTGCGTACGGCAGCGCGAGGGGGCACACCACCGGGGCCAGGTTTTCGCTTGTCTCGATCAGCTCGTTCTCCCGCCGATGCAGGCGGGGGCCCTCAATTTCGGCCTCCAGAGCTTCGCCCTGCCGGACGAGAGCGGCGCACGGACCCTGCTGCCTCGGCCTGTCCTCCGCCATCCACCCTGGGCCCTGGTCTACGACGACCACGAACCGCCCCAACACCGGTCCAGCGTCCCGACGCAACCGACTTGTGACCGCTCGCGTGACCGCCTCGAACTCGAGCGGGTCAGCTCTGGGCGGTGGGCCGGACGACGATCTCGTTCACGTCGACGGTTGCAGGCTGCTCGATGGCGAACGCGATGGCTTGGGCGATCGCCTCAGGCGGGATCGCGATCCGGTCGCGCATCTCCGTGATCTGTGCTCGCACCTGCGGATTCGTTGATGCCCCGGCGAAGTCGGTCCCTACCGCGCCGGGCGAGACGCAGGTCACCCGCAGAGAATCACCTGCCTCCTGGCGCAAGCCTTCGCAGATGGCGCGGGCCGCGAACTTCGTCCCGGCGTAGACCGCCATGGTCGGCACTATGCGAAATGCGGCCGTAGAGGCGATGGTGACGAAGTGGCCTGCGCCCTGGGCTCGGAAGACCGGCAACGCGGCGCCGATTCCGTGCAGCACACCCTTCACGTTGACGTCGACCATCTCGTCCCACTCGTCGACCCTCAGATCGTCCAGAGGCGAAATGGTGCCGGCCCCCGCGTTGCTGACCAGCACGTCGAGCCGGCCGAAGCGCTCGCCGGCCAGTGCGACGAGGGCGTGCAGGTCGTCCCGTCGCGTCACGTCCGTGCGGGTCTGCACGGCCGTACCACCCGACTTCTCGATCCGCGCCACCAGCTCCGCGAGGCGCTCGGACCGGCGCGCACCCAACACGAGCCGCGCGCCTCGCTCGGCCAGCAGGAGCGCGGCCGCCTCGCCGATGCCGCTGCTGGCTCCCGTTATCGCCACGACCTTGCCGTCGATTCCCGACACCATGTCCGCCTCTTCCTTCCGCACTACTCGCTGGCCGGTGACCTACAGATCACCGGTGTGAGCTGCACCTCCCGCTCGGGATCAGTCTGCGTGGGCTTTAGCCTGGTATCCAGAATGCATTTATTCTGGAACCAGAGATGCCATCCACCATGCATACACAGCCGAATCAGCGCCGTGAGCTGGGCGCCTTCCTCCGCAGCCGCAGAGAGCGGATCACCCCCGACCAGGTCGGACTGCCACGCACCGGCCGACGCCGGACCCCGGGCCTGCGCCGGGAGGAACTCGCGCTGCTCGCCGGGATCAGCGCGACCTGGTACACGTACCTCGAGCAGGGCCGGGACATCCGCGCCTCGGACCACGTACTCAACGCCCTCGCCTCAGCACTGCAACTCGACCGGTACGAGCGCGGTCATCTCCTTCAGCTCGCCGGGCACGCGGTTGCGGCCGAACCCGAAGAACCCGAGCCGCTCGCCGCCGAGGCGGCAGCCGTCCCGCTCCTGCTCCAGCCGCACCCCGCATACATCATCGGCGGCACCTACGACGTGCTCAGCTACAACCAGGCGGCCGACGAGCTGTTCCCGCACCTCACCGCGGCCGCGGACCGGCCGGCGAACTTCGCCCGCTGGGTCTTCCTCGAACCCACCGCCCGTACTGTTCTGGTCGACTGGGAGCGCGAGGCACGCGGCCTGCTCGCCCGGCTGAGGACACTGGCCGGACGCCACCCGGGCGACCCCCGATACAGCCGGCTGATCGACGAGCTGAAGACGGGCAGTCCCGAAGTGCGCGCCTGGTGGCCGCAATACGACGTGCAGGCCCGGCACAGCGGACGAAAGCGGCTACGACGCCCGGGACGCGGGGTGATCAACTACGCCTACACCGCCTTTCATCTGGCCGAACAGCCCGAACAAACACTGGTGATCTACTCCTGCGAGGCACCAGTTGACTGAGCGTCATGTACCCCAGCACTCCCCCCGCCTGACCAACTCCATTGCGGGTCTGCCCCCGCGCTGCCTGGATAAGCTGGCCGCCTATCGGGAGGAGGCGCCCGGCCGCGCACGGCTGGGTGGTGAGTCGTCTAGCGTTGAGCCGTGATGTTGAGTGAGGCGGAGTACCTCGAGTGTCTGCAGTCCGAACGGCGCGGCTACGCATGGGCGATGCAGCATTATGGTGGGCTGACGCTGGTGGAAGCCGAGGAAGCCGCTCTGCAGCGATACCCGTACGAGCCGGAGGATGCCCCGTACCGCGGGCTCATCTTTCATGATGAGGCGTGGCACTGGGCGATGCTGGCGATCCACGGCGATCGGTACGTCGTGGAACACCCGGAACTGGTCCACCCATCACCTGACTACCGAACCCTCAGGTGAACGTCGAGCTCAGGAGCACATGCGGCGGTTCTTCACGCTCCGGCCTTGCGCTCGTAGCGGCGGTGGAGACGGCAGCAGCTACCCAGCCAGGACACCGTCCTTTCGACTACCCAGCGGTGGCGGCCGAGCCGCCGTGAGGACTCGACACCTTCCCGGGCGACGCGATGGCTTATGCCGCGGCCGCGGAGCCATCGACGCGAGTGTTCGTAGTCATAGCCCTTGTCGCCATGCAGTTTCCCGGGTCGCCTGCGCCGCGGACCCTGGCGGGAGCGAACAGGCGGGATACCTCGTACGAGCGGCACCAGGCCCTGACTGTCGTCCAGGTTGGCAGCGGAGATCCCGAGCGACAGGGGCAATCCGTTCCGATCAGTGATCAGGTGAATCTTCGATCCAGGCGTGCTTCGTGGGGCATGCGGGACCGAAGATCGGTGGAACCCCTGCCGCCAAGTGCACCCCGACGTGGCCACGAAAATCATCCGGCACCAGCCGCTCAACCAGATCCGCCACGAAACGACCAACCAGCCCGGAGGCCAAAAGAGACGACGCCAAGGAGCATGATCGGCTCGCCCGCAGGCACCTGTTACGTTTACGGGCGTTGTAAAGACGCAAAGAGAGAACGGACGTTGTTGTGCGCAAGGCGCGATGGATAGCGGCCGCGACGCTCGCCGTGGCCGTAACGGCCGCCGGGTGCGGCGGCAAGAGCGCGGGTGGGAAGACGGCAGACGGCACGGCAAGTGCCACCGCCGGCGTGGCGAAGAAGCCTGTCGGCACGGCTCCGTCTCATGGCACGCTCCTTGAGCGGGCGGCCGGCACCTGGAAATACATCGCCACCCACGACGACTCAACGCTGGACACGCTCGTCATCAAGGACGGCAAGGCCACAGCCAAGGGCGCGAAGCTCTCGTGCATGGGCACCTTCGTGCCGACGAAGAAGGACGGCCAGGAATCCGCGACCATCGCCTACACGTGCCAGGGCGGCAAGGACGGCGGGCGCGGTCTCGGTCACCTGAAGGTGGACCCGGACGGCTCCTCGCTCGTGATCGACTTTGACGGGCCTCCCGGCGGCTGGGGCGGCCCGGTCGACAGCTACCGTCGAGCCTGAACGCCTGCTTCTGGGCTGGGCATGACGTGACAGGGGGTCTGGCCGGTCGACACCGACGCCGACGAGTGCGGCGACGACCGGCTCACCCCGACGACCGTACCGGGCTCGCCACGCTGCGCAAGGCGAAAGCCCAGCTCAAGCGGGTGAACGAGGTCCTGCGGACGGCCTCGGCCATTTTGCGGCCCACTGCTCGACTGCTCGACCCGACTCAGCCCGGGTGACCGCGCTCCTCGACGAGCACCTGGAGCTCGTGGTCGAGCCCGTCCTGCGGGACCTCTGTGCCGTAGGGCTCGTACTCACTGCCGGCGCGCCTCCGAAGACCTCCCTCCTTCTCGCGTCCAGTGGCAGCAGGCATCCGCCAGGGGGCTGGGCCGCCTACGCTGATCTCATAAAGCGCCCGTGGAGCGAGCATCGGGTTCGGACGGACAACGAGGTTGAACACGTCCGACAGGCCGTGCGGCGCATGCACGCGCCACCGGCCGTCCACCTCCACACGTATTCCGAGGCAGCAGGTCGTCGCGGCGAAACTGTCGATCGCCGCCTCAGTCGAGTCATACGGCGGACACGGGAGACCGAACTTGTCCTGGTACGAGAGGTGGACCCGCGCTTCGTTGCGGATCCCCACCTCCGCGGGCAGGCCGACGAAGACTTTCCGACCGGCCTTGAGCACCGTGTCTTCGGCCTCCCAGTACAGGTCGCCGCCGTCGAAGCAGAAGAAGTCGTAGTCCTTGATGCCGTTCGTCGGCGGCCTGCCCGTGACGACGTTCCACACGATCTGGAACGGGCAGCCGGCCGTCACATACCACCCGGGCAGCTCCAGCGTCGCCGCCCGCGACAGGACCTCCGTCAACACGTCGTTACGGGACAGCACCGCGCGAAGGGAGTCAAGTTGCTGGTCGAGAGGGAGTCAACTGATCATCAGCCCTGCCTACCACAGGTCGCCCGCCGGACGGGCCGGCTTGCCGCAAGGACCCCTCGGTGGAGGGCGGGTGACGTCCGCCCTCCACCGACTCCGAAACATCGCCAGGACCCCGGCGACGTGTACTTCAGGCTTGACCTTCGGGCCGGATCCTCAGCCCTTGGTCAGTGTGCGGCGGAGAAGGGGCAGAAGGCGGTCCCAGTGAAGTTGCAGTGCGGCGGGGTTGAAGGCATCGGTGTCGGACATGGTGAAGCCGTGGACGGTGCCGGGGTAGATCTCGGAGGTGTAGCCGACATCCGCCGCGTCCAGGGCCTGGTTGAGCTCGCCGAGGGCCTCGGGCGTCAAGTCGCTCTCCGCGTGGCCGAAGTGGACCTCGGCGGTGAGCTTCGAGAGGCTGTCGGGTCCGTCGACTCCCACCGGACCGTGGAATGCGGCGAGGGCGGCTACCTGGCCAGGGTGGGCCGCGGCGGTGCGCGTCGCCAGGAGGCCGCCGATGCAGTAGCCGGTCACCGCGACCGGCCCGCCGCTGACCTGGGGCTGAGCGGTGAGGAACCTGAGATAGGCGTCGGCGTCGCTCAGGACACGGTCTGTGGTGTGCGCCTCGATCATGGGCATCAGCTGGGCGAAGACCGCGGGCCGGACGTCATCTCCAATGTGTTCGGGAAGCTCGATCAGCGGTGCCGGGCCGTGCCGGTAGAAGAGGTTGGGGACCAGCACGTAATACCCGTGCCCTGCCAGTTCGCGGGCCATCTGCCGCAGCACGGGCCGGATCCCGAAGCCGTCCGCGTACATCAGCACCCCTGGGCGCCGCCCGCCGCCTTCGGGGAAGGCGGCGAACGCGTCGGCCTGGCCGTCCGGGGTGGGAATCTGCAGCGTCTTGGTGGGCATGAATTCTCCTGTCGTGGTTGATGTGTCGAGCCTGTGATCAACACGACGGAGGCGGAGCCCGCGCAGCAGCGCAAAATCCTCGATCCAACAGCGGGCCAGCACCGGCCCGTACGGCGCTCAGAAGAGCACCGGGTCACCAATCCGTGTGTGGCGCAATGCCATCCCGGTAGTCATGACTGCACAACGTAGCCCACGGAATGAAGCGGATGCCAGCCTCCCAGGCCACGTGCTGTTCATGAGAACGATCTCGGTCAACACTGCGGATCCAGAAGCCGGTTGACCCGCTGCCAGTGACCGGGATATCCCATCCTGCCGGTTCGCGGTCGTCACCGCACTTCGAAACACCCCCTTTGCCGAACCCTCCGGATGTGACCGAACAGAAGCCGCTCTTCCGGTCCGATTTGACCATGTTCGTAGGCTTCCACAGGGAAGGCAGTGCGCCACGGCGCGAGGCGGTCACCAGATTGCCGAAGCAGCGCGGACCCAGCCCGGTGTACGGGCCTGTCCGGGACGCCTTCGACACCGTGATCACACCAAACACACATTGATCACTTCACTGCGGCTTGGGCTTGGGTCAGGCCCCTCATACAGCTTCTCGTCTGCCGGCCAGACGGCGCCGCCACCAGAGGTCAGCACGCCACTGCCGATGATCGGCGAACGGATCTGGCAGCGTGCGCTCGACATACCTGGCATCCAGGGCGCGCACTCGGCGTCCAAGCTCGGTGCGGGCCCAGGGAGGCAACTGCCGCAAGACCTCCTCAAGCACGTCGCGGGCATGCCGCACGTCGTCGAAGGAACAGTCGCGGCACGAACACTCCGCCTCCTGCGGATACAGGGGGCGTCGTCCTGGTGGTTGCAGAAACGCTCGATACCGCCGCAGCGCACGGTCGGTGACGCCGGGGTAGACGTAGTAGTCACCCGAGAGCCTCTCAACTCGACCTATTGCGGCACTTGTTCGAGCAGAGAGGCCGTGGATCCGGTCTTGGGGCAAGCCCCACGCGACAGGGAGAGACTGTTCAGCGCGCAGCGCGCCGGGCCGCTTACGCGGCATCGGCCTTTCGGTACGTGAGCATGAGCATCATCATGCCAGCATCTGCAGTCCGACGACGGCCAGGAAGCCGCATCCGTCTCGATCCGGCGCCCCGGGACTCAACCTCGCATGCTGTCGTTGACGGCCTCGGCTGCTGCCTCCAACTGACGGTCACCGGAGCTACCTTGGACGCGTCCTGGCTGAACTCCAACCATGTGCCCCGGCTCGTTCACACCTGCTCAGGACACGAGGGGCTGTTCTTCCGACTCGGTCAGCTTCACGGTGCACAGACCGCCACGCTCGGTCTTCACATCCACCACCTCGAGCTGCGTGCCCGGCAGGAGGATGAACTCCTCCTCGCCCGTGAACGCGGAGAAGTTGCGAATGCCGACGGCCCGTGCGGGCTGTACCTCGAAGAGCGTCCGCTTGCCGCGACTGCCGAGGAACGCCCGTGCCACGCCGAGCTCGGATGTGCACGAGGACACACCCCACCAGGTCACGGTCCGCCCCACCGGGTACTGCGCCCGCAGGTCCAGCGGCACCCCGCGCCACAACGGCTCCTTGCGCACGGGAAGCCCCGACACCGCTGAGAACAGCAGCCGCAGATAGGGGAGATAGGGGACGACCTTCGACCGGTCCGGATTGCGCAGGATGGCGTTGATCTCCCGGTAGAACGCGGACTCGCAGGTGTAGAGGTAGAGCGCGGCGACGGCGTCGGCGGACAGGTTCCCGGTGCCTTCGTCCGCTCGCAGCTTGCCGAACTCGTGCGACCGCTGGACGTGCCGGTCGAGACCGCGCAGCAGCTTGGCGACGGGGCTGACGGCGTCTCGGAAGTCCATGAGCGGGGTGTCGAACACGCCGGTGATCGCCTCAAGGACGAGGCCTTCGTCCTTGACGCTGGAAAGCCGCTCCAGGTACAGCTGGTGCAGCTCCATGGTGGACGTGATGAACGCGCCCATGCGCTCGGCGACGTCGCTGTCCGTCCCGCCGGCCCCCGCCGCGAGCCTGTCCCACCCTCGGCTCGGCAGCCAGTCGACCGCCTCGGTACCCACCGACGCGAGGGCGTCATTCACCATTTCGAAGTGGTCGCCGTCGCAGAAGATATCGCCCTGCGCGGCGGGGTTGCAGTGGTCGATGTGCCGGACCTCGACCTCGGGATACTTCTTCTGGAGCCGGAGGACGACCTGCTTCAGACTGCGGGCGTGGGCCCCCCACCACGCGAAGACGACACCGCGGTCCTCCTCGTCGGCGTTCTGCTTGGCCTTGAGTATCTCCTCGACGATCCGCTCGGCGACCGGACGCCAGAACCCGGTGTGCGGGTCGGCCCCCCTCGGCCCGTCGCTGCTGGCGGTGAGCGCCGCGTTCAGCAGCAGTACGCCCTGCGTGAGCATTGCCTGGAACCATTCCGGCGGCTGGACGGTGTCCTGCTTCTTCAGCAGCGCGCGGATGTCGGCGATCGGCGTCTTCTTGGGGATGCCGTACTTCCACATCGCCGCTGCCTTGATGATGCAGCGGATACTGACGACCCTGCCGAACTGGCTGTCCTTCCAGTCGTGGAAGGTGTTGTCGAACATGGCGATGCCGGTGGCGCTCTCCGGCCGTGGGTACGGGTTCTGCCCGAAGATGACGACCTTCCACTTGTGGGGCGGGTTGGGCTTGAGCGCCTGGAAAGTCAGTTCGCGGACGGGAACCACATCCGGGCCCCGGTCCGGGCCGATGAAGGAGGCGGCGTTCGGCTGCGCCTCGATGACCGGCCTCAGCAGCGGGAGCCAGGGTTCACCACCGTCCTTGAACAGTTCGGCGAGGGCGAGCGGGTCGTTCGGGTCGGGCTGGGCCGAGGCGTTGTCATTGATCATGGCCCGGGAGGCTAGCAGCGGGGTACGACAACGTGATCTCCCAACTGCGTTGTCAGTGGGCCCCTGTAGCGTCGTGATCACTGGAAAGCCCCTTTCCCGACGGGAGTGTGGAAGATGACCGTGAACCGCGTGCAGCCGCCGCTCAAGGTGGTCTTGACCGACATCAATGCCACGGTGGTGCAGGCGTGGCGGGCGGCATTCGCCGATACTCCCGGGATCGAGATCCGCAAGGGGTCGATCCTCGATGAGACCGTCGACGCCTGGGTCAGCCCGACCAACTCGCGGGGCCTGATGAACGGCGGGGTCGACGCCGTCATCAAGCGGCACCTCGGCGCGGGGATCCAACTGCGCGTACAGCGGGCGATCCGCGACCAGTTCGAGGGAAGGCTCCCGGTGGGAAGCGCGGTGTGCGTTCCCTCCGGGGCGACCAACCCGAAGTTCCTGATCTCCACACCGACGATGGAACAGTCGTCGCAGAACGTGAGCGAGACCCTCAACGTGGCTCTGGCGTGCGCCGCCGCGTTCCAGGCGATCCACCGCCAGAACAACGGAGCACCCGGCAGCATCACGTCGGTGGCACTGGTCGGCATGGGCGCCCAGACCGGCCGGGTACCGGCACGCGTGTGCGCCAACCTGATGTGGACGGGCTACACGCTGTTCAACGACTACTGCTTCGACGACTACGACAACCTGCGCAACACGATCACCGCCCAACTCGACGACATCGAAAACGCCCCCACCGAAACCCGGGTACGCATAGCGCCGCCCCATCGGGCGTCATCCCATCGGTGACCACCGTACGAACCGCCGCCGGTGTGGTGCTTGATCGCGCAGGATGCGCAGCGCCTCGACGAGCAATCCCTTCCTGCCGCGCATCCACTCTCTGTCCGCCCTCGTGCCGCTGAACGCCGCAGATCGCACTAGGAGCCACCACCAGGGCCCGTGGCCGAACGCTGGAAACATCACCAGCGTGTGCCACACAGGAGCGGGCGCACCTCCGGCCGTGTCGGGTACTGGGACCGGCACGGCCAGGCGGGACATCAGCGGGCCAGGGTGACGGTGACGGGAACATCGGGACAGCTGCTAAGGACATCCGCGAGCGCCGTCTGCTTGGCGGCGGGGGTGCCACTCCCCCGCGGCCGGGAGGTGCCGGGCTGGGCCAGTAGGCCGGACGTCGTGCCCGAGCTGGACGAGCCGCAGGACGATGCAGGCAGCCGCCTGTCGGCCCTGACCGGACTGGGTGCGGTCTTCGATGTCGGGGCTCCAGGTGAAGGCCGCGTCCTCGATGTCGGCGTGGGTGGCGTCGTTGAGATCGTCGGGGCACTCCGGGGCGGCGACGGCACCGAGCTGGGTGTCAGTGGTCACCAAGTACATGGATCCGGGAGTGGCCGCGTTGTGGGTGTGAGGTGACCCGCTTGGGACGGCGGCGGGTGGGCAGGGCACTGTCGACGGAGAGAAGGTCGTACTTCTTGCGCAGCCGGTCCTCGGTGCGCCGCCCGATCAGCTGTTGATGCGCTACAGAGAAGTTGAGGCCGAAACCCCCGCCGGCCGCCATCGCGACCAAACCGATGGACATACGCTGCTGATTGAAGTGAACGAAGCCAGACATTCGGAGCCGGCAGCCGAATTCTCGACTGCGCGACATCCCGCGAGTTCCTTCTGAGCTCTGCTGAGTCCTCGTCCCCGTGGCCGGGACGTTGTGGCCCCTTGGGAGTGTTCTTCGAGGAAAGCAGCAGGTCAGACGGGATGCGGCTGGGCGATCACAAGGACTGTGAAGGGGCCGGGCTGGTCTCCGTGCTGCCCAGGGTGGCGAGCTGGGGTGGAGTCATGGGTTTCAGCGAGGCAGGCTTGGTGCATGAGGTCGCTCTTGCGCTCACCCCCCATACCAGGAGCAGGCGGTCATAACCGGGTCCTCTTCGCGTTGATGCCGTGTGTGCCCTATCTGATCGCGCTGGCTGTGCTGGTCATCGAGCTCACGCCTGCGCACTTCATCTATACAGGTCCCTTTCTCACTGCGGTCCCGGCGCTGGCGGCGGTGACGTTGGGGCCCAGGGGCACCACTGCGGCGGCGGTCCTGGCGCTGGCGATCAGTGTGGTCACCGCGACTCATAACGGGGCGTGGGGCACCCTGCAGGTCTACAGCAACTTTCTGGCGCTGGCCCTGGTCTCCGTGGCTGGGTTCATCACCAGCCGCGCCATGCAGGAGCGCAGGCAGAAAGAGCTCGACCAGGTCCGCCGCATCGCAGTGGCGGCCCAGGAGGTCGTGCTGCGGCCCGTCCCCGCGCGCCTGGGCCCGCTGCGAGCCGGCAGCCTGTGCCTTGCGGCTGGGACGGGGGCACGGGTGGGCGGTGATCTGTACGAGGCCGTGCAGACGCGGTACGGCGTCCGGATGATCGTCGGGGACGTGCGGGGCAAGGGACTGTCCGCGGTACGGGCCGTCGCGGTGGCGCTGGGGGCGTTCCGGGAGGCCGTGCACTATGAGGACGATCTCGTGGAGGTCATGAACCGCTGCGCGGCTGCGCTGCGACGGGAAGTCGCGGTGCCGGGCGCGTTCGGGCAGGAGGTTCTGCTGGAAGGGTTCACCACGGCGCTCATCGCGCAGGTGCCGGACGAACCCGTGGTGCAGTTGGTCAACCGTGGACATCCGCCACCGCTGCTGCTGCACCGGGGCAGGGCCGCACCGTTGATGCCGGGCTTGCCGTCGCCACCTCTCGGTCTCGAAGACCTCGTCACCGACCTCCCCGAGAAGCCTGAGACCTATCCGTTCACTCCCGGTGACCGTCTGTTGCTGTACACCGACGGTGTGATCGAAGCCCGCAACCGCGACGGCGAATTCTTCGCTCTGCGGGAGGCCGTCGAGGAGATGGGCGTCGGCCCCGCCCCGCCAGAATTCCTGGAGCAACTGCACCAAGCGTTGAACCGCCACACCGGCGACGACTTGGCCGACGATGTGGCGATGATCTTGGTCGACCGGTTCGACTGCCTACCGCAGTCGCCTCCCGGTGAGTCAGAGGCGGGGTAGGTGACTGTCACACGGTCGGCTGCGAAACCACAGCTTGCCGGTCATCTTCCGCACGGTCTGTTAAACCTGCCGGTGATGAAAACCGTCGTAGTGGTCGCCTCGGGCCGGGCAACGTACGACGGACGTCCTGTGGAGGCAGCGCGGGGCGCGGTGCCGTCCAGCGCGCACCGGCCCCGCACTGTGCTGCCTTACCGGGCCGGGCGGTGCCGCAGGAACGGGGTCCCCGATATCGACCCCCTGGGGCTGGCGCGTCGTCCTGGGCTGTCGTCATGTCCTGTCCTTGTCGGCGACCGGTCTGGTGAGGCTTCGTGCTCCTGAATGACCTTCTCTGCGCTGGCGCGACACAGATCGAGCCGACGGCGCAGCGGGAAGGGCAACTGCGGGTCCGGCGCAGTCGGCGTCGATCTGGTCGAGTTGCTCTCGGGCCCGGTCGATGTGGGTGTCGATGCGGGAGATGTTCACGCACACGGGGTTGCAGCGGTTCCAGTGCGGTGTCCGCATCGACGGCACTCGTCGCCGGGGTGTGCGGGCCTCCACCCAGACACCGCCGATCCCGTCCGGGAAGTGCATCAGCTTCTGCACGCCCCGCTGGAAGACGGTTCCGGCCTCGTCGGCATCACCCTTCTACGGCGCCATGCCAGAGGAATGAGGTATCCGATGACGTTGGGCTGACGGCCGACGAGCGGGCTCGGCGCGAGCAAGTCCGGCTTGAAAGCCGCTCCAACGACGGTAATGCGCCCGTCATTGGGTTCTGACCGGTCGCCTGTGTTCCAGCGGGGGCAATGCCACTTCCGGGTGTTGCCGTCAGGGCGCTTCCGTGGACATGGGCCCCAGTGCCTGGATCGCGGTGTCGATTGCGGTGGCCAGCCGTGCGGGATCGTGGCCGGCGCGTTCCCGTACCCGCAGTCCGAGCACCGTGGTGAACAGGAGTTCCGCGGCGCCCTCGATGTCGAGGGCGGGGGGTAGTTCGCCGTTGTCGCGGCCCTCGAGCAGCAAGGATCGCAGTGCCTGCCTGGTCACTTCGAAGGCGGCCTCGGTCCGCTGACGGACCTCGTCGTCGGTGATGCCGAGTTCGGTGGCTGTGTTGACCACGAAGCAGCCCCGGCCGGGCTCGCCGCCGGTCGGGCAGGTGACCAGCCACAGCATCCAGTCCCGTAGTGCCTGGCGCAGCGGACGGCCATCGGCGCCCAGCCGTTGCTCGGCCTGGGTGGACTCGGTGGCCCGGTAGTGGTCGAGGGCGCGAAGGAACAGCGTGTGCTTGTCCTGGAACGTCCGGTACAGGCTGCTGGGCGTGAGTTTCAGCTCGTCACCCAGATCACGCACGGAGGTGGCGTTGTAGCCACGTCGCCAGAACAGCTCGGTCGCTCTGGTGACCGCGTCCTGCTCGTCGAACTGTCGGGGGCGTGCCATGCCCTTCACTCTACCGAACTTGTGGAGCGATCGCTCCCATACTAGGGTCCACCGGATATGGGAGCGATCGCTCCCAAAATGCTGAAGGAGGCGTCGGTGACAACCACAGAACGGACCACCGCCCAGGTGGCTGGTCAGCAAGCCCCGCACAAGAGCCACTGGCCGGCGGTCACCGCCGTGGCCTTGGGCACCTTCCTGCTGGTGACCGCCGAGCAGCTGCCGATCGGCCTGCTGACCGCCGTGGGATCGGCACTGTCGGTCTCCGAAGGAACGGCAGCGCTGATGGTGACGGTTCCCAGCCTGGTCGCTGCGGTCTCGGCACCACTGGTTCCGGTGCTCGTCGGCGCCATGGACCGTCGGCTCCTGCTGCTTGGTCTGATGGGGCTGATGACCCTCGCCAACGTGGCCTCCGCCCTGGCACCAGACTTCGCCGTCCTGGTGGGCTCCCGAGTGCTGGTCGGTATCGCGATCGGCGGCTTCTGGGCGATAGCCAGCGGCCTGGCCGTCCGGCTCGTGACCACCGAGCACGTGCCACGCGCCACCGCGGTCATCTTCGGTGGCGTCGGGGCCGCGAACGTGTTCGGCGTCCCGCTCGGCACTCTGGTCGGCGAATTGACCGGCTGGCGCATCGCCTTCACATCGATGAGCGCCCTGGCACTCGTCGCGCTGATCGCCTTGTTGGCCGTGCTGCCCTCGCTGGCCGCCTCGCAGGCCATCCGGCCGCGTCTCCTGGCCGAGCAGTTCCGCAACCCGGGGGTGCGCATCGGCATCATCGCAACGGTCCTCATCGTGTTCGGGCACTTCTCGGCCTACACGTTCGTGAGCCCGGCGCTGCAGAAGCTGTCAGGCATCGACGAGCGCTATGTCGGCCCGCTGCTCTTCGCTTTCGGCGTGGCGGGCATGATCGGCAACTTCGCCGCCGGCTCGGCCCTCTCGCGCAGGCTGCACCGCAGCGTGCTGACCATCGCCGTATCCCTTGCGATGGCGATGCCTCTCTTCCTGCTACTGGGCCGGACGACGGCCGGCGGCGCCATGCTGCTGATCCTGTGGGGTCTGGCCTACGGCGGCGTGTCCGTAGGCCTGCAGACATGGATGATCAAGGCTGCTCCGGAGGCGGTGGAAGCGGCCTCCGCCCTCTGGGTGGCCGTGTTCAACCTGTCGATCGGTCTCGGCGCGCTGGCCGGCGGCGTCATCATCGACACGCTCAGCCTCCAGGGCGTTCTCTGGCTCGGCGGAGCCTGCGCCCTGGCAGCCGCACTGGCGGTCTGGAGCGCCCGCACCAATCAGGGCCTGCGCTGACCACCGGACCCTGAGCCGCGCACCCGACGCTCGTGATTGAGCTCGCAAACAAGTGGCGACGAAGAAGCAGAGTTGGAGATTTTCAGGGCTCTGTTCGCAGTTCCGTGATGGCCTAGCGTCAGGCAGGGTCGGAAGCACTGGAGCCAGCGCGACGTACCGACTGGCGAATCGAGAAGAGCAGTGGCCCTTGACTACCGCGAAGGACGTTGATCGCATCGGCGACTGCTGCAAAGTACCCGCCTCTGGCTTCTCGGTACTGCGTGCTGCCCGTCCGTTCGCCTGCGGCAACAGTTTCACGGTAGCGGCGCAGCGCATCCAGAAGAGCCTCGCAACCGGCGACAATCTCTGGTGACGCTGGAGAAGTCGTTGACCCGCTCCACCCGCACATCGATCCCGGGAAACAGCACATCCTCGACCGTCTTGCTCGCCACGGCAGGAAACACCCTGCTGAAACGATCCCCCGTTCCAGCTGCTGACCTGGGGATTCACGGAACTGCGGACAGAGCCTTGAAAACGACCACGGATGCTCCCCGGTCGGACAGGACCGCTGTGGTGTACTGCCCGGTGAACGCCGCGCGCTTGACGATCTTGCGGTGCAGGTTGGTTCGGGTGCGGGAGATGACCGCCGTACGGATGTCTGGCCGCCACGTCGGCCGGGACAGCGCCCGCCAGGGCTCACCAGGTCGCCAGCCCTCACCGCGCGGGCGCTCGCGCAGCTTGCCCAGGCCGCCCTTGACGGTGGCCTTGATCGCCGAGGCGACGATCGCCAGCTCAGGGTCGCCCTCCTTATAGCCTTCCATCGCCGCCAAGAAGTCCGCCGGCGGCAGGTCCGCGCGCACGCCGAGGTCGGCCATCGTGGCGCGAGGTAGGCGTCGCACAACCGCTTGTACCAGCCGTCCAGGTAGCGACCGTTGTCATACCGCACCCACCTGCGGTGATCCGGCCACCGGCCACTTTGGGTCGCGCACGACCGAGTGACTTCGTGCGCCGGAGGGAAGGTAGCGATCACTCGCGGCTGCTCGTTGGTCCTTGGGTCGCACCGAGCCCGGTGCCCCTGCGATGCTGGGGTGGTCGCGGGTGATCAGGCATTGACGACGGCACGCCAGATTGTCACCACGGCCCCCGCCTGGATCAGCAGGAAGGCGATCTGTCCCGAGAGGCCGTGCAGCTCGTAGATCGATGCCAGTAGGCGGAGGCGTTTCGTCATGTAGGCCCGTTCGCGACTGAACGTGTCGGTGTCCATCCACATGCTCGTCAGGGTCAGCACCATGAGCATGAGAATGACGCGCAGGACTGCCTCGCCCAATTCCTTGGTTCCGAGGTTTTGGGTGAATGCGGCAAAGACGGCAGCGACCACGATGGGAACGAACCAGGCAACGAAGAGACTCAGAGCTCGCGTCGGACCGCGTTCTCCGGGCAATACTCGCCACAACGCGCCCAGAACGAGTCCCGCCCCGGCGAAGGAGATCTCCACTGCGATGAACGTCCCGATCGTATCGGGAATGCCCGTGGGTAACGTGAGGGTATATGTCCAGTGTTTGACGCCGTATGCGTTCTGATACCAGGCGAGGACCATACTGGGCAGAATTCCGAAGATAGATGCCCAGCGTGCCGCATTGAGAGCATTTCCCCACCAACGGGGGCTTGGTCCCCAGCTGAGCGCGACGTCGACCACGGACACAGGGTCCGGTAGACAGTCGTGGCCACATTGGGTGGGTCGCCAGCGATGCAGGAAGCGGAGCTGCTTCTCCAGGCTCGGTCTCGTGGTTTCCTCCGCGTGCCCGTGATCGATGAGGTGCAGCCGGTGGAGCAGCTCCCGGCAGCGCCGGGCCTCGACCAGTAGCTGCTTGTGCCTTTCCCGGTCACTCAGTTCCGCCACGACGCAATGCGTCCCTGCTTTTCGGTCCACTCGGCTCAGTACCGACCAACGGCCCATCAACTTCACCACGCCGTACAATGCGACCATGTTGAGAGGTAGCCAGAGGCCGTACACCGCCGCGACATTTCCTGGAAACTTGACTCCCCTCAACGCAACGACGATGGCAAAGATGGAGATCACCGCAACTAGATCCACACCCTCCGGGCCCAGGGTTTCTGGTTTGGTTCGGCAGTTGCTGTGGAGAAGTGCTACGAGTGCGAGGCCTGGCAGTGCCCACGTGTAGGCGTACGCCCATTGCGGGCCGCGGGATGCGAAGTCTGCGAGCTGCTGGCTCAGGGCGCTTCCATGGTCGGTCCCGAAAAGCGCGGCTGCTTCCCCCATCCAGTTGGCACGTTTCCACCTATCTTCGAAGATCAGTGCACGGCAGAGCACCACCATGGCTGCGACCACAGCAAGCGCTGCGCCCACTGCAACCATGTGCCGGAGGTGATAGTCGGGTCGGCCATCGTTCGAGGGTGAAGGATTTTCGGGCTTGGTTTCGCTCGGGGATTCTCCCAGCCTTCCTTCCCGTGCAAAACGCCAGGCCCAGGCAGCGATCGCAGTCAGCCACAGCCAAAGCACGGACAGGTCCAGCAAAACCAGTCCGGCTATTCCTAGAGTAGGGGGGCGAGTGCTGGGCACGAGATTCGGCGGAAGCCCGACGAGGTGCGGAGACAGGATTACCAGCAGTCCTACCGCTGCCGCCGCCCCGGAGGTGCCGTAGACGACTCTCTTGCGGTTCACCAACCCTCTGGGATCATCGGGGCCCTGCGTCAGTGGCAGCCATGGCCGCGCGAGAAGGACCATGGTGAGACCCGCGCAGATCCCCAGCAGGGCGCGCCCGACGTTCTTGCTGGGAGAAGAAGGCTGGATCACCAGCAGCAATGCCAAGCCAAGGGCTGCACTCAGCACGGCCCATTCCAACGCCGCGCAGGCCACCGCGCTGGAAGCGGTCCTCTCGGTGTTGTCGTCGGACTTCCCGCTGTCCCGTCGTGCCAAAGGCAACGCTGACGCGGCGAGGACAATCGAGGCACTGACCCACCACGAGGCAATTCCCAGAGAGGAGATGAAAGTAGCGCGTTTGCTTTGAGTAAGATCCCGTGGTGGCGCTATTTTGGCGAAGATGGGCGGCTTGTGTCCGCGCCATACTCTGGTGTCTTTGTCGATGCTCGATATTCCGGGGGAATCGCTTATCTCCAGTCCGCCTGGATCGATCGAGATCGTCTGCCATGAGGCGTTGGTCGAACCACTCGATGGGTTGAGGGTGATGCTCCAGTCGTTGGCTGACGGAGCCGTGACCGTCCAAGGACCCACCTCGTATTCGCCGCCTGGGTGAATCAGATTCCACGACTCGTATTGCAGGGTGGCAGGGTGTTTTTGCGTGATCTGGTGATTGATGGATCGCCACTCCGGATGCCACTCGTCGATACTTTTCGGCGCTTGGTTACTCCTTGGTAGCAGGCAGTGTAGGGCTTGTTTGTACTTGAGTGCATTCGAGCTGAGTGTCAGGCTGTCCGCAAGTTGCCCCTTCTGCTCTGGTAGCTCGATGCTTGTTATCTGCCGAACTTCAACGAACTCGAGATTTTTCCGTCTGAAGATCAGTCGGGAAGTGAAATTCGCCTTCCCGGCCTTTCGGATTTCCGAGCAGTTGGCCATGTCGGCGGCGTGCGCCTGTGCTGGTTGTGCCGCCCCCCACCCCAGCACCACGAAGGTGAGCGCAATCAATCGCCACACCAAGGAATTCATGTCCGGGATGGGCATCCGCTGTAGGGGTCGCATTGCAGGATGACCTCATAGGGGTCGCCGGCGAACTCGCTGCGGCGTGAGTGGCCGACGCTGGGGAGGAAGCGCCATTGGGAGGGCTTCTTATGGCTGGTCCGGTCCGTTTTCTCCACGTGGGTGTGGAGGGTGCGTGTGCTCGTGTCGGTCGTCTCGACCAGGGTCTCGTCGTCAGCCAAGGGGAAGTGCTCGTGCAGCAGGCACAGGCCGAAGCGGTCCAGGTTGCCGTGTTTCTCAAGTACGGCGATCAGATCCCGGACGAAGTCCGCGTCCTGCGAGCTCAGAGGCTCGGCTTCCTCGAACCGTGGGAGGCCTGACTCAGAATTCGGCTTCTGTGCGCTCACCGCCACCTCCGTCGACTACGAAAAGTACCCTCTTTGTCACTTTACGTGTGCATATGTCTGCCCGCAACGGATGGGTCTCCGGCGCAAGGACGGGGCAGTTGTCCACAGGGTCTGACGCGTCGCACTGGCTCGGTCCCGGCAGATGATCTCGGCTCCGGGGTGCTCGGTGAGCCAGGCCGCGAACGTTTCGGAGGTGCGGCCAGGCAGTACGTCCACGACCCGGCCGGCCTCGACGTCGACCAGCACGGTGCCGTAGGTGCAACCCTTGCGGAAGGCGAACTCGTCCACCCGCGGCGCACGGTGCGGCACCGTCGGCGCCGCCAGCAGCCTGAGCAGCCGGGTACGGCCTGCGACCAGCCGCAGGCGGCGGCACAGCCGCGCGGCCGGATGTCCGTCGAGCTCGATCGCGATGGACCGCAGCCAGCCTGTAAGTCCTGTGCTGGAGCGGCGGTGCCACTCGGACAGGCCCGGGGTCACAGAAGCACCGGCGGACCCGCAGCCGGACGATGACCCGGCGAGATCCCAACGACTTGTCATCCAGGACGCGTTCGTACGTGCTGTGTATGCGTATCGCCTGTTTCCGGCAGTCGGGGCACCGGCCGGGGCGAGCGGTGGACACCGCCTCCACCACAAGGACGTCGGAGGAGTCGGTGACGCGCTCCACTCGCACATCGATCCCGGGAAACAGCACAGCCTCGACCGTCTTGCTCGCCATGCTGGGACATACTCTTCCGAAACGATCCCTCGCTCAGCTCGCTGACCTGGGGATTCACGGAACTGCGGACAGAGCCATTTTCAGCGACCCTGCGGCCGGGCTCTGGGCCGTCGAGCCGGTTCCCGGCGTCGGTCGGGCGGATTCGAGGATCGGGCGGACCTCGACGGTCTCCGGGGTAGGGAGGCTCTGGCCAGTTCGAGGGCTTCCGCACGGTCGGCCACCTCGACGATGAACCAGCCGCCGAGGGTCTCCTCGCCGGCGTGCGCGGGCCCGTCGGTCACCGTCGGCGTCCCGTCGGCCGCAGTGCGCACCGTCGCGGGCGCGGTGCGCTCGGTCTCCAGGGCTTCGCCGCCGACCAGTTTCCCGGCCGCGGCGAGGCTACCGATCCAGCCCTCGTACTCCTTGCGGTACGCGGCCCGGTCGGCCTGGATCCGGCAGCGCGATTCGTCCGTCTCGAAGATCACGAGTGCGTATTTCATGGGACCTCCTCCCCCGGCCGCCGTACGGCCGACTGCTGCTGACGGTGCGGGAGAGGGGTGGTTTGTTCAGGCGGTGCTGTCCAGCGGGGCGATGCGGGCGAGTGCGCCGATCTCCAGCGCGGTCCACAGGGCGCCGTCGGGGCCGACGGTGATGCCGTGCGGTTCGGAGCGGGGGGTGGGCAGGTCGTGGACGGTGACGGAGCCGTCGGGGGTGATCGTGCCGACGCGGTTGCCTCCCCATTCGGTGAACCAGGCGGTGCCCTGTCCGTCGACGGTGACGGCGTGCGGTCGGGCGGCGCGGTCGGGCAACGGGAACTCGGTGATCCGCGCGTCGGGAGTGATCCGGCCGATCTGACCGGCGGCGATCTCGACGAACCAGAGCGCTCCGTCGTGGCCTGCGGCGATTCCGACCGGCGCCGCCGCCTCGGTCGGCAGGGGATGGAGAGTGACCCCACCGTCCATGCCGATCCGCCCGATGGCGTTGGCCTGGTTGAGTGTGAACCACATGCCGCCGTCGCGACCAGCGGTGATTGCCGAGGGAAACGCGCCGGTGACGGGCAGTGGAAACTCGGTGAGGTGACCTTCGACGGTGATGCGGCCGATGCGGTCGGCGGCGGTCTCGGTGAACCACAGCGCGCCGTCGGGGCCCGCCGCGATACCGAACGGCCCGCAGCCGGAGCCGGGCACGCCGAACTCGTCGATCACGCCGTCGGTGGTGATCCGCCCGATCCGGTCCGCCCGGTACTCGGTGAACCACAGCGCGCCGTCCGGGCCGGGTGTGATGACGGTCGGCCCGCTGTCGGGGTCGAGCCGGTGGCTCGTCGACTCCTCGCCGGGGGCGAGGCGGCCGATCCGACCGCTGTGGACGAGGGTGAACCACAGGGCGCCGTCCGGTCCCGTGGTGAGGGCGTAGGGTCCGGCCGCGTGGTCGGCCACCGTGTGCTCTTCGATGGATACCTGGGTCACGTGGGTCAAAGGGACTTCCCCTGTCCGTGCTCGGTGGCGATGCGTTCGATGTCGGCCGGGGTTCCGGCCATGATGGTGCGAGCGTGTTCGGTGACCAGGTCGGCGGGCCAGTCCCACCACGCGGCGCGCCGCAGCCGCTCGATATCGGCGTCGTCGAAGCGCTGCCGGATCGGTCTGGCCGGGTTGCCGCCGACGATCGTGTAGGGCGGAACGTCGGCGGTGACTACGGCGCCGGCCGCGATGATGGCGCCGTCGCCAATCCGTACGCCGGGCATGACAGTCGCCCGGTACCCGAACCAGACGTCGTTGCCGACGACTGTGTCGCCGCGGCTGGGCATGGCGGTGACGATGTCCAGCGTCTGCTCGGCCCACCGGCCGCCGAACATGGTGAACGGGTACGTCGAGACGCCCATGGTCGGGTGCTCGGCGCCGGCCATCAGGAAGGTGGTTCCGGTGGCGATCGCGCAGTACTTGCCGATGGTGAGGCGCTCCGGCCCGTAGGCGTAAAGGACGTTGCGGTGCTCGAAGTCCGTGGCGCCGCCCGGATCGTCGTAGTAGGTGTACTCGCCCACGGTGATGTTCGGTGAGGTGACCAGCGGGTTGAGGAACACCACGCGGTCGTGAGCGGGCAGCGGGTGCACGGTGGTCGGGTCAGGGGACAAGGTCGGGGTCCTTTGCGTGGTTGCGGGATGTTGCACACGGGCCTGGCGGGGGGCGCCGGGCCAGGGTCGGATCACCCTGGCCCGGTGGGGCTTCAGGTGTTCTCGGGGCCGGGCGGGGTGACCCACTCGATGAACTGGACGATGACGCCGCTGGGGTCGGCGGCCTGGAAATAGCAGTTCGCCCAGGGGCCTCGGTAGCGGCATGGTGATGTCGACGCCCTCGGCGCGCAGCCGCTCCTCCCGGCCAAGGCGGTTGTCACTGTCAACGGCTGTTCACGGATGCCTCGTTCGAGGTGGTGACCGCGTCTGGGCCGGTGGAACAATGCGTCACCACAGTGCCTTCCGCGGGCTTGGACCTCGCCAGCCACAGGCCGGTGAACACGGCGGTGGCCAAAGTGACGGTGCCGGCAGCGAGGAAGGCGCTGTTGAGGCCCGTCTCGAAGGAGGCGCCGCCGGATTGCCGGGTGCGGACGATGGCTCCGAGCACCGCCACGCCGAGCACCGCACCGATCTGCCGGGTGGTGCTGCTGATGCCTGAGGCGAGGCCACCTTCCTGCGGGCTGACTGCTTGGATGGCGGCGCCTGTCAGCGGGGACATGGCCAGTGCGAAGCCGATGCCGGCGAGTCCCAGCCGCCACCACACGTTCCCGTAGCCGGTGTCGGCGTGCACCATGCCGAGCGCCAGCAGCCCCAGGCCGGCCAGGGCCAGGCCGATGGTGACCACGATTCGGAAGCCGTACTGGGCGGCGAGCCGGCCCGCGTACGGGCTGACGATCACCATGGCGAGGGATACCGGCAGGGTCTGCAGGCCGGCGCGCAGGATCGAGCTGCCCTGGACGTACACGAAGAACTGGGAGAAGAAGAACGACGAGCCCATGAGCGCGAACCCCACCACGACCATGGCGGTGTTGGACACGGTGAACAGGCGCTGCCCAAACAGCCGCAGCGGCAGCATCGGAGCGGAACGGCGCGCTTCGACGGCGACGAAGGCGGCGAGGAGGATCACCGCGGCGGCGAAGCTGCCCAGGATGACCGGTGAGGTCCAGCCGCGGGCACCCCCCTCGATCAGCCCGTAGGTTAGTACCCCCACCGCCAGAACGGACAGCACCGTGCCCGGGATGTCGATCGCGGGGGCGCTCGGATTGTGCGACTCGCCGAGGTGGCGCAGGCCGACCAGCAGCAGGACCACGCCGATGGGCAGATTGACCAGGAAGATGGCGGGCCAGCCGAAGGCTTCTGTCAGCACGCCGCCGGCCACGGGGCCTGCGGCCAGACCGATTCCGCTGAGTCCGGCCCACAGCCCGATCGCCTTGATTCGTTCTTGCGGCACGGGATAGGCGGCGGCGAGCAGGGCGAGCGAGGCAGGGCTCAGCGCCGCGGCCCCGATGCCCTGCAGCACCCGACCGGCGACCAGCCAGCCGAGCGAGGGTGCGAGGCTGCACAGCAGCGACGCGGCGGTGAACACCGCCACACCGGTCAGGTACACCCGCTTGCGGCCGAAACGGTCGGCGAAGACACCGCCGGACAGCAGCAGCATGGCGACCAGTAGTACGTACGCGTCGACGATCCATTGCAGACCGGTCAGCTGAGTGTGCAGCCGGTGCTGCATATCGGGCAGTGCCGCTCCAACGATCGTGTTGTCGAGCAGGACCATGAATTGGCCCAGGCAGGTCACCGTGAGCAGCACGGCCCGGTTTGATCGACTGCCTAAGGTCGCAGGCGATGCAGCCATGGGATCCCCCTCAATCGTTGGTTGCGCCCGGTCGCGGTCGACGCGGGTGGTGATACACGCGGGTGGCGATACACCTGAGCACCCTAAAGCAGTCAGCGACTGCGTTAGGGTGACTATAGAGAGGATGATCCCGCAAACGCAAGTCGTGACTGCGTTAAGGTGTAGGCATGAACGAGCGACAGCGAGCCCGGCGGCCCGGCGGGCGCAGCGCCCGCGTCGGCGCGCAGGTGCACCAGGCCGTCACCGACCTGATCAGTGAGCGCGGCTACGGCAACTTCAGCGTCGGCGACGTCGCAGCCCGCGCAGGCGTAGCCGACAGCAGCATCTACCGGCGGTGGGGCAACCTGGAAACCCTGCTCACCGACGTGGCGCTCACCCGCCTCAATGCGCAGTCGCCGATGCCCGACACCGGGAGCCTCGCCGGCGACCTGCGCACTTACGCGGCCCAAGTGGCCCGCGAGATCACCGGACCCGACGGTCCGGCGGTGCTGCACCTGGCCTTCGCCCTGTCGAGCAGCGGTCAGCAGGGCCTGCAGGCTGGTGCCGCCCTCCGCGCCGAACGCACCCGGCAACTGCAGGCCATGCTCGATCGCGCCCGCGACCGTGGCGAGCACGCACTCGACGCGTTCGACGTGCTGGATCACATCCTGGCCCCGATGTACATCCGCGTCCTGTTCGGTATGGTCCCGCTCACCCCGGACTACATCGACGGGCTGGTCGACCGACTGCTGTGCCCTCAGCCCGGTTCCCGCGCTCAGCCCTCGGACGCGGTGCCAGGGCTCCCCGAGGTGCTCGCCGACACGCGCCCGGCCAGCTCACGCATCCGGCCCTTGTCGGGTTCGTCGGCGAGCTCGTGGGTGGAGTAATCGCCGCAGCGACGGATGTGCTTGGTTAGGCACGGCGAGACCTGCGCCCGGTCCTCCGGGCCGACCTTCTCTCCTTCATCCTTCAGCGCTGGCGGACGGTCTCGGCGATGTCCAGCGCGTTGTGGAAGATGATCGCGTTGGCCAGCAGGGCGTTGAACTTCGCGGCCTTCTCCTGCTCGGGGGGGCGTAGTCGGCGAGCATGCCGCCGTTGCCGAAGCCGAACCACTTCGAGAATTTGTTGAACGCCTCCACCTTGTTCGTCGCCGCCGTCACTCTGCGGCGCAGCGGGGCATCGGAGAGGCAGTGCAGCAGCTGGATGGTGCGGATGGCCCGTCCGACCTCGCGGAAGGCGGTGTAGGTGGCATTCTTGTTCGACCCGGAGCCCAGCCGGCGCAGCAGCAGCGTGGAGGAGATGGCGCCCCAGCGGACTCACCCCGACCGCGCACTGCGCAACGTCCACGACGTGCTCGCGCCCGGCGGCCTGTTCGCCGTCGTAGAACTGGCTGGCCATCCCCGCTTCCTGCCCGAAAACGCCCCCGAGGACAGGCCCGGCCTGGCAGAGCGCGTCCACGCCGCCGCCGATCGCCGCCCAGCAGAACACATGCCCCACCGCGGCGCCGACTGGGGCCCGATGCTGACCGCCGCCGGATTCACCGTCGAGGGCGAACGCGCCATCGCCGTGAACCTCGAAGGCTCGCGCAGCGAAGCGATCGGCCGCTACGCCGCCGGAGTCTTGCAGCGCATCCGCAGCGTCATCGCAGGCAGACTCTCCCCCGAGGACCTCACCGCGCTCGACCAGCTCCTCGACACCAGCAGCCCGCACAGCATCCTGCGCCGCGACGACCTGACGGTACGCACCGAGCGCACCGTCGGGGCCGCCCGCCCGCCGTATCTGACCACGGATGGTTCTCCCGCAGGGCAGGCCCGCCTCCGAGTCCGCGCGGTGAATGACCGGGTACGCCTTTCGTCCCGCTGGTCAGCTGCGCTT
The DNA here is from genome assembly GCF_044546895.1 of Streptomyces sp. NPDC053069. NCBI lineage: Bacteria > Bacillati > Actinomycetota > Actinomycetes > Kitasatosporales > Streptomycetaceae > Streptomyces > Streptomyces sp. NPDC053069. The sequence goes on along the minus strand of NZ_JBITZN010000020.1, from coordinate 1,181 downwards.
TGCGGCGAAGCCACCACCTGCACCGGGCGTAGACAGCGACTCAGTGGCTTCGGCCTGGATGTGGCTGCGTCGGCAACGCCCGGACCGGGGAGTCGGGCTGCGACAGGGTGTGGAGCAGCTGCCGGTTGTGCGCGGTCAGTTGGTTCACGGCGCGTACGAGGTGCTCGCTGGGCCAGGGCAACGATCGGCAGCGCGCCGTTGGAGTGCTGCGTGGTTCTGTGGAGGATACGGTCCATCGCCGCGCGGATACGGGCGCGTTCGTCGCGTGCGGGGCTAAATCGAGGCCAGGGCCTGTCGTGTGGATCATCCCGGCGGCGCGGGGTTTGGTGCGCACATCTGCGGACCAGACCCCCTCGGGTCGGCCAAGAGGCACCGCACTTCACAGCTGGGCTGATTCAGGCGACGCCTGCGGCTGCTCTGCGGAAGCTCCGCCGATGAGTTTCCGGCGGTTGCGCGGTCTACCCGTCGAGGAAGGGAGCGCACCATGCGCAAGATCATCGTTTGCACGTTCCTGACGCTGGACGGCGTCATGCAGGCGCCGGGCGGTCCGGACGAGGACGCTCAGAGCGGCTTCGAGCACGGCGGCTGGCAGAAGCCGGTGTCCGACGACGAGGTCGGCACGGCCATCGCCGGTTGGTACGAGTTCTCCGACGCGATGCTGCTCGGTCGCAAGACGTACGAGATCTTCGCGTCGTACTGGCCGACCGCCGATCCCGACAATCCGTTCACCAATCAGATGAACAGCATGCGCAAGTACGTGGCGTCTCGGACCCTGGCATCCGTCGACTGGCAGAATTCCACGCTGCTGGAAGGCGAGATCGTCGATGCCGTACGCAAGCTGAAAGCGTCCGACGGCGGCAACATCAACGTCGTGGGCAGTGGCGACCTCGCCCAGACCCTCATGCAGCACGGCCTCGTCGACGAGTACCGGCTGACCATCCATCCCGTGATCATCGGCACCGGCAAGCGGCTGTTCGCCGACGGAGCGATCCCCACTGCGCTGGAGCCGGTCAGCGTCTCGACGACGAAGAGCGGCACCGTCGTCGGCATCTACCGGCCGAACGGTAAGCCGAGCTACGACAGCTACTAGGTGTATTGATCACGAGCGTTGTTAACGCTGGCCGGTCTTGATCGTGGCGAAGGCCCCCGTGTGTGGTGGAGGTGTCGAATCTTCACCGCAC
>NZ_JBITZN010000019.1:167878-177622 GCF_044546895.1 Streptomyces sp. NPDC053069 | reverse complement strand
GGCAAGATGCTGGACGAGCGGCTCGGCAAGATCACCTTCTGGACGCTTTTCGTCGGCTTCCACGGCACCTTCCTGGTCCAGCACTGGCTGGGCGCGAACGGGATGCAGCGCCGGATTCCCGACTATCTCGCGGCCGAAGGGCTCACCACGCTCAACACGGTCTCGACGGTCTTCTCGTTCCTGCTCGGCTCGTCCATGCTCCCGTTCTTCTACAACGTCTGGAAGACGGCCAAGTACGGCAAGCCGGTCGGCGTGGACGACCCGTGGGGCTACGGCCGTTCGCTGGAGTGGGCGACGTCCTGCCCGCCGCCGCGGCACAACTTCGTCACCCTGCCGCGGATCCGCAGCGAATCCCCGGCGTTCGACCTGCACCACCCCGAAACGGCTCTCGGTGACAAGGAGTTGAGTGTGCGATGACCGCCGAGGAGGAGTCGGCCCTCGTCCGGGAGATCGAGGGTCATCTGCTGCTGGCCGCCGCCCGGGAGGAGGGCCGTACGGCGGCGGTCCGGGTCGCCTCCCGGCTGGGCTGGCTCACGGACGACCAATACGAATGCCTGGAGCGGCAGTTGGAGATCGAGTACCTGTCGCTGGCCCGTACGTCATGGCGTCGCACCGCCGACCGCGCCGCGGAGCTGCAGCGGACGTACGAGGAGAGATACCGGGCACTGCGCCGACGGCTGGTGGCCTGGTGCGTGCTGAGCTGTGCGCTGCCGGCGGCGACGGTCCTGCTGGTGCTCGCCGCCGCTCAGGCAGTTGCCCTTGGACACTGGCCTGGCTGAGACGGCCGGTCTGCCTGTCCACCGGCCCGTCGGGGATTCACCAGGTGACCGGCAGTCTCAGGAGAAGCGGCGGATGGTGTCCGCGTCCCATCGGATGTCGTCGGGGGCGCTGTCGAGGCGCAAGCGGGGGAAGCGGGTCAGCAAGCCGGTGACCGTGCTCTCCAGCTCCGCCCGAGCACGAGCGCGGCCCGCTCCTCGGGCCGGACCAGCAGCAGACAGGAGGCGAGAACCGCCAACTCGTCGTCGCTCGGGGGCTCCTCGCCCGGCGGGACCGGAGCAGTGGCCATCGCACTGAGCAGGTCCGCGCCCGGCGTGGGTCACCAGATCCGCAGGCAGCACGGACGTGTGTCAGTCGGGTACGCAGCCGAACCAGTTCACCGTGCCGTTGCTGGTGGTGTAACCCAGGCATCTGATGGTTCTGTCATGCAGGGTCTCGGTCCGATCCGGCCTGTCGTTCAGATACTCCGTCCTGTGGTGCGGCTGTACGAGGGTGTCGATCTCGACGGTGTACCAGCGGCGCTTGTCCTCCGGCAAGCTGCAACCGTGGCCGGTCATGTTGCGGCTGGGGTCGTCGATCCATATGGGCCGTTCGGCGCGGGCGCAGTGCACTCTGTCGGCGGCGCCGGCCGCGCCGACGCCCGTGCCGAGCAGGGCCGTGGCGCCCGTGGCCACCGCTGCGGTGACGCCGAGCAGACGCTTCAGGGCAACGTTCATCGATTGGTCCTCCTGCCAGCTGTGGTGACGGCCGGGAGTCGCCTTGTCACCTTGAGGTGATAGTCACACTTACCGGCATGTCCGGCCTGGCAGTCGGCGGCGCAGTCCCCCGACCCGGTGACATCGGTGATGCCAATGCAGCAGGCCGCCGGCACATCCGGGCGGGGCCACCAGAAACCGGCCGGAGCCCGGCCGGCCGAGGCCGGACGGGCTCCGAGCACCAGGTGATCTGCGTCGACTCCGCCTCAGCGTCCTTCCTTTCGCCTGCCGCGCACCAGCCAGGTGGCTCCGCCGATGGCCAGCGCGACCGGCCACTCAAGAGCGCCCGCCACCGCAAGCGCTCCCAGGCCCCCGTAGAAGACCAGGTCGCGTGCGGGCAGGTTCTCCAGGCCGCCGGGCAGTTTCTCGACGCTCGGGTACGGGATCGTGATCGGAGGGTGGAACGTGCGGGTGTGCAGGTGGATCCCCGCGCCGTCAGGATGCGCCTTTTCGGACGCCTTCTGCTGAGCCCGCGCAGGCACCGTGGACACTCGCCTGGTCGGGGTGTTGTGCAGGCCCCTTTGCGCCCGCACCCGCGCAGCGGGCTCCATCGTGGTCAGAGCGGCTTCGGACTGCTTCTTCTGGGCCCGTACCCGCTCGGTAGGTTCGAGCACGGTCTGAGCTGCCGTAGCCATCCCGTCTCCTCCTCTCCTGTGAGTCGGTATGGGATTGCCTGTTTCCATCCTCGCGCGCATGGCACGGCCCTCACAGGAGGAGCAGCACCTGCCCGGGTTGCTGCGGGAAGATCCAGGTATGGCGGGACGACAGACGGTGACGGTCGGCGTCGATCTGGCCGCCCGTGCGCGGCGGACGGCCGTGTGCCGGGTGGTCTGGGGACCCGAGGGCGGCTTGGCGGTGGAGTTCGTCGTCCCGGAGCAGGACGAGCAGCTGCTCGCCGTGGTCCGGGCGGCCGACAAGACCGGGCTCGACTGCCCCCTCGGCTGGCCGTCGAGCTTCGTGGCCACGGTTCTGGCCCACCACCAGGGTGGTCGGCTGCCGGCTCCCGTCCGGTTCGAGGACCGTGCCGACGGGAAGCCCGGTCTGGACGCCTTGCGGTTCCGGCTGACCGACGACCTCACCTGGAAGGCGACCTCGATGCGGCCGCCGCTGTCGGTGTCCACCGACCTGCTGGGTGTCGTGGCGCTGCGAGCGGCATATCTTCTGGATGCGCTCGCGACGTCGGGCGTCCCCGTGCCCAGGGACGGGTCCGGGCCGGTCGCCGAGGTGTACCCCGCCGCCGCGTTGCGACGCTGGGGGATTCGCCTCGGCCGCAGTTACAAGACTCCAGGGCCCGAAGCGCGTGCCGTCCGGGAGCACATCGTCCGCTCCCTGGAGGCGGGTCTGGGCTGGGCTCTGCCCGAGACGGTGCGTACGACGTGCGTCGACAGCCACGACCATCTCGACGCCTTGGTCTGCGCACTGGTCGCCCGCGCCGTCCTGGTCGGGGACACGCTGCGGCCACGCTCCGCGGACGAACACGCGGCAGCCCGGCAGGAGGGCTGGATCCACCTGCCCGGCACGGATCTCGCCGTCCTGCGCCGCCGACCGCATCCGTGAGAGCCGACTGCGAAGCGGAGCCGGTGAAGGAGGCCGTGGTCGGGGTCCGGCCGTTGACCTGGAGGACGGGCTCGCGCGGGGCGGAATGCGGCCATACTGGCCGTCGTGCGCGTTGCGATCACGACGGCGGGATCCCGGGGCGATGTTGCCCCCTACACCGGGCTGGGCCATCGGCTGGTCCAGGCCGGACACGAGGTCACCCTGGTCACCCACGCCCGCTTCGAGCCGCTGGCGGCGGGCTCCGGCATACGGTTCCATCCGCTGCCGGTCGATCCGCGGGCGGAGCTGGAGTCTCCGCGCGGCCGGGGTCTGCACCGCAGCGCCAGCGGCGCCGGGAAACTGGTGCGGGTGGTGGATCTGGCGCGGCGGCTGGTGGGGCGGATGACCGAGGACCTGCTCTCGGCGGCCCGGGAGGCCGAGGTGCTGTTGCTGTCCGCCTCGCTGGCCCCGCTCGGGCACGCCATCGCCGAGGGGCTGCGGGTGCCGAGCATGGGCGTCTATCTCCAACCCCTCGCGCCCACGCGGGAGTTCGCGCCCGCCGTGCTCGGCGGCGGCTTGTGGGGAAGGGCGGCCAACCGGCTCGCCGGACACGGGGTGAGCCTCGCCGTGGAGCATGTCTTCGCGGCCGCCGTACCCGCGGTGCGCGACCGGCTCGGGCTGCCCCCGCTGCGGGCCGGTGCGGCGCGCCGGGCCCGGGAGCGGCGGTACTGGCCGGTGCACCACGGCTTCAGCCCCCAGGTGGTGCCCCGGCCCCGGGACTGGCGGCCGGGCCTCACGGTGAGCGGCTACTGGTGGCCGTACGACGCGCAGGCGCAACTCCCGGATCGGATCAGGGAGTTCATCGACGCCGGCCCGGCTCCGGTCTTCGTCGGCCTGGGCAGCGCCACCGTACCGGACGCCGGCCGGCTCAGTGCCCAGGTGGTCGGGGCGCTGCGGCGGGCCGGGCTGCGCGGAGTGATCCAGCGCGGCTGGGGCGGGCTCGCGGCGGACGGCGACGACATGCTGACGATCGGCGACGTGCCCCATGCGCTGCTCTTCCCGCGGATGGCCGCCGTGGTCCATCACGCGGGTGCGGGAACGACGGCGGCGGGGCTGCGCGCCGGGGTGCCGGCCGTGCCGGTGCCGGTGCAGTTCGACGCCGGGTTCTGGTCCGCCCGGCTGGTCGCCCTGGGGGTCGCCCCGGACGTCGTACCGCTGCGCCGGGTGACCGTGGACGCCCTGGCCTCCGCCCTGGTACGCGCCACCCGTGACCCGGGGTACCGGGAGCGGGCGCGCTCACTGGGCGCCCGCATCCGCGAGGAGGACGGCGCCGCCCCGGTCCTGGCGGCACTGGACCGGCTCGGCTACTGACGATCAGCCCTCAGCCTGCCCCTCCGAGCCGGTCCGCAGGGTCAGCCCGCACGATCGGCCGTCGGCGGCATCCGCCAAGCCGGCCCCGCCACGTCAGCCGTTGGTGAGCACCATCCGGAAGCGGGCCTTGCCGGCGAGCATCTTCTGGTAGGCCTCGTTCGCGTCGTCCAGCGGGACCGTCTCGGTCATCGGGCGGATTCCGTGCAGGGCGCTGAAGGCCATGGTGTCCTCGACGTCCTGGGAGGTGCCCGACGGGTGCCCGCGCACGATCCGGCCGGCCATGAGCAGCTGGGCCGGGTTGATGCCCATCGGCTCGATGTCCGCCCCGATGACCACCAGCTCGCCGCGCGGCGCCAGGCCGTCCACGGTGGCCGTGATGGCCTCGGAGTTCCCGGCGGTGGCCAGCACGACGTTCGCACCGCCGAGGGACTGCAGGGCCTCGGCGACCGGGGTGCCGGAGGTGCTGTCGACGTAGTGGTGGGCGCCCAGCCGTTTGGCGAAGTCGGCCTTCTCCGCGCCCCGGGCGATCCCCACGGTCTCGAAGCCGAGCGCCACCGCGTACTGCACCCCGAGGTGTCCCAGGCCGCCGAGGCCGAGCACCGCGACCCGGTCGCCGGACCGGGCGGAGCTGCGCCGCAGCCCGTTGAAGACGGTCACGCCCGCGCAGGCCATGGGTCCGGCGTCGGTTGCCGCCAGCGCTTCGGGGATCCTGGCCAGGGCGTCGGCCGGCGCGAGCACCTTCTCGCCGAAGCCGCCGTCGTAGGCCCAGCCGGGGACCTTCAGCTCCGGGCACACGATGAAGTCGCCCCGGCGGCACGGCGTGCAGTGGCCGCAGCTGCCGCCGAACCAGCCGACCGCCACCCGGTCGCCGACCTGCCAGCCCTTTTCCTGCGTGCCCTCGCCGAGCACCTCCACGCGCCCGGCGATCTCGTGTCCGGGGACCTCCGGGAAGGTCACGCCCGGCAGACCGCCGTTCACGAACAGCGCGTCGCTGTGGCAGATGCCGCAGGCCTCCACGGCGATCCGCACCTGACCGGGACCGGGCTCCGGCACCTCCCGCTCGACCAGCTCGAACGGCCCGCCCGCGGCGGTGACCTGTGCGACTCGATAGGTACTCATCTGGTTCTCCCGTCGGTGTCGGCGTGCGTCGGCCGGATGTCCGGAACTCGGGTACGACGCCCCCCGCACCAGCAGACCAGCTCCCGGCCCGGCACGCGCGCCGAGCCGCCCGGAGCCCCCCTGACCTGCACCGGCGCGCTCGGCAAGAGGCGCTGTCAGCCGGCCGCGGGACGCCAGCCCTCCGGCCGGAGCATGCCGAGCAGCAGCCGCACCAGTTCGTCCACCACCTCGTCCAGCGTGGCGTCCACCCAGCCGGCGCTCCAGTCGTGCAGCAGACCGTTGACACTGCCGATGAACGCCGCCGCCGCGAGGCGGTAGTCACGGGGCGCCGCCTCCCCGCGCACCACGGCCGCGTCCGCCTCGGCGCGGATCAGGTCGATCCAGCGGGCCCGGCGGGCCAGGCGCTGCTCCTCCAGACGCGGGCTGACACCGACGATCTCCATGAAGGCGATGCGGACGCGGCGCGGGTCGGAGGTGACGTCGCGGGCGTAGGCACGGAAGAGCACGGCGGCCCGCTCGGCCAGCGGCAGCCCGTCCGCCGTGGCGAGTGCGTCCAGCACCGCCTGTTCCGCCCAGCCGTTGACCTCCAGGTGCAGCGCGGCGAGGACGTCCTCCAGGGTGCGGAACTCCTCGTAGAACTGGCGGGTGGACAGGCCGGCGGCCTGGCTCAGCGCGGCGATCGTCGTGCCCCGGTAGCCCGGGGTGTCCCCGAACAGTTCCAGGGCCGCGTCCAGGAAGCGCCGGTGCCGCTCGGCCTGCCGTTCCTCCGCGGACCTGCCGCCGTAGCGGCGCGTCGGCGCCCTGAGCCTGCCCGTCATGCTTCCCCCTTCGTCACCCCGCCGGTGAGCCAATCTTGTCGTGCACACATCTTGTCGAGTAGGCCGCCCCTTCCTTACTTTTCAGTAAGTTCACTGTGAATGCGCCCGTGTTCAGATTCCCCCGACACTCCCCCGAGGAAAGAGAGCAGTCATGCCTGCCTTCAGAACCAGGCACCTGTGCTCCGTGGCCGCCGCCCTCGCCCTGACCGTCGCCGCCCCCGCGACCGCCACCTCCGCCGCCGGCGGCAGCGCCGGTGGCCTGCGCGAGGTGCTGTTCGTCGGCGACAACTGGGACGGCACCGCCGACGTCATCCGCTCCGTCGGTGATTTCGCGAGGATCGGCCGGATCAACGTCATCCCGGACAAGGCCGAGCGGCTGGCGGAGATCAACGCCGACCCGATCAAGTGGATCTACTACACGGCCGTCCGCAACGAGGTCGGCGAGGGACACGACCAGTACGTGGACGACATGTACTCCACCCCGGACGGAAAGTCCGTGGTCGTCTCCCGGCCCAGCTTCGCCGACGTCGTCTCCATCGACCTGGCCACCGGCAAGGTCAACTGGCGCTTCCCCGTGGCAGGTCACCGCGCCGACCACATGGCACTCTCGCCCGACGGCACCCGGGTCGCGGTCTCGGCGTCGACCGCGAACGAGGTGCAGGTGCTGGACATCGGCACGGGCAAGGAACTGGGTGGGTTCGGCACCGGGGACAAGCCGCACGAGAACTTCTTCACGAACGGCGGGAAGTACCTCTGGAACATGTCCATCGGTGAGGTGACCACCTCCCTCGACGCCCCGGGCTGGGACTGGACGAAGGGCGACCGTCATCTCACCGTCGTCGACGCGACCACGTTCAAGCAGGTCAGGACCATCGACATGCGGCAGCGGCTGGACGCGGTCGGGCTGAAGGACTTCTCCGACGCGGTCCGGCCCGCCGCCTTCACGCCGGACTGGTCCAAGCTGTACTTCCAGGTGTCGTTCTTCAACGGCTTCCTGGAGTACGACGTCGCCGCGGACAGGATCACCCGAGTCAAGACGCTGCCGGAGAACCCGGTAACGAACCCGGACCGCACCACCTGGCTGCTGGACTCGCGCCACCACGGCATCTCGATGAACCCCGAGGGCACCAAGCTGTGTGTCGCCGGGACGATGGACGACTACGCGACCGTGGTCGACCGGGCGTCCTTCGACGTCGGCCCGCTCGTCACCGCCTCGACGCCGTACTGGGCGACCGTGAGCGGCGACGGCAAGGACTGCGTGATCTCGGAGGCCGGCGCCGACCGGATCACGGCCATCGACTTCGCCACCGGACAGAAGGTGCTGTCCGTGCCGGTCGGCGACCATCCCCAGCGCGTCCGGCTGGGGCACGTCCAGGCCGACTGGACCGGCCCGGCCGGGAGTTGAGCGCCGTACGGCCTCCGGGGCGACCCCACTCCTCCCGGGGGCCGTACGGCTTACTCAGCACATGCGTCCCGCTCAGAAGTGCGCCGCCGTCCACCCGGCCAGCTCCGACCGGGCCGCGGCCAGCAGGTCCGCCGAGGGTGCCGTGGCCCCGTTGGTCACCAGCGCGAAGTGCCGGACTCCGGAGTCGTGTCCGGTGAGCAGCAGACGGCGGCTGCCGGTGCCGCCCGGCTCGGGGGCGACGGCGACCGGGGTGGCGGAGCCGCTGTAGGCGGGCGGGGCGCAAGCCGCGCCCAGGTCCGAGACGACGGTGGTCGACGCCGTGGGGAAGGACGCCGGCAGATGCAGTTCGGTGGGCGCGGTGCCGTCGCCGGAGCGCCAGACCAGCAGCCCGTACTGGCCGGAGCCCACCAGCTTCGCCACGTTCGGCAGGGAGCTGGGCACCGGGTTCCAGGTGAGGGTCGTCGAGCCGTCGCGGGAGCGGTCCTCGTAGGTGAAGGCGAGGGCCGTACCGGCCGTGGCGCTCGGGTAGAGGCGGTCGAGCAGCCGGGCGTCCTGGCGCAGGGTGGCGTTCCCCGAGTCGTCCAGGCGTACGGCGGACAGGTCCTCGTCGTTCCAGGCGTCGCCGGAGGTGCGCACCTTGTCGGGGTTGCCGTTCATCAGTTCGTGGTGCCGGCCGTTGTACAGGTCCCACTGCCACTGGGTGCCGGAGAGCACCGGGCCGGAGGCTGCCGGGGCGGTCCACCAACTCGCGCCCCGCAGGCGGGAGTCGAGGGCCTGGTACATGGCCTTGAGGACGGTCGGCGCCTTGTCGGACACCGTGCCGGACAGCGGGTGTCCGAACTCGCTGACCACGGCCGCGGTGCCGGCGGCCGCGGCGCGGTCGCGGACTGCGGACAAGTCCGAGGCGTACTGGCCGTCGGCGGCCTTGCCCCACATCAGGATGCCGGAGATGGCTTTCTGGTCGTAGAAGTGGGTGTTGAGGACATACCCCGGGCCGAGCGTGCCCGCGTCCAGCAGGCCGCCCTCCTGCTTCTGGGTGGAGATGTTGGCGTTCCAGAAGAGGTTGGGCTCCACGAAGGCGGGCTTGTCCTGCCAGCCCGCGGCGTCCATACCGGCGCGGAACTTCGCGTAGAACGGCCACAGCAGGTCCTTCTCCCAGGTGCGGGAGGTCTGCCCGGAGTCGTAGGAGCCCGCGTAGGGCTCGTTGTACGGATCGAAGCCGGCGATGTCGGCGAACTCCGCGCTGCTCAGGTGCTGTCGAAGGTAGGTCATGGTCGTCCGGGCGGTGGTGAGAAAGGCGTCCTGGAGGCCGTGGGTGTCATGCCAGAAGTCGTGCTGTGCCTGCTGCACGGCGGCGTTCTGGGTGATGTTCTGACCCCAGAAGAGACAGATGCCGCAGGACTCGGCCGGGTAACTCCCCTCTTGAACCGCCCACGTGGGGGCGCCGTCGCCCGTGTACCAGCTGCCGCCGGTGAAGAGATGGCGGGAGTGCAGGTCCTGATGGAAGTCCGGGAAGACGCGGATGCCCGCGTCCAGGAAGGCGCGCATCTGCTCGGTGACGGCGTTGAGATACCCGGTGTCCACCTGGCCGCGTACGGGTTCGGCGTGCGCCCAGGAGAGCAGGAAGCGGACCGTGTTGGCGCCGCCGAGGGCACGCAGCGCGGTCGCGGACTTCCGGGCGTCGGCGACCGAGGCGAAGGGCAGGCCGCCGTTCTCCTCCAGCTTGGTCTCGCCGGAGACGTTGTAGCCGCGCAGGACGATCTCACGCCCCTGGCCGTCGGTGAAACGACCGCCCTGCACGGTGAGCGGGGCGCCGTCGAACCAGAGGGAGCCGGAGGGGAGGCCGGGGGTGATGGCGGGGAGGGCCGGGGTGGCGGGGGGGGGGGGGGGGGCCCCCCCCCCCCCGGGCCCGCCCCCCGCCCCCCCCCCCACCCCACACCCACCCCGCTAATAGGCCAGTGCC
>NZ_JBITZN010000019.1:0-167872 GCF_044546895.1 Streptomyces sp. NPDC053069 | reverse complement strand
GTACGGGGTGGGGGGGTGGGGGGGGGGGGGGGGGGGGGGGGGGGGCGGGGGGGGGGGGGGGGGTGGGGGGGGGGGGGGGGGGGGGGGTGGGGGGGGGGGGGGGGGGGGGGGGGGGGGGGGGGGGGGGCCCCCCCACCGCCAGGGATCCGCAGAGGACGACCAGGACAACCAGCAGACGCACCCGGATATTCGGCATGTCCACCACATTCCGGCCGCGCCCCTGACGGCGTCAATACACCTGACTCCGAGGTAAGTTGACCAGCAGTCAGCTCCAGTCGGCTCTCCGCTCAGTCGCCCACCCTGCGGGTCACATTCAGCAGGTACTCCTTCCGGTTCAGCGGGTTGTGATCGGTACGCGGCCGCTCGGGGACCGTGCCCCGGGTGACCGGCGCGTAGTGGTCGAAGGCCGTCTCCAGCTCCCCCTCGCCCCGGGTGAGACCGGGCAGGCGTTGCTCCAGCTCGTGCACCCGGGCGGCCGGCACCGTGCCCTCCAGCACGACGGCGGCGCCGAGTGCGGCGGTGGTCTCCGGTACGGCACCGAGCCGGGCGAGCACCGGGAGCAGCGCGCCGAGTGTGTCGGCCGGGGCATCGAGCCGGAAGCGGTGCAGGGGCTCGTGCACCACGGTGCCGGCCCGGCGCAGCGCCTCGGTCAGGACCAGCGGGGTCAGGCCCCGGAAGTCGTAACCGGTGCTCGACATGCTCTTGTCGAAGCCCTGGTGGGCGTGACTCTGCCGGGGCGAGTAGCCGGAGTGGGTCATGGTGACCGTGCAGTCGGGGACCTGCCAGCCGTGCAGTCCCTGGCCGAGCGTCTCGCGGACGGTGTCCTCGACGGCCTTGAAGAAGGCGTACGGCATCGAGCCCAGCTCCACCTCCAGCCAAAACCGCACCCCGGAGCCGGGCGGTGCGGGTTCGACGCGCAGGCCGACGGTGGCCAGGAACGGGTTGGCGTCCTTCTTGTTGAACTCCACGGCGTGCCCGGTGCCGGCCGGCCGTTCGATGCACAGGGTCGTCGTCTCGCGGAAGGTGACGTCCAGGCCGTACTCCTCGGCGAGGGTCGCCTGGATGACCTCCTTCTGCACCTCGCCGTACAGGGACAGGGAGGTCTCCCCGCGCACGTCGTCGTGGCGGACCGCGATGAGCGGGTCCTGCTCGGCGAGCTGGGTGAGGGCGAGGTGCAGGGAGCGCCGGTCCGTGCCGGGGCCGGGGACGACGACGGTCTCCAGGGTGGGCGGCGCGAAGTGGTGCACGTACGCCGGCCTCGGCAGGCCGAGCGCGTCACCGATCCGGATACCGCCGAGCCCCCACACCTTGACGATCCGCCCGGCCCCGGCCCTGTCCCGGCGCACGTCCACGCCCCGCTCGAAGACACTGATCCCGGTGACCCGCCCCTCCGCCCGCCCCCGAGCACGCCGCCCGGCCGCCTCAGGCCGACCACGGCCCTCCGGGCTCCCGTCGAGCCCCCGGCCGTTCCGACGGCCGCCGGCACCCCCCGCCACGGCATGACCGTCACAGAGCCGGACCTGCGAACCCTCGCCGGCACCCCGCCCCTCCCCACGACCACCTGCACGCCCGGCCACCGGACGACCGTCGGTGACCCGGCCCGCTCCTGCGGCACCTGAGGCTCCGCTGCCCGCACGAGGGCCACCAGCCCCCTCCCCTGCCCGGCCGGCACCGGCAGCACCTGAAGCCCCGTCCCCGACACGACCGTCACCCGCGCCACCCGCCCGGCCGGCAGACCCGGCTCCCGCGCGACCGCCGCCGGAGCTGCCCTCCACCCGGCCACCGACGGCCCGACCCTCGCCCCGGCCACCGACGGCCCGACCCTCGCCCCGGCCGCCGCCCGCAAGAGCCTCCTCGGCGTCCTCCCCGAACGGCACACGGTCGCGGACGCACAAGGTGCCCGAGAAGATCCGGGCGTAGGCCACCCTCTCCCCCGCCGGGCCGCGTTCGACCTTGAAGACGGTGGCCGACAGGGGGCCGGCCGGGTCGCCGTCGGCGGCGGGCAGCAGGTGTTCGATGCCGACGATCAGCTCCGGTACGCCTGCGCCCGTGATGGCGGAGCCGAAGTACACCGGATGGACCAGGGCGCGCCGGGTCTGCGCGGCCAGGGCGGCGTGCAGGCGGGCCGCGGGCACACCGCCGTCGAGGTATGCGGCGAGCAGGTCGTCGTCGTGGTCGGCGAGCACCTCCGGTGCGGCCGGGCCGAGGCCGGGTACGAAGCGGGCGGCGCGGGTGCCGAGACCGGCGGCCCGGCCCATCGGGACCAGTGGTACGGCCAGCCGGTGGGCCATCTGGCGGAGTACCGCCTCCTCGCGGGCGCCCCGCCGGTCGATCTTGTTGACGAAGATCAGGGTGGGGATGCGCAGCCGGCGCAGGGTGCGCATCAGCACCCGTGTCTGCGCCTGGACGCCCTCGACGGCCGAGACGACCAGGACGGCGCCGTCGAGCACGCCGAGCACCCGCTCGACCTCGGCGATGAAGTCCGGGTGACCGGGGGTGTCGAGGAGGTTGACGGTGACGCCGTCGAGCGGGAACGACACGACGGCGGACTTGATGGTGATACCGCGCTGCCGCTCCAGCGCGAGTGTGTCGGTGGTGGTGCTGCCGGCGTCGACACTGCCGGCCTCGTCGATCACTCCGGCAGTGTGCAGCAGCCGTTCGGTCAGGCTGGTCTTACCGGCGTCGACATGGGCGAGAATTCCGAGATTGAGCAGATGCACTGAGCGTGATGTCCTTCGGCACGGGGCGGGTTTCTACCTGGGTGGACATGCACGCAGCGCGCATCGCTGGTCCTCTCTGTGTGACGACGTACGCCGCGCAGTGCAGCAGACACCGGCACCCGGCAGCAATGGATTAACGCTCAACCAAAGTCCGGGCGGTGCACTCGCCCCACCCGGAGCACGGTCGTAGGGTGACCTACATCACGCCAGGTGGCTGAAAACCCTCTTCCGCACGGCCTGGAGGGCCCATGACCCGCATCTCGGTGAAGGTGGACGGCACGACGTACGAGGACGACGTGGAACCCCGTCTGCTCCTGGCCCACTACCTCCGCGACCGCCTCGGCCGCACCGGCACCACGATCGGCTGCGACACCTCCAACTGCGGAGCGTGCACGGTGGACCTGGACGGAGCGAGCGTGAAGAGCTGCTCGCTGCTCGCCGTCCAGGCGGACGGGTGCGAGGTGACGACGATCCAGGGGCTCGCCCAGGACGGCGAGTGGACGCCGCTGCAGCGCGCGTTCCACGAGAAGCACGGTCTGCAGTGCGGCTACTGCACCCCGGGCATGATCATGGCGGCACGCGATCTGCTCCGCGAGAACCCGCACCCCGGCCCGGAGGAGGTCCGCAAGGGTCTGGAGGGGAACCTCTGCCGCTGCACCGGCTACCAGAACATCGTCCGCGCGGTGCTCGCCGCGTCCGGACAGCAGGACTCTTCCGGGCAGCAGGCCACCGAGGAGGTCACGGCATGACCGGCCAGGCCGTCGAACGCGAGGTCGGCCGCGCCCGCCTGCGCAAGGAGGACGCCCGGCTGATCACCGGCCAGACCAACTGGACCGACAACATCCAGGTGGCCGGGCTCCTGCACCTGGCGATCCTGCGCAGCCCGATGGCCCACGCCCGCCTCACCCGCGTCGACGTCTCCTCCGCCCTCGAACGGCCCGGTGTCGTCGCGGCGTTCAGCGGCGCCGACCTCGCCGAGGGGCTGGGCTCACTGCCGTGCGCCTGGCCGGTGACCGAGGACATCGTGCTGCCCGACCATCCGCCCGTCGCCGTCGACGAGGTCCGCTACGCCGGCGACCCGGTGGCGGTCGTGGTGGCCCGCGACCGGTACGCCGCCGCCGACGCGCTGGAGGCGATCGAGGTCGACTACGACCCGCTGCCCCCGGTCCTCGACCTGGAGGCCGCGCTCGCCGAGGACGCCCCGCTGGTCCACGCCGACAAGGGCACCAACCGCTGCTACACCTGGCCGCTCGCCACCGGCGAGAGCTTCGAGGCGGTGCGGGAACGGGCCGAGGTGACGCTGAAGCGCCGCTACCACCAGCAGCGCCTGATCCCCAACGCGATGGAGCCGCGCGCCGTGGTCGTCACCCCGCTCGCCGCCTCCGGCGAGTACACGGTCTACTCCGCGACCCAGATCCCGCACATCCTGCGGATCATGCTCGCGACAGTGACCGGGATCCCCGAGCACAAACTGCGGGTGATCGCCCCGGACGTGGGCGGCGGTTTCGGCTCCAAGCTCCAGGTGTACGGCGAGGAGGCCCTCGCACTCGCGGTCGCCCGCAAGCTCGGCCGGCCGGTGAAGTGGACCGAGTCCCGCTCCGAGGGCGCGCTCGCCACCCACCACGGCCGCGGCGTGATCCAGGACATCGAGATCGCCGCCACCCGCGAGGGAAGGGTGCTCGGCCTGAAGGTGGACCTCCTCGCCGACATGGGCGCCTACCTGATGCTCGTCACCCCGGGCATCCCGATCCTCGGTGCCTTCATGTACCCGGCGATCTACAAGATGGACGCCTACGAGTTCACCTGCACCGGCGTGTTCACCACGCGCACCCCCACCGACGCCTACCGCGGCGCCGGACGCCCCGAGGCGACCTTCGCCATCGAGCGGACCATGGATGAGCTGGCGGCCGAACTGGGGCTGGACCCCGTCGAGTTGAGGCGTCGGAACTGGATCCGGCACGAGGAGTTCCCGTACACCTCGATCGCCGGGCTGACCTACGACAGCGGCAACTACGAGGCGGCCACCGAGAAGGCCCTCGCCCTGTTCGGCTACGACGGCCTGCGCGCCGAGCAGCGCGAGCGCAACGAGCGCGGCGACCCCGTACGGCTCGGCATCGGCGTGTCGACGTACACCGAGATGTGCGGTCTGGCGCCGAGCCGGGTGCTGCGCGACCTCAGGTACGGGGCCGGCGGCTGGGAGGCGGCGAGCATCCACATGCTGCCCACCGGCAAGGTCGAGGTCGTCACCGGCACCAGCCCGCACGGGCAGGGCCACGAGACCTGCTGGAGCCAGATCGCGGCCGACGTGCTCGGCGTGCCCTTCGACGACATCGAGGTGGTGCACGGCGACACCAAGGCGGCTCCGCAGGGCATGGACACCTACGGCTCGCGGTCGCTGGCCGTCGGCGGCGAGGCCGTGCACCGGGCCGCGCGGACGGTCGTGGAAAAGGCCCGGAAGGTCGCCGCCCACCTGCTGGAGGCCAGCGAACAGGACCTGGAGTTCAGCGGCGGCGTGTTCTCCGTCAGGGGGTCACCGGAGGCCCGCAAGACCATCCAGGAGATCGCGTTCGAGGCGTTCACCAACCACGACCTGCCCGACGGTGTCGAGCCCACGATCAACGCCGAGCACGTCGTGGACCCGGAGAACTTCTCCTACCCGCACGGCACCCATCTGTGCGCGGTCGAGGTCGACACGGAGACCGGGAAGACCAGGATCCGGTCGTACGTCTGCGTCGACGACGTGGGCCATGTCGTCAACCCGATGATCGTCGAGGGGCAGGTGCACGGCGGTCTCGCGCAGGGCATCGCCCAGGCGCTGTACGAGGAGGCCGTGTACGACGCCGACGGCAACCTGGTCTCCGGCACCCTGGCCGACTACCTCGTGCCGTCGGCGGCCGACCTGCCGGAGTTCACCACCGACCGGACGGAGACACCCGCGACGTCGAACGCCCTGGGCGTCAAGGGAGTCGGGGAGGCGGGGACGATCGCGTCGACGCCCGCCGTGGTCAACGCGGTCGTGGACGCGCTCAGGCCGCTGGGCGTGCGGGACGTACGGATGCCGTGCTCGCCGCACCGGGTGTGGCAGGCCATCCAGGAGGCACGCTCAGGAGGGGCCGACGGGACCAGCACGGCCGGCGGCACGGGCCAGGCCCGGTCCGGGCAGTCCGGACAGGCCGCGCAGTCCGGCGAGCTGGGCCAGTACGGCCAGCCGGGTGAGGAGGGTTCGGCATGATTCCGCCCGCGTTCGAGTACACCCGTCCGATGAGCGTGGACGAGGCGGTCCGCGCGCTCGCCGACGCCGGCGAGGACGCAAAGGTGCTGGCCGGCGGGCAGAGCCTGCTCCCCCTGCTGCGGCTGCGGCTGGCCTTCCCGGAACTCGTCGTGGACGTCGGCCGGATCCCCGAGCTGCGCGGGGTCCGCGAGGACGGCGACACGCTCGTCATCGGCGCGCTGACCACGCACCACGAAGTGGTCCACGACCCGCTGGTGCGCGAGCACGCCGGGCTGCTGGCCGAGGCGGCGGGCACGGTCGCCGACCCTGCCGTCCGGCACCGGGGCACCCTCGGCGGCTCGCTGGCGCACGCCGACCCGGCCGGTGACCTGCCCGCCGTGGCCCTGGCCCTGGACGCCGGCCTGGTCGTGACCGGTCCGGGCGGCCGGCGCACCATCCCGGCCCGGGAGTTCTTCGTCGACTACCTCCAGTCCGCGCTCGCCCCCGACGAGCTGCTGACGGAGGTACGGATCCCGAAGACGGACGGCTGGGACTTCCACTACGAGAAGTTCCACCCGGTCGCCCAGTCCTGGGCCATCGTCGGCGTCGCCGCGCTGGTACGGCGCGACGACGGGCGCGTCACCGACGCCCGCATCGGGCTGACCAACATGGGCTCCACCCCCCTGCGGGCCACGGCCGCCGAGGAGGCGCTGTCCGGCGCCGACGGTCCCGACGCCGTGGCGCGGGCCGCCGAGGCGGCGGCCGAGGGCACCCGGCCGTCGCAGGACCTGTCCGCCTCGCCCGAGTACCGGCGGCACCTGGCACGGGTGCTGACCCGGCGGGCGGTGCTGACCGCCACCGGAATGGGGTGAGCGCCGATCATCCGGATCGACGACCCGGAGCAGGTGGGGGCCCGCCTGGAGGAGACGGGATACCTCGTCGACGAAGGGCTGGCCGTCACCTGTTACCTGGCGCTGAGGCTGCACCGGCCGCTGTTCTGCGAGGGCGACGCGGGTGTGGGCAAGACCGCGCTCGCCGCCGCCCTGTCCGAGGCGCTGGGCGCGCCGCTGATCCGGCTGCAGTGCCACGAGGGCATCGACGCCTCGCAGGCCCTGTACGACTGGGACTTCCCGCGTCAGCTGCTGCACCTGAGAGCCGCCGAGGCGGCCGGGGTGACGGACGCGGACCGGCTGGAGAGCGAGCTGTACGACCGGCGCTTCCTGATCGCCCGGCCGCTGCTGCGCGCGCTGCAGACGCAGCCGTCGGTGCTGCTGGTGGACGAGATCGACCGGGCCGACGACGAGTTCGAGGCGTTCCTGCTGGAGCTGCTGTCCGAGTACTCGGTCACGATCCCGGAGCTGGGCACACTGCGTGCCGAGAACCCGCCGGTCGTCGTCCTGACCTCCAACCGCACCCGCGAGGTGCACGACGCACTGAAGCGGCGCTGTCTCTACCACTGGTTCGACCATCCCTCCTTCGCCCGTGAACTGGCCATCGTGCGGCGCCGGTTGCCCGGGGTGTCGGCGCGGCTGGCGGAGCAGGTCACGGCGCTGGTGCAGGCGCTGCGGGGCGCGGACCTGCTCAAACCGCCCGGCGTGGCCGAGACCCTGGACTGGGCCGAGGCCCTGGACGCGCTGGGGGCGAGCGAGGTGGACGCGGAGCTGGCGGTGGCGACGCTGGGCTCGGTACTGAAGTACCGGGAGGACACGGACCGGGCGCGGGGCCTCGATCTCGCGGCGGTCCTCGCGGCCCGGGGCGGGTGAGGGCGATGGCCACGACCGGGAGCGGTGCGAACCCGCCGCCGGGAGCGGACGCCGCGCAGCAGGGCGGGAACCCACGGCTGCGCCCCCCGCCCACGGAACCGCAGGCCGCGCACGCCGAGCGGCTCAGGACAATCACCGACCCGCTGGGGACGGACCCCGCACGACCCGACACGGACACCGACCCCCTCGGTGCGCGCCCCGGGCGGCTGGGGGCGGATGCCGTGTTGCTCGGGTTCGTGCGTGCGCTGCGGGCGGCGGGTGTGGACGCGAGCAGCGAGCGTCTGTACGCGTTCCTGCGTGCCGCGAGCGCCCTGCGGCCGGGAGTGCGTGCGGACGTGTACTGGGCGGGGCGGGCGACGCTGTGCGGCGGGCACGACGATCTGGAGCGGTACGAGCGGGTGTTCGCCGCGTACTTCGGGCCCTCCGGCGAGCAGGCCCCGCGCCCGGTGCGCGCCGCTCCCCCGCCCCGGCTCCGGCTGGTCGCCCGGCAGGCGCCGCACGGCGCGCCCGCACCCGGTGAGGGAGAACCGCCGGGACCGCCGGTCGCCGCGCTCGCCAGCTCGGCCGAGGTGCTGCGGCACCGCGACGTAGCCGAGCTGGACGCCGTCGAGCGTGCCCAACTGCGCCGTCTGCTGGCCGCGTTCGCGCTGCACGGGCAGACCCGGCGCTCGGCGCGGCGCAGGCCTGCCCGGCGCGGCGAGGTCGATCCGCGCCGCACCGTGCGGGAGTTGCTGCGGCGGGGCGGGGAGCCGGCCCGGCTGCGGCGGCACACGCGGGTGGCGCGGCCCCGCCGGGTGGTGCTGCTCGTCGACGTGAGCGGCTCGATGGCGCCGTACGCCGACGCGCTGCTGCGGTTCGCGCACGCGGCGGTGCGCACGGGCCGCACCGAGGTGTTCACCATCGGCACCCGGCTGACCCGGGTGACCAGGGAACTCTCGCACCGCGACCCCGATCTGGCGATGGCGGCCGTCGCGGCGGCCGTGCCCGACTGGCGCGGCGGCACCCGGCTCGGCGAGCTGGTGCGCGACTTCCTGAACCGCTGGGGGCAGCGCGGAATGGCGCGCGGGGCGATCGTCGTGCTGCTCTCGGACGGCTGGGAGCGCGGCGATCCGGAACTGCTCGGGCAGCAGATGCGCCGCCTGCATGCCCTGGCGCACCAGGTGGTCTGGGCGAACCCGCGCAAGGCGCGCCCCGGTTACGCGCCGCTGGCCGCCGGGATGGCGGCGGCCCTGCCCAGTGTGGACGCCTTCGTGGAGGGGCACAGCCTGGCGGCGCTGGAGCGGCTGGCGGCGGTGGTGCGGGGCGCTCAGGGGGGTGCGGGCCCGGTGGTCCCGCCGGCCCCGGTGGTCCCGGACCCGGTGGTCCCGGTGAAAGGAGCGGATGGTGCGTGAGATCCTGCCGGCGCTGGCTCGCTGGCACGCGGCCGGTGTGCCGTTCGGGCTGGCCACGGTCGTCGCGGTCAGCCGCAGCGCGCCGCGCGGCCCCGGTGCCGCCATGGCGGTGGGCCCGGACGACGAGGTCGTGGGAAGCGTGTCCGGGGGCTGCGTGGAGGGCGCGGTGTTCGAGCTCGCCCAGCAGGTGGTGGCGAGTGGCGAGGCCCGTCTGGAGACGTTCGGCTACAGCGACGAGGACGCGTTCGCGGTCGGGCTCACCTGCGGTGGTGAGATCACCCTGCTGGTACGGCCGGTGACGTCCGAGTCGGATCCGGAGTTCGGTGCGGTCGCCGCGTCGGTCGCCGGGGGCGAGCCGGTGACCGTGGCGACGGTGGTGGACGGACCCGCGCCGCGCGGCGCCACGCGCGCCGTCTGGCCGGACCGGGCGGCGGGCACGCTCGGCACGAGCGGCCTCGACGTCGCCGTCACCGCCGACGCACGCGGCGAACTCGCGCTCGGCGCCTCTCTCCTGCGGCACTACGGTCCGCACGGCGAGCGCCGCGAGGACGCCGTGACCGTGTTCCTCCAGTCGTTCGCGCCGCCGCCGCGCATGCTGGTCTTCGGCGCGATCGACTACGCCGCCGCCGTGGCCCGGATCGGTGACTTCCTCGGCTATCGGGTGACCGTGTGCGACGCGCGCCCGGTCTTCGCCACGCCCAAGCGCTTCCCCGCGGGCGTCGAGGTCGTGGCCGACTGGCCGCACCGCTATCTCGCCGGGACGGAGACCGACGACCGCACCGTGATCTGCGTGCTCACGCACGACCCGAAGTTCGATGTACCGCTGCTGGAGGAGGCGCTGCGCCGCCCGGCCGCCTACATCGGCGCGATGGGCAGCCGGAAGACCCACGAGGAGCGCCGCGACCGGCTCATGAAGGCCGGCCTGACCGAGGCCGAGCTGTCCCGGCTGCGCTCGCCGCTCGGGCTCGACCTCGGGGCCCGTACGCCCGAGGAGGTCGCCGTCTCCGTCGCCGCCGAGATCGTCGCCCTGCGCTGGGGCGGCACCGGCGCGCCCCTGACGACGACCGCCGGGGCCATCCACCCCACCCCCGCCTGACGCCTCCGGAAGGAGCAGGTCATGGAGCTGCACCACGAGTTCACCGTCCCCGTCCCGGTCGACGACGCCTGGCGCGCACTCCTCGACATCGAACGGGTCGCGCCCTGTCTGCCGGGCGCGGTCGTGGAGGACTACGACGGCGAGACCGTGACCGGCTCGGTGAAGGTCAAGGTCGGCCCGGTCACGGTCGCCTACCGGGGTACGGCCGTCTTCGAGGAACAGGACGCGGCGGCGCACCGCATGGTGCTGGTGGCGAGCGGCCGGGAGACCCGGGGCCAGGGCACGGCCCGCGCGACGGTCACCGGCACGCTCAGCGAACGCGACGGCGCCACGACGGTGTCGGTCCGAACGGACCTGACGGTGACCGGGCGCCCGGCGCAGTTCGGGCGGGGGGTGCTGGCCGAGGTGGGCGACCGCCTGGTGAGCCAGTTCGCGACCTGCCTGGCGGAGCGCCTGACGGAGCCGCCCCCGGCCGCCGAGGAGCCCGCGCGGGCCGACGGCACGCAGCCGCCGCCGGCCGAGGAGCCGGAGCCACTTGACCTGCTGCGCACGGCCGGGCTGCCGGTGGCCAAGCGGGCGACGGCCCTGGCGGCCGTGGTCGGCGTACTGGCATGGGCGGCGGTGCGACTGCGGCGGCGAAGGGGACGCACCACCCGGCGCCGGTGGCGGACCGTCCCCCGGAGGGAGGGTTGCCGGTGTGAGCCGTACCTCCGCCGGTACCACCGGTACTGACAGCCCATGCCCGCTACCGCGGCAGGCGGTGCAGGGTGACGTCGGTGAGCGCGCCGTCGGTGACGGTCGCCGTGAGGTAGGTGCAGTGGGGCTGGCGGCGCCGGTCGGTGGGTGAGCCGGGGTTGAGCAGGCGCAGGCCGGTCGGGGCGGTGGTGTCCCAGGGGATGTGGCTGTGGCCGAAGACCAGGACGTCGAGGTCGGGGAAGCGGGCGGCGCAGCGGGCCTCGCGGCCCTGGGCGGGGCCGGTCTCGTGCACGACGCCGAAGCGCAGCCCGTCCAGCTCGGCGTACGCCACCTCGGGGAGCCGGGCACGCAGCTCGGGGCCGTCGTTGTTGCCGTAGACCCCGATGAGCCGGCGGCTGCGGCTCTCCAGCAGGTCGAGGGTGGCGGTGTCCACCCAGTCCCCGGCGTGGAGGACGACGTCCGCGTGCGGGAGTTCGGCCAGCAGCGGCTCGGGGAGCAGCTTGGCGCGCTTGGGCAGGTGCGTGTCGGACATCAGCAGGAGGCGCACCGGACCAGCCTAGGTCGTCCGGGAGGTCAGCCGGCGCAGGCCGGTGACCGCGCCGAGTACGGCGGCGCCGGTGCCGAGGGCGGTGACGGCGGGGTGCCGGGCCAGGGCCTGCTGCCAGGAGCGGGCGTGGGCGCTGTCGTCGAAGGAGCCGTGGGCGCCCTGGTCCGCGGCGGGCTCCGTGTCCACCGGTTCGAAGAGGTTGTCCAGGCCAGCCGGCGGGATGCGGTCGGTCTGCTGGGAGTCGAAGCCGGTGCGGGCGAGGTAGCGGTCGAGCAGGGCCGGGGCCAGGCGGTTGGCCCAGATGGTGGCCACGGTGCTGGCACCGACGTAGTACTGCTTGCGGCGCGGATGGTCGGCCGCGTACACCACGCCCCGCGCGGCGACCTCCGGCTGGTAGATCGGCGGCACCGGCATCGGGTGCTCGGACAGCCGGGAGCGTACCCATTCGAACTGGGGTGTGTTGACCGCGGGCAGCTGGGCGACGGTGACGTGGACGTTGCTGCCGCGGTGCAGCAGTTCGGTGCGCAGGGAGGAGGTGAAGCCGTTGATGGCGTGCTTGGCGCCGCAGTACGCCGACTGCAGCGGGATCGACCGTTCCCCGAGGGCCGAACCGACCTGCACGATCGTGCCGCGGTCGCGGGGCAGCATGCGCCTGAGGGCGGTCCGGGTGCCGTTGACGAAGCCGAGGTAGGTCACGTCCGTGATCCGGCGGAATTCCTCGGGGGTGATCTCGTCGAACGGCGCGAACACCGATGAGAAGGCGCAGTTGATCCAGACGTCGATCGGGCCGAACTCCTTCTCCGCGGCCTCGGCGACGGCCTCCACCCGGGCCGCGTCGGCCACGTCGGCCGCCTGCACGAGCGGGCGTCCGCCGAGCGCCGCGACCTCGTCGGCCGCCGCCTCCAGGCCGCCCTGGCCGCGCGCGACCAGCACGACGTTCGCGCCGCGCCGGGCGTACAGGCGGGCGGTGGCGCGGCCGATGCCGGCGCTGGCACCGGTGATGACGACGGTGGGGGGCATGTTCCGCTGTCCTCCTGCTCCGTTCGGTACTGCCGTCTACTCCGTTCGGTACTGCCGTGCCCGCTCCTCGGCGAGGGTCAGGCCCAGTCCGGGTGCCCCGTCGGCGCCCGGTGCGATGCTGCCGCCGCCGGGGTCGAGGACACCGTCGAAGAGGAGCCGCTCGATGCGGACGTGGTCGTGGAACCACTCCAGGTGGCGCAGATTGGGTACGGCCGCGGCGGCATGCGCGTGGGCGTGCGGTGCGCAGTGGCCGGAGACGTCGATCCCGCGCGCGTGGGCGAGGGCCGCGGCGCGCAGCCAGACGGTGATGCCACCGCACCGCGTGACGTCCGCCTGGAGGCAGTCGACCGCGTGGGCGGCCAGCATGTGCTCGAAGTACGGCAGCGTGTAGCCGTACTCGCCGGCGGTGACGTCCATCGGCAGGCGGCTGCGCAGGTCGGCGAGCAGGGTCAGGTGGTCGGAGGAGACCGGCTCCTCGTACCAGGTGACGCCGTGGTCGGTGAGCGCGTCGCCGATGCGCAGGGCCTGGCCGCCGGTGTAGCCGCCGTTGGCGTCCACGTACAGGTCGACGGCGTCGCCGACGCTCGCCCGGGCGCGGGCGACCCGTTCGAGGTCGCGGGACGTGCGGCTGCCCCAGGACTCGGCGATCTTGATCTTGACGCGGGGGATGCCCTCGTCCTCGGCCCAGCCGCGCAGCTGACGGTCCTGGCGCTGGGCGTCGTACGTGGTGAAACCGCCGCTGCCGTAGACGGGCACGTCGTCGTGGGCGGCGCCGAGCAGGCTGACGAGGGGCAGGCCGAGCAGCCGGGCCTTGAGATCCCACAGGGCGATGTCGACGGCGGCGATCGCCTGGGCGGCCAGGCCGGGCAGTCCGGCGTTGCGCACGGCCCGGCACATCCGCTCGTTGGCGCGCGGCACGTCGAGCGCGGTCAGGCCGGTGACCGTCCCGGCGAGGAGTTCGCGGACGACGTGGGCGGTGGCGGCCGGGGCGTAGGTGTAGCCGAGGCCGGTGGTGGTGCCGGAGCGGACGGTGGCCAGGACGAGGGTGGTCCTGTCCCAGGCGAGGGTGCCGTCCGCCTCGGGGGTGTCGGTGGGGACGGTGTAGACGGCGGTGTCCACCGCGTCGATGGTCGGCTGGTCGCTCATGCCGCCTCCTCAGCTCCGGCGCCGGAGCAGCCGCAGCCCCAGTGCGGCGCCCACGGGAAGGGCCGTCGCGGCGGCGATCGTCGCCCAGCGGGCCGTGCGCGAGGGTTCGGGCGGGCGGCCGGCCAGGCGTTCCGGGTGGTCGCTGGGCAGGTTGCCGTCCAGGCCGAGCGCGAGGGCCTCGGCGAGGTGCAGGGCGCGGCGGCCGGTGCCGCCCTCCTCGATCTGGGTGCGGCAGCTGAAGCCGTCGGCGAGGACCAGGCTGTCGGGTGCCGCTCCGCGTACGGCGGGCAGGACGCCCTGTTCGGCGACGGCCATGGAGACCTCGTGGTGGCCGCGTTCGAAGCCGAAGTTGCCGGCGAGGCCGCAGCAGCCCTCGTCGAGGACCTCGGCGTCCAGGTGGGCGCGGCGCATCAGTTCGCGGTCGGCGTCGAACTTCATGATGGCGTGCTGGTGGCAGTGGGTCTGCACGGTCGCCTGCCGGGCGAGCTGCGGTGGCCGCCAGCCGTCGGGGGCGTGGTGGACGAGCTGCTCGGCGAAGGTGCGGACCTGTCCGGCCAGCCGCTGCACGTCCTGGTCGGCCGGCATCAGCTCGGGGGCGTCGGCGCGGAAGACGGCCGTGCAGGAGGGTTCGAGGCCGATGATCGGGGTGCCCGCCTCCAGGTAGGGGCGCAGCACTCCGAGCGTGCGGGTCAACACCTTCTTGGCGACGGGGAGTTGGCCGGTGGAGATCCAGGTCAGCCCGCAGCACACCGGCTCGGTGGGGACGGCGACGCGGAAGCCCGCGTCCTCCAGGACCCGTACGGCCGACTTCGCGATCGAGGGGTGGAAGTAGGTGCTGAACGTGTCGGGCCACAGCACCACGGTGCGCGGGTCGGACGGGTCCGGGTCCTCCTTCCCGCGGGACCGCCACCACTGGACGAAGGACTCCTCGGCGAACACGGGTGCCGAGCGGGCCTCGTCGATGCCGGCGAGCCGCTTGCCGAGGCGGGCCAGACCGGGCGCGTGGAGCGCGGAGTTGACCACGGAGGGGGCGATCCGGGAGAGCCGGGCCCACACCGGCAGGTAGCCCATGGAGTAGTGGGCCATGGGCCGGATGCGGCCCTCGTAGTGGTGAGCCATGAACTCCGCCTTGAGGGTGGCCATGTCGACGCCGGTCGGGCAGTCGGACTTGCAGCCCTTGCAGGCCAGGCACAGGTCGAGCGCGTCGCGTACGGCGGTGGAGCGCCAGCCGTCCTTGACCGCGGAGTCGGCGTGGCCGTCGAGCATCTCGAACAGCAGCCGGGCCCGGCCGCGGGTCGAGTGCTCCTCCTCCATGGTGGCCCGGTAGGAGGGGCACATGACGCCGCCGGAGTGGCTGCGGCAGTTGCCGATGCCGACGCAGCGCATCACCGCGCGGTTGAACGAGTGCTCGTCCTCGGGGAAGTCGAAGTGGGTCGAGGGGGTGGCCGGCCGCCAGGAGGGGCCGAGCCGCAGCTGGCCGTCGACGGGGTTGGGGTGGACGACCTTGCCGGGGTTCATCCGGTTCGTGGGGTCGAACAGCGCCTTCAGTTCGCCGAAGGCGGTCACCAGCCGCTCGCCGAACATACGGGTGAGCAGTTCGCCGCGGGACTGGCCGTCGCCGTGCTCGCCGGACAGGGAGCCGCCGTAGGAGGCGACGAGGTCGGCGGCGCGCTCCACGAAGCGCCGGAAGTGCGCGACACCCTCGGCGGTACGCAGGCCGAACGGGATGCGGGTGTGCACACAGCCCTGGCCGAAGTGGCCGTACAGGGACGGGTGGTCGTAGTCGAACTCGTCGAACAGGTTCTTCAAGTCCCGCAGGTAGTCGCCGAGCCGGTCGGGCGGTACGGCGGAGTCCTCCCAGCCCTCCCAGGTCTCCCGGTCGTCCGGCGGGCGCGCGGTGACGCCGAGTCCGGCCTCGCGGGCCTTGAGCATCTTCTGTTCGCGTTCGGGGTCGTCGGAGAAGGCAACGGTGCGCTCCTTCTCGTCGCGGCCGATGGCCCGGAGCAGGGCGTGGGCCTGCTCGTCGACGTCCTCCTGGCTGTCGCCGCTGTACTGGACCATCAGCCAGCTGTCGCCCTCGGGCAGCACGTTGAGGGAGTCGAGGTAGGCGCCCTCCTCGCGCATCAGCTGGGCCATGCGGCCGTCCAGCGCCTCCAGCTGGCTGGGCGAGCAGTGCTCCAGCAGCCGCGGTACGTCGTCCGCGGCGGCGCAGATGTCGTCGTAGCCGAGGACGAGCAGCGACTGGTACGCCGGCACCGGCACGAGGTCGAGTTCGGCGCGCAGGACCGTCACCAGGGTGCCCTCGCTGCCGACGAGTGCCCTGGCCACGTCGAAGCCGTTCTCGGGCAGCAGGGAGTCGAGGTTGTAGCCGGAGACGCGGCGCGGGATCTTCGGGTAGCCACGGCGGATGTCGGCGAGGTACTCGGTGGCGATGCGGTCGAGGCCGGCGTAGATCTCGCCGAGCCGCCCGCCGCCGCTGACGATCCGGTCGCGTTCGTCGGGCGGGGTGGGGCCGACCCAGGCGCGCTGGCCGTCGTAGGTGAGGATCTCCAGGCGCCGGACGTTGTCGACGGTCTTGCCGTAGGCCTGGGCGGAGGCCCCGCAGGAGTTGTTGCCGATCATGCCGCCGAGCGCGCAGTGGCTGTGGGTGGAGGGTTTCGGCCCGAACTGCAGCCTGTGGCCCGCCAGTTGCCGGTTGAGCTCGTCCAGGACGATCCCGGGCTCCACCACACAGGTGCGCCGCTCGGGGTCGACGGTGATCAGCCGGGTGCAGTACTTGCTCCAGTCCAGCACCACGGCGGTGTTGGTCGACTGTCCGGCCAGGCTGGTGCCGCCGCCCCGGGACAGGACGGGGGCGTCGAAGCGTGCGCACACCGACAGCGCCCGGGCGCCCGCCTCCACCGTGCGGGGGACGACGACACCCAGGGGGACCTGCCGGTAGTTGGAACCGTCCGTGGCGTAGGCGCCGCGGCTGCCGGCGTCGAAGCGGACCTCGCCGTCCACCTCGGCGCGCAGCGCCGCCTCCAGGCCGGTCATGTCCGCAGGGGTCATCTGCGCTCCCTTGAGTTCACCGACGTGCTGGCCCTTCCGGGGACGGGCGAGTACCCGTCAATTCATCAGGCAAAACTGAACAGTCCGAGCTGGACAGTTCCGGCTGTTGGTCCTAGGGTGGACGCCATGGCTGACATCTCCGACTCCGCCGTGCGCACCGCACGCGATCTGCGCGTGGTGTTCAGCCGGCTGCGGCGCCGCATCCGCGAGGTCGCCCAGGACACCGATCTCAGCCCTTCCCAGGAGTCGGCGCTCACCCTCGTCGGCAAGCACGGCGCCGCCACGGCCAGCGCGCTCGCCGCCGCCGAGGGGGTACGCCCGCAGTCGATGGCGACCACACTGGCGGCCCTGGAGCGGCACGGTCTGATCCGGCGCGCCCCCGACCCGGACGACGGCCGCCGCCAGCTGGTCACCCTGACCGACGCCGGGCGGGCCCGTATCGAGGGCAACCGGCAGATCCGCGAGGAGTGGCTGGCCCGCGCCTTCCAGGACCGCTACACCGAGGAGGAACGGCAGACGGTGCGCACGGCGCTGGAGCTGATGCAACGGCTGTCGCAGCCGTGATACCGGGGCTCACCGCCCTGTTGCCGGCGACGACCCAGCCGGACCGCTCGCTCGGCCGGCTCACCACCGCACGGACGACCACCCTTCGAAAGGTCTGACCAGCCCATGTCGCTCACCACGCTCGACCCCCGGACCGCCCTCGTCGCGATCGACCTGCAGCACGGCATCGTGGGCATCCCCGTCAAGCCGCACACGGCGGCGGACGTCGTCTCCCGCACGGCCGAGCTCGCCGACGCCTTCCGCTCACGGGGGCTGCCCGTGGTGCTGGTGCGGGTCTCCTTCGCGCCCGACTGGGCCGACGCGATCCCCGGCCGAACCGAGCACCAGGCACCGGTGGCCGCCTTTCCGGAGGGCTGGGACGTCATCGTCGACGAGTTGTCCGGCCACGACGGCGACATCCATGTCACGAAGCACAACTGGAGCGCCTTCCACGGCACCGACCTGGACGTCCAGCTGCGCCGCCGCGGCATCACGCAGATCGTGCTGACCGGCATCGCCACCAGCATCGGCGTGGAGTCGACCGCCCGCGACGCCTACGCCCACGGCTACCACGTCACCCTCGCCACGGACGCGATGGCCGACGCCTACGCCGAGGCACATGCGAACAGTGTCGAGCGGATCTTCCCTCGGCTCGGTGAGAGCGGCACGACCGCCGGGATCCTGGAGCTGCTCGCCAAGACCTCCAACTGACCGGCCGGCCCGGCCCCTTGCCGCGGGATACCCGCCCGCCGCCGCGAGGGGCCGGGTTAGCATGCGGCCACGCGCACCGTGCCACGGACGCAACGGCCGGCGGACGAGGGGGGCTTGGAACCGGATGCCGGTGAGCTGTTCCGCCGCAACCACCCGCGCTCCGCGGTCGTCGTCGAGCGCTGCGGCTCCGGGGTCGCCGTGCCGGGCGGACGGACCCTGACGACCACGACGACCTGGAAGGCATGAGGCGTGCGACAACTGGGGATAGAGGGTGCCTGGGTGCTGGAGCCCCAGGTGTTCCCGGACGAGCGGGGCAGCTTCCACGAGTGGTTCCGGGGCGCGGACTTCCGCGAGACCACCGGCTACGACCTCGACCTCGCCCAGGCCAACTGCTCGGTGTCCCGGCGGGGTGTGCTGCGCGGCATCCACTTCGCCGACGTGCCGCCCGGTCAGGCCAAGTACGTCACCTGTGTGCGCGGAGCCGTCCTCGACGTCGTGGTGGACATCCGCGTCGGCTCCCCCACCTACGGGCAGTGGGAGGCGGTACGACTGGACGACGGGACCCGGCGTGCCACGTTCCTCGCCGAGGGCCTCGGACACGCCTTCATGGCGCTCACGGACGATGCCACGGTGGTGTACCTGTGCTCGACCGGATACGCGCCGAAGCGCGAGCACGGGGTGCACCCGCTGGACCCGGCGCTGGGCATCACCTGGCCCGAGGGGATCGAGCCGGTGCTGTCGGACAAGGACGCCGAGGCCCCTCCACTGGCCGAGGCGGAGCGGTCCGGGCTGCTGCCCACGTACGCGGCCTGCTCCGCCCACTACGAACGGCGGCGCTCGGGCGGGCTCAGCGGCTGACGCCTCGGTCGGCTCAGTCCTCGCCCCGCACGATGTTGTCCTCGCAGACGGTGCCCTGCTGCGCCCGGCCGCGGTCCACCGTCGCGGGGAGACAGGTCCGCACTCCCCGGCCTCGCCGGCGGCGGGCCTTCGCCCAGCCGGTCTCGGCGTAGGGCAGGGCGGGTTTCTCACTGGGATGCGCGGTCACGTCGTCCATCTTCCTTCTGCGTTCTGCGTTCTGCCGGCCGGAGCCGGTCCGCCGGCCCTGCGTGGGCCCGTGCGCGGCCGTGCCTCATCGGGGGCCTGTCTGCGATGTGTGCCTCACCGGGTCCCCGGAGCGCCGCGCCCGCAAACCCGGCGCCCCCCGCACCCGCTGAGCCCCCTGCACCAGCGACCCCCTCAGGTCCGGCCGCCGCCTCCGCCGCCGAAGGACCCGCTGGAACCGGGCGACCAGCGGGGGCGGTGCTGGTCGTCGGCGCGCCGGGAGCGGACGTTGCCGATCTGATGGGGAGTGAGCCGCTCGTTGTCATCCCCGGCTTGAGGCAGCTCGTCGGGTTCACGCATCTCGACGGTCTCGTGGACCGGGCCGGTCGGCGGCATCGTGGGGTGCTCGTGGGGTCGCGGCGGGGCCGGTTCGCGCTCGCGTACCTTGAAGCCGAGCCGGACGGCCCAGATCAGTCCCGCGACGCAGGCGACCCCGGCCAGCAGGATGAGGACGTATCCGAAGACCTGCGCACCCGCTGCTGCTACGTACATGGCGACGTTCATGGGGCGCCGGGTACCCGGCCGAGCGACGGATACGACCCCCGATACGAGGCGTGGCGCGCCGGAGGCCGAAGGTCACGCGGAGTAGCGTCATCCGCGATGACGGAACTACCCGAATTGCCGGACACCCAGGAGATCGTCGCCCGCTACACGGCACCCGCCCCGCGCCCGGGCCGGGCTGTGCTGCGCTGGCTCTCCACCGCCGACCACAAGGTGATCGGCCGGCTCTACATGGTCACGGCGTTCTGCTTCTTCCTGCTCGCCGGGCTGCTCGCCCTCGGAATGCGCGCGGAACTCGCCCGGCCGGGTCTGCAGTTCCTGAGCAAGCAGGGCTACGACCAGTTCTTCACCATCCACGGCACCATCATGATGCTGCTGTTCGCGACCCCGATGTTCGCCGGGTTCGCCAACGCCGTGATGCCGCTGCAGATCGGCGCGCCCGACCTGGCCTTCCCGCGGCTGAACGCGCTGTCGTACTGGATGTACCTGTTCGGCGGCCTGATGGTGGTCTCCGGCTTCCTGGTGCCCGGCGGGGCGGCGGCGTTCGGCTGGTTCGCCTACGCGCCGCTGAACAGCGCCTACTACTCCCCCGGCGCGGGCGGCGACCTGTGGGCGATGGGGCTGGTGATCTCGGGTGTGTCGACGACGCTGACCGCGGTGAACTTCATCGCCACGATCGTGTCACTGCGCGCGCCGGGCATGACGATGTTCCGGATGCCGATGTTCACCTGGAACGTGCTGTTCACCTCGATCCTGATCCTGCCCGCGTTCCCGGTGCTCGCGGCGGCGCTGCTGGCACTGGAGGCGGACCGGAAGTTCGGGGCGCACGTCTTCGACGCGGCGAACGGCGGGGCGCTGCTGTGGCAGCACCTGTTCTGGTTCTTCGGGCATCCGGAGGTCTACATCGTGGCGCTGCCGTTCTTCGGGATCGTCTCGGAGATCATTCCGGTGTTCTCCCGCAAGCCGCTGTTCGGTTACGTGCCGATGATCGGGGCGACGATCTCGATCACCATGCTGTCGGCGGTCGTGTGGGCGCACCACATGTTCGCCACCGGCGCGGTGCTGCTGCCGTTCTTCTCGATCATGTCGTTCCTGATCGCGGTGCCCACGGGCATCAAGTTCTTCGCGTGGATCGGCACGATGACCGGCGGCTCGGTGTCGTTCGAGACCCCGATGCTGTGGTCCATGGGCTTTCTGGTGTCGTTCCTGCTCGGCGGGTTGAGCGGGGTGCTGATCGCCTCACCGCCGCTGGACTTCCATCTGACCGACACCTACTTCATCGTGGCGCACCTGCACTATGTGCTGTTCGGCACGGTGGTGTTCGCCATGTTCGCCGGATTCTACTTCTGGTGGCCGAAGTTCACCGGGAAGATGCTCGACGAGCGGCTCGGCAAACTGCACTTCTGGCTGCTGTTCCCGGCGTTCCAGCTGACGTTCCTGGTGCAGCACTGGCTCGGCGAGCAGGGGATGCCCCGCCGGTACGCGGACTATCTGCCCACGGACGGCTTCACCCTGCTCAACACCCTGTCGTCGGCGGGCGCGTTCCTGCTGGGCATCTCCACGCTGCCGTTCCTGTACAACGTGTGGCGCACCGCCGCCAAGGGCGAGCAGGTGACCGTGGACGACCCGTGGGGGTGGGGGCGGGGCCTGGAGTGGGCGACGTCGTGCCCGCCGCCCCGGCACAACTTCGTGGCGCTGCCCCGGGTGCGCTCGGAGTCGCCCGCCTTCGACCTGCACCATCCGGAGGTCGAGCAGCCGGCCGGGGAGAAGGAGATCCGATGAAGGCGGAGGCGATGCTGTTCGGCGGGGTCGCGCTGTTCTTCGGCGGGGTCGCCGCACTGTACGGGGTGTGGTCGGGAGAGGAGGCGGGCACGGTCGCGCTGGTCGTCGCGTGCGGGATGGCCGGCCTGGTCGCGTTCTTCTGCCTGATCCAGTACCGGCGCCGCGGGACGCGGGCGCAGGACCGCACCGAGGCGGAGGTCGCGGACGCGGCCGGGCCGGTGGCGTTCTTCCCCGACGAGAGCCTGTGGCCGATCGTCACCGCGCTCGGTTTCGCCCTGACGGCGACCGGCGTGGTCTTCGGGCTGTGGCTGTTCCTCATCGGCCTGGGCGTTCTGGCGCGCGGGGTGTTCGGGATGGTGTTCCAGTACGCGCACCGGTGAGCGCTCTGCGCGGGGCGCCGGGCCGGAACGTCTCCACGGGCTCGTGATCGGTCTCGTAGCCGCCGGTGACGCTCTGCCGGATCTCGCCCGTCGGCACGCCCTCGGCGAGGCGCTCGTTCTCGGCCGCCGTCAGGGCCCGGCACAGCCACCGGGTCACCAGGAAGGCGAGGACGGGTGCCACGATCAGGGCGATGCGCAGGACCCAGGTGATGGCGTTGACGGAGATCCGGAAGGTCTGGGCGATGACGTCGTTGCCGCCGGCCAGCAGCAGCACGCCGTAGAACACGGTGCCCGCCACGCCGAGCCCGGTGCGGACGGACCGTTCGCGGGGCCGGTCGCACAGGTGCCGTTCGGCCCACCACTCCCCGGTGAGGCGCTGTTCGACGAACGGATAGGCGTACAGCGCGGTGAACAGCAGCCCCGGCAGGACGACCGCGGGGAGCAGGACGTTCCACATGAGGGTGTGTCCCGCGACGTTCGTCTCCCAGGGCGGGACCAGCCGCAATGCGCCCTCCAGGAAGCCGACGTACCAGTCGGGCTGGGAGGCGGTGGACACCTGGTCGGGGCGGTAGGGGCCGTAGTTCCAGACCGGGTTGACCTGGGCGACGCCGGCCAGCAGCACCAGCAGGCCGGAGACGATGACGGCCAGGCCGGCGGAGGTGCCGGTGAACTGCGGCACGAACGGCTTGCCGACGGCGTTGCGCTGGGTGTGTCCAGGACCGCGCCACTGGGTGTGCTTCAGATGCACCACCAGCATCAGGTGCACGGCGACCAGGGCGAGGAGAGCGCCCGGGAGCAGCAGGACGTGCAGCGGATACAGGCGGGTGATGATGTCGTGGGACGGGTACTGGCCGCCGAAGGCGAGGAAGGCCACGTACGTGCCGACGACCGGGATCGACAGCATGATGCCCTGCGCGATGCGCAGCCCGGTCCCGGACAGCAGGTCGTCGGGGAGCGAGTAGCCGGCGAAGCCCTCGGCGAGCGAGACGGCGAACAGGGTCACCCCGATCACCCAGTTCAGCTCGCGGGGCCGGCGGAACGCGCCGGTGAAGAAGATCCGCAGCAGGTGCGCGCCGATCGCGGCGACGAAGACCAGCGCGGCCCAGTGATGGGTCTGCCGCATCAGCAGCCCGCCGCGCACGTCGAAGCTGATGTGCAGGGTGGAGTCGAAGGCGGCCGACATGCGCACACCGCGCAGCGGCACATAGCGGCCCGCGTAGACGACCTCGCGCATCTCCGGCTGGAAGAACAGGGTCAGCCAGACCCCGGTCACGATCAGCACCAGCAGGCTGTACAGCGCGAGTTCGCCGAGCAGGAAGGACCAGTGCTCCGGGAACGCCTTGCGCAGCAGCGGGCCGGCCTCGTACACCGGCAGCCGGGCGTCCGCGGCGTCCACGAGCCGCTCGGCGCGGCGCCCCGTACGGCTCATGCGGTCTCCGGCTCCGCCGCCGCCCGGGCCACCTCGGCCTCGACCTCGGGGCGCGGCCGGCCCGTCTCCTTCGCGTACTCGCTCACCGCGGTCTGCGCGTCCCGGGCCAGGTCCCGCCAGGCGCGCAGCGCGGTCTCGTAGGTGCCCGACTGGGCACCGCTCATCCGCCGTTCGGCGGGCGGGCCGTAGGCGTCCCGCAGCTCCTCGACCGTGGCGTGGGCCGCCTCGGCCGCACGCTGCTTCTGCACGAGTTCTTCGAAGGTGTGTGCCACACCAATCGACCCTAGGCACCGCATCCGGGATACGCCTCTCCAACCTGCCAAAACGCACCCGTGTGGCGGTCAACCACGGGGGACGGCCGGCCGCAGGCGACACGAGGCCGCCCGTGCCGGCCAGCCGCCCGGTACCCGGCCGGCCCCGGCGGTCAGCCGCCCGGTACCAGGTCGGCCCAGACCTGTTTGCCGCCGCTGACCGGGAGGGTGCCCCAGGCTGCCGATACCGCTTCGACCAGGAGGATGCCCCGGCCTCCGGTGGCCTCCCAGCCGATGCTGGCGGGCTTGACCGGACTGCGCGGGGAGGAGTCGGCGACGGCGAGACGGAGACGGTGGTTGACCAGGCTGAGGTCGAGACGGACCTGCCCGCCGGTGTGCACGAGCGCGTTGGTGACGAGTTCGGAGACCACCAGCAGGGCCGTGTCGAGGGTGTCCTGCGAGACGCCCCAGGCATTCAGCGTGCGCCGGGTGAAGCGGCGGGCGTGCCGCACCGCCTCCGGCACCCGCCACACCGTCCAGCTCTCGCGCAGCGGCCGTACGGCCATGCCGTCGTAGCGCATCAGCAGCAGGGCGACGTCGTCGTCGCGGTGCGCTCTGGTGAGCAGCGCGTCGGCGACCAGGCCGAGGTGGGCCGGGTCGGCGGCGGACAGCTCGCGGGCGAACCGGTCCATGCCGACGTCGATGTCCTCGTCCGGTGACTCCACCAGGCCGTCGGTGGTCAGCGCGATCACCGTGCCGGGCTGCAGCCGCAGCGGGGTCATCGGGAACTCGGCCCGGGCGAGCACTCCGAGCGGCGGGCCGCCCTCGGCCCGGACGATCTCGGCGGTGCCGTCCGGGTGGCGCAGCACCGGGTGGAGGTGGCCGGCGCGCACGCACCAGGCGGTGCCCTGCTCCATGTCGACGTCGACATAGGCACAGGTGGCGAAGAGGTCGGTCTCCATGTCCAGGAGGAGCCGGTTGGCGTGGTCCACGACCACGTCCGGGGCGTGCCCCTCGGCGGCGTAGGCGCGCAGCGCGGTGCGCATCTGGCCCATCAGGGTCGCGGCGCCCGCGTTGTGCCCCTGGACATCGCCGATGACGAGGGCCACATGGTTGTCGGCGAGCGGGATGACGTCGTACCAGTCGCCGCCGACCTCCAGGCCGGCCGTGGTGGGCAGGTACCGGGCGACGGCGACCGCACCGGGCAGCCGGGGCAGGCGGCGCGGCAGCAGGGTGCGCTGGAGCATGCCGACGAGTTCGTGCTCGGCGTCGAAGGCGTGGGCGCGCAGCAGGGCCTGGCCGGTGAGGCCCGCGCAGGCGGTGAGCAGGGCGCGTTCGTCGGGGCCGAAGTCGCGCGGGCGGTCCCAGCCGATCAGGCAGGCGCCGGCCATGCGGCCGCCGGCGGGCAGCGGCAGCACCGCGAGGCCCCCGGGGCCGACCTCGGCGAGGGCGGGCTCCAGCTCGGTGCCGGCCGGCCAGATCCGGGCGCGGCCCTCGCGCAGCGCGGCGGCCAGGGTGGGCATGGTGCGCACCGGCGCGTCGGGCCACTCGGTGCGCCACTCGCTGCGCCACACCTCGGGCCAGGCCTCGGGCTGGGGCGGGTCGAGGACGGTGACGACGAGCCGGTCGTTCTCCAGTTCGGCGAGCGCGATCCGGGAGGCCTGCAGCGGCCCGCGCAGGGCGGCGACGACGGCGTTGCCGACGTCCTTGACCGTGCCGGCGGTGGCGAGGGCGGCGGCCAGGCGCTGCACCCGGGCCACGTCGGTGACGTCGGAGCGCAGGGTGGAGGCGTCGGCGACGGTGCCGACGAGACGGGCGGAGCGGCCCTCGCCGGCGGGCTCCAGCCGGCCGCGCAGCCGCAGCCACCTCGGCGCGCCGGACGGCTGCAGGATGCGGAACTCCAGCTCGCGCTCGCCGATGGACATGTGGTCCGCCTCGACCACGGACATCAGCGCGGGCAGGTCCTCGGGCACGGTGCGCCCGAGCAGGGTCTCCACCCGGCCGTCGAAGGCGTCCCGGGCGAGCCCGAACAGGCGCAGGATCTCGTCGCCGACCTCGACCCGGCCGCTCTCCATCACCAGGCTGAAGGCGTCCGGCGGCAGCTCGCCCCGCTCGCCGGCGGGCGCGGCCGGAACGGGTACGGCAACGGCACGGACGATCAGTTCCAGGCAGGCACGGTCGTCGGCGCCGAAGCCGCCGGGGTGCTCGCTGACGGCCAGCAGACAGCCGCCGCCCGCCGGGCCGAGCGGCAGGGCGGCCAGGGAGAAGTCCGGGGACGGGGTGCGCCGTGCCTCGGGGCAGCCGGCCAGCTGCTCGGGGCCGAGCCACAGCGGGCGTCCGGTGCGGTGGGCCTCGGCGACCGGGGAACTGCTGTCGGCCGGATAGGCGTCGCGCAGTCCGTACAGGGTGCGGGGCAGGCCCGCGGACTCGGCGAGGAACAGCTCGGACGGGAAGTCGCCGGGCACGTACACCCCGGCGAAGGACGCCCCGGCGAAGACCAGCGCCTGTTCCAGGACCCGGTGGAGCCGGCCGGGCGTGTCGGGGGCCGTGGCGAGCGTGTCCAGGGCGGCTTCGGCACGCTCCGGCGCC
This sequence comes from Streptomyces sp. NPDC053069, assembly GCF_044546895.1. Taxonomy (NCBI): domain Bacteria; kingdom Bacillati; phylum Actinomycetota; class Actinomycetes; order Kitasatosporales; family Streptomycetaceae; genus Streptomyces; species Streptomyces sp. NPDC053069. The sequence goes on along the minus strand of NZ_JBITZN010000019.1, from coordinate 141,944 downwards.
GTTCGCGTTCCGCTGATCGCAGCGCCCTCACTCACCACGTTCGCCATTACAGCGCGTACGGGCCCGCGGCGCAGCCCCTGCGGACGTTCCGGGTGTTCCCGGCGCGTGCCCGTGTCGTTCGAAAGCCGCCGAACGCATCTTGACGCGTGAGTTCCGCACGGTGTCCTCGTGACAGACGTGACTGTCCGCACCCGTCCGGCTCCTGCGAGTGTCTTTTCCGGTCACACGACGAGGGGCGGGAGGCGCATGGACAAGCGGTACGAGGTGTACGCGCTCGCCGACGGGCACTTCTACGACACGCCCGACCGGCTCCCCGGGACGGACGGGGCACCGGCGGCGCTGTTCGCGACGGCGCGCCGCACCGTCCCGGAGGGCTGGCACGCGGCGCGCTCCGGCGACTGGCTGACGCTGACCCCGCTCGACGCCGACGGGGCGCCGCTTCCGTCGCCGGCGCAGGGCTGGAAGGTGCACTCCTCGGCGACCGCCGCGAACGCGGAACGGATCGCGGACATCGTGTGGGACTACTGCGTGCCGCGCCGCATCCCGTTCAAGTTCGTGCCCGGCCCGCATCTGCTGCACCTGCGCAACGCCAAGTACGCGGGCCGTGACACCAGCGGCAAGTTCGTCACCGTCTACCCGGCGGACGAGGATCAGCTGCAGCGGGTGCTGCGGGAACTGGGCGCACTGCTGGAAGGTTTCGAGGGGCCGTACATCCTCACCGACCTGCGCTGGCACGACGGACCGCTCTACGTCCGCTACGGCGCTTTCGCCCGCCGGTACGTCGTCGACGAGCGCGGCTCGCTGGTCCCGGCGGTGACCGACGGCACGGGCCGGCTGGTACCGGACCGGCGGGCCCCGTCCTTCCAGGTGCCCGCGTGGGTGACGCTGCCGGAGTTCCTGCGGCCGCACCTGGAGGCGCGCAACACCACGACGGTCGGCGAGCTGCCGTACCGCATCGAGAAGGCGCTGCACTTCTCCAACGGCGGCGGCGTGTACGTCGGCACCGACACCCGGGACGGGCGCCGGGTGGTATTGAAGGAGGCCCGGCCGCACGCGGGGCTCGCCGCCGACGGCGCGGACGCGGTGGCCCGGCTGGAGCGGGAGAAGGCGGCGCTGGAACGGGTCGCCGGCACCGGTGTGGTGCCCGAGGTCCGGGACTGGTTCACGCTCGGCGAGCACCGGTTCCTGGTCATGGACCACTTGGCGGGCCGCCCGCTGAACTCCTTCTTCGCCGAACGGCATCCGCTGCTCACGCCCGACCCGGACCCGGCGAAGGTCGCCGCGTACACGGCGTGGGCACTGCGGATCAACGCGGCGGTGGAGCGGGCGGTGGCAGCCGTGCACGCGCGCGGGCTGGTCTTCAACGACCTGCACGTCTTCAACATCATGGTCTCCGAGGACGACCAGGCCGGGGACGAACGGGCCGGGGGCGAACAGGCCGAGGACCAACAGTCCGTGCATCTCATCGACTTCGAGGCCGCCGCCCCCGCCGAGGCGAACGCCCGGCAGACCGTCGCCCACCCCGGTTTCTTCGCCCCGCCCGACCGCCGCGGCACCGACGTCGACCGCTATGCGCTGGCCTGTCTGCGGCTCGCCCTGTTCCTGCCGGTGACCACGCTGTTCGTGGTGGACCAGGGCAAGGCCGCGCATCTCGCCGAGGTGATCGCCGAGCAGTTCCCGGACGTGCCGCGTGCCTTCCTGGACGAGGCGGTCGCCGAGATCACCCGGGACGCGGCGGGCGGGCGGCGCAGCCGGCCGGCCCCGCCGGTGGTGCCCGGCGACTGGCCCTACAGCCGGGACTCGATGGTGAAGGCGATCCTCGCCTCCGCCACCCCCGAACGCGACGACCGGCTCTTCCCCGGTGACATCGCCCAGTTCTCGGACGGCGGCGGCCTCGGCCTCGCGCACGGCGCGGCCGGGGTGCTGTACGCCCTCCAGGTGTCCGGGGCCGGACGTTACGACGAGGGCGAGCGCTGGCTGCTGGCCCACACCGCCCCGCCGCCGCCCGGCACCCCGCTCGGCCTGTACGACGGCCTCGCGGGTGTCGCCCTGGTCCTCGACCAACTCGGCCACAGGCAACGGGCGTTGGACCTGGTCGACGGCATACTGCGGGAGAACTGGCGCAGCCTCGCCTCCGATCTGCACGGCGGACTCGCCGGGCTCGGCCTGGTCCTCGGCCGGCTCGCGGACACGACCGGCGAGCCGGCCCTGCGGCAACACGCCGCCGAGGCCGCCGACATCCTCGTACGGCGACTCACCGAGCCTCTTCCTGACACCCCGCGCCGACGCGCCGGGCTGCTGCGCGGCGCGACCGGGCCCGCGCTGTTCCTCCTGCGCCGGTACGAACAGACCGGTGAGGACCGCTTCCTGACGGCGGCAGCCGAGGCGCTCCGCCGTGACCTGGACTGCTGTGTGACCCAGGAGGCGGGCGGCGGCCTGGAGGTGGACGAGGGCTGGCGGACGCTGCCCTACCTCGGTGACGGCAGCGTGGGCATCGGACTGGTCCTCGACGACTATCTGGCGCACGCGGACAGCGCGGAGTTCGAGCGCGCCCGGACCGGCATCCTGACCGCCGCCACCTCCCGTTTCTACGCCCAGCCCGGTCTCTTCCAGGGCCGCGCGGGAATGATCCTGCACCTCGCCCGCGGCACCGCGCCGGGCGTCACCCGGGAACGGCTGGAGCAGCAGATCGCCGGGCTCGGCTGGTTCGCGATGGACTACCAGGGCCAACTCGCCTTCCCCGGGCATCAGATGATGCGGCTGTCCATGGACCTCGCCACCGGTACGGCAGGCTGCCTGCTCGCGCTCGCCGCGGCCCGCGACGACGCCCGCACCGCGCACCTGCCGTTCCTTCCGCCGCCACCGGCGGCCCCCGCACGCGGCTCCGCACCGACGGAGCCGTGACACACAACCCCCGTCCCCAACCAGGAAAGGACAACGTCATGGCACTGCTCGACCTGCAGACCCTTGAGTCCGAGGAGTACACCCACACCGGCGCGAGCACCGCGAGCCTGCTCTCCTGTGTGTCCGCGGCGAGCGTTCTGCTCTGCCTCTGACCGGGTGAGTCCACGGCTCCGGACCGCACCGTCCCGTGGGGGCGGTGCCGTCCGGGGCCTTCCCGTTCCCGCCCGACCCGAGCGAGGCCGCAGCCGATGAACTCCCGCCCCGACCGCGCCACTTCGGCAGCCGCCCGTGCCTTGTCGCGCGCGGTGCTGCGCCAGGGCGGCGCCCGCTGTGCCGTGCTCTGCGCGGTGAGTACGGCGGCCACGGCGGCCGGTCTGCTGCTGCCCGCCGTGCTGGGCCACACCCTGGACCTGCTGCTGGCCCGCGCCCCGGCCGCCCTCTGGGTCGCCGGCTGCGCCGGGCTCGTTCTGCTGCTCGCCCTGCTGGACGGCTGCGCGGGTGTGCTCAGCGGCACCGTCGACGCGCAGGCCACCGCATGGCTGCGCCGGCATCTCACCGGCCACGTCCTGGCGTCGGGTCCGCGTGCGGCGGCCCGGTTCGGCGCCGGGGATCTGGTGGCGCGGCTGGTCGGCAACGCGGCACAGGCGGGGACGGCGCCGGGTGCGCTGGCCGCCCTGCTCGCCGCGCTCGCCGGACCCGTCGGGGGCGTGGTGGCGCTCGCTCTCATCGACCCCCGCCTGGCGGCCGTCTTCCTCATCGGGGCTCCGGTCCTGGCCCTGTTGCTGCGCGCCTTCACCCGGGACACCTCCGCGTGCGTGGCCGACTACCAGCGGGTGCAGGGCCGGATCGCCGGCGCGCTGGCGGAGGCGGTCGACGGTTTCCGTACGGTCCGGGCCGCGGGCATCGAGGACCGCGAGACCGCCCGGATCCTCAGGCCGCTGCCCGAACTGTCGCGTGCCGGGCACCGCATGTGGCAGGTGCAGGGGCGGGCCGCCGCGCGGGCGGTCGCCGTGGCACCCCTGCTGAACCTGGGCGTGCTGGCGGTGGCGGGGCTGCTGCTGGCGCGGCACCGCCTGTCCGTGGGCGAGGTGCTGGCCGCCTCCCGGTACGCGGTGCTCGTCACGGGCGTCGGCGCGCTGGTCGGGCAGCTGGCCGCACTCGCGCGGGCCCGCGCGGCGACCGGCCGGCTCGCCGAGGTACGCGCCGAGCCGGCACCCGGACACGGCACACGCCGCCTGCCGCCGGGCAACGGCCGGCTGGAGCTGCGGGCGGTCAGCGCGCTCCGGGGCGGACGAACCGTCCTGGACGGCGTCGACCTGACCGTCCCGGGCGGCACCACCCTGGCGGTCGTCGGACGTTCCGGCGCAGGCAAGACCCTGCTCGCACAGGTCGCCGGCCGGCTCGCCGACCCCGACACGGGCGAGGTCCTCCTCGACGGCGTCCCGCTGCGCGACCTCGCCCACGCCGAACTGCGCCGCGCCGTCGCCTACGCTTTCGAGCGCCCCGCCCTGCCGGGTACGACCATCGAGGACACCATCGCCTTCGGTCTCACGCCCGCGACACCTGCCGCCGTCCGGGCCGCCGCCCGGCGCGCCCAGGCCGACGGCTTCGTACGGCGCCTCCCGGACGGCTACGCCACCCGCACCGCAGACGCACCCCGCTCCGGCGGCGAGTCCCAACGCCTCGGCCTGGCCCGCGCCTTCGCCCAGGGCGGCCGGCTGCTGATCCTCGACGACGCCCTGTCCAGCCTGGACACGGTCACGGAACACCACATCAGCCGGACCCTGCTGGCCCCCGACCCGTCGCGCACCCGCCTGCTGATCGCCCACCGCGCGACGACCGCGGCCCGCGCCGACCGGGTCGCCTGGCTCGACGCCGGCCGCGTCAGGGCGGTCGGGACCCACCGGGAACTGTGGCGGCGGGAGGCGGAGTACCGGGCGGTGTTCAGCGGCGAGGGAGGAGGGGAGAGGGAGGACGGAGAAGGGGAGAGGGAGGACGGAGAAGGGGAGAGGGAGAGCGCGACGGGGGCGGCACGGACCACCGGCACCGGGGTGCCACGGGAGACCCCGGCCGGGCGCGGGAACGCAGGCGCCGTCGAGAGCGGGGCCGGGGCGGAGGGCCACTGACGGCGGCGGGGACACGGGACGGACACCGCTCCGGGAACCGGAGCCGCCGCGCATGCCGGGCGGGGACCGGGAGCGGGCACATACGCCGGACCAGGACCGGAAGCCGACGAAAGGGCGGAGCAGGACCACAGGCGGGACTGGCACACCGGACCAGGACCCGAAACCGACACACACCGGGAGCGGAAGTTGGGGAGCAAGGGCGGGGAGCGGGAGGCGGCGGGGGTGCCGAGCGGGGGACGCCGGTCCCGGCTCGCCGGTCGGTCCGGTGCCGTGGCCGCGGGCCGGATCCCCGGGGACCCGGTGTCCGTCCGTGTCCGAGCGGGCCGGTTCGTGCGGGAGCGGTGGCGGGTGCTGGTCCGGCTCGGCGTGTGGTCCGTGCTGGAGGCGGGACAGACCTTCCTCGTCGGATACGCCCTCGCACGGGCCCTGGACGCCGGGTTCCTCGCCGGGAACACCCGGACCGGGCTGCTGTGGCTGGGCGCCGCGGGACTTTCGGTGTGTGCCGGGGCGTACGGGACCGGACGGGTGTACGGCGTGGTCGCCGAGCTGGTGGAGCCGGCCCGGGACCGGCTGGTGACGGCGGTGGTCACGCGCGGGGTGCGGGAGGCGGACACGGGTGCGCTGTCCGGGCTCACCCAGCAGGTGGAGATCGCCCGGGACACGCTCGCCGGTGTGGTGATGGTGACCCGCTCCTTCCTGTTCACCGCCGCCGGCGCCCTGATCGGCCTGTTCTCACTGGCCCCGCTGCTCCTCTCGGTCGTCCTGCCGCCGCTGCTCGCCGGGGTGGCCCTGTTCGCCGCGACGCTTCGGCCACTGGCCCGCCGCCAGGAGGCGTTCCTCGCCGCCGACGAGGCACTGGCCCAGGAGCTGGGCGCGCTGCTTCCGGCGCTGCGGGACGTCACCGCGGCCGGTGCCGAGGAGCGGGTCGCCGACACCCTCGGCGAACGCACCGACACGGAACTGCGGGCCGCCCGCTCCCTGGCGCGCTGGAGCGTGGCCCGGGTGGCCGCCCTGGCGGTCGGCGGCGAACTGCCGGCGGTCCTGCTGCTGGTCACTGCGCCGTGGCTGCTCGACCACGACGTCACCCCGGGCGCCCTGGTCGGCGCGCTCGCCTACGTCACCCAGTCCCTCCTCCCGGCCCTGCACACCCTCGTCCACGGCCTGGGCACCAGCGGCTCCCGCCTGACGGTCGTACTGCGCAGACTGAACCGGGACTCTCGACCCCGGGCAGAGCAGCCCCCCAAGGGGCGCGGGGCCGTGTCCATCAGCGGCTCCGCCGCGGGGCGCGACCAGCCACGGCAGACCGGCACCCGCCACACGACCGCACTCGCCCTTTCCCCCCAGTCCCCGCCCGCCCTTTCCCTTTCCTCCCTCACCTTCGCCTACGGCCCCGCCAGTGAACCCGTCCTGCACAACCTCGACCTCATCCTCCAGGAGGGCGCCCACCTGGCGGTCGTAGGGCCGAGCGGAATCGGCAAGTCGACGCTCACCGCCCTCATCGCCGGTCTGCTCACCCCGCAGCACGGCACCATCCGGGTGTACGACCACCCCGTCCCCGCGCCGCAGGCGACCGTGCTCATCCCCCAGGAGGCCTACGTCCACACCGGCACCCTGGCCGAAAACCTCACCCTCTTCCGCAACGGTCCCGTGCCGGAGGCCGAACTTCTGGCAGCCGCCGACGCGGTGGGACTCAGCCCGCTCCTGGGGACACTGGGCGGCCTGAGCGCCACGGTCACCCCGGCGGAGCTGTCCGCAGGCGAGCGGCAGCTGATCGCGCTGACCCGCGCCTACCTCTCGCCCGCCCCGCTGGCCCTCCTGGACGAGGCGACCTGCCATCTCGACCCGGAGGCGGAAGCGCGCGCTGAACGGGCCTTCGCGGCGCGTGCGGGCGGCACGCTGATCGTCGTCGCCCACCGGATCAGTTCGGCCCGCCGCGCCGAGCGGATCCTCGTCATGGACGGCCCGCGCACCGCCTGCGGCACCCACGGCGAACTCCTGCGCACCTCGGACCTGTACCGGGACCTGGCCGGCGGCTGGACGACGCACCCGGCGCCGCAGCCCGGCTAGTCACGCCCTCCCCCGCGCGCCCAGTCCTCCCCCGCACACCCAGCCTTCACCGTCACACCCACCCCTCCCCCTGCGATATGCGAATCGCGTCGATCCGGTTGCGTGCGCCCGTCTTACGGGTGATCGACGCCATGTAGTTGCGGACCGTGCCGAGGGACAGGTGCAGGCTGCCGGCGATCTCCGCGATGGAGGCGCCCGCAGCCGCGAGGGACAGCACGCTCAGCTCACGTCTGGTCAGTGGCATCTGGGCCGCCTTGAGGAAGCCGAAGCCCAGCGAGGCGTCGACGAAACGTTCCCTCTTGGCGACGGACCGGATGGCCCCCACCAGCCGGTCCGGTGAACCCGCCTTGTCGACGAAGCCGAGCGCGCCCGCCTCGGCGGCCCGCTTCAGCAGTCCCGGCCGGTTCCCCTGGGCCAGCACCACGAGCGCGGGCGGCCTGCCGCCGGTGCCGGGCGGGCACAGGTCGCCGAGCGGCGGCATCCCCTGGCCGTCGGTACAGTCGAGGTCTGCCGCGCACACGTCCGGGCATAAGGACCGCACCCGGGTGGCGGCACCCTGCCACGGCGTGTCGTGCACATCCAGTCCCGGCTCCCGGCGCAGCCACTCCGCCAGGACCGATCGCACCAGACACGCGTCGTGCACCAGAAGCACCCGGATCACTGCCCGCCCCCTCGGCTGTTCGTCTACACCCGTTCTCGTCGCCGCCCGTGTCGTGCCACGGCACAGCGCGTGCCCATTCTTGGGCGCCGTTACCATTCGCGGGCGCGGAGATCCGGCCATCGGGGTGCGCGGGGGCGCACGCGAGGCGCCCGTACGCCGCCCGCGCTTCCACCACAGGGGCATGGAGGCGGGCGGAGCGGGTATCCGGAGGCATCCACCGCCACGGGACCACAGACCGCGGCCGGGGCACTCGCCATGCGCGGGGCGCTGCCGTGAGGGAATCTTGTCCCCAGGATGCGCGGCGCGGCCGTACGAGGAGGTGGTCGGCGTGTCCGAGGGGCCGGGCCGGGGACCGGCACCGGCGGCCGACGGGGCGCCGGCCGCCCAGCCGGTGCTGTCGCTTGCGCTTGTGTCGATGATGCACGAGGTGCGCGCGCACTCCGGCGCGGTCTACCTGCTCAGACCCGACGAGCCGGTCCTGGAGATGGCGCTGATGGCGGGCATGCCCCGCGCCTTCGCGGCGCCCTGGCAGCGGGTCGGGCTGAGCGCGCCGATACCGGTCGCCGACGCGGCGCGCGAGCGGCGGTTGGTGTGGGTGGGCAGCGAGGAGGAGATGGCCGGCCGCTATCCGCGGATCGCCGTGGTGCTGCCGTACCCGTTCGCGCTGGCCGCGCTGCCCGTGGCGACGGAGCGCCGGTTGTACGGCGCGGTGTTCGTGACCTGGCCGGGTGCGCACGCGCCGGAGCTGTCCGACCGGGACCGGGACCGTCTGTGGGCGGCCTGCGACCGGCTGGCGCTGCGGCTGGAGCGGGCCGCGCGGGACGACCGGCCGCTCGGGGGCGAGGCCGATGTGGTGGCGGAGCCGGTGGCGGGCGTGGCCGACACGCTGGGCTCGGCGGAGGCGGCGCGGATGGTGTCCCGGCTGCCGTACGGGCTGGTGTCGCTGGATCTGCACGGCCGGATCGGGTTCGTCAACACGGCCGCCGCCGAGCTGCTCGGCAGACCGGCCGGCGAACTGCTCGGCACGCTGCCGTGGGTGTCGGTTCCCTGGCTGAACGACCCGATGTACGAGGACCGTTACCGGGCGGCGCTGCTCAGCCAGCAGGTGACGTCGTTCGTGGCGCTGCGTCCGCCGGGCGAGTGGCTGTCGTTCCGGATGTATCCGAGCACGACCGGGCTGAGTGTGCGGATCAGCCGGGCCCGGGCGGTGGCGGACATGGCGCGGGGTACGCCGCAGGAGGGCGCGTCCCCGTCCCGGCTGGTGACGATCTCCCAGGTGCTGAGTCTGGCGGGCGCGCTGACCGAGGCGGTCGGGGTGCAGGACGTGGTGCAGCTGGTCTGGGACGAGGTGGCTCCGGCGGTCGGCAGTCAGGCGATGATGATCCTCGGCTCGCAGGGCGGGCGGCTGCACGTGCTCGGGCATCGCGGGTACGGCGACCCGCACACGGTGGAGCGGTTCCACGGTGTGCCGCTGACCGAGCGGACCGCGGGCACCCAGGCGCTGAACAGCGGGGTGCCCGCGTTCTTCGACTCCCGAGAGCAGCTGGAGCGGCTGTATCCGCGCCGGAACGAGATCCCGGACGGCTTCGCGGCCTGGGCGTATCTGCCGCTGATCGCGTCCGGGCGGCCGGTGGGCACCTGTGTGCTGGCGTACGCCGAGCCGCATGTCTTCCCGGCCGACGAGCGGGCCGTACTGACATCGCTGGGCGGGCTGATCGCGCAGGCGCTGGAGCGGGCGTTGCTGTACGACGCCAAGCTCCGGCTCGCGCACGGGCTCCAGCAGGCCCTGCTGCCGCACTCCCTGGCACCGCCGCCCGGCATCGAGGCGGCCGCCCGCTATGTGCCGGCCACCCAGGGCATGGACATCGGCGGCGACTTCTACGACCTGGTGCCGACGCTGCCGCTGGCGGCGGCGGTGATCGGGGACGTGCAGGGGCACAACGTGACCGCGGCGGGCCTGATGGGGCAGATCCGCACCGGTGTCCGGGCGTACACCACGGTCGGTCAGGCGCCGCACGAGGTGATGAGCAGCACCAACCGGCTGCTGATCGATCTGGGTGCCGACCTGTTCGCCAGTTGTCTGTATCTACGGCTGGACCCGGCGCGTGGGCGGGCGGTCATGGCCCGGGCGGGGCATCCGCCGCCGCTGCTGAGACGGCCGGACGGGCGGGTGCGGGTGCTGGACCTGGCCGGCGGCCCGCTGCTCGGGATCGACGCGGCGGCGGTGTATCCGACGACCGAGGTGTCCCTCGCGCCCGGCTCCGTGCTCGTGCTGTACACCGACGGTCTGGTGGAGGCGCCCGGCATCGACATCGAGGACGCGCTGGCCGGCCTCGGCGGACTGCTGACGGAGATCGGCGACCAGCCGCTGGAGCAGCTGGCGGACGAGGTCGTCCGGCACAGCGCGGCGGCGCGGGAGCGGGTCGACGACGTGGCGGTGCTGCTGCTGCGGGCCCGCGAGGGCGCGTGAGAGGGGATGAGAAGGGTCCGGCCCTCCCGCCGGAGGGCCGGCCCACCCCGGCCGGCCGGAACCGCGGGTGAGGCCGGCCGGGGAGCTGGGTGACGTTCGGGTCAGCGACTGCCGGTCAGGGACGATCCGTCGTGGGCCGAGCCGGCGCCGGACTGGTCGCTTCCGCTGCCGGACTGGTCGCCGGAGCCCGCGCCGTTCCCCGATGGGGCAACGGTGCCGTTCCCGGACTGGTCACCGGCCGAGGCGGACGGGTCGGCGGATCCGGACTGGTCGCCGGCGCCGGACTGGTCACCGCCCGCGCCGGACTGGTCGCCCGCCGAGGCCGACGGGTCGGCGGAACCGGACTGGTCGCCCGCGCCGTTGCCGTTGTCGCCGGCGCCGCCGTTCCCGCCGTTGCCCGCGTTTCCTCCGTTGCCCGCATTCCCTCCGTTGCCCGCGTTGCCGCCGTTGCCGCCGTTGCCGAGGGTCGCGCCGGTCGCCTGCAGGGCGGCGGTGACCGGCTGGAAGAAGGTCTCGCCGCCGCTGGTGCAGTCGCCGCTGCCGCCGGAGGTGAGGCCGACGGCGCCGCCGTCCTGGGTGAACAGGGAGCCGCCGCTGTCGCCGGGCTCCGCGCAGACGTTGGTCTGGATGAGGCCGTTGACGGTGTCGACACCGCCGGGGTTCGTCTCGCTCTGGAAGTTCACGGTGGCGTCGAGCCCGGTGACCTGGCCGTCGTGCAGCCCGGTGGTGGATCCCATGCGGAACACGGTCTCGCCGACGGTCGCGTCGGCGGCCTGGGTGATCTGCACGGTCTGGCCGTTGCCGGTGTTGACCTCGCTGGGCGCCTGGGTGGTCGCGTCGTTGTACTTGACGAGCGAGAAGTCGTTGCCGGGGAACGTGGCCTGGTCGACGGTGGCGATCGGCTGGCCGTTCTGGGAGTCGGACCAGTCCTTGGCGGCGACTCCGCAGTGACCGGCCGTCAGGAAGGCGGGGCTGCCGTCGGAGGCGGTGACGTTGAAGCCGAGGGAGCAGCGCACGCCGCCCTGCTGGGTCTGGGAGAAGATGGCGTCGCCGCCCGAGACGAAGGTCTTGAAGGTGCCGGCGGACTTCTTCAGGGTGGCCATGCCGGAGCCGAGGCTCCGGACGGTCGACTGCAGTCTGTTCCACCGGGCACCGGTGACGGTGGAGTCGGCGGTGACCAGGATCTTGTTGGTGCGCGGGTCGACGGCCCAGGAGGTGCCCGGGATGGTCGCCCTGGTCTTCAGCGTTCCGGCGGCTGCCTTCAGGGCGCGGGTGCTGTTCTTCACCTGGCGGACGACCGCACCCGCCTGCTGTGCCTGGGCGATCGTGTTGCTGTCACCGCCGACCACGTCGACGACGAGCTGCTGCTTGCCGCTGTCGAAGTACGACCCCGCGAAGGCGTCACCGAGGGACTTCTGGAGCTGCGCGGCCAGGTTCGAGGCCTGAGTGGCCTTCAGCGTCTTCGCCGTGCCGGTGGTGCCCGACGCCTGGTCCTTGTCCTGCGACGCGTTGGCGTTCGGCAGCAGGAGGGCCGCCGCTCCGAGCGCCGCGACACCGCCCACCGCTATCGCGGCCTTGCGCTTGGGCATTCGCTTGTGACTCAAACTTCTCGACCTCCTGGGGACGGGGGCTCTGCCACTGACGGGCAGTTGATTGCGGGGCGCCTGGATGGCCGTACGTACGGACCGGCTGCGCGGTGTGTTCAATTCCGTTTCCCAACAGCCGTACCGGACGGGCGAATCGGCCATGGTCCGCGTGTCGTGGAAGGCCGCCGGGAACAATCCCCCGTATGACGATGACCCCCGCAGAAGCCGACAAGATCCTCTCCGCCAACTTCGCCCCCTGGGTGCTCGATCTCGGACTGACCGTCGAGACGCTGGGCGAGGACCGGGCCGTGCTGCGACTGCCCTGGTCGGAGCGGCTGGCCCGGGAGGGCGGCGGGCTGTCGGGGCAGGCGCTGATGGCCGCCGCGGACACCGCGACGGTGATCGCGGTGTCCGCCGCGCGGGGCGGCTTCGTGCCGATGACGACGGTTCAGCAGTCGACGTCGTTCCAGCGCGCGGTGACCGGTTCGGATGTCCGGATCGAAGCGATCCTGACGAAGCTGGGCCGCCGGATGGCGTTCGCGGACATCACGCTGAGCGATGCCGGTTCGGGGGCGCTCGCGGCCCGGGCGAGCACGGTGTACGCGATTCTGGGCTGACACGCTCCGCTACTGATCAGTAACGGTCCGTTCTGAGCACGATGTGGAATCCCTGCTTCAGGGAATCTACACATTGAATACTCAACCAAGTCACCGCCGACCGGGGATCTGCACATCCGCGCGCCCCCCGGCACACCTTTGGCGTGGAGTGCCGGTTTCGCCGTCCGGCGGGCAAGGGACCGGACGCGCCGATGCGGTGCCGCATGTGAAGGAGTCGCCGACACCGCGTGCACACGCCTGCACGGATGGCCCCTTTCCACCGTCAAATTCCCAGGTGAGAGCCCTGGTTGATTGGAAGCGCGCCCCGTGTGCGTGCTTTGATCCATCGCACCGCGGGGGTCGCGGCGGGCTCCCGGAGACGGGGGTCCGGCGCCCGCGGCCGCGGCCGTCCGTCTGTCCCCAGAGGGGGCCGCTCTCCCCCTTGTGAAATATCCATCAGGAAGGGAAGTTCCACCATGAACTCCACCCCCCAGGTTGAGACCGTCGAGATCTCGGACGCCGAGCTGGACAACGTCTCCGGCGGTCTCTCCGTGAACGCCCTCAACACCGTGACCGGTGCTGTGAACGGCGTCGCCCCGGTTTCCGGCGTTGCCGACACCGCCATCAGCACGGTCGAGGGTGTCACCGGTCTGAACGTCGCCCCGGTCACCAACCTGGTCGCCGGTCTCTGATCGCACCTCGTTGCATCGGAAGTCCCGGAGCCGTTCGTCGGCTCCGGGACTCTCGGATGCCCTGAAACACCAGCGTCTCTCCCACAGGTGAGGGAAGTCCCGTGCAGTTCCGCCAACAGGCCCTCGCCAAGCTCCAGTCGCCCGAAGAGCTGGACCTTCCAGTACGGCTGGCCCGCCCGCAGGGCTGGCTCGCCCTGGGTGTCACCGTCGTCGTCATGGCGGCGGCCTCCGTCTGGGCCGTGACCGGTTCGGTCGCCTCCACCGTCGGCGCACCGGCCGTCCTCACCCACGGGCAGGGCAGTTATCTGCTGCAGAGCCCGGTGTCCGGCCAGGTGACGGCCGTCCTCGCCAAGCAGGGCGAGCGGCTGCCCGCGAACGCGCCCGTCCTCAAGGTCCGTACCGGCCAGGGCGATTCCGTGGTCCGCACGGTCGCCGCGGGCCGCGTCACCGCGCTCGCCGCCACCATCGGCCAGATCATCCGGACCGGCACGAATGTCGCCGCGGTGGAGAAGGTCGCGCACGCCTCCGACCCGCTGTACGCGACCGTGTACGTCCCCGCCGAGAACGCCGCCGCAATCCCGGCGCACGCCGCAGTCGACCTCACCGTCTCCTCGGTGCCGACCCGGACGTACGGCGTGTTGCGCGGCCATGTGAAGGCCGTGGACCGCACCGCGCAGTCCGCCCAGTCGATCTCCGCGTTCCTCGGCGACAGCCAGCTCGGCGAGCAGTTCACCCGCAAGGGCCGCCCGGTGGCCGTCCTGGTCGCACTCGATGAGTCGACGGCCACCAAGAGCGGTTACCGCTGGTCCACCACCGACGGGCCGCCGTTCCGGCTGGACTCCATGACGCTCGCCTCCGGTTCGATCAAGCTGGCCGACCAGCATCCCGTCGATTGGCTCCTGCCGTGACCGTTTCGACCGAAGGCCCGCGGGCTGCCCGCAGCCGCAGACGCGCCGCCCCGGCCAAACGGCGGCCGGTCCCCAAGCCCCGTGGCGGCACGGTCCGTACTCCCACCGTGCTCCAGATGGAGGCCGTCGAGTGCGGCGCCGCCTCCCTCGCGATGGTCCTCGGCCACTACGGCCGGCACGTCCCGCTGGAGGAACTGCGCATCGCCTGCGGTGTCTCCCGCGACGGCTCGCGCGCCTCCAACCTGCTGAAGGCCGCCCGCGGTTACGGCCTCACGGCCAAGGGCATGCAGATGGACCTGGCCGCCCTCGCCGAGGTGCGGGCACCGGCCATCCTGTTCTGGGAGTTCAACCACTACGTCGTCTTCGACGGCATGGGCCGCCGCTTCGGCCGGCGCGGCGTGTACATCAACGACCCCGCCAAGGGCCGTCGGTTCGTGCCCATGGAGGAGTTCGACGGCAGCTTCACCGGTGTGGTGCTGGTCATGGAGCCGGGCGAGGGCTTCACCCGGGGCGGCCGCAGGCCCGGGGTGCTCGGCGCGATGCCGGCCCGGCTGCGCGGCACCGCCGGCACCCTGCCCGCCGCCGTCCTGGCCAGCCTGCTGCTGGTCGCGGTCGGCGCCGCCGTACCCGCACTCAGCCGCACCTACATCGACACGTTCCTCATCGGCGGCCAGACCTCCCTGCTGGGCGTGCTGTTCGCATCGATGGCGACCTGCGTCCTGCTCACCCTGGTGCTCACCTGGCTGCAGCAGGCCAATCTGCTGCACGGCCGGATCATCTCCTCGACCCTCTCCAGCGCCCGCTTCCTGCGTCATCTGCTGCGGCTGCCGGTGACGTTCTTCGCCCAGCGCTCCCCCGCCGACCTGGTGCAGCGGCTGCAGTCCAACGACCAGGTCGCCGAGACCCTGGCCCGCGACCTCGCGGCAGCGGGCGTCGACGCGATCGTCGTCGTGCTGTACGCGGTGCTGCTCTACACGTACGACCCGCAGCTGACGTTCGTCGGCATCGGCGTGGCCCTGCTGAACGTGGTCGCCATGCGGCTGGTCGTACGGCTGCGCGCGACCCGTACGGCGAAGCTGCGCGCGGACACGGCGCGGCTGACCAACACCTCGTACACCGGCCTGCAGCTGATCGAGACGATGAAGGCGACCGGCGGTGAGGACGGCTACTTCCGCAAGTGGGCGGGGCAGCACGCCGCCACGCTGGAGGAGCAGCAGCGGCTCGGTGTGCCGAGCGCCTGGCTGGGTGTGGTCGCTCCCACCCTCGCCACCTTCAACAGCGCGCTGATCCTGTGGATCGGCGGCCTGCGCGCGGTCGAGGGGCACATCTCGGTGGGTCTGCTGGTCGCCTTCCAGGCACTGGTGACCCGGTTCACCGCACCGCTGACCCGGCTCAACGGCGTGGCGGGCCGCATCCAGGACTTCGCGGCCGACGTGGCCCGGCTGAAGGACGTGGAGAACTTCCAGACCGACCCGCTCTACGCCCGCCCCGGCGGCGCCGACTCCACCCGCCGGCTGCACGGACATGTCGAGCTGGAGAACGTCACCTTCGGCTACAGCCCGCTGGACAAGCCGCTGCTGAGCGGCTTCGACCTGACCGTGGGACCGGGTCAGCAGGTGGCGCTGGTGGGCGGCTCGGGCAGCGGCAAGTCCACGGTGTCCCGGCTGATCTCGGGCCTGTACACCCCGTGGGACGGCGTGATCCGCATCGACGGCCGCCGCCTGGAGGACATTCCGCGCGGCGCGCTCGCCGCCTCCGTCTCCTTCGTCGACCAGGACGTGTTCCTCTTCGAGGGCTCGGTCCGCGACAACGTGGCGCTGTGGGACCCGTCGATCCCGGACGAGGCCGTGCTGGAGGCGCTGAAGGACGCGGCCCTGTACGACGTGGTGATGCGCCGGCCCGGCGGCATCCACAGCAAGGTCGAGCAGGACGGACACAATTTCTCCGGCGGTCAGCGCCAGCGCCTGGAGATCGCGCGGGCGCTGGTGCGCCGGCCCAGCATCCTGGTGCTGGACGAGGTGACCAGCGCGCTGGACGCGGAGACCGAGCTGGTCGTGATGGACAACCTGCGCCGGCGCGGCTGTGCCTGCGTGGTGATCGCGCACCGGCTGAGCACGGTCCGCGACAGCGACGAGATCGTCGTGCTCCAGCACGGCACGGTCGTCGAGCGCGGGCGGCACGAGGAGCTGGTGGCGCGCGGCGGTGCGTACGCCGCGCTGGTCAGGGAGCGATGAGATGACGACCGTTCAGGAGGGCTACGACGGCGACCTCGTCCTCGGTGCGCTGGGGTCCCTGGGCACCCGCATGGACTGCGCCGGTCTCAACCGCCTCGACCTCGAAGGCCCGCAGGTGCTGTGGCTGGTAGCGGCCGGCGCGCTCGACCTGTTCGCGGTGGACGCCGTCCAGCAGGGCCACTGGCACCACCTGGGCCGGCTGGAGGCGGGGGCACTGCTGCTCGGCCCGGTCGCCGGGCCCCAGCACACCCTGGTGGCCCGCCCGGTCCGCGACTGCGTGGTGCACCGGATCAGCCTGCGCGAGCTGTACCAGCCGGCCAACACCCAGACCTGGTCGTACGACGAGTACGGCAACCCCCAGTACGTGCCGCCCGCCACCAGCCCGCTGGAGTACGCGGTCGCGCTCGGCGTAGGCCGCGGTCTGTCCGTGCTCTTCCAGGCGCCGATGGCGGAGGAGCGGGCCCAGGCGCCCACCGACGACGACGTGTTCTGGATGCAGGTGCCGCCGGGCAGCGTCCAGTACGGCTCGCTGTACGGCGCGGAGGCCGCCGCCGACCTGCTGATGGACCCGGCGCTGTGGCAGTCCATGGTGGACCAGCAGTACCGGCTGCTGACCGCGCTGGACCGGTGGATCGAGCAGCTGGAACGCACCCACGAGACCCGTACGGCCGCCGGGATCAAGGCCGGTGAGGCGGTGCGCGCCGAGGCGGACCAGACGCTGCTGGCGTCCATCGGCAAGCGCTCGGCCCGCCGCACGACGGCCGCCGACGCCGACGCCGGGTACGCGGCCTGCAAGCTGGTCGCCGAGGCGGCCGGGATCAAGCTCGCGGAGCCCGCGCAGAGCGGCACCGAGAGCGAACGCCTCGACCCGGTCGAACGGGTGGCGCTCGCCTCCCGGGTGCGCACCCGGGCCGTACGGCTGCAAGGACGCTGGTGGCGGGAGAACGTCGGCCCGCTGGTCGGGCACCGGGCGCTGTCCGGGGCACCGGTCGCGCTGCTGTGGCGGCGCGGCGGGTATGTGGCCGTCCATCCGGGCACCGGCCGCGAGACGCCGGTCGAGAAGGCGAACGCGGAGGAGTTCGAGCCGCGCGCGGTGATGTTCTACCGGCCGCTGCCCGACAAGGGGCTCTCGCCGTTCGGCCTGCTGCGGTTCAGCCTTCAGGGCACCCGCGGGGACCTGCTCGGTCTGCTGCTCGCCGGGCTGGTGACGGTGGCGATCGGCGCGCTGGTGCCGATCGCGACGGGCAAGGTGCTCGGCGAGTACGTGCCGCGCGCCCAGGAGGGCCTGATCGTCCAGGTGTGCCTGGCCGTGATGGTGAGCGGCGTGGTGGCGGCGGCGTTCACGCTGCTGGAGAACCTGTCCATCCTGCGTCTGGAGGGCCGTATCGAGGCCGCGCTGCAGCCGGCCGTCTGGGACCGGCTGCTGCGCCTGCCCACCCGGTTCTTCACCCAGCGCTCCACCGGTGAACTCGCCAGTGCCGCCATGGGCATCAGCGCGATCCGCCGGCTGCTGGCGGGCGTCGGCCCGGTGGTCGCGCAGTCGGTGACCGTCGGCGCGATGAACCTGGGCCTGCTGTTCTGGTACAGCCCGTCGATGGCCCTGGCGGCGATCGGCATGCTCGTCGTCATCGCCGCCGTGTTCCTGGGGCTCGGGCTGTGGCAGGTGCGCTGGCAGCGGAAGCTGGTGGTGCTCGGCAACAAGCTGAACAACCAGGCCTTCCAGACCCTGCGGGGGCTGCCCAAGCTGCGGGTGGCGGCGGCCGAGAACTACGCCTACGCGGCCTGGGCCCGGGAGTTCGCGCACAGCCGTGAGCTGCAGCAGAAGGTCGGCCGGATCAAGAACCTCACCACGGTGCTCGGCGGGATCTATCTGCCGGTGTGCACGCTGCTGATGTTCATGCTGCTGGCGGGCCCGGCCAAGGGCGCGATGTCGGCGGCCGACTTCCTCACCTTCAACACCTCGGTGACGATGGTCCTGACCTCGGTCACCCAGCTGACCGGATCGTTCGTCTCGGCGGTGGCCGCGCTGCCGCTGTTCGAGGAGATCAAGCCGGTCTTCGAGGCGACCCCCGAGGTGCGCACGTCGAGCACCCGGCCGGGCCCGCTGTCCGGCGCGATCGAGGCACGCCGGCTCTCCTTCCGGTACGCCGACGACGGCCCGCTCGTCCTGGACGACGTGTCCTTCGCCGTCCGGCCGGGCGAGTTCGTGGCGGTCGTCGGACCCAGCGGCTGCGGCAAGTCCACGCTGCTGAGGCTGCTCATCGGCTTCGACAAGCCGGTCTCCGGCAGTGTCCTGTACGACGGCCAGGACCTCGCGGCGCTCGACCAGTCGGCGGTGCGCCGCCAGTGCGGGGTGGTGCTCCAGCACGCGCAGCCGTTCACCGGCTCCGTCCTGGACGTCATCTGCGGCACCGAGCCGTACACGCCGGAGGAGGCGATGGCGGCGGCGGAGCTGGCGGGTCTCGCGGAGGACATCAAGCGGATGCCGATGGGCCTGCACACCATCGTGGCCGCGGGCGGGGCGATCTCCGGCGGTCAGCGGCAGCGCCTGATGATCGCCCAGGCGCTGATCCGGCGACCGCGCATCCTGTTCTTCGACGAGGCCACCAGTGCCCTGGACAACGACACCCAGCGCATCGTCATCGACAGCACCCGCAAGCTGAACGCCACCCGGGTCGTCATCGCGCACCGGCTGTCGACGGTCCTGGACGCCGACCGGGTGATCGTGATGGAGGAGGGCAAGGTCGTCCAGCAGGGCACCCCGGCCGAGCTGCTCGCCGACACCACGGGCCGGCTGCACGAGCTGGTGCGCCGGCAGCTGGCCTAACCGGGCTCCTCGTCGGCATCCGGGTGGTCGTCGTGGTGCGGCATCCAGTGGTGCTCGCAGAACCAGCGGCCGAACAGGGCACCGCCGTAGATGACGAAGCCGACGCCGATGAGCCAGGACTCCACCACGAGCACGGTGCCGACGGCGCCGTAGCTGAGCGCGTTGGTGACGATGAGCGGGGTGAAGACGAGGTGGGAGAAGGCTCTCAGGCCGACCAGGCCGATGACCGTGGCCACGGCCCCCGGGAACAGCGAGCGCCAGTGGATCTGGCCGCCCAGCAGGAAACGCTGCCCCCACCAGAAGAACAGCACGCCGCTGACGGCGGACAGGGCGATCCGCTGGCCCCCGTGCAGCGAGTTCTTCGTCGCCACCTCCTGGTAGAGGTAGGCGGTGAGCACCACCAGCCAGGTCGCCTGTCGCCAGACCCGGTGCCAGGGACCGGGGGGCACGCCCCAGATCCGTTCGTAGGCGTTCTGCACGCTGCCGCCGAAGGACACGCCGAACACGGCCAGCAGGACACCGCCCAGGACGCTGGTCGTGCCGATGACCTTGCGCGGCGGGCTGATGACGTCGGTGATCACACGGGCGGACGGGCCGGACAGGCCCATGCCGTCGGTGAGCCACGAGGCGAAACCGCCCCGCACCAGGGGATCGGCGGCGGCGACCACGATGAGCAGCGGTGCCAGCGTCACCAGCGCCAGGGTGGCGAAGCCCATGGCCCGGTGCATCAGTTCCAGCTCGCGGCCGTGTTCGAGCAGGGCTCCGGCCCGGAGCCACTCCCAAGCGCGGTGCAGCCCGCGCCGCAACCGCCTCACGGCTCCTCCCGTGCTCGCCGCCCACACGCTGTCCTGTGCCGATTCATCCACCCCGGCGCGCTCCGGGCAACTCACGCCGGTGCCGTGTCGCGTGCCCGTGCTGTCGGTGACACGGCGGCGGAGTGGGCGGTTTGCGGGCG
The DNA here is from genome assembly GCF_044546895.1 of Streptomyces sp. NPDC053069. NCBI lineage: Bacteria > Bacillati > Actinomycetota > Actinomycetes > Kitasatosporales > Streptomycetaceae > Streptomyces > Streptomyces sp. NPDC053069. The sequence continues at coordinate 121,918 of NZ_JBITZN010000019.1, read as the reverse complement.
GTGCGCACCGGAGAATCGGAACCCGTGCGTACTCCTGCCGAGGTGCCCTGCCCGGAACCGGCCATGCCGGGCGTCCGGCGACGCCCGCTGATCCTGAGCGCGAGCATGGGAGCCGGTCACGACACCGTGGCCGCCGAACTGGCGCGGCGGGCCGCGGCGTGCGGACACGAGCCGCAGGTGGCCGACGTGCTGCGGCTGCTGCCGTACGGCCTGGGCGGCGGGCTGCGCCGCTCGTACCAGGCGTCGGTACGACACTTTCCCTGGGCGTACGCCGGTGTCTACGGCGCCTTCCTGCGCGGCGGCACGGGTCCGCGCCCGAGCGGAGTACCGCTGGCCCGGCTCGCCGGTGACCGGCTGACGGACCTCGTGCGGCGGCTGGACGCCGATGTGGTGGTGTCGGTCTTCCACCTGGCCGCGCAGCTCACCGGTCATCTCCGGGTCCGGGGCCGGCTGCGGGTGCCGAGCGCCGTCTTCCTCGTCGACTTCGCCGTGCACCGGCAGTGGCTGCACCCCGGCAACGACCAGTATCTGTGCCTCACGGACGGGGCGGCGGCCGAAGTGCGCCGGGCCGTGGGCAGGCCCGTCGTGACGACCGGTCCGGCGGTCGCACCGCAGTTTTGTGCACCGGCACCCGGTGCGGCCCGGTGGCGGGAGCGCTTCGCCGGGCAGGCGCCCGGCCGGCGGCCTGTCCTGCTGTCCGCCGGCGCCTGGGGCGCGGCGTCCCGGGCGGAGACCACCGCCCGGCTGCTGGCGGGGGCCGGATATCTGCCGGTGGTGCTGTGCGGGCGCAACGCCGGGCTGCGGGAGCGGGTGGCCCGGGTGCCCGGGGTGCTGGCCCTGGACTGGGTGGACGACATGCCCGGGCTGCTGTCGGCCGCGTACGCCCTGCTGGACAACGCGGCCGGCCAGACCGCCGTACAGGCCCTGGCCGCCGGGCTGCCGGTGATCGGGTACCGGCCGCTGCCCGGCCATGGGGTGGACGGGGTCCGCCGGATGGCCGACCTCGGCGTGTCGGAACTGGCCCCGGACGTGCCCGGTCTGCTGAGGGCCCTGGACAGGCTCACGGAAGGCAGCCCGGAGCGGGCGGAACGGGTGGCCCGGGGGCGGGCGCTGTTCCGGGGTGACCCGATGGCGCATGTGACGGCGCTGTGACGCGACGGCGCACATGTGACCGCGCTGTGACCCGACGGCGCTGTGACGCAGGAACACGGAACGCCGACGCCCGCACCACCGCGGCCCACCGCGCCGGTCAGCCGACGGGAGGCTGGGGGCTTGGGGCTCCGGAGCTCGGGGGCGAGGGCTCCGGGGCGCGGGCTCGGGGCCAGGGCTCGGCGCTCCGGGGCGCGGGCTCGGGGCCAGGGGCTAGGGGCTAGGGGCTAGGGCTAGGGGCTTGAGCCCCAGGCTGGGGGCCAGGGATCGGGGCTCCGGGACGCGGCTCGGGGCCAGGGCTCGGCGCTCCGGAGCTCGGGCTCGTGGCCAGGGGCCAGGGGCCAGGGGCTAGGGGCTTGAGCCCCAGGCTCGGGTCTAGGGATCGGGGCTCCGGGACGCGGCTCGGGGCCAGGGCTCGGCGCTCCGGAGCTCGGGCTCGTGGCCAGGGGCCAGGGGCCAGGGGCTAGGGGCTTGAGCCCCAGGCTCGGGTCTAGGGATCGGGGCTCCGGGACGCGGCTCGGGGCCAGGGCTCGGCGCTCCGGAGCTCGGGCTCGGGGACAGGGCCCAGGGGCTCCGGAGCTCGGGGCTAGGGATCGGGGCTCCGGGGCGCGGCTCGGGGCCAGGGCTCGGCGCTCCGGGGCGCGGGCCAGGGAGCTTGAGCCCGGGCTCGGGGCCCGGCTCGCGTTCGGCTCCTCAGCCTCTGCCCGGCCGGCGCCTCGGGCGGCCTCCGGCCTTTACCCGGCCACCGCCTCGGGCGACTCCCCGGCCCCTGCCCGGCCACCGCCTCGGGCGATTCGCCCGCGTCTGCCGGCCACACGTCGGGCGACCCCCCGGCCCCCCGACCCCGCATCAGCGCCCCCGCGTCCACCCAGCCACGCGGCAGGGGTTCTCAGTGAAGTGCCCCGTGGTCGCGCAGGGGGCCGATCGAAAGGCCGGCCTCACGGCAGTCCGTCACCAGGGCGGGCAGCGCGCCGAGGGCCGAGCGCCAGCAACCGGGGGCCGCGAAGCGGTCGGAGTCGTGCAGCAGGACGGTGCCACCACCGCGCAGATCCGCCGCGACCAGGTCCCGTACGGACGCCGGGGTGGCGTCGGCCGTCCAGTCCTTGCCCCACGCCGACCACAGCACCGGCCTCAGCCCGGCCCGGCGTGCGGCCAGCCAGCGTCCGGAGGTGAGGATCCCGTAGGGCGGCCGGTACCACTGCGGCAGGTGGCCGCAGACGTCGTGCACCGCGCGGACGGTCCGGGCGATCTGCGCGGCGTCCCGGGCGGGGGCGGGCTGCCAGGGGCGGTCGTGCGTCCAGCCGTGCACCGCCAGTTCGTGTCCGCGCCGGGCGGTCTCCCGGGCCAGCGCGGGATGGCGCACCACGTTCTCGCCGAGCACGAAGAAGGTCGCCCGCACGCCGAGCTCGTCCAGCGCGTCCAGGAAACGTGGCGTAGAGGCGGGGTCCGGGCCGTCGTCGAAGGTCAGCGCGACGTGCCGGCGGCGGCCGGTGCCGCAGAGCCCGGGGAACAGCAGCAGCCGTACGCCCGGGAGCCAGGTGGCCGCCGGTCCGATGTGTGCGGCCGCGACCCCGACCGGGAGCAGCAGGGCCGCCTTCCGCCATGGGCGGCCGGACATCAGGGACATCGCTGAACTGCCCTCCTGGTGGTGGGGCCCCGCTCTCTCACGGCGGCGCCCTAACGGTGTGCTCGGTTCGAGTGACGTGTCCTGCGGTCCCGGCGGTCCCGCACGTGCGTGTCCCACTCCTGTCCCTCGGCCGACGCGTGGCCGAGCCCGAGGCTGCCCGCACCGATCAGCCCGACACCGATGACTTCCGGAATCACGCGCAGTCCGAGATGGATCACCTCGTCGAACAGCACCCAGCCGAGGATGACGCTGGTGATCGCGTCGCCGAGGGTGAGGGCAGGCTGGGAGGCCGTCAGGGAACCGGCGCCGAACGCGCTCTGCAGCAGCAGGAAGGCGACGATCCCGACGGCGCCGGTGGCGTACAGCGACCAGTGGCCGAACATCGCGTCCGGCCCCTGGCCGAGCCGCCCCACGGCCTCCTTGAGCAGTGCGGCGGTGGTCGCGAAGGACACGGCCGAGGCGAGGCCGAGCAGCGCGGCCCGGGCGGCACCCTTCGTCGGACGGGCGGCCGCCACCAGCAGCACCACGGCACCGAGCGCTCCACAGCCGCCCACCAGCCAGGACCGGGGCGATGCCGTGGGCAGCCCGGCGGACGGCGACGCGGCCACGAGGAAGAGGGCCAGCCCGACGGCGAGGGCGGCGAACGCCAGCCAGGTCCGGCGGTCCGGCGCACGCCGGAAGACGACACTGCCCACGACCAGGGTGAACAGCAGCTCGGCGGCGAGCAGCGGCTGGACGAGGGACAGGCTGCCGGTGGCCAGCGCCCCGCCCTGCAGCACGCTGGACAGCGCCAGCAGCCCGGTGCCCGCCAGCCAGTTGGGGCGCTGCAGCAGATGGGTGAGCCGGCGCAGGGCGGCCCGCGCTCCGGTGCCCTCGTCGGATTCCTGCACGGCGGCCCGGCGCTGCAGCACCGAGGCGGAGGCGTTGGAGAGCGCCGCGAGCAGGGCGAGCAGCACGGTCACGGCGGTCATGGCGGTTCATCCGAAGCGCGCGGCGAGCCGCCGGTAGAGCCCGGGCGCGAGGCCGCGCACCCGGGCGGGGAAGCCCAGCCAGCCGGGGACGTACACCTCGTCCTTGCCGTGCAGCACGGCACTCCAGACGGCGTCCGCCACCCGTTCGGGTGACACAGGGCGGGGCCAGGCCCTCGTGTAGGGGGCGCCCCGCCGCTCGAAGAAGGGGGTGTCGACCACGCCGGGGATCACAAGGGTGACGCCCACCCCGGTACGGCGCAGCTCGTAGCGCAGGGAGTCGGCGAAGGCGGCCAGGGCGGCCTTCGCGGCGGAGTACACGGCCTCGCCGCGCACGCCGAAGCTGCCCGCGACGGATCCGATGAGCACGATGCGCCCCGAGCCGGCCGCGACCATGTGGGGCAGCAGAGCGCGCACGAGGTGCAGCGTGGCCAGCAGGTCGACGCCGACGACCTCGTCGATGCGGGCGTGGGGCATTCCGGTGAAGTCGCCGGCCCAGCCCACGCCGGCGCCGGCCACCAGCAGGTCGAGGCGTCCCGCGTGGTCCAGGACGAGATCGGTGAGCAGACGGCCGGCGCCCGGCCCGGTGAGGTCCGCCGGCAGGGCCAGGGCGCCGACCTGGGCGGCCACCTGCTCCAGGCGTGCGGTGTCGCGTCCGTTCAGCACCAGCCGCCAGCCGCCCTCGGCGGCGAGCCGGCGGGCGACGACGGCGCCGATGCCCGAGGAGGCGCCCGTCACCAGGGCGGCGCGGTGCCGGCCGGCCTGGTCCCGGGATCCTGGGGCGGGACCCGGCTCGGGGACGGAGGTCGCGACCGGCCCGGTGCGGTCCGACGGTCCTGCGGGGGGCGGGGCATGGGACATGGTGACGACCTCACTGCGACGTGTGTGCACGGGCTCGCGAGTTCCGGGGCCGAACCCTCGCGGTGTATCCAGGGCGCCACACACTGAAACACCGCGCACGGCGGAACCCCGCCGAACGCCTGCGTCGGCCGGAACCGAGGTGCCGAAATCGCCGGATGGTGCGGGCGGGGTACCGCCTGGCTGCGCACGACTCCTCTTCGTCCTGGGCGGCGCGGCCGTGCTGGGGCCGGGGTGGCTGACCGGTGGCTGATGGGCCGGTCAGGGGTGGCCGCCGCTGGAACCGGGGCTGGTGCGCCGGTCCGGTGACGCCTGCGAGCGGTAGGGCCGGCGGTGCCGGCCCGGTGTACCCGGCGCATTCCCTGGCGGGACGCTTGAGACGGCACGGGCGGGTAACCCGTGGTGGATCAAGACGTCGGCGAGGACGGGAGGAGGCGCCATGTCCGGCGGGAACGGTGGCAACGAGCACGAGGACCGGCCCGAGTCGGCGCTGGAGGAGGTGCTCCGGGAGGTCGAGGAGGCCGAGAAGCGCGACGAGGCCGAGGCTTCGGGTGCGGCCGGGGACGCCATCACTCCGAACACCGCGGCGCAGGAGCAGGCGGAAGGAGAGTGAGACGGCCGGACCGGCGGCTCACCGAAACGTTCCGGAGGGACACCGGGCGCTCAGAGGAAGACGGCTCTGAGGAAGCACGGCGGCTCCGAGGGAGCACCGACGGCTCCGGAGGGACCACCGATGCCTCATTGATGCCTTTCGGAGGCGGGGGTACCCGAACCTCATGAGCAGCCATCCCCGAGGCCCCCAGTTGCCCCCGCCCCGAGGCCCTCTGTCCGCCGCGATCACCGCGTACCTGCGCGGTGCGGGCTCCCTCCCCCGCCCCGAGGAGACGAAGGCGGCGGATCCCTACGGCGACGACCTGCAGCTCGCGCTGTACCTGTGCTACGAGCTGCACTACCGGGGTTTCGCCGGTGTCGGCCCGGAGTTCGAATGGGACCCGGACCTGCTTCGCGTCCGCGCCGCGCTGGAGCGGCGCTTCCTGTCCGCGCTGCGCGCCGACACGCCGTGCCATGACAGCCTCGACGACGCGCTCGCCGCGCTCCTCGTCGAACCGGCCGAGGGGACCGGGGTGACCCATTTCCTCCAAGCCGACGGCGAGTTGTGGCACCTGCGCGAGTACGCCGCCCAGCGCTCCCTGTACCACCTGAAGGAGGCCGACCCGCACGCCTGGGTGCTGCCCCGGTTGTGGGGGCGGGCCAAGGCGGCGATGGCGGCGGTGGAGTACGACGAGTTCGGCGGCGGCCGGGCCGACCGGGTGCACGCGCGCCTGTTCGCCGCGCTGATGACGGACCTGGGCCTGGACACCGCCTACGGCCGCTATCTGGACGCGGCCCGCGCCGAGATGCTGGCCGTCGTCAACCTGATGTCCCTGTTCGGCCTGCACCGGGAGCTGCGCGCCGCGCTGGTGGGTCATTTCGCCGAAGTGGAGATCACCTCTTCGCCGGGCTCCCGCCGGCTCGCCGAGGCGATGCGCCGCACCGGCGCCGGAGCCGCTGCGGAGTTCTTCTACGACGAGCACGTCGAGGCGGACGCGGTGCACGAACAGGTCGTACGCCATGACGTGATCGGCGGACTGCTCGCCGAGGAGCCGGAGCTGGCGCCGGACGTCGCCTTCGGGATCGACGCCACCGAGTATCTGGAGGACCGTCTGGCCCGTCGGCTGCTCGCCGACTGGCGCGCCGGGCGCTCCTCCCTGCGAACGCCCCTGAAGCCGGAAATGGCCCATACATCCTGAATGCCGGGGTACTCGCGCGATGTGATCACTTTGGCGCTACCGGGCGTGTACGCCCCCCAGGACGACACGGAGTTGCTGGTCGAGGCCCTCCGCGAGGAGGCTGTGCCGCCCGGTGCCCGCGTGCTCGACGTCGGGACCGGCAGCGGGGCGCTGGCCCTGGCGGCGGCCCGGCAGGGCGCCGAGGTCACGGCAGTGGACGTGTCCCGGCTGGCGGTGCTGACGGCACGGGTGAATGCGTGGCTGGCCCGGCTGCCGGTACGGATCCGGCGCGGCAACCTCTTCGCACCGGTCCGGGGCCGTACGTACGACCTGATCCTCGCGAACCCGCCCTACGTTCCGGCACCCGATGCCGGCCGGGGCCCGCGCGGCAGGTCCCGGGCCTGGGACGCGGGCCAGGACGGACGGCTGCTGCTGGACCGCATCTGCCGGGACGCACCCGCGCTGCTGCGCCCCGGAGGCGTGCTGCTGACCGTGCACTCCTCGCTGAGCGATCCCTATCGCACGCTGGAACTGCTGCGCGCCGCGGGTCTGAAGGCCGCGGTGATCCGGCGCCGCTGGATCGCCTTCGGGCCGGTGCTGCGCTCCCGGGAGGAGTGGCTGCGCGGGCGTGGCCTCATCTCCCCGGACGAACACAGGGAGGAGCTGGTGGTCGTCCGTGCCGAACGAACGCGCTGACCGGGCCCGTCGGATCACGGTGCAGCGGCGGGGGCCGCTGCTGGTGGAGGGACCGGTCGAGATCGAATTGGAGGACGGCACGACGGTGTCTTCGGACCGTTTCCGTGTCGCTCTGTGTACCTGCCGGCGCAGTCGCCGCTACCCCTGGTGCGACACGAGTCACCGGCGCAAGGTCAAGGACAGCGACTGAAACCGCTTGTTTTTCGCCGCTCCCCGGGAAAGGCCCCCCACGGGCCTGCCCGGGGAGCGGCTGTGTGCCCGGAATCCGGCGGGCGGCCCCACTCCGCCCGTCGGTTCCGGTGCGAGATCGCAGGTACCCCGCTCCAGGGGCCGCACTCCCCAGTTGCGGACCTGATCCGGCGTGTGCGGGGACACGTGCGATCCCGGTCTCTAGAAGGCGAAGACGCCGTCGCCGATGGCGTCACGCTCACAGCTGTTGCCGAAGGTGCGCTCGTACGAGACGCGTTTGCCCTGCCAGACGCCCTGGACGGTGACGACGACCGGGTTGTACAGCTTGTTGCACCACACCTCGCCGGCCTTCAGGGCGTTGAAGTCGCCGCCGGTGCCGCGCAGTGCTGCGCAGGCCTGGGCTGCGGCCGGGTGGGTGCCGGAGGCCGTGGGGGCGCACGTCAGAGTGACGGCGCGCTCCGGAGTGGCCGTGGCCGCGTCGTTGCCGTGGCCGGTGGTGAGCACCAGCGCCGAGGGGGCGTAGAGCGACGACGGGGCGGCGCCCGGTGCAGCGACGGCGGCCCCGGTCAGGGGTCCGCAAACGGCGGCGGCCGTGAGGCCGAGGGCCGCTGCCCAGCGCGCGGTGTTCCGCATTGTGTGCATCCTTCCGCTCGAACAGACGAGTCGCCGGCCCGGACCCGGTCGGGCGCCGGGGCGGCGAGCGCCACTCTGCCGAGTCCGCCGTGGAAACTCACATCGAACGCATGGGTTTCGGTAACCTTTCGTGTTGAAGTAGTGGCGTGAAGTCACGGAATCCGCACACCGTGACCCAGGAACTGAGCGGGTCCGGGGCTTCCGGGCCTTCCGGATGGCTGAAAATCAGCGCTTCGTTAATCGTCCTGAAACATTCCGACTCCGTCCGCGCCGGACCCCTTCGTGACGCCTTGTGTTCATGAAATGATCACCATGATCGGTGGCCCCGCCGGACCGGGCGACGACGCCCCGCAGGGCGGGCGGGAGTGTGACGGCAGGGCCTAGGCGTGCCGTCCCAGCGTTGCCGGCCGCGCCATTGGGCCCCCCGTACCCGCGACCGACAGGGAGCCGGGGCTCGCCGAGGTCGTGTCGGGTGTCCAGCGCTGGCCTGCGGAGCGGTCGCGGACCTTGACGACGAGGTCGGCGCCGGCGTTCTGGCCGGAGCTCGCGAGGGCGAGGGTCCGGTCCCAGTGGGGCAGCAACTCGCCCTGCTCGGTGCGGTCGTAGCGCACGTCGTCGCCCCGCGGGGAACCGGCGTCGGCGCAGGTGCCGAGGATCACCACACCGGCGTCGGCGTGCGAGTCCAGACACAGTCCCGAGTCGGCCGCGCTGCGCAGCAACCCGTCGGCGTCGTACGTCCACTGCTGGGTGAGGGCCGAGGAGCAGACGGCGAGGGCGGTGCTCGCCCCGGCCTTCGGTGTGCCCTTGATGTCCAGGCACAGCCCGGCGGCGGCGTTGCGCAGCCGGGTGGGACGGCCGGCGGTGGGCAGTTGCGCGGGGCCGGTGGCGGAGGACGGCGGGGACTGGCCCGTGGCGGTGCCGGGGACGGCGCTGGTCGAGGCGACCGGATCGGTGCCGTCGCCGCCGTCCGGCCACGCGCTGATCGCGAGGACGGTCGCCAGCAGCCCGGCCGAGGCGACGCCGACCCCGGTGAGCAGCGTCCTGGAGGACCAGGCGGTGCCGGGGATCCGGGCGAGCGGACCGGGCTCGCCGCCGCGCCGCCGGCCGCGCGGGGCGGGGTCAAGGGCCCCGGGTTCGCCGTCGCCGCGCCGCCGGGCGCCGGTCAGGGCGGCGCGGGCGAGCAGGCCCGGCTTGCCGCCGCGCCGGCGTCCGCCGGAGCGCCGGGAGCCACCACGGCCCCGGGAAGGGCCCGGACGGCGGCCGGGGCGGGATTCGAGGTAGCGGCGGGCGCCCCAGCCGAGCACGGCCTCGGCGAGCAGGACGCCCAGGGCTGCGTCTGCATGGCCCAGCTGCTCGGCGGCGTGCCGGCAGTAGGGGCAGGCGGACAGGTGCTCCTGGACGTCGGGCAGCAACGCGCCGGCACCGCCGCGGCGGATCGGAACGTCGAGCAGGCGGTTGTAGTAACGGCATTCCTTGCCGGGCGCGAGTTCCCGATGGGCCCGCACCAGGCCCTCCCGGAATTTCTCCCGCGCCTGCTCCAGTGCGACCGCCGCGCTCTCGATGTCCATGCCGAGCAGGGCCGCGGGAACGGTTATCGGCTCGGCCTCGACCTCGATGTGCCACAACAGCGCCTGCTCCGGCCGGGGAAGGGCGTGGAAGGAGCGTTCCGACAGCGCGCGGTTCTCCGGTATCAGGGTCTTCGCGGCGCGCATCCCACGGCCCCCGGCGGGTTTTCCCAGTCCGGGCAGTACGGCGGTGATCCGGTCGGTGCCGGACCAGTTGACGACCGTGTCCCGGACCGTCACCAGCAGCCGGGGGCGCAGCGCTTCGGCTCCTTCGCCGAGCGCGAGCCGGCCGAGGACCTGGTGGAAGGCGGTGGCGGTGACCATGTGGGCGAGCGGCCCGGACAGCGCCAGGCAGACGACCGCGTAATCGTGGGCCGGCTGCCAGTGCCGGGCCATCAGCAGGGCGGCGGAGCGGGAGCCCTCCGCGTCGGAGCCGGCCCGCAGCGGACCGGCGAGCAACTCGTCGGACTCCCCGGAGTCGTCGCCGGGCGGCGGATAGGGCGGACGAGGGGGGTGGGGGGTGAGCACTGAGCGTGTTCCTTATGGTGCGTGCTGCGTCGATGCGTACCTCTGCGGCGCGCGGAGAGGGGAATGGGCCGGAGTTCGGCCGGTGAAGTTCCGCTTCTGCCGGAGGAACCCCGGACTCTACCCCCCGCACGGGCGTTTCAACCCTCGCACAACTTCCACACGAGCAACAGAGCACCCGCACAACATCGGAAGTTTTGAAAGAGAGTCAAACAGCGGGCAGGGGCTCTGGTTTCGTGACCGGCTTTCGAGAAGTCATACGCCCCGTGTGAAGCGTGCGCACGAACCGGCCGGCCGCGCACGCTTCCGGAGGGTGCGGGCCGGTAGTGGACTGGGAGGCCTCCTGGGAAAGGCCCCGCGCGGGTGAGGGAGGTGCGCCCGCGCGAAACCGGCCGCCGGCCCCGTTCCTCCCGCCCTCGGCCGGCGGTCTCGCTCACCCTGCCCCGGCCGGCGGCCCCGGCGGCTTCCCCCGCCGGCCGGGACGGGCTGGGCCCCGCCACCGGAGTCCCGCCGTCCGCCGGCAGGGCGGAGCCCAAGTCGGTTGCAGGGCCTCCTCAGATCTGCCAGGAGCGCAGCCGGTCGGCCGCGCCGTACACGTCCGCCTTGCCCGACATCAGATCGCGGGCGAGGTCGACGAGTGCGCCGTACGGCGGGTCGATGCCGACGCCGCTGACGAACATGTAGGCCACGGCGGTCGCACAGGCGAAGCGGGCGTTGGCCGCGGGCAGGGGCTTGAGCACGGCGAGGGTGTGCAGCAGGGCGGCGGCCCGCCAGGCGGGGTCGGAGTCCACGCCGAGCCGGGGCGGATCCACGCGGTGCCGGGCGACAGCGGCGACCAGCGCGGAGAAGTCGTCGACCGCGGGCTGGTCGGGCAGGACCTCCTCGTGGCGCTGAAGCAGCCAGGGGACGTCGATATGGATGACGGAAGGCATGCGTCAGGCGGCCTCGTCCTTCGCAACGGGTTCGTCGTCGGGGAAGGCCGCCGCGAACTCCTCGGCGTGCGCGGCGAAGAACTGCCGGAAGGCCTCGGCGCCTTCCTGCAGGGCCCGGTGGCGCGCTATGTCGGCGGCTGCGGCCTCGCGCACGAGGGCCTTCATCGACGTACCGCGCTCCTTGGCGATCTGCCGCAGGTCCTCGAGTTCCCGTTCGCTGAACTCCACGTTGAGAGCTGGCATGTCCCTCACGGTACCGCGCGGGTACTCACCCGTAAATATCGGCAGGTCAAGTGCCCTTTTCCGCGGTACCCGAGGGGTGCGAAAGCCAAGTCCGATTCCCGCCGGTCAGCGAGCGTGGGGCGCAGCAGACTCGGCAGCACGGAAAGAGACCCCGGCAGGACACGAGGAGCACTCCGATGAGCACACGCACCCTGCACACCGTCCACCCGAGCCCGCTGGGCGACCTGCTGCTGACCGGCTCGGTGTCGCCGTCCGGCCTGACGCTCGGCTCCCTCAGTGTGCCGGGGCAGCGCGGCGCACCCACCGTCCGCGCGGAGGACCGCGACGACGGCCCGTTCGCCGAGGCGCACAGGCAGCTGGACGCCTACTTCGCGGGCCGTCGGACCCGGTTCGAGCTGCCGCTCGCTGCCACCGGCACCCCGTTCCAGCGGGCGGTGTGGCAGGCCCTCGACGACATCCCCTACGGCACGACGACCACCTACGGCGCGCTGGCGGCCCGCCTGGGCGTGCCGCGCGCCGGACTCCGCGCGCTGGGCCGGGCGCTTGGCGCCAATCCCCTGCTTCTGGTGCGCCCCTGCCACCGGGTGATCGGCGCGGACGGCACCATGCGCGGGTACGCGGGCGGAGTCGAGGGCAAGCGGTGGCTGCTCACGCACGAGGGTGCGCTGCAGCCGGCCCTGCCACGAGGCGCCCATCGGGAGGCGCTCGCTTCAACTCCCTGACGCCGAGGGTCGTGGACGTCGTCGAACTCGACCGATATCCGCCGGCCGGTGGAGGCCGGCGGCAGGGTGGAGGACAGCCGGCGGAGCGGCGGCGCGTGCGCAGGCGCCGGTCGGGTCGGTGATGCCGCCCGGGTTGACCAGGGCGAAGCGCCGGCCGTCCCGCAGCGGCATGGTGTGGCGGCCGCCGCGATGCTCAGCAGCGCTCCGGCCCGGCTCAGAAATGCTCACAACTGATCGTGAACAAACAGAGGTCGGGCACCCACGGCCGCCCGGGGTCGCAGATCGGCCGGATCTCCCCCTTGACCGTGTTCGACCGACCGGGCCGGGCCGGCGGAGGCCGTGGTTCACAGGAGTCCCCGAAGCACTACGCTGGAACGCGAGAGGTGCCACCTGTTCACTGTGAGTGTGCGCTTGGGAGCGGCGACGATGAGCCGGGTCTATCCGTTCGACGACGCGGCGACGGCCCGGGCTGTCATCGACGACGAGGGAAAGCTGGTCGAGTGGAACGAGGGCGCCAGGCGCCTGCTCGGCCACCCGGCGGACGCCGTCCTGGGCCGTCCCGCCGCCCGGCTGCTCGCCGGGGAGTACCCGTCGGCCCTGCCCACGGGCGCCCGCTGGGAGGGAACCGTCGGATTGCGCCACCGGGACGGCCGTACCGTGCCGGTCTGGCTGCTCGTGCACCGCCGGCCGCCGCACGACGGACACGGCGGCGACTGGCTCGTCGTCACCCCGCTGCCTCCCGAAGAACCGCCCGCCGAGGACGACCCGCTCGCCGCGGCGGACCTCATCCAGTCGCCGTGCGCGGTCGCCGTGTACGACGCGGAGCTGCGGCTGCGCCGGATGAACGAGGCGATGGCCGAGGTCATCGGGCTGCCGGAGGAGCGCCTGCGCGGGCTGCGGCTCGTGGAGATCGGCGGCCGGCCGCAGAGCGACGACCTGGAGCAGGGCATGCTCCAGGTGCTGACCACGGGCCGGCCGCTGGATGTGCAGACCTTCGTGCACACCGGCGGCGAGGACCGCGCGCATGCCTGGCTCGCCCGGATGGCGCCGGTCAGGGACGCGCAGGGCCGGGTGCGCGGGGTGTGCCTGGCCGCGCACGACATCACCGACAGCCACCGCGCCCGGCAGCGGCTGCAGCTGGTGAACGAGGCGAGCGTGCGCATCGGCAGCACGCTGGACGTCACCCGCACCGCGCAGGAGCTGGCGGACGTGTGCGTGCCCGTGCTCGCCGACTTCGTCACCATCGACCTGCTGGACCCGCAGGACTACGGCGGCGAGCCCCCGGCCCGCCTCTCGGCGCCGGTCACCCTGCGCCGGGCCGCCCACCGGTCGGTCCTGGACGGCGTGCCGGAGGCGGTGATGGAGCCCGGGCAGACGGAGGAGTACCCGGCCGGCTCCGCCCAGGCGGACTCGCTGACCGCGGGCCACACGATCACCGCGTCCGGGACCGTCGGCGACCTGCTGCCATGGCTTACCTGGCACAGCGCGCGCAGCGAGCGGGTGCGCAGATTCGGCATGCACTCCTCGATGTCGGTGCCCATCCAGGCCCGTGGGCTCACCCTCGGCGTGGCGGTCCTCACGCGGCACCGGCGCCCGGACCCGTTCACCGCGGACGACCGGCTGCTCGCCGAGGAGATCACCACCCGGGCCGCCGTCTGCATCGACAACGCCCGCCGCTACTCCCGCGAACGCGAGACGGCGCTCGCGCTCCAGCGCAGCCTGCTGCCGCGCACCCTGCCGCGCACGGCCGCGCTGAAGGCCTCCTCCCGCTATCTGCCGGCCGCGCGGGCCGGAGTGGGCGGCGACTGGTTCGATGTGATCCCGCTGTCCGGGATGCGGGTCGCGATGGTCGTCGGGGACGTCGTCGGACACGGCGTGGAGGCTTCGGCCACCATGGGCCGGCTGCGGACCGCCGTGCGCACCCTCGCCGACATCGATCTGGCCCCGGACGAGCTGCTCACCCACCTGGACGACCTGGTGATCCGGCTGTCGGAGGAGTCCGGCGGCGACGGCAGCCCCGGCGAGGTCGGCGCGACCTGCCTGTACGCCGTCTACGACCCGGTGTCGCGGCGCTGCACCCTGGCGCGCGCCGGGCACCCGCCGCCCGTGCTGCTGCGGCCGGGCGGCCGGCCGCATCTGCTGGACCTGCCCGCCGGTCCCCCGCTGGGCCTGGGCGGGCTGCCCTTCGAGTCCGCCGAGTTGGCACTGCCCGAGGGCACCGTCCTCGCGCTGTACACCGACGGTCTGGTGATGTCCCGGGGGCGGGACGGGGACGCCGGCCGCGAGCTGCTGTACGAGGCGCTGGCCGGGCACACCGGCTCCCTCGACGTGACCTGTGACCGTGTGCTGCACGCCCTGCTGCCGCCGGGTGGCGTCCCCGACGACGTGGCGCTGCTGCTCGCCCGCACCCAGGGCCTGCCGGCCTCGCAGGTGGCGACCTGGGACATCCCGGCCGACCCGGCACTGGTCGCTCCGATCCGCAAGCAGGTCGTGGAGCAGCTGGACACCTGGGGGCTGAGCGAGGCGGCCTTCACGGCGGAACTGGTGGTCAGCGAGCTGGTCACCAACGCCATCCGGTACGGCTCGCACCCCATCCGGCTGCGGCTGATCCACGATGCGACCACGCTGATCGTCGAGGTGTCCGACACCAGCCACACCGCTCCGCACCTGCGCCGGGCCAAGACCTTCGACGAGGGCGGCCGTGGCCTGCTGCTGGTCGCCCAGCTCACCCAGCGCTGGGGCAGCCGGCACACCCCGGAGGGAAAGACGATCTGGGCGGAACTGCCCCTCTTCGAGGAGGACGAGTAGCGCTCAGGACCCCGCCAGCCACGGCCGTACCTGTTTGCGGGCCTCGTGCAGACGGGACTTGAGCGTGCCGAGCGGGATGCCGACGCGCTCGGCGGCCTCGGCGTAGTCCAGCTGGCAGATGTCCCGGTAGACCAGCGGCGCGACCAGGTGCGGATGTGTCCGCTCCAGCCGGTCCAGCGCCTCCAGCAGATCCACCCGGGAGCCGGCGATGACGCTGGTGGTGCGCGGGTCGACGGCGTACGACGGCTCGATGGCGGCCGGCTGCTCGGCGGCCCGCCGCTTCAGCTCGCGGTACTTCTGCCGGGCGCAGTTGGCGACCACGGTGTACAGCCAGGTGCTGAAGCGGCTGCGGCCCTCGAAGCCGGAGATGTACCGGGCCACCTGGAGCAACACGTCCTGCGCGGCCTCCTCGGCGTCCTCCCGGCACGGCAGGAAGCGCCCGCAGCGTCGCAGGACCTCCGGCCGGATCTCGGTGAGCAGCCGGTCCAGGGCCGCGCTGTCGCCGGCGGCGGCCCGCCGCGCGAGGTCTTCCAACGGCGCCTGGTCCTGCACGGACGGGCCCTCCTTCAAGTCGATCTCAGGCCAGGCATGATAGTCGTATGCACTCCCTGGAGCGGATCGGCCGCTACCGCCTCAACCGGCCGCTGGGCACCGGCGGCTTCGCCACGGTCTGGCTCGCCCATGACGACGAGCTTCAGGCACCGGTCGCGGTCAAGGTCCTCGCCGACAACTGGGCCCACCGGCTCGACATCAGGGACCGCTTCCTGTCCGAGGCGCGGCTGCTGCGCCGGGCCGGCTCCAGCCGTGTGGTGCAGGTCTACGACATCGGCGAACTCCCCGACGGCAGGCCGTACTTCGTGATGGAGTACGCCGACGGCGGCACCCTCGCCGATCTGCTGGCGGGCGGGCCGCTGCCGGTGGGGCACGCGCTCGCGCTGACGGCCGAGGCCGCCCGGGCCGCCGCCGCGCTGCACGAGGCGGGCATCGTGCACCGGGACATCAAGCCCACCAACGTGCTGCTGCACACCGCCCCGGACGGCACCCGGCGGGTGCTGCTGGCCGACCTGGGGCTCGCCAAGAGCCTCGCGCAGGCCTCGGTGCTCACGCTGGCCGCGGGCTCGGCGGGCTATCAGCCACCGGAGCAGGCCGAGCCCGGCGAGGGCATCGACGAGCGTGCCGACGTCTACAGCCTGGGGGCGGTCGGCTATGAGCTGGTCACCGGCAGCGTGCCGGGCCCGCCGGGCAGGGTCGTACCGCCCGGGCGGCTGCGGCCGGACCTCGGTGACGACGTGGAGCGGGCGCTGCTGCGCGCGCTGGAGCCGGACCGCGCGCGGCGCTGGCCCGGCGCACAGGCGTTCGCGAACGAGCTGGACCGGCTGTCGGCGTCCTTGGCGCTCCGGCCCGCCCGGCGGCTGGACGGCGTCCGCGGCCGGCTGAACGCGGTGACGCTGGCCCTGGCCGCGCTCCTCGCCGCGGCAGCGGCCGCGGCCACGGTGACCGTGCTGATCAACCGCGGCGGTTCCTCGGACGAGGTCCGGGTGACGGACTCGACCGGACGGGTGGTCGTGAAGGTTCCGGCCGGCTGGAGCCGCGAGCTGCGCAACTCCGGCTGGGACCCGGCCACGCTGGGACTCGGCAAGGGGCGTGAACCGGGGCTGGTGGTCGCCGACGACCTGAGCCACTGGCCCGATCTGCGGAAGGCGGTGGACGGCGTGTTCGTGGGGGTGAGCGAGCACGGCGACGTCACCGCGAAGGTGAAGGCCCTCACCCACTCCGGCTGCCGCTACTCCGGCAGCCGCACCTTCACCGACGGCGACTGGCACGGCCTGGTGCGGGCCTGGAGCGGCTGCCCGGACGGCGGTTCGGTCACGGAGTCCGCGCTGAACCCGGCGGACGGCGCCGCGCAGCCCCAGGTGTACGTACAGGTGCGCGAGCGGGGCGCCGGGGACGCGACCGAGGGGATACTCCGTTCGCTGAGCGTGACCTGACGGGCGGCTGGCGGCGGTCGCGGCGGGGAAGAAAACCCTCCGTGCCGAACTTTTCCGGCGTTCGGTGCATCGGAGTGTGAGGACGGCGCAGTCCGCGCCGTCAGGCACGCGGTCCGCCGCGTGCCGTGACCATCCAGGAGTGTTCTACATGGTGTACACACCCCGGTCCGCGCGGCGCGGGACCCTGCTCGTGGGCACGGTCACCGTGCTGGGGCTCCTGACCGCCTGCGGCAACGGCCAGGACGTCCACAGCAACCCACCGATGACGGTCTCCGGTACGGCCGCCCCGGCGACCGGCACCACGAAGAGCCCGGAGTCCCCCACGTCCGCCCCGGCGGCGTCCCGCAGTACCGTCCCCTCGTCCTCGACCACGAAGGCCACCGCGTCCACGGGCGGCGGTACGGCCACGCCCGCGGCGAGCAACCGCTGCCACACCTCCGAGCTGCGCGCCTCGGTGGGCCGCAACGACCCGGGCGCCGGCCAGGAGAACTTCCCGGTCGTCCTCACCAACAGGTCCGGCCGGACCTGCACCCTGCACGGCTATCCGGGCACGGCGTTCGTGACCGCCTCCGGCGCACAGCTCGGCCCGGACCCGCAGCGCGAGTCGGGCTCCCCGGTCACCGTCACCCTCAAGTCGGGGCAGAGTGCCTGGGCCGGGCTGACCTTCTCCAACCCCGGTGTCAGCGGCGCCCGTACGGCCACCCCGGCCGCGCTGCTGGTGACGCCGCCGGACGAGCGGGACGCGCTGAAGGTCGCCTGGACGGGCGGAGCGGTGCCCGTCTCCGGCAACTCCTCGTCCGTCTTCCTGTCGCCGCTCAGCCCGGGCACCGCTCCCTGACCACTGCCCACATCCCCGGGACGAACCCCGCTGCCCCACTCCCCCGGCAGCGGGGTTCGTCATGAGCGCGCCACAACTGTCACAGGACGGCAACAGGCGCCGCAGGCCGCGATCCATCCGCTGGACCCCGTCATCGAACCCGTCGACCTACACCGGCGAGCAGGCCCCCAAGGGCCGTGACGAGGAAATCGGGGAGAAGATGAGCGGGATCTCACGCAGGCGGGTGCTGACGGCGGGCGCGGCGGCGGGCGCCCTGGGCACGCTGGCCGCGTGCTCCTCCGGCACCGGCCTCTCGGTCGACGGCCCGGCGGACGGCAGGGGCACCGCCCAGGCCCGGCCGGCCAAGCCGATAGGTGACGGCTCCACGGCCGACACCGGGGCCCAGCCGCACCAGCCCAAGCCCGAGCGGCTGAAGCCGGGTCAGAAGCCTCCGCAGTTCGTGGTGTTCTCCTGGGACGGCGCGGGCGAGCTGAGCAACAATCTGTTCTCCCGGTTCCGCAAGGTGGCCGCCGACCACGGCGCGAAGATGACGTTCTTCCTCAGCGGCATCTACACGCTGCCCGAGTCCAAGAAGCACCTGTACCGTCCGCCGCAGCACCCGGTCGGCGCGTCCGCGATCGGCTACCTCGCCGACCGGCACATCCACGCCACGATCCAGCAGGTCCGCGCGGCCTGGCTGGAGGGCCACGAGATCGGCACCCACTTCAACGGGCACTTCTGCGGCGCGAACGGCGTGCGCAACTGGTCCCCGGCCGAGTGGCGCAGCGAGATAGACCAGGCCGTCGGCTTCGTGACCAAGTGGAAGACCAACACCGGCTTCACCGACCTGGAGCCCCTCCCCTTCGACTACCGCAAGGAGCTGATCGGCGGCCGTACGCCGTGTCTTGAGGGCCAGTCCAACCTGCTGCCCACGGCCGCGGCCCTCGGCTGGAAGTACGACGCCAGCTCCCCCGGCGGGCTCCAGATCTGGCCGGGCAAGGTGCAGGGCGGAAAGATCTGGGACTTCCCGCTGCAGTCCATACCGTTTCCCGGGCACTCCTTCCAGGTGCTGTCGATGGACTACAACATGATGTTCAACCAGTCCGGCGGCAACCCGCTCGGCGACCGCGCCCATTACGACGCCTGGCGTGCCCAGGCCCGCGACGCCTATGTCGCCGGTTTCCGGCGGGCATACGAGACCAACCGCGCCCCCTTCTTCATCGGCAACCACTTCGAGCGCTGGAACGGCGGCATCTACATGGACGCCGTCGAGGAGGCGATCGGGAAGATGGCAGCGCACGGCGACGATGTGCGCTTCGTGTCGTTCAAGCAACTCGTGGCCTGGCTGGAGGCGCAGGACCAGGCGGTGCTGCGCAAGCTGCGCACACTGGTGCCCGGGCAGGCCCCGGCGGGCGGCTGGGCGGAGTTCCTGGGCGCGGCGGGCAGCCCGTCGTCGTAGGACGTTCAACGTCTTCTGTTTTCATGGGCGGGCACTCCTGATGATCGCTTCCGGAAGGACCCGCCCTGAACACGCCGCTCGCCGAAGCGCTGTCCGCCGTGCTGCTCGTTGCCGTCCTCGCCTGGGCCGTCGTACGGCCTTTCGGGTGGCCGGAGGCGGTGATGGCCGTTCCCGCCGCCGGCATCGCCGTCGCCACCGGGGCGATCTCGCTGGACCACGCGCGGGCCGAGGCGGAGCGGCTCGGGCCGGTGGTCGGGTTCCTGGCGGCGGTGCTGGTGCTCGCCCACTTCTGTGATGAGGAGGGGCTGTTCCGGGCCTGCGGGGCGTGGATGGCCCGGTGGTCGCGGGGCCGTCCGGTGCGGCTGCTGACGGCGGTGTTCGCGCTGGCCTCCGCCATCACCGCCGTCCTCAGCCTGGACGCCACGATCGTGCTGCTCACCCCGGTGGTGTTCGCGACGGCCGCGCGGACCGGCGTACGGCCGAAGCCGCATGTGTACGCCTGCACGCATCTGTCGAACACCGCGTCGCTGCTGCTGCCGGTGTCCAACCTGACGAACCTGCTCGCGTTCGCGGCGAGCGGGCTGAGCTTCACCCGGTTCGCGGCGCTGATGGCGCTGCCGTGGCTGGTGGCGATCGGCGCCGAGTACCTGGTGTTCCGCCGGTTCTTCGCCCGTGATCTCGTGGCGGCGGCACCGGCGGGCGGGGAGAGCGGCGGGGCTCCGCGGCTGCCGCGGTTCGCGCCGGCGACCGTGGCCTGCACGCTGGCTGGGTTCGTGGTGGCGTCGGCGTTCGGCGTGGAGCCGGCCTGGGTCGCGGCGGCGGGTGCGCTGGTGCTGGCGGGGCGGGCGCTGGTGCGGCGCAGGGCGACGCCGCTGACGGTGGTACGGGCGGCGGCCCCGGCGTTTCTCGCGTTCGTGCCGGCGCTGGGCATCGTGGTGCGGGCGGTCGTCGACAACGGGCTCGCGGATGTGCTCGGGCACGTGGTCCCGGGCGGGACCGGGCTGCCGGCACTCCTGGGAACCGCCGCGCTGGCCGCCGTCCTGGCGAACCTGATCAACAATCTGCCCGCGGTGCTGGTCCTGCTGCCGCCGGCGGTGCCGGCCGGGCCCGGCGCGGTGCTGGCCGTGCTGCTCGGGGTGAACATCGGGCCCAATCTGACCTACGCCGGGTCGCTGGCGACGCTGCTGTGGCGGCGGATCGTGCACCAGCACGAGCACGGCGTGGATCTCGCCGAGTTCACCCGGCTGGGCCTGCTCGCCGTGCCGTCCTCCCTCGCCGTCGCGGTCGTGGCACTGTGGGGATCGCTGCAGGTTCTCTGAGGTTCGCGTGCGCCGAAGGGGGCGACCGGATGCGTGTGATCGCCTGGCTCGTCGAGGGCACCTGGCCGTCCTGTGTGGACGCCGTGCGCAGCCATGCACCGGAGACCGCCGAGGTGGTGCTGCTGCACGTCAGCGGGCCCGAGGTGCCGGGGCTGGCGCACGGCGCGTTCGCGGGGCTGCTCGGGCGGGGGCATCCGGAGAAGGATCCGGGCGACCGGATGGAGGCGCTCGGCGGGAGCTCGGCGGCCGGTCTGCTGGACGCGGCGGCACAGCGGCTGGGCCGGCCGTGTGCGCGCGAGGAGCGGGCGGGCCGGGTCGAGCGGGAGGTGGTGGCCGCCGCCGAGGGCGCCGATCTGCTGGTGCTGGCCCGGGACGGCGACCGGTCCCGGCTCGGGCCGAAGAGTCTCGGCCCGGCCGCCCGGTTCGCCGTCGACCATGCGCCCTGCCCGGTGCTGCTGGTGTGGCCGGAACCCGCCCCGGGGCTGGGCACCATCCCGCCGCCACCGCCGCACCGTCCCTGAGTCAACGGCGGTGGTGCCCGCCCTCGCCGTAGCCCCCGCCACAGTAGTACCGGTAGGCGGAGCAGGGATCGGCCGTGGCGGACGGCGTGGGTGACGCGGCGGCCCCGGTCGCCTTCGGGGTCGGGCTCGGGACCCGCGACGAGGTGGTGGAGGCCTTGGGTGCGGGCGTCGCCCGGGGTACCGACCGCTGCGGGGTGGGGGCCGGCAACGGGCTGCTGTCGCCGTCCCAGTTCACGTTCTGCATCTGCAGATCCGGCTTGGTGGTGTCGACGGCCCAGCGCTGGGCGGCACCGGCGGCTCGGGACTTGAGGACCAGCGCGCCGGAGCCGTCGGTGGCGGCCGGGGTGAGGGCCAGGTCCTGGTTCCAGCGGGGGATCAGGGCGCCCTGGAGGGTGAAGTCGTAGCGGACGTTGCGAGCGGCGCTGCCGGTGGCCGAGCAGGGGGCCAGGCGGACCGAGTAGCCGAGGTGGGAGTCCAGGCACAGGTCGGGGGCGGCGGAGTTGCGCAGCAGTCCGTCGGTCTCGTACGTCCACTGCTGGCTCCATGTCGTGGAGCAGGTGGCGAGTTCGGTCTCGGCGCCCTTGACGGCCTTCTTCCCCACGACGCCGATGCACAGGCCGGAGGCGAGGTTGTGCAGCCGGCCGTGCAGGGCGCCCCGGCCCGCCGCGTTGACCGCGGTCCAGGACGCGCCAGGACTCGCGGTGCCCTTCCCCGGCGCCGGGGAAGAGGTGCTGTCACCGGCGGATGCGGGGCCGTCGCCGGATCCGAGCACCGACCACAGCACCAGGGGCAGTACCACCAGACCACTGACGGTACCGGCGGCCACGACGAGATTGCGCCGCCGAGCACGCCGGGCACGGGCGGCTCGCTGGGCCGATCGACCGGAGACGGCGGTTTCCCCGGGACCGGCCGGCACCGCGGCAGCAGCGGCGCCGGTGTCGCGGGAGGAGCGGCGACGCGAGGACGCGGCATCGGCAGCACCGGCCGGGGCCTTCGGCCCGGCGGAGCCCCGCAGCCCCGCGGACTCGGCGGCGCCGCCCCGGCGCCCGCGCCCGGCGGAACCACTGCCGCCCGTCGACTCGGCGAATCCGGAACTGGCCGTCGGCCCGGCAGAATCAGGCGAAGCCGGGGACTCGGCGGCGCCACCCGCGCGCACGGACTGCACGGAAGCACCCTCGGCCGGGACCTCGGCCGGGCCACCCCGGCGTCCCCGCCCGGCGGAACCCGCCCTCCTCCTCGGTCCGGCGGTAGCGCCCCGGCCCGCTCGGCCTGCCTCGTCCGGCGGCCCGGGTGGCAGGAAGGCTTCTCCCCCGGGGGGTGCGACCGTCTCGGGACGAGGGACCGGCTCGGTCGCCTCCTCGGTGCGGCTTGCCCGTGAGTCCAGGTAGGCGCGGGCACCCCAGCCGAGGACCGCCTCGGCGAGGGCGAGGCCGAGTCCGGTGTCGAACGCGGCGAGCTGGTCGGCGGTCCGGCTGCAGTGGCCGCACCGCCCCAGGTGCTCACGCAGATCCGGGTCGATGTCGACGCCGCCGCGCCGGAACGTCACGTCGAGCATGCGCAGATAGCGCTGGCACTCGTCCTCCGGAGCGAGTTCGCGGTGGACCTGGAGGCACTCCTCGCGCAGCCGTTCACGGGCTCGGCGCAGCTCGATGCCGGCGTCCTCCTCGTCCAGGCCGAGCAGCGCCGCGGGTACGGCGAGCGGTTCGGCCTCGACCTCCGTGTGCCACAGCACGGCCCGGGAGGTCTGGGGCACCCGCTGGAACGCGCGGGACAGCAACCGCCGGCCGGGCGGCGGCAGCATCCGGGCGGCGGCACGTTCACCGGTGACCCCGGACCGCAGGCCCGGGTGGAGGAGTTCCTGGCGGCCGTCGGTGTCCCACTCGGCCGCGATCCTGCGGACGGCGACGAGCACCTGGGGCCGCCAGGCGGCGGTCGGACCGACCTGCCGGAGCGATTCTCCGAACAGCCGGGTGAAGGCGGCGGTGGTGAGCATGCCGGCGGCACGCGTCCCGTCCGTGCACAACCGGGCGTAGGCGAAAGCCGCTTCCCAGTGCCGGTCGAGGAGTTCACCGACGGGCTGGAGCGCGGGTGTCCCGCCCGTCCACTTCTTCAGCTCGGCACTGAGTCGTTCGTCCGACAGGCCTGCCTCATTCACGACCGCATTCCTCCAGACGCGATAAGGAAATTAGTCCATACCAAGTGGTATGGGAAGGCGGTGGGGCTGCTCGAACGTCCACCTGAGGCGGCTCTTTTGAAGCGTGGGGGGTGTACGGGGAGCGGCCTGGCACAGAGAGTCGCATTCCGCTCTGCCTGCGCGCCGACGGTGCACACTTTTACACAGCCGCACACGCACGAACAAGGGATCTTTCGACAATCGACAAATGCGTGCGACATCGTTCCTTATTGACGCGCGGTCAAAGAAATCCTTTTCTTCCGCTTACCGCCGTTCACCCGCCCGGTAGGCGCCGGGCGGCGGCGGGTCTGGCCGGCGCGGGTCCGGGCGGCGCCCTGCCGGAACAGTCCGGATCCGCCCAGGGTGCAGGTGAACAGCCAACTGCCCGCCCTGCCAGTCCGGTTGACGCCGTAGTCAGGCATCCTCCCGTGGCTCGGTACCGGGACCCACCGGATGGACCTGTTCTGTCCCGAACTCGCGGACGAGCAGCTGTCGTTCGTCCGCGAGTACGTGCCGCCCCCAGCCGGACCGGCCCCCGTCCCGGTGGATATGGCTTCGGGTGACGTGCCGTTCTTCAACGGCAGCCTGGTGCACGGCTCGGGGCCCAATCCCCTCGGGGCGTTTTTCAGTGGCCGCTGATCGCGCGCGCCGTGTAGGGCTCCTCCAGTTCCTCGATCTCCTTCTCGGTCAGCTCCAGTTCCACGGCGGCCACCGCGTCCTCGATGTGGCGGGGCTTGGGAGCGCCGACGATCGGGGCGGCCACCGTGTCCTGGTGCAGGAGCCAGGCGAGGGCCACCTGGGCGCGGGGCACGCCGCGGTCGTTCGCGATCCGGGTGACGGCCTCCACGATCGAGTGGTCGCTCTCCAGGTACAGGCGGCTGCCGAAGTTGTCGTTGGCGCTGCGCTCGGTGACCGTGCCCCAGTCCCGGGTGAGCCGGCCTCGGGCGAGCGGGCTCCACGGCAGCACGCTCACTCCCTGGTCCGCGCAGAGCGGCAGCATCTCCCGCTCCTCCTCGCGGTAGAGCAGGTTGTAGTGGTTCTGCATGGACACGAACTTCGTCCAGCCGTGCCGCTCCGCCGTGTACTGCAGCTTGGAGAACTCCCAGGCGTACATCGAACTCGCCCCGAGGTAACGGACCTTGCCCGCCTTGACCAGGTCGTGCAGCGCCTCCATCGTCTCCTCGACGGGAGTCGCACGGTCGTAGCGGTGGATCTGGTAGAGGTCGACGTAGTCGGTGCCGAGGCGGCGCAGGCTGTGGTCGATCTCGGTCATGATCGCCTTGCGGGACAGTCCGGCTCCGTTGGGGCCCGGCCGCATCCGGCCGTTCACCTTGGTGGCCAGTACGATCTCGTCGCGGTTCGCGAAGTCGCGCAGGGCCTTGCCGACGATCTCCTCGCTGGTGCCGTCCGAGTAGACGTTCGCGGTGTCGAAGAAGTTGATGCCCGCCTCCAGCGCCTGCCGGATGAGCGGGCGGGACGCCTCCTCGTCGAGGGTCCACTCGTGGACGCCGCGGTCGGGCAGGCCGTAGGTCATGCAGCCCAGACAGATCCGCGACACGTCCAGGCCCGTCGAACCGAGCTTCACGTACTGCATCGTTGCTGCTCCTGCCTTCGGGACGATGGTCACGGACGAGCGTACGACGTGGCCCGGCGGTGGCCCGGGCCGTTGCCCTTCCGGCGCCCGCCGGCTGCGGGTTGGCCGTGGTTGCTCGCGCCACGCGGTGGAGCCGCCTGTCGATGCAGCCCCGCGTCCCTTCGGGGCACGTGCGTTGCTGCCCCCAGGTGACCGCCCGGCGTGGGAGCCGAGGATGGTCGTACGGTCGGATCATCCTCGGCGCAGACGACCGGCATCCGGCCGGTCTCGGCCACCCGGAGGAAAACGCGGTGCCGATTCGTCCCACCACCCTGAGAACCCTGGCCGGAGCAGCACTGCTGCCCCTGGCGCTCGTCACCCCGGCCTGGGGGCACCCCGCTGCCGCACCGGGGCCGGCGCCCGAGAGCCCGGCCACGCTGTGCGCGGCCGCCGGCACCCTGCGCGGCGCACACGGTCAGGAGGCGCAGGTCAGCCTGTGCACGGACACCGGCTCGCCGAGACTGACCATCGCGGCCCCGGCCAGCTGCCGCCGCGCGGGTGTGCGGGTCCGGTACGCCTGCCGCACCGAGGGCACCTGGACGGTCCGCCACGCCGGCAAGACGCTGGACACCGGCACCCTGCCCGGTTCACGGATGTATCCGGGTCCGGGCACCTACGACATCAGCGCCACGGTGCGGGTGCGGTCGACGCCCTCCGGAGTCGATCTGAAGGGCACGGTGCAGACCACCCTGTCGCTGACCGCGCCCAAGGCCCTGCCCACGCATGCCGTCACCGTCGACCGGACCACGCTGCACCCCAATGCCACGACGACGGTGACCTACACCGTCCGCCGGGACAGCGACCAGGGCGACGGCAACGCGCGGCTGGGACTGATCGGCGAGGAGGGCACCGGTGTGCGGATCGACACGGCCGACCGGCGCTGTGTCAACCCGCTGGTCGGCCGGTACCCGGCGAAGACCCGGCTGGCGCACTCCGTGGACTGCGCGCTGACCGAGCTGCAGCCCGGCCACCCGGAGAAGGTGACGGTCCGCATCACCGTCGGGGCGAAGTGCTCCTCGGTGGTGTCGAAGCTCGGCTACTGGCTGCCGGAGGGGCAGGCCCTGGAGACCGGGGGCATGCTGGCGGGACCGACCCTGACCTGTCGCTAGGCCCTGTCGTCTCCTTGGCGTCGTCCGCCCGCGTAGAGGGTGGGAATGCGACGTCACGGCTACCGCGGCGGGAGCAGGTCCAGGGTGCGCTCCCAGGCGACGTCCGGCCGGCTGCCGTCCGGCCGGACGTCGCCGGTGTACGCCTCGCCGAAGCGGACCCCCATCCCGCGCAGCCGTCGCAGGCTGTCCTGGTAGGCGGGGTGGGCGGCCAGCGCGTCGGCGACGCAGGGCAGGACGGCGATCGGTACGCCCAGCCCCGCGGCCTCGCTCAGGGTGCCGAGCGCCAGGGTGTCGGCGATCCCGGCGGCCCACTTGTTGAGGGTGTTGAAGGTGGCGGGGGCCACCACAACGGCGTCCGGGGGCGGGAAGGGGCGGGGGTCGGCCGGTGAGCGCCAGGCCGATCTGACGGGGCGGCCCGTCTGTGCCTCCACCGCCCCGCTGTCGAAGAAGCCGCCCATCGCCACGGGGGTGGCGATGACCCCGACCTCCCAGTCCCGTTCCTGGGCGGCGGTGATCAGCTTGCTGACGCCCGCGGCGATCCCGGCCGCGCACACGACGACGTAGAGGAAGGGCCTTGCGGCCTGTTCGGTCATCCGGGAACCCTACTGAAGCGGGAAGGACACCCCTCGCTCGGCCTCGGGCCGGGGTCCGTGGATGCGGCGCTCCTTCTCCTCGATGGCTACGTCGTTGATGCTCGCCTCCCGCCGGGTCATCAGGCCGTGCTCGTCGAACTCCCACAGTTCGTTGCCGTAGGAGCGCCACCACTGGCCGTCGGTGTCGTGGGACTCGTACTGGAAGCGGACGGCGATGCGGTTGCCGTCGAAGGCCCACAGGTCCTTGCGCAGCGCGTAGTCCAGCTCTCGCTGCCACTTGGCGGTGAGGAACGCGACGATCCCGTCGCGGCCGGTGACGAAGGTGTCGCGGTTGCGCCAGACGGAGTCCTCGGAGTAGGCGAGTGCCACCTTGTGCGGATCCCGGGTGTTCCAGGCGTCTTCGGCGGCCTGCACCTTCTGCGCGGCGGTCTCGCGGGTGAACGGCGGCAGGGGCGGGCGGTCGGCCATGGTCTCCTCCTGGGCTTGGACGGCATGGGCTCGGACAGCATTCGGAGAACGAGCGTTCTCCCGGTAGCTGCTACCGTAGGAGAACGCTCGTTCTCTCGTCAAGGAACACATCGAGGAGTGATGGTGTCGCCGATGGACAGCGCGGTCGCCCGGGACCGGGCACTCGACGCCGCCGAGGAACTGTTCTACGCCCGCGGCGTCCAGTCCGTGGGCATGGACGAACTGCGCGGCGCGTCGGGCGTCTCGCTCAAGCGCCTCTACCAGCTCTTCCCCACCAAGGAGCAGCTCGTCGCGGCCTGTCTGGCACGGCGGGACGAGCGCTGGCACGGACGCCTCGCCGCGCACCTGGCGGAGCAGCGGGACCCGACGGAGCGGATCCTCGCCGTCTTCGACTGGCTGGAAGGGTGGTTCGGCGAGGACGGATTCCGGGGGTGCGCCTGGATCAACGCCCACGGCGAGCTGGGCGCCACCTCGGCTCTGGTGGCCGAGCAGGTGCGCGCGCACAAGGAGGCGTTCCGGCGCCGGCTCGCCTCGCTCGTGGAGGACGCCGGGCTGCCCGCCGCACTGGCCGGGCCGCTGTTCCTGCTGGCCGAGGGAGCCATGGTGACGGCGGGCATCACCGGGAGCACGCGGCCGGCGGCCGAGGCCCGCGCGGCGGCGCGGGCGCTGATGGCGGCCGCCGGCCGGGGCGAACTCAGCCGGCCGTCTCCGACACCGTGATGGCACTCACCGGGCAGGCGCGGGCCGCCTCCCGGACCATCGGGTCGCCCGCGCCGTCCTCGCGTCCGGGGAGCAGGGTGCTGTAACCGTCGTCGTCCTGGGTGAAGACACCCGGTGCGGCCAGCGCGCACTGGCCGGCCCCGATACAGACGTCCTTGTCGATGTCGATGCGCATGAGCAGAGCCTCTTACCAGGTCACGGGGAGTTCCAGCATCCCCTGGATCGTGTCGCCGGGCTTGAAGCGGACGTCCTCGACCGGGACGGCCGGCCGCAGCCCCGGCAGGCGGGTCAGGAGGGTACCGAGGGCGATCTCCAGCTCCGCGCGGGCGAGGTTCTGGCCCAGGCACTGGTGGATCCCGAAGCCGAAGGCCACGTGGTGGCGGACGGGGCGGTGGAAGTCGAGGCTGTCGGGGTCCGCGTACTGAGCCGGGTCGCGGTTGATCACCGAGGTCGAGAAGAGCACGCCCTCACCGGCCCGGATGGTGGTGCCGGCGATCTCGATGTCCTCCAGCGCCACCCGCAGCAGGCCGTCCGCGATGGACAGCATCCGCATCAGCTCCTCGACGGCGGCGGGCAGCAGCGCCGGGTCGGCGCGCAGTTCGGCCAGCCGCTCGGGGTGCTGGAGCAGGGTGTAGGTGCCGAGGGAGATCATGTTGGCGGTCGTCTCATGGCCCGCGACCAGCAGGATGAGGGCCAGCGAGACGAGTTCCTCGCGGTCGAGGGTGCCCTCGCGCAGCTGGTGGTGGACGAGGTCGTCGAGGATGCCGTCGCCGGGTTCGGTCTGCTTCGCCTTGTCGTCGACCAGTTGTCCGAGGTAGCCCTCCAGACGGTCGCGGGCCACCCGGGCGTCGGCCGCCGTGGGGCCGCGCAGCAGCCGGCGGGACTGTTCCTCGAAGTACTCGTGGTCGGCGTACGGCACCCCCAGCAGGCGGCAGATCACCATCGAGGGCAGGGGCAGGGCGAAGGCGGAGACCAGCTCGGCGGGCGGTCCCTCGGCGATCATGGCGTCCAGCAGCCCGTCCACGGTCCGCTGGATCCACGGCCGCAGCTCGGTCGCGCGTCTGACGGTGAACGACGGGATCATCAGCCGCCGCTGTCGCTGGTGCTCGGGATCGTCCACCCCGACCAGGGCCGCGCGGCGGTCACGGATGCCGGCCAGGCGCTCGGTGGGTATGGGAAAGCCGGGACGGCGGCGGTCGCTGGACAGGCGGGGATCGGCGAGCAGGGCTCGGGCGGTGGCGTGCGCGGTGACCGCCCAGACCTCGCGGCCGTCGAAGAGGGTGACGCGGGACAGCGCGTGCCCGTCGCGCAGCGGCGCGTATCCGGTGGGCGGGTGGTAGGGGCAGGTGCGGTCCTGCGGGAAGGCGACGGGTTCGGCCGGGGTCGCCGGGCCGGTGATGTCCGTCAGTTCCGTCATGGAAAGACCTCGCAGACGAAGAAGTGCGTCGTGCCGATCTTCATTAGATGCCTCGGGCATCTATGGGGCGACGGCAAGTTCGGCCACTTCGGTGAGGTGCGTGATCTGGCCGAAGAGCGGTTGATCGCAGGGGCGGTATCCGGCCACACATCGCCAACGCGTCCACCGGTCAGGGCAGCCGACGATGCGCCTCCGGCCGGGCGAAGGCACGCGCGACCGCGAGACTGTCCTCGTACACGTGATGCCGTACGACCATACCGGTGCGAATGGTGAGATGCAGGGCGAACCGGGCGGCGTAGGCGCGGCCGGTCGGTTCGGCCGTCTGCCGGATGACGCCGAGCACGACCGCGTCCTCGCCGTCGACCAGGATCCGCTCGACGCGGGTGTCCGCCCGCTCCGGTACGTGGTACGCGGCCAGCTCCCGGTAGTGCGCGGCGGCGTCGGCGCGGGTGGAACGGTGCCGGATCCACGGGGTGTCGGCGCGGCCGTGCTCCTCCTCCGGCCAGTCGAACCGCCAGTCGCAGCCGTCGGCGTACAGCTCGGCGATCCGCTCCGGGTCACCCTGGCCGATCCTGTGCAGCAGTTCCTCGACCGCGGCGCGGGTCGACAGGTCGTGGCTGGTCGTCATGGGCAGCTCCTTGTACGCACGGACCGACGGGTTGCCGGGACGCGGACCACTGTGCCGCGTGCACCGGGGCGGCGCGATTACCCCGGAGGTCATCACCCCGCCGGCCCAACCGGTCCGCGGTGCGGATGATTCGCGGCGCCACGGGTGTTGAATGCCGGTGGCAGACAGCCGTTGGACCGACGAAGGGGACGGATCCATGCCTCTTGAGGGCGAGTACGAGCCCAGCCCGACACAGTGGGTGCGCGAGCAGGTCGAGCTGTACGAGAGCTCCGGCGGGACGAAGGGCACGACACTCCTCGACACCGGGCTGCCGGTGGTCGTGCTGACCTCCCGGGGCGCGAAGAGCGGAAAGATCCGCAAGACGCCGCTGATGCGGGTGGAGCACCAGGGGACGTACGCGGTGGTCGCCTCGCAGGGCGGCGCGCCCAAGCATCCGGTGTGGTACTTCAACATCACCTCCGATCCGCATGTCGAGCTGCAGGACGGGCCGGTCAAGCGGGACATGAGGGCCCGTGAGGTCACCGGTGAGGAGAAGGCGCAGTGGTGGGAGCGGGCCGTCGCCGCGTACCCGCCGTACGCCGACTACCAGGAGAAGACCTCGCGGGAGATTCCGGTCTTCGTGCTGGAGCCCGTCGAGGAGAGCTGACCGCAGAGGGCCGCGGAGAGCGGCTTCCCGCCGCGCACCGACCGGTTTCAGAAATATCTGTGCCGGTCAGGTGTGAACCCGTCTCGGGGCGGGCACTCGTGCCTCAGGCCCCGCCGCGTTCCCCCGTCGCGGCGGGGCTCTCCGCTGCCTCGCCCGCCGGCCGGTCGGTCACGTCCAGGAAGATCTGGTCGGCCTCGGGGAAAGTCCTCGCCAGGGACCGCTTGATGCGTACGGCGACCTCCTCCACCCGCTCGCTGTCCAGGCCCGGCACCAGGTCGATGCGGGCGGCCACCAGGGTGGATTCGAGGCCCATCTTCATCGTGAACAGGGCCTCCACGCTGTCGATCTCCGGCTGTGCCCGCAGCAGCGAGCGGATGCGGCCGCTCAGCTCCGGGTCGGCGGCCTGGCCGATGAGCTGGTCCCGGGCGTCGCGGCCCAGCCGGTAGGCGACGTACACCAGCAGCACGCCGATCGCCAGCGAGGCCGACGCCTCCCAGGCGACCTGCCCGGTCACCATGTGCAGGGCCATCCCGACGAGGGCGAGCACCACACCGAGCACCGCCGTGCCGTCCTCGGCGACCACCGTGCGCAGCGCCGGATCGCTCAGCGAGCCGAGGCCGCCGCCCTGCCGGCGCACCTGGTGCAGGGCGCGCAGCAGCGAGATGCCTTCGGCGACGAGGGCCACGCCCAGCACGATGAGGCCCGCCACATAGCCGGCGAACGTCTCCTCGGTGCCCTGGCTCAGCGCCTCGGCGCCCTGGAAGAAGGAGAAACAGCCGCCCATGACGAAGATGCCGACGGCGGCGAGGAGGGACCAGAAGAAGCGTTCCTTGCCGTAGCCGAAGGGGTGTCGCTTGTCCGCGGGGCGGCGGCTGCGGCGCAGCGCGGCCAGCAGGAACACCTCGTTGAAGCTGTCGGCCACGGAGTGCGCGGCCTCCGACAGCAGTGCGGGCGAGCCCGCGAGGACACCGCCGACGGCCTTGGCGACGGCGATCACCAGATTGGCGGCGAGCGCCACGAGGACGGTGACCTTGGTGCGCCGGTCGGACGTGGGGCCGGCGTCGGGCACCGCACGGCTCTGCCCGCCGTTCCCCGCACCGTGCTGCCCGGCGGCCGGTGTGGGGGGCGTGGCGTTGTCCTCGGCCGTTCGTGCGGCCTGTTTCCGTTCCGGGGATGTGCCGCTCACCTGACGACGACTGCCCCCGAGCGGGCGGATCACACCGTGCGGGCGGCGGAAAACGGGGAAGGCGAATCCGAGGAGCAACGGGCGGCGAGGAGGCAGACATGGGCGGCGACGGCAACCGTGCCTACGGCCACAAGACGTTCAGCCGGTCCAGGAGCCACTTCACGGACCGGATCACCGCCGACGGACGGGACGGCTGGCCGGTGGAGGCGGGCCGGTACCGGCTGGTGGTCTCCCGGGCCTGTCCGTGGGCGAGCCGGGCGGTGATCTCCCGGCGGCTGCTGGGCCTGGAGGACGCGCTGCCGATGGCCGTCGCGGATCCGGTCCAGGACGACCGCAGCTGGCGGTTCACGCTGGACCCCGGCGGCCGGGACCCGGTGCTCGGCATCCGCTTCCTGAGCGAGGCCTACGACCGCCGAGAGACCGGTTACCCGGGCGGGGTCAGCGTGCCCGCCGTCGTGGACGTGCCCAGCGGCCGGCTGGTCACCAACGACTACCAGCGGCTCACCCTGGACCTGGCCACCGAGTGGACGTCCCTGCACCGCCCGGGCGCGCCCGACCTGTACCCCGAGGCCCGGCGTGAGGAGATCGACCAGGTGATGGCCGAGGTGTACGAGGACGTGAACAACGGTGTGTACCGGGCCGGGTTCGCCACCCACCAGGAGGAGTACGAGAAGGCGTGCACGGGCGTCTTCCGGCGGCTGGAAGTGATCGCCGAGCGGCTGTCCGGACAGCGGTATC
Organism: Streptomyces sp. NPDC053069; assembly: GCF_044546895.1. Taxonomy (NCBI): domain Bacteria; kingdom Bacillati; phylum Actinomycetota; class Actinomycetes; order Kitasatosporales; family Streptomycetaceae; genus Streptomyces; species Streptomyces sp. NPDC053069. Next base: position 89,819 of record NZ_JBITZN010000019.1, on the reverse strand, counting down.
TGGTCGGCGACACCCTCACGGAAGCAGACATCCGGCTGTTCACCACGCTGGTCCGGTTCGACGCCGTCTACCACGGCCACTTCAAGTGCAACCGCTGGAAGCTGACGGAGAACCCGGTGCTGTGGGCGTACGCCCGGGACCTGTTCCAGACACCGGGGTTCGGTGACACCGTCGACTTCGACCACATCAAGCGGCATTACTACCAGGTGCACACCGGGATCAATCCCACCGGGATCGTGCCCGTCGGCCCCGATCTCGCCGGCTGGCTGGTTCCGCACCACCGCGAGGAGCTGGGCGGCCGGCCGTTCGGCGAGGGCACGGCGCCGGGACCGGTGCGCCCTGGCGAACGGGTGGCCGCCGCGGGTCGGCCCGCTTGAGGGCCGACCGACGAGGAAGGAGTCACACATGGCCAAGCAGAAGAAGAAAAAGCTCCCGTTCGTCTACCAGCCGATCGGTTTCGTGATGAGCTGGGTGAGTGGCGCGCTGGCCGGAATGGCCTTCCGGCAGGCGTGGAAGGCGATCCGGCACGAGGACGACGCGCCCGACGCCCTCGACCAGGACCGCGGCTGGGGCGAGATCCTGCTGGCCGCGGCGGTCCAGGGCGCGATCTTCGCCGTGGTCCGCAGCGCTGTCGACCGGACGGGGGCGAAGGCCATTGCCCGGTCGACGGGTCAGTGGCCGGTGGCCGACCAGGGCGGCCGGGACTGAGCCCCTAGGGGGTGATCCACGTGCCGTCTCTCATCAACTCCCGGCCGCGCAGCTCGTTCTCCTCGCGCCAGGCCTGGACACGCTGCGGGAGGATCCTGAAGTACAGGTAACGGGTGGAGAGTTGACGGGGGTCGAAGCCTGTCTTGCCGGCGAACACCTCGGCGTCCTCCTCGGGCAGGTCCTCCGGTGTCACCGCCTGGACGGTGCCCTCGATCAGGACGACGTCCCGGGTCGGACCGAGGCCGAGGCGGGTGCGGCCGGTGGCCACGAGGTTGCGGCCGGTGGGGCTCTCGGCCGGGGTGGCGATCAGCAGGGTGGCGCCGTCCCACACGAAGGACAGCGGCACGAGGTAGGGCGCGCCGCCGTCGGGGCCGGCGGTGGAGACCCAGACGTCGACATCGTGCTCCAGCCGGTGCAGAGTGTCCTTCTTGCGCTGTTCGGCGGTACGGGCGGGCGGTGGGGTCATGGCGTACGGCCTCCTCGGGATACGGATCCCGTCCAGTGTGGCCGTCGGTCGCTGATCTCCGCACGAATGTGATCAAGGCGTGTCCGGGCGGCCGGCGGGGGCGCGCTCAGCAGCGGGCGGCACGGCCGCTGCTCGTGCCGGTTGCGATGATCAGGTCCGGGTTCACCACCCACCGACCGACCAGGAAAGGCACCATGCACGCTGATCTGCTGTTCACCGGCGGCCCCGTCCTCACCCCCGAAGGCCCCGAGGGCCGTACCGCGACCGCCGTCGCCGTCACCGGGGGCCGCATCACCGCGGTCGGCGGCGACGAGCTGCGCGACCTGGCCGGGCCGGGCACGGAGGTGGTCGACCTGTCCGGGCGGCTGCTGCTGCCCGGCTTCCAGGACGCGCACGTCCATCCGGTGCCCGCGGGCCTGGAGCTGGCCCAGTGCGACCTGAGCGGCACGACGACCGCCGCGGACACCGTGGCCGCCGTACGCGCCTACGCCGAGGCGCATCCCGAGCGGGAGTGGATCCTCGGCGGCGGCTGGTCGATGGAGGCGTTCGCGGGCGGGACGCCGACGAAGGAGCTGCTGGACGCGGTCGTTCCGGACCGGCCGGTGTATCTGCCCAACCGGGACCATCACGGGGCCTGGGTCAACAGCCGTGCCCTGGAACTGGCCGGCATCGACCGGGAGACCCCCGACCCGGCCGACGGGCGGATCGAGCGGGACGCCTCTGGAGAGCCGGGCGGCACGCTGCAGGAGGGTGCGATGCAGCTGGTCGGCCGGTTCGCCCCGCCCGCCACACCGGCCGACCGGCTGGCCGCGCTGCTGCACGCCCAGCGGCATCTGCACGCACTCGGCATCACCGCCTGGCAGGACGCGCTGGTCGGTGACTTCCTCGGCATGGACGACCCGGCCGAGGCGTATCGCACGGCGGCACGGGACGGCTCGCTCACCGCACGGGTGGTGGGCGCGCTGTGGTGGGACCGGGAGCGCGGGGCCGAGCAGATTCCCGAACTCGTGGAGAAGCGCGCCGAGTTCAGTCACGGCCGGTTCCGGGCGGGTGCCGTGAAGCTGATGCTGGACGGAGTCGCCGAGAACGGCACGGCCGCGCTGCTGGACCCCTATCTGGACCGGTGCGGCTGCGTGACCGCGAACCGCGGCACGAGCTTCCTCGATCCGGCGCAACTGCCCAAGTACGTCACGGAGTTGGACGCTGTCGGCTTCCAGTGCCACTTCCACGCGCTGGGCGACCGGGCCGTACGCGACGCGCTGGACGCGGTCGAGGCGGCCCGTGCCGCGAACGGGCCGAGCGACACCCGGCCGCACCTCGCGCATCTGCAGGTCGTGCACCCGGACGACGTCCCGCGTTTCGCCCGGCTCGGCGCCACCGCGAACATCCAGCCGTTGTGGGCCGCGCACGAGCCGCAGATGGACGAACTGACGATCCCCTTCCTCGGACCCGAACGGGCCGCCCTGCAGTACCCGTTCGGCGCGCTGCTGCGCTCGGGGGCACGGCTCGCGGCGGGCAGCGACTGGCCGGTGAGCAGCCCCGATCCGCTCCAGGGCATCCACGTCGCGGTCAACCGGGTCGAGCCGGGCGGCACCGGACCGGTGTTCCTGCCGAAGGAACGGCTCGGCCTCGCCGACGCGCTGACGGCGTACACGGCCGGATCGGCGTACGTCAACCATCTGGACGACACCGGCCGGGTGGCCGTCGGGGCGCTCGCCGATCTGGTGGTGCTGGACCGCGACCCGTTCGCCGGGCCGCCGGAGGCGATCGCGGAGACGGCCGTGGCGCTCACCTACGTGGGCGGGGAGCGGGTCTACGCGGCCGAGTGAGCCCGTGCGGCGGACCCGGCCCCGCCGCTACGCTCAGCGGGCCTGCTGGAATGTGCGGCGGTACGTCTGGGGGGACACGCCGATCGCCGCGTGCAGGTGCTGCCGCAGTGAGGCGCCGGTGGCGAAGCCGACCTCGGCGGCGATCCGGTCCACCGGCAGGTCGCTGGCCTCCAGCAGGTGCCGGGCGCGGGCGACGCGCTGCTGGATCAGCCAGCGGCCGGGGCTGAGGCCGACCTCGTCGTTGAAGCGGCGGGCGAAGGTGCGCAGGCTCATCCGGGCGTGCCCGGCGAGGTCGGACAGGGTGAGCGGCGTGTCCAGGCGCTCCAGGGCCCAGGCCCGGGTCGCGGCCGTGCTCGCGGCGCCGCTGACCGGGACCGGCTGCTCGATGTACTGGGCCTGGCCGCCGTCCCGGAACGGCGGGACGACACAGCGGCGGGCGACGGAATTGGCGAGCTCGCTGCCGTGGTCGGTCCGCACGATGTGCAGGCAGATGTCCACGCCGGAAGCGGCTCCGGCCGAGGTGAGGATGCGGCCGTCGTCGACGAAGAGGACGTCCGGGTCCAGGTCCACTTCGGGGAACCGGCGGCGGAACACGTCGGCGACCTGCCAGTGCGTGGTCGCGCGGCGGCCGTCGAGCAGGCCGGCCTCGGCGAGCACGAAGGCGGCCGTGCAGATCGACACGATCCGTGCGTCCGGGCGGATCCGGGCGAGCGCCGCGGCGACCTCGTCCGGCAGCCGCGTGGGGATGTACGCGGGCGGCATGGAGGTGACCACCACGGTGTCGGCCGTCCCGAGGATCTCCGGGCCGTGCGCGACACCGATCGTGAAGTCGGCATTGGTGCGCACGGGGCCGCCGTCGACCGAGCAGGTCAGCACCTCGTAGTGGCCGTCGGCGGCGCCGAGGATGCGGCTGGGTATGCCCAGCTCGAAGGGGTAGACGCCATCGAGGGCCAGGACGACCACCCGCTCCGGCGGCCGGGTGCGCAGCTCCATGTCATGCATGGCACGATCCTATCGAAGCTTGGCAATCATGCCATTTCCCGAGCGGGCGCCGCCCGGCAGGCTGGATGACCATGAGCGATGTGAACACGATGCGAGCCATCAGCCAGGACGTCCTCGGCGGTCCCGAGGTCCTGAAGGAAGTACGAGTGGAGCGGCCGCAGCCGGGCCCGAACCAGGTGCTGGTCCGGGTGCGGGCCGCCGGGGTCAATCCCACCGACTGGAAGCACCGGGCCACCGGCGGGTTCCTGGGCGAGCCGCCGTTCGTCCTCGGCTGGGACGTCTCCGGCGAGGTCGTCGAGACCGGGATCGGCGCGGCCGCCTTCCGGCCCGGCGACGAGGTCTTCGGCATGCTGCCCTACCCCTACGGCCACGGGTCGCACGCCGAGTACGTGATCGCCCCGGTCCGGGCCCTGACGCACAAGCCGGCCGCGATCGACCACACCCAGGCGGGCGCGCTGCCGCTGGTGTCACTGACCGCCTGGCAGGCGCTGACCGAGCACGCGGACGTGCGGCCCGGGCAGCGGGTGCTGATCCACGCGGCGGCCGGCGGCGTCGGGCACGTGGCCGTGCAGATCGCCAAGGCGCGCGGCGCGTATGTGATCGGCACGGCCAGCGCGGGCAAGCACGACTTCCTGCGGGAGATCGGCGTGGACGAGCCGGTCGACTACCGGTCCACCGATGTCACGGAGGCGGTGCGGGATGTCGACGTGGTCCTGGACACGCTCGGCGGGGACACCTCCGTCGAGTCGCTGAAGGTGCTGCGGCCGGGCGGTGTCGTCGTATCGATCCTGCCGGTGGGGTCCCAGGAGTTCCACGACGAGGCCGAGCGGCTCGGGGTACGGGCCGTGCGCATGCTGGTGGACGCCGACCGGGCCGGGATGGAGAAGATCGCGGAGCTGGCGGAGTCGGGGAAGCTGACGGCGACGATCGCCGGGACGTTCCCGCTGTCCGACGCGGCGAAGGCGCACGAAGTGGGCGACACCGGACGGACCACGGGGAAGCTGGTCCTTCTGGTCGACTGACGGGCCGGCCGACGGGTCTGACGGGTCGGCTGACGGTCGTCCTACGGCGGTTACCGGGCGACAAGCGCCAAACTCGAAGACATATGTCAATCGAACATGCTCAAATTCCTTCCATCGAGGGTAACTTGACGATCGGGAGACCGACGTCCGGGCACGGGTGGGAGGTGATGCCGGCGTGCGAGACGAGCCTGCACCGTTCACCCGTCACCTCCGCGTCTACGAACACCGGGCGCACACGGTCCTGGAGCTGCGCGGCGAGATCGACCTGGCCTCGGCCACGGAGATCGGCCCGCTCCTGGACCGGGTCACCGCCCGGCCCGGTGCACGGGTCGTCATCGACCTGCGGCCGGTGGAGTTCTTCGACTGCTCGGGGCTGCGGCTGCTGTACCGGGCCCGCACCCGTGTCCTGGGCGGCGGCGGACAGCTGCACCTGGTGTGCACGCACCCGCTGACCCTGCGCGTCTTCCGGGTCACCGGGCTGTCCCGCCTGCTGCCCCCGCACCCCACGCTGGACGCGGCCCTGGCCCCCTCCGGGGCCGCGTCCGGCTCGCTGTGAGCGTCCTTCCCGCCACGCGCTCTACGACGGCTCGAACAGGGCGCTCACCGATTCACCGTTGTGAATGCGCCGTACCGCCTCGGCGAGGGCCGGGGCGATCGAGAGCACCCGCAGCTTGTCCGTGCGCTCCCCGTCCACCGGGACCGGCACGGTGTTGGTGCAGACGATCTCCAGCACGTCCGGCTGCTCGCTCAGCCGCTTCAGCGCACCGGCCGCGAACAGCCCGTGCGTGCAGGCCACCCGGACCGACCGCACGCCCGACTCGCGCAGTCTGCCGAGGAGTTCCAGCACGGTGCTGCCCTTGGCGATCTCGTCGTCCAGCACGATGACGTCCCGCCCGGCGACATCGCCGATGACGGAGCTGACGCTCACCCGGTCGTCCGCGAACCGCTGTTTGGCGCCGGCCGCCACCTGGGCCCCGATGAGCCGGGCGAAGGCGGCGGCCTCCTTGGCGTTGCCGAGGTCCGGCGAGACCACCGTGGTGCGCGTGAGGTCGTACCGGCGGAAATGCGCGGCGAGTTCACGCAGCGCGTTCAGGTGGTCGACCGGCACCGAGAAGAAGCCGTGCACCTGCGGGGAGTGCAGGGTCATGGCGAGCACCCGGCCCGCGCCCGCCGCCACGAGCAGATCGGCGACCAGCCGGCCGCCGATGGAGATGCGCGGGGCGTCCTTCTTGTCGGAGCGGGCGTAGGAGTAGTGCGGCATGACGACGGTGATCCGGGCCGCGGAGGCGCCCCGGGCGGCGTCGCACATCAGCAGCAGCTCCACCAGGTGCTCCTGCACGGGACGGACGAGCGGCTGGACCAGGAACACGTCCCGTTCCCGGCAGTTGGCCTGAAGCTGCACGCCCAGACAGTCATTGGCGAACCGGCTGACCCGGGCCGGACTGAGCGGTACCCCGAGATGGGCGCAGACCTCGCGGGCCAGGTCGGGATGGGCGCTGCCGCTGAAGACGGCGATGTCTCGCACGATCCGCTCCTCGCAGAATCGTCACGGGCTGGGCCGTCATGCTACTGGCGGCACCCTGTCCCGGCGCGTACGTCAGGCGTGCGATTGCATCAACGCATCCGTCTGGCCCAGCCGTTGGCGGGGCATCCGGACAGCAGGAAGGAGGACCGTCGCGATGACGACTTCCCTCAGGCGCCTGCCCGGCTGGGCCAAGGCCGTCGCCGCGCTCGTCCTGGTGCTCGCCGTGCTGTTCGCCGGAATCCGGCTGGCCGTACTGCCCGGCATCAAGGACCTGTTCGGCACCGAGACGCACGACCGTTCCGGACCCGCCCTGCTCAAGTCGATCCAGGACATGAGCCGTTATGACGCCGCCTCGGGCAACTTCCAGGTGGTCGTCGACCTGGAGAAGGACGCGAAGTTCCTGCCCGACGCGATCCGCGGCACGCGCACCCTGTACGTCGGTGCGGGCACCGTGGACGCGTACGTCGACCTCGGCCGGGTCGGCGAGAAGGACGTGTCGGTCAACGGCGACCGTACGTCCGCCACGCTCCGGCTGCCGCACGCGCGGCTCGGCAGGCCGGCCCTCGACCCCGACCGCTCCTACGCCGTGTCCAAGCAGCGCGGGCTGCTGGACCGGCTCGGCGATCTGTTCTCGGACAATCCCAACAGCGAGCAGGCCGTGCAGAAGCTTGCCGTCCGGCACATCGGCGACGCGGCCAGGAGCAGCGGACTGACCGCCCGCGCCGAGACCAACACCACCGGCATGCTCCAGGGGCTGCTGCGCTCGCTCGGCTTCACCGAGGTGCACATCTCCTACGGCACCCCGGCGCACTGATCAGCCGCCCAGCACGCCCGGCAGGGCCAGCGCCCCCAGCAGCGTGGCGCCCAGCAGCAGCCAGGCCACGTAGTCGCCGACGTGGCCGGACTGCAGGCGCCGGAGGGGCCGGGCCCAGTCGGGGGCCGCGGTCCACCGCGGGCGGGTCACGGCGAGGCCGGCGAGGGCCACGGCCAGCGCGGTGGAGGCGAGGCCGAGCAGGACGCCGGAAAGCGTCCAGTGGACGGAGGCGTGGGCGCCGCCCGAGCCCGCCTCGTTGACGGAGCGGGCGACCAGGTCGCCGAAGCCGGGGCCCACCCCGACGGCGAGGGCGGCGGCGAGCAGCACGGCGGGCACCGTCGTCATGGTGTCCGGGATCCGGCTCAGCAGGCCCGTCGTCTCGGGTTGCTCACCGGATCCGCTGGTCTCCAGGTCGGAGTCGGCGTTCTCGGGGCGGGGCCCCAGGCCGAGGAACACGCGGGCGGTGACCCGCAGGACGGCGCCGGCGGTGATCGCGGAGGCGGCCACATACACGACGGTGAGCGGGCCGCCGACCGCCTCCTCGGTGACCGCCTTGCCGAGCGCCGTACCGAACGGGGGCAGTCCGGCGAGGCCGAGGGCGCCCACGGCGAACAGCACCGCGGTCGTCCGCAGCTCGCCGGCCCGGCCGTGCAGGGCGTGTTCGTCCACACTGCCGTACCGGTCGAGCAGCACCCCGGCGCAGGCGAACAGCGCGGCCTTCACCCCGGCGTGGCCGAGCATGTACAGGGCCACCCCGTCGTCGCCCTCCGGGGTGAGGACACCGAGCCCGACGAGGAACAGCCCGGTGTGGGCGACGGTGGAGTAGGCCAGGAGCCGTTTGATGTGCCGCTGGTACCAGCACATGACGGCACCGGTCACGGCCGTGAGAGTGCCCAGCGTCACCAGGGCCCGGGTCAGGTCGGCGGCGGGGATGCCGCCGGGTCCGGCGAAGACGGTGCCGTACACGCGCCAGACGCCGTAGGCGCCGAGTTCGACCATCACGCCGGACAGCAGCATGCACACCGGTGTGGGGGCGACGGCATGCGCGTCCGGGAGCCAGAAGTGCAAGGGTACGGCGGCCGCCTTCACCAGCAGTCCGGTCAGGACCAGCACGAAGGACGCGAGGACCAACGCGTCCGGTCCGCCGTGCCCGGCCGCCGTGTCCAGGCCGCGGCCGATCTTCGCCATGGCCAGTTCGCCGGTGCGCGCGTACAGCAGACCGATGCCCATGAGCATGCTGTAGGCACCGAGGGAGTTGACGACACCGAAGGTCAGCGCACCCTGTACGGCCTTCGCGTCGTCGATGCGGTAGCCGGTGAGCGCGTACGCGGTGACGCTCATCAGCTCGAAGAACACGAACGCGTTGAACAGGTCGCCGGCGATGGCGAATCCGCACATCGCACCCTGGAAGACGAGCATCAGCGCGGTGAAGGCGCCGCGGTGACCGCGCGGGGGCTCGTCGAAGTAGCGCCAGGAGTAGGCGAGGGCCGCCAGCGTCAGCAGGGAGACCAGCGCGGCCATGCCGAGCGCGGGGCCGTCGCCGACCACGACGATGCCGACGCTCTCACCGGCGACGGGCAGCCAGCCGCCGACCCACTCGACCATCGGCGGCGAGGAGTTCAGCAGCAGGAGCAGTGCGAGGGCGCCCGTGCCACCGGAGACCACGAAGCCGGTGATCTCGGCGGCGACCCTCGGCAGATGGCGCCCGGTGGCCACCAGCAGGGCGGCGCCGAGCAGGGGGACCGCGACGAGCAGCGGGAGCAGGTGGTGCATCAGCCGCGCAACTCCCGCAGTTCGTCGGGGTCGACCGTGCCGTGCCGTTTGGCGATCTGCAGGACGAGGGCGAGCAGCAACGCGGTGACGGTGGCGCCGACGACGATGTCGGTGAGGGTGAGCGCCTGCACGACCGGGTCGACCACCGGCCGGGAGCCGGGCTGGAGGTCGGAGAAGACGGGTGCGGTGGCGCCGTCCTGGTAGCCGACCGCCAGCAGCAGCACATAGGTCGAGGACTGGCACACCGCGAGACAGCCGACGGCGTGGATGAGGTTCCGGCTGGTGGCGAGGCCGTAGCAGCCGGTCAGGAAGACGTAGGCGGAGACAAGGTAGGGCAGGACATGCATCACGGTGTACTCAACTCCCGTGTTCCTCCTCGATCTCGACGGCCTGGTCAAGGAAGTTTGCGAGCAGGACGACGACCGCGCTCGCCACCTCCATGCCGATGGCCGCGTTCAGCAGGGGGACGGTGCCGCCGGAGGACAGGGTGTTGAAGGTGCCGTACGGCAGGAGGGTGTTGGCGAGGAACGCGGTGCCGGCCAGGACTCCGGCGGCGCCCAGCACCAGGTACGAGGAGACCGCGAGGGCGTCGGAGGTCTCGTAGACGGCGAGCGGGCGGACGCGTTCCAGCGCGCGGTAGTCGGCGCCCAGGTAGAGCAGGTGCAGGGCGGTCGCGGCGACGACCCCGCCCTGGAAGCCGCCGCCCGGGCTGAGCTGGCCGTGGGCGATGACGTAGAGGCCGGTGACCAGGGCGACGGGCAGCACGAGCAGGGCGTAGCGGCGGACCGGCCGGGCCACCTCGGCGGGCCGGGGCCGGGCGCGGTGTTCGTCGCGGGCCTGACGCAGCAGCACCACGCAGCCGAGGACGGCGGCGAACAGGATGCTCATCTCGCCGAGGGTGTCGTAGGCGCGCTGGTCGAAGTTGACCGAGGCGATGGTGTTGGCGGTGTGCCGGGTGAGGGAGGCGTGCACGGCACGGGTGCCGTAGGGGTGGCTCCGGCCGCCGAAGCCGGGCAGATCGAGGCAGGCGGCGACGAGCAGGGCGGCGAGGCCGGCGCCGCCGACGGCCAGCAGGGCGAGTCGCAGCCGGTTCACCGCGCGTCCTCCTTCTCGCGGCCTCGGCGTCTGACCTTGCGTACGCACAGCATGATCAGCAGCGGGGTGAGCGCGGAGCCCACGGCCAGCTGGGACAGGCCGACGTCCGGGGCCTGGAGCACGGTGAACAGCACGGCCAGCACGGACCCGAGCACGGACAGCACCAGCGCCTGGCGGGCGGGGTCGCGCTGGACCACCGCCGCGGTGGCGGTCGCGGCCATCAGCAGCAGGGCGACGACGATCACGGCGTCGTCCATACGACACCCCCGTTCGCCCCCACCGACGCCCCATCGGCCTCCGCGCACCCCGGCGGCAGCCCCGCCGTCGCATCAGCCGCCACGGACCCCGGCCGAACCGCCGGCACACCCGCGGCGAACCCTGCCTTCGACCGGCCCGTCGGCACCACGGCCGCCGGCCACCCCTGCGTCCTGCCCCCACGCATGCCCGGCACCACGCACTCCCCCGGCCCACCCGCAGGCACATGGGCCACCGCACTCTCCAGCAGCCGACCCGCGCGCACACCAACCACCGCACACCCCGACAGTCCACCCGCGCACACCCCAGCCGCCCCCTCCGCCCGCGGCCGGGCCCCGGGCGTCCGGGGCGCTGTGCCGGCCCGGACGTCGTGCGAGTGCAGGTCAGCCACCGCGCACCCCCCGCAATCCGCCCGACAGTGCACGGGAGGCGATGACGTTGCCAAAGATCAGGAGGGCGCCGATGACCAGGACCTTCACCATCGCCCGACCTGGGCCGGTGGCGACGCACACGGCGGTCACGACCGCCGCGCCCGCTCCGGCGGCGGTCCAGGTCAGCGCCCAGGCGCTCGGCCGGCCACCTTCCAGGTCGTCGGAGAGGAGCCGGGCGAAGACGAGCGTGCCGACCGGGCCGAGCAGGGCCAGCAGCAGGGCGAGGTCGACGTAGGACGGGCGGCCGTAGCCCTGGGAGAGCAGCAGCAGGGCCGGGCACAGGGCCGAGGTGGTCATGTTCTGGGCGACGACCCGGCGGGCCGGCGGGCCGGTGGTGACGCCCCACAGGGCGGCCGCGCCTCCCCCGCCCAGTTCGACGGTCGCCGCGAGGATCCAGCCGTTCACCGCCAGGCCACCGCCCGCCGGCCGGCCCGTGCCAGCAGCGCCCCGACGGCCGCGGCGCTCCCTCCGACGATCCGTTCCAGGGTGTCGACCGACGTGATGAACACCAGCCACAGCAGCGCCAGCACCCCCCACCAGGCCAGGAGTTCACCAATGGCGAGGAGGGCCGTGCGCGGGGACGTACGCCGGGTCATCGACCACCTCCTCGGTCTGCTCCGTTCACATGCGCGCCGTTATGTCCGAGCTGCCGCTCGGGGCATCCAAGCACCGCCGGGCCCGCGGCGGGGCGGCGGCACGCGGGTCCGCAGCCGGAGTGCCCCGGGAGCGTGAACGGAAACGCCCCTGTGCGCCCGGAGCGGTCCGCGCGGTGGCATCCCGGACCGGTTGCCGGGTAACCGCCTCACGGAACAGGGAAGTTGGAGACCGGAGGACCATATGGCCCGCACCGCCCCGCGCCTGCCCGCCGTGCTGCGCCTGCCGGGGAAGCGGCGGCAGGCCGAGCAGCCCCGCCCGTGGCGACCGAAGGACCGTACGGGTCGCGCCGCCTCGCGTCTGGCTGCTGTGCTGCGCCGACCCGCGGCCGGCAGGATCCGCCCGCAGGCCGAGCGACCTGCGCTTGCCCTGCCCCTGCGACTGCTGGCGATGCTGGCCGCCTTCGTGTGCATGGTGGCGTTCGCCGCCGCCCTGGCCCGGATCACCCTGGAGCCGTCGCCCGCGTCGGTGCATCTGACGCACAGCAATCTGCACCCGGGCCGCTCTCTGCGGGCCTACGCGGAGCAGGCGCGGACGGTGGACGCGGTGCGGCAGATCGGCGGGAACGTGCTCCTCGGCGTGCCGTTCGGGGTGCTGGTGCCGGTCCTCGCGCCGCGGGCCCGAAGGCTGCTTCGGGTGCTGGCACTCACGGCGCTCGTGATGCTGATGGTGGAACTGGCGCAGGGCGCGCTGGTCACCGGGCGGGCCTTCGACATCGACGACGTGCTGCTCAACACCGCCGGGGCGCTGCTCGGCTGGCTGCTGCTGGGGCGGCGGCTCGGGCGTGCGGTGCACCGGCGTGTGCGCACACGCCACTCGGTGGACTGACGAGAAATCAGGAACAGGTCCGGACCAGAGTATTGACGCCCTGTTATCTCACTCCTTAAATCAAGAGGCATTCTCATAGGTCACCGCAGCCCCCACGCCGAACGGAGAGTCATGGCCTCCCCACGCCTGCTCCGCAGATGCCTCCTCGCCGCTCTGTCCGCCGCGCTGATCGGTTCCGCAGCCGTCGGCCCCGCGCGGGCCCAGGCCGCCGCACCGGCGGCGACGACCGTCACCACCTTCTCCGACACCTTCGACGGACCCGCGGGATCCGCGGTCGACTCCTCGAAGTGGACACTGGAGACCGGCGACAACGTCAACAACCACGAGCGGGAGTACTACACCTCGGGCACGCACAACGCGGCCCTGGACGGCCAGGGCCACCTGGTGATCACCGCCCGCAAGGAGAACCCGGCCGGCTACCAGTGCTGGTACGGCAGCTGCCAGTACACCTCGGCCCGGCTGAACACGGCCGGGAAGTTCGAGGCCCGGTACGGGCACGTCGAGGCGCGGATGAAGATCCCGCGAGGGCAGGGCATGTGGCCGGCGTTCTGGATGCTCGGCACGCCCGTGAACTGGCCGGACTCCGGCGAGATCGACGTGATGGAGAACGTCGGCTTCGAGCCCTCCACCGTGCACGGCACCATCCACGGCCCCGGCTACTCCGGATCCGGCGGCATCGGCGCGGCCTACACACTGCCGGGAGGGCAGGCCTTCGCGGACGCCTTCCACACCTTCGCCGTGGACTGGGCGCCCGGGTCGATCACCTGGTCCGTGGACGGGAACGTCTACGAACGGCGCACGCCCGCCGACCTCGGCGGAAAGACGTGGGTGTTCGACAACAAGCCGTTCTTCCTGATCCTGAACCTGGCGGTCGGCGGCTACTGGCCGGGCGACCCGGACGGCAGCACCGCGTTCCCGCAGCAGCTGGTGGTCGACTCGGTGTCGGTGACGACCAGCGACAGCGCGGCCGGGGCGCCGATACGCGGCCTGGCCGGCAAGTGCGTGGACGTGGCCGGCGCGAACTCCGCGAACGGCACCCCGGTGCAGCTCTACGACTGCAACGGTACGGCCGCGCAGATGTGGACGGTAGGCGCGGACGGCACGATCCGGGCGCTCGGCAAGTGCCTGGACGCCACCGGCAACGGCACGGCGGACGGCACGCCCGTCCAGCTGTGGGACTGCACCGGCGGCCCGAACCAGAAGTGGACCGTCACGGGCGCGCAGGACATCGTCAACCCGCAGGCCGACAAGTGCCTCGACGTGACCGGGAACAACGCGGCCAACGGGACACGCCTGCAGATCTGGACGTGCACGGGCGGCGCCAACCAGAAGTGGGCGGTCGGCTGAGCCGTCGGCTCAGCGCGGCGTCCAGGTGTACTTGTCACCGCCCACGAAGCGGACCACGTCCGGGTCGTCCAGGTCGTGGATGGTGATGCCGTAGGACGCGGCCGCCTCCAGCACGTCGGTGACGGTCCTGGCCTCACCGACCACCTGACCGTCGATCTCCATGATCCGGAACGGCGGCTCGCCCGGCCTGCCCGGGCACACGCCGTGGACCAGAACCCGCGGATGGGAGATGTAGGGAGCTGCTTGTTCGGTCATGCAATCGAGGGTAGAACGCAACCCGCGCGGACGGGTCATCCACCGGAGCCGTCCAGAAGATCGAGAACCGCGGCCTCGACCGCACCCTGGGTGGCCGGACGCCCGAAGTCCCCGTGTTCCCCCAGCCGGGTGAGCACGGGGGCGATGGTCACGCCCTTGTTCGAACAGCTCGAAGACCGCGGGGTCGATGTAGGAGGACCGGCACACCGCGGGGGTGTTGCCCAGGTAGTGGCTGACCTCGCGGACCGCCCGGGTGACCTGCCGCCGCCGGGCGGTGTCGCTCGCCCGGGCGTTCTCGGCGGTCACGGCGACCGCCACGGCGGCGAGCACGGTGGCGTGCCAGGTGCGGAAGTCCTTCGCCGTGACATCGGTGCCGGACAGCCGGCGCAGCGCCTCGCTGAGGTCGTCGCCGTGCAGATCGTGCCAGCCGCCCCGCTCGAAGAAGACGAGGAAGCGCTCGCCGCCGCGCGGGCGCCGCAGCAGGGCGCGGGTGACCACCTGGACCTGCTCGTCGACCAGGGCACGGACCAGCTCGGTGCCGCCCTTGGCCGGGTAGCTGAACATGATCTCGTCGCGGCCGCAGGTGACGTGCTCGCGGAGCATCGTCGTCAGGCCGTAGGTGCCGCTGTTGCGGGTGTGCCGGTCGCTGCCGATGCGGAAGAACCCGAGGTCGAGCAGGCGGACCGCGCAGGCGGTGACCCGGGGCCGGCTCAGCCCGCACCCCGCCAGGTCGACGGCCACCCGGGCGCGCAGCTCCGGCATGGCTCGCGCGATCTGCCGGACGTCGCGTGCTTGGCCTTCTCCTGCTCGGCCCGGAACTGTTCGTGGTACAGGTACTGGCGCCGCCCGGCGTCGTCCGTGCCGACGGCCTGGAGGTGGCCGTTGGGCCAGGGGCAGATCCACACGTCGTGCCAGGCGGGCGGGATGGTGAGGGCGCGGATGCGGGCGAGCTGCCCGGGGTCGGTGAGCGGCTCCCCGCCGATGTCGACGTAACGGAAGCCCTTGCCGCAGCGGACGCGTTCGTAGCCGGGGCCGTCGCTGGAACTGGTCCGCAGGCGCATCGGCTCAGGGATGCCGCCAGTCGTCGCCGGTGAGGTGCGAGCCGGCCTGCGGGCCCATGCGGAGCATGCCGCCGTCGACGCTCCAGGAGGCGCCGGTGACGTACGAGGCGTCCGGGCTCGCCAGGAAGGCGATCACGGCGGCGACCTCGCGGGCGTCGCCGGGCCGCCCGAGCGGCACGCCGGGCCGGCGCTCGGTGTGCACGTCGATGTCCTCCTGGCCGGTCATCGGCGTGGCGATCTCGCCGGGCGCGACCGCGTTCACGGTGATGCCGTACTCGGCGAGCTCCAGCGCCATCACCTGCGTGAGCAGGCCCAGTCCGCCCTTGGCCGCGCAGTACGGGGCCGCGCCGACGCGGGGCTGGTGCTCGTGGACGGAGGTGACGTTGACGATCCGGCCGCCGTCGCCCTGCCGGATCATCCGCCGGGCCGCGCGCTGCCCGCACAGGAACGGGCCGATGAGGTCGACGTCCAGGACGCGCCGTACGTCCGCGAGGGTCAGGTCCAGGTAGGGGGTCATGGTGCCCGTGCCGGCGTTGTTGACCAGCACGTCGATACGGCCGAGTGCGTCGCACAGCTCGTCCACGGTGTCGGCGGCCTCGGGCAGCCGGGTGAGGTCCAGCCGGGCCACGGCGGCGCGGCGGCCGGTGCCGCGCACTTCCTCCGCCGTCCTTTCGGCGCCCTTCTCGTCGGTGTGCCAGGTGATACCGATGTCCAGGCCGGCTTCGGCGAGGCGGACGGCGGTGGCTCGGCCGATTCCGGAGTCCGCGCCGGTCACGATCGCTGCGCTTGGCATGGCCGACCTCCTCAGCTGCGGTTGGGCACTGCAGTACCCGGGGGTGGGGTGGGCAAACGGGTTCGGTTGCCTGGTGCGGACCGTCGCGGTCTGCGGGTCCGCCGTGACGGTCGCGCAGTTCCCCGCGCCGCTGACCGGCATCCGTCGCACCCTGGGGTGCATGGAACCCGTGGCCGCACTCGACCGGATCGCGTTTCTGCTGGAGCGGGCGTTGGCTCCCAGCTACCGGGTCAAGGCCTTCCGTACCGCCTCCCGGGCACTGGCCGCCCTGCCCGCGGACGAGGTGGCCGAACGGGCCGCGGCCGGGACGCTGGAGGCGCTCAGGGGCGTCGGGCCGAAGACCGCGCAAGTGGTCCGGGAGGCGCTGGCCGGGGAGGTGCCCGGGTATCTGCGCAAGCTGGAGGAGGAGGCCGGTACGGCGTCCCGGTCCGGTGCGGGGGCGCAGTTGCGGGCGTTGGTCCGCGGGGACTGCCACACGCATTCGGACTGGTCCGACGGGGGAAGTCCGATCGAGGAGATGGGGCGGACGGCGGCCGCGCTCGGGCATGAGTGGACCGCCCTCACGGACCACTCCCCCCGGCTGACCGTGGCCCGCGGCCTGTCGCCGGAGCGGTTGCGCGAGCAGCTGGAGGTGGTGGCGGAGCTGAACGCGCGGTGGGCGCCGTTCCGGCTGCTGACGGGCATCGAGTGCGACATCCTGGAGGACGGCTCGCTGGACCAGGAACCGGAGCTGCTGGAGCGGCTGGACGTGGTCGTGGTGTCCGTGCACTCCAAGCTGCGGATGGACGCCCGGTCGATGACCCGCCGGATGGTGGCCGCCGTGCGGCATCCGCACGCCGATGTGCTCGGGCACTGCACCGGGCGGCTGGTGACGGGCCGGGGGCGCCCCGAGTCGGAGTTCGACGCGGACGCGGTGTTCGCCGCCTGCGCCGAGTCCGGTACGGCCGTGGAGATCAACAGCCGTCCCGAGCGGCTGGACCCGCCCCGCCGGCTGCTGCGCAGGGCCGTGGCCGCGGGGGTGCTGTTCGCCGTGGACACCGACGCGCACGCGCCCGGCCAGCTGGACTGGCAGATCCTCGGCTGTGCCCGGGCCGAGGAGTGCTCGGTGCCCGCCGAGCGGGTGGTGACCACCTGGTCCGCCGACGAGCTGCTGGACTGGACGCGGGAGAGGCGGGTACCGGCGCGGGTGACGGGTTCCTGACCCGGGTCCGCGTGGTACCCGGTCGCGAGCGGCAGCCGGGGAAGGAGCCGGGACGGAGCGAGGGAAGGAGCCGGCATGGAGCGAGCCGCCGTCTTCGATGTCGACGGGACCCTCGTCGACACCAATCACCTGCATGTCGTCACCTGGTGGGAGGCCTTCCGCCAGGCCGGGCACGACGTGCCCATGCACGCGGTGCACCGGGCCGTCGGCCTCAGCTCCACGGATCTGATCGCGCACCTGCTCGGTGACGGCCGCGACACCGGCCGGGACGGCGAGCTGAGCGCCGCGCACAAGGCCCTGTACGGCCAGTACTTCGACCGGCTGCCCGCGCTGCCGAGGGCCGGGGAGCTGCTGCGGCGGCTGCACCGCGACGGCTGGACGGTCGTCCTCGCCACCTCGGCCGGCGGTGCCGAGTTGGGGGCCCTGCGCCGGGCCCTCGACGCCGACGACGCGATCGCGGACACGGCGAGCGCGGAGGACGTGCGGGAGGGCAAGCCCGCGCCGGAGCCCGTGGAACACGCGCTGGAACTGGCCGGGGTGCCGGCCGGGCGGGCGGTGTTCGTCGGGGACACCGTGTGGGACATGCAGGCGGGCAGCAAGGCCGGGGTCCGGTGCGTGGGCATGCTGTGCGGCGGGATTCCCCGGGCCGACCTGGAGAAGGCGGGGGCGGAGGCGATCTATGCCGATCCCGCCGATCTGCTCGAAGGGCTCGACGGGAGTCCGCTGGCCCGAGCATCATAGGAAGTGGTGCAGGTCACATCACTCACCGGAACAGGTGGTCGCTCGTTGCACCGGCCGCCTCTGGAGCTTTCACCGAGGGGCGACCGCCCTCCGTGCTCGCCCCCTGAGCGCCCCGGCCGTGATTCCCCCGTCGCGGCCGGGGCCCTCCCTATGGGGGCGAGGTGTCAGGGCGTCCAGGCGTCGGCCTTCGCCCCGGCTGGCGCGCCGTCCCGGGCGGCTCCGGCGTCGATGAACGCGCGCAGATCCGCCGTGAGCCGTTCCGCGTGCGTGACGAACAGGCCGTGGCCACCGCGCTCGTAGACCTTCAGGGTGCTGTCCGGGACGAGCCGGGCCACACGCTCCCCGGTACGGGCCAGGGGCGCGGAGGTGTCGTCGGTGCCGTGCACGACGAGCACCGGCACGTTCACCGCGGGCAGTTCGGCCGCCATGTCCAGAGCGGCGACCACGCCCCGGATGCCCGTCGCGGCGCGCGGACCGGTGGCCGTGCAGAGGCCGATCAGATAGCGGACGTACTCCGGGGACGGCTCGTTGCCGGGCAGGTGGGCGGCGAAGAAGGCGTCGACCCCGGAGACGAACCAGGCGGCCCGGTCGCGCCGGAACACCTCGTCGTCGGCGCGCACCGCCTCCGGGTCCACGCCGTCCGGGGTGCCCGTCGAACGAACCAGGCCCGGGCTGACACCGGCGACCAGGGCGAGGCGGGCCACGCGGGCGGTGCCGTGCCGGGTCAGGCAGCGCAGCACCTCACCGGTTCCGATGGAGTGCCCGATCAGCGTGGCCTCGCGCAGGTCGAGATGGTCGAGCAGACCGTGCAGATCGTCGGCGAGGGTGTCCAGGTCGAAGCCCGACCAGGGGCTCTCGGAGCGGCCATGGCCCCGCCGGTCCAGGGCGACGCAGCGGTAGCCGGCCTCCGCGAGCGGCAGGATCTGGTACTCCCACATCTCGTGGCCGACGTAGGCGCTGGCCGCGAAGACGGCGACGGGGCCATCGGCGGGGCCGTGGTCGACGTAGTGCAGACGGGTGCCGTCGACGGGGCTGTCGTAGTACGGCATGGGGTGCCTCCTCGGCGGTGGGACCTGGTGCGACGCCTCTCGGTCGCGCTCACGTCCTCGATGCTCCCCGGATCCCGCACACCGGTCGATTACCTCCCACGTCATGCCCGGGGTGTGCGCGCACCCGGCCCCGGGTACCCGGCCGTCCGCCGGAGTGTGGGCCGAGAGGAGCCGATGGTGAGCAGCGCAGCGGGCAGCAGGGTCGTCGTGACGGGCGCCACCGGCAATGTCGGCACGAGCGTGGTGCGACTGCTCTCGGAGGACCCGGCGGTCAGGTCGGTGCGCGGACTGGCCCGGCGTACGCCCGAGTGGTCGCCGCCGAAGACCGAGTGGTCCGCGGTCGACATCGCCTCCGACCAGGCGAACCTCGCGGAACGGTTCGAGGGCGCCGACGCGGTGGTGCATCTGGCGTGGGCGTTCCAGCCGACGCACGATCCGGCGGCGACCTGGCGGACCAATGTGCTGGGCGGTATCCGGGTGTTCGAGGCCGTCGCCGCGGCGCGGGTGCCGGTGCTGGTGCACGCGTCCTCCGTGGGCGCGTACTCGCCGGGGCCCAAGGACCGCGCGGTGGACGAGTCCTGGCCGACGCACGGCTGGCCCGACGCCGCGTACTGCCGTGAGAAGGCCTATCTGGAGCGCACGCTGGACGTGTTCGAGCGGGACCATCCCGAGGTCCGGGTGGTGCGAATGCGCCCGGCGTTCCTGTTCAAGTGGCAGTCCGCCAGCGAACAGCGCCGGATCTTCGGCGGACGCTTCCTGCCGGGTCCGCTGGCCCGGCCGGAGCTGATGCCGTTCCTGCCGGACATCCCCGGCCTCAGGGTGCAGGCGCTGCACACGGACGACGCCGCGGAGGCCTACCGGCTCGCCGTGACCACGCACAGCGCTCGGGGTGCCTTCAACCTCGCGGCGGATCCGCCGCTCGACGCCGGTGTGCTCGGCGAGCTGCTGGGCAGCCGCCCGGTACGGCTGCCGCGCGCGGCGGCCCGGTCGGCAATCGCCGCGGCCTGGGGGCTGCACCTGCTGCCGGCCTCACCGCACCTGTTCGACGCGGTGCTCCGGCTGCCGCTGATGGACTGCGGCCGGGCGCACACCGAGCTGGGCTGGCAGCCGCGGCGCACGGCGACGGAGGTGCTCCAGGAGTTCCTCGACGGCCTGCAGAAGGGCGCGGGGATGGAGACCGAGCCGATGCGCGGGCGCAAAGTCGGCTGACGCGCCCTGTGCCCACGCCCGAGGGGAGAACGCCATGGCAGCACAACGGGAACCCGAGCCGGGCCAGGACCGGGGCCCGGTCCCGAGGGACATGCCCGACCAGCAGGCGGGCGCCGGCGAGGACCCGTGGGAGGTCACGCCGGACCGGCCGGGTGAGGACGACGCCACCCCGGCCGACGTCCCCGACACGGACGAGGCCGGCTCGGGCCCCCGCGGCGCACCGCACCCGGGCACGGCACAGCCCGAACACCCGTCACCGGACGAACCGTCGGCTTGACCGCCGGGGAACGGTGCGGGTCACGCCTTCCTCATTCCGGGCTGGTCGCCGGCTTCTGCAATGCTGCGAACAGCGCGTCGACGGCGGGCCGGAAGGCGTGTTCCGGCGGGGCCGCGAAGCCGATGAGCAGACCTGCCGGCCGCCCGTGAGGATCGATGTGGAGTTCGGACAGGCCGCGCAGGGCAATTCCCTGCCGGGCGCAGCGGGAGAGGATCTCCTGCTCGGGCGGCCAGTCGGCGGAGAGGGTCACGAGAGTGTGCAGACCGGCGGGAACGCCGTGGGCGTCGAGTCCCGTGACACCGGACAGGCGGGCCAGGAGCAGTTCCCGTCGTCGGCGGTAGCGCAGGCGGGTGGCGCGGACGTGGCGGTCGTACGCGTGCGTGGTGATCAGGTCCGCGAGGATCAGCTGGGAGAGGCTCTCGGTGTACAGGTCGGCCTGCTGCTTTGCCTCGACCACCGGCTGCACCAGCTGGGGCGGTAGGGCCATCCAGGCCAGGCGCAGAGCCGGCCCCAGGGTCTTGGAGGCGGTACCGCAGTAGACGGTCCGGTCGGGTGCGATGCCCTGGAGGGCGCCGACGGGTTGGCGGTCGTAGCGGTACTCGCCGTCGTAGTCGTCCTCGATGATCAGACCTCCGGTGGCACGTGCCCAGGCACCGACGGCCTGTCGTCGGCCGGGGTGGAGGGGGACCCCGGTCGGGTACTGGTGCGAGGGCGTGAGCAGCACGGCGTCGGCCTCGTGCGTCAGCGCGTCCACGCAGGCGCCGTGGGCGTCGACGGGCACGGGCGGGGTGGCGAGTCCGGCGCGCCGGACGACCGCGCGGAAGGCGTTGTGGCTGGGATCCTCGACGGCCACCGTCCTGGCGCCGTTCCGGGCCAGCACACTGCTGAGCAGGCTCAGGCCCTGGTAGTAGCCGGAGGTGATGACGATCCGGTCGGCGCTCGTGACCACACCGCGGGTACGGCCCAGGTAGTCGGCCACCGCGGCACGCAGTTCGATCCGGCCTTGCGGGTCTTTGGCGCCGAGCACCATCGAGCGGGGGTCCGCGACCACCCGGCGTGTCGCCGCGAGCCAGGCCCGGGCGGGGAAGGCGCTGACGTCGGGAAGCCCCGGGCGCAGGTCATGGCGGGGACCCGCCGGTATCGGCGTGACCGGCTCGGAGGTCACCGCCTTGGGCGGTATGTCGGTCACGGTGGTGCCCGACCCGGGCCGGGTGGTCAGGTAGCCCTCTTCGACCAGTTGGTCGTAAGCGGCGGTCACCGTGCCACGGGACAGGCCGAGTTCGGTGGCCAGCCCCCGGGTGGAGGGCAGGAGCGTCCCCGCGGACAGGCGTCCCTGGCGGATCGCGTCGCGCAGCGCCGACTCCAGAGCCGCACGGCGGCCGGTCGAGGGGTTGAGATCGATATGCAGGTCGACGCGTGAACCGGACCAGGATTTCCGCACGGAACTGGATCTTACTCGTGGTCCGGTGTCCGCCTAGCGTCGGCCCAGGTGATCAACGGCCCGACAGCGACAGGACGTTCCGCGATGATCGTGACAGCCCATCTCAGCGACACCCACATCGACAGTGAGCCGCGCAGCATCGAGCGCACCCGCGCCGTCATGCGCTACCTGGAAGAGCTGCCGTACGACCTGGACGCGGTCCTGGTGACCGGAGACATCACCGATCACGGTCTGCCTGCCGAGTACGAACAGGCCCGGCGGCTCTTCTCCTCGCGGCACCCGGTGCTGCTCTGTCCCGGCAACCACGACCGGCGTGATGCGTTCCGCACCCACCTGTTGGGGCAGGCGAGCGCCACGACTCCGGTCAACCAGGTGCACCGCGGCGCCGACGTGGTCATCGCGATGTGCGACTCGTCGGTGCCGGGCAAGGACGAGGGTTTCCTCTCGGACGAGACCCTGGCGTGGCTCGGGGACGTCCTGGCCCGAACGTCCGACCGGACGCCCGTGCTGATCGGATTCCACCACCCGCCGGCGCAGTTGCACGTCCCGTTCGTCGACGGCATCCGCCAGTTCGGTGCCGAGCGACTCGCGGCGCTCGCCGACCGCCACCCCAATGTCACGGCGTTCGTCTGCGGCCATGCCCACACCGCCGCGGCGACCGTCTTCGCCGGGCGCCCGCTGCTGGTGGCCCCCGGAGTCGTCTCCACGACCCGTCTTCCGTGGGAACAGCGTGCGCACCCCCAGGACCATGTCCACCTGGACCACCGTCCCGCACTCGCTTTCCATGTCCTCGACGAGACAGGACGGTTGACCACGCACTTCCGTCAGATCCCCGGGTGAGCACGCCGCAGCGGCGCGGGAGAACCGCCATCGAAATCGACAGCGGGCTGCGCCGCACCGGAGTGGCACCGCGAGCCGCAGCCGAGGTGGGCAGGGCAGCCGCCGATGCCGGGCTGCGGGTGGCCGGGGTGTTCACCTTCCCGGGACACGGCTACGGTCACGCCCCGCGGCCCGCGAGCGCGCCGCACGCGACGAGGAGCGAGCGCTGGGCAAGGCGGTCGACCGTGATCAGCAGCCCGTGACGGCAGTCGACCTCGTCGACGTCTCCTGATCGTCCGGCGCGGGGAGTTCGCCGACCGCCGGCAGGTGACCGCACGCGGCGCGGACACCTGGCGAGCCCGGTCCCCGGTGGCACCGGACCCGTCAGCGCGGCGTCCGCTCCCGGAGCGCCGCACGCCACGCCGGCAGCCGGGTCTCGGTGGTCGGTTCCGGGCGTCGGCCGCCGCTCGCGAAGAACTCGGCCAGCGGCAGGATCGCCGCACCGACGGTGACCGCGTCGGGGCCGAGCCGCCCGAGGCCGATGGTCACCTTCGCGGCCGGATGGCGCAGCGCGTGCGTCATCGCATGGCGCCGTACGGCGGGCAGGAAGCGGGGGCCGAGCTGCAGCCCGGCCCAGCCGCCGATGAGGATCCGTTCGGGCTGGAACAGGTTGATCAGGTCGGACAGGCCGGCGCCGAGGTACTCGGCGGTCTCCTCCAGGACGGCCAGCGCCACCGGGTCGGGCTCGGTACCCTCGGGCGGGTAGGCGACGGCGAGCATCGCGGTGAGCGCGGTCTCCTCGTCGGTTTCCTCTGGGGGCCGGCCGCCGCCTTCCCGCCAGCGGGCGAGCAGCGACTCGGCGCCCGCGTAGGCCTCCAGGCAGCCGGGCGCGCCGCAGCGGCAGCGGCGTCCGCGCACCCGTACCGTCAGATGACCCCATTCGACGGCCCGTCCGTGCTCCACCTCCGGGGTGACCACGCAGGCGCCGACGCCGGAGCCGAAGAGCACGACCACGGCGTTGCGGGCACCGCGTCCCGCGCCGAACCACATCTCGGCCTGCCCCAGTGTCTTCGCACCGTTGTCGATGAAGTACGGGACCTGGTCCGGGAGTTGTGAGGCCGAGCGGAGCAGCCGCTCCAGCGGGGCCGCGTCCCAGCCGATGGTCTGGCCGTGGACGACGGCGCCCTGGTCCGGGGTGTGCTCGACGATGCCGGGCACGCCGACGCCGACACCGAGCAGCCGCCCGGGCACGGCCTGTTCGGCGCCGAGGACCTCGGCGATGCCGTCGCGGATGTGCCCGGCGATCACCTCGACGTCGTAGCAGCCCTGTGGGCTCAACCCACGCTCGGCACGGGCGAGTTCGGTCAGGGTCAGATCGAACAGCTCCACGCGGACACGGGTTTCGCCGACGTCGATGCCGATCATCTGTCCGCTGTCCGGGGCGACGCGCAGCAGGGTACGGGGCCGGCCGCCGTCGGAGTCGACGCTGCCGGCCTCCTCGACCAGACCGTCCGCGATCAGGTCGGCGACCACGTTGCTGACCGAGCCGCTGCTCAGGCCGGTGGCCGGGCCCAGCTCGAACCGGCTGAGGGGGCCGTCGAAGTACAGCTTCTGCAGCACGGCCGTACGGTTGCCCCGCCTGAGGTCGCGTACCGTGCGCCCGTTCCGCTCTGACATGCGGCTCCCTTCACGAACCACGTCCGACCTGCAACATACCCCTTCGGGCGGGCGGGATGCGTCATTCCCCAACCCTTAGTTCATGATCTGAGCTAAGTGGAGCGCTCCGCGGGCCTCGCCGTTGGACTGCGGGTCGGTCGCCTCAGCCCGCCGCGTACACGTCCTCCACGTAACGCCCCTCCGCGATCAACGAGTCGAGCCACTGCCCGGCGTCGGCCGAGTCGGTGCCGGGAGCGTGTTCCCGGTACAGCGTGCGGAACGCCTCGCGGACGCCCGGTGCCATCCGGGCACCGTCCCCGCAGACGTACACCCGGGCCCCGGCGTTCAGCAGCTCCCAGATCTCCCCGGCCTCGGCGGCGATGCGGTGCTGCACGAAGGCGGCACCGTTCTCGGGGGCGGCGCTGAAGGCAGGGCGCAGCGAGACCGCGCCTGCCGCCTCCGCGTCCCGCAGTTCCCCGGCGTGCAGGAAGTCGGCGTCGGGGGCGTCGCAGCCGAAGTACAGCAGCGCGGGCGGGAGTTCGGCGCCCGCGGTGCGGGCCGCGGTGCGGTCGGCGACGGCGCCGCGGAACGGGGCGAGTCCGGTGCCGGCCGCGACCATCACCACGGGTGCCGAGTCATCGATCCGGAAGGCCTCGCGGCAGGGCTGGACGCGGGCGTACACGGTGTCGCCCGGCCGGACGGAGGCGAGGTAGCCGGAGCCGGTGCCCCGGTAGCGGCCCCGGCCGATGGGGCTGCCCCCGCGCGAGCGCAGCCGAGCATGGGGGAGGGCGGGGGCGTCGAGCACGGAGACCATCAGGTCCACATGGCCGGCGTCGACGGCCGGCGAGGAGGACACCGAGTAGTGGCGGGGCCGCAGCGGGGTCAGCAGGTCGAGCAGGAGCGGCCAGTCCAGCGCGCCGCGCAGGGCGGGGTGGTCCTCGGCCAGCTCCACCAGCGTGCGCGGATCGTCACCGGCCAGGGCGGCGAGGGCGGCGCGCTCGGGCGGGCAGGGGTTGGCCTCGGCGAGCAGGGCCGCCTGCCGGGCGGTCGGCCGCTCCTGCAACTCGACGTGATGGGTGAGGAGTTGCCGGACGGTGAGCGGGCGGTCCACGGCGAGGCCGTCGTGCCGCGGGCGGGTGGGGCGGAGGTCCAGGACGGCGTCGGGGTCGAGGCCGAAGGCGGCGACGGCGCGGTCCACCAGGTCCGGGGCGTTGGCCGGCAGTACGGTCAGATGGTCGGCGGTGCGGTAGGTGACGCCCTCGGGCAGCGCGATGCGCAGGAACCGCTTGGTGCGCGGGTGGTCCGGCGCGGTCAGGTCGTACGCCTCGGTCACGGTCATCGGGACCAGTTCGTGCCGCTCGGCGAGGGCGTCCAGCGGGCCGCCGCTCAGCGTGCGCACCTCGTAGGCGTGGGCGGGCTCCTCGGCCGCGGTGCCGTGCGCGGCGTTTGGGTCGCCGTACTCGGTCAGGAGGGCGGTGCGCAGCCGGGCCGTGAACTGCCGCACGGTGCCGGTGAGATCACCGGAGGCGTCGGCCGCGGCGCGGTCGGTCAGGCGGGTGGCGCCGAGTTCGGCGAGGCGGGCGTCGATGCGGGTGGGGACGTGCTGGTAGGTGGCGGCCCAGTTGCGGTCGCCGACGCCGAGGACGGCGTAGGTGACGCCGGCCAGGTCGGGGGTGCCGTCGAGCCATGCGGTGAAGGCGCCGGCGTCGTCGGTGGGGCGGCCGTTGTAGGAGGCGGCGGTGATGACGACGGCCCGGTCGGTGGGCAGTCCGTCCGCGTACGCGTCCAGGGCGGCGACCTCGGTGGCGCAGCCCACGGCGGCGGCCTCGTCGGCGAGCTGGGCGGCGAAGGCGCGGCAGGTGCCGTAGTTGCTGCCGTGCAGGAAGAGGACGCTCGTGCCGGGACGGACCCGGGCCGGGAGCGTGTCCGGGGCGGCCGTCCGGTCGGCCTGCGCGGGGAGGGTGCCGGGCAGCGGGGCGTGGACGCGGTCGGCGGGGGTGCGCGGGGTGAGCGTGAGGGTGAACCCTTCGGGCTTGAGGGTGAGGGTCTCCTTGACGGTGAGCCGGTAGCCGGCGTGGTCGTGCAGCCGGTAGCGGTGCACCAGCATGGCGAGCAGCATGGTCGCCTCGTGCAGCGCGAACTGCCGCCCGATGCAGGCGCGTTCGCCGGTGCCGAAGGGCTTGAAGGCGTGCACCGGGCGGGCGGCTTCGGCCTCCGCGGCGAACCGCTCGGGGTCGAACAGCTCCGGGTTGTCGCCCCACACGGGCTGCCGGTGCAGCATCGGGGTGAGCACGGTGACGGCCTGGCCGGCGGCGAGCGGGATCCGGCCGCCGAGGACGGTGTCCTCGCGGGCGTGCCGGCTGAACGCGGCGGCCGTCGGCCACAGCCTGAGCGCCTCGTTGAGGACCTGACGGGTGTAGGTGAGCCGGCCGATGTCGTCGTACGACGGCTCGGGGTCGGCCGAGTCGCCCCACAGCGCGTCGGCCTCACGCTGCACCAGCCGGAGCACGGCGGGGTGCTTGGCGAGGTAGTACAGGGCGAAGGACATCGCGCCGGAGGTCGTCTCGTGGCCGGCGATCAGGAAGGTGATGACCTGGTTGCGGATGTTGGCGGCGTCCAGGGTGGTGCCGTCGGCGGGGTGCGGGGCGCTGAGCATCAGCCCGAGCAGGTCCTCGGCGCCGCTCTGGTCGGTGCCGGTGCGGGCGGCGATGACGTCGTCCACGACCTGGGCGAGGTAGCCGGCGTCCGCCCGGAAGGCCGCGTCGGCCGCGGAGTGGTCCTGGCCCGGGGTGCGGGCCAGCTGGTTCATGCTCCACTCCAGGCAGCGGACCATCGACTCCACGAAGGGGTGCGGTTCGCTGCGTTCGAAGGAGCGGAAGTCATAGCCGAACCCGGCGAGCCCGATGGTGTCGAGGGTCATGCGGGTCATGTCGTCGGGCACGTCGACGGGGCGCCCGTCGCGCGCCGCGCGGTCCCAGGAGCCGATGAGCCGGCGGGCCACCTTGAGCATGACCGGGTGGTAGGTGCGCATCGAGCCGAGCGCGAAGGCGGGCATCAGGATGTCGTGCGCCTTGGCCCAGTTGGGCTCGTCGTTGTACGCCGTGAACAGGCCGTCGGCGGTGAATTCACGCACGTTCTCCAGCGCGGGCCCGACGTGCTTGGCGAACCGCTCCTCGTCGGCGAGGTCCGCGACCAGGTCGGCGTCGGCGACGAACAGCACGTCCCGGCCGTGCAGTCGGCGCACCAGCACCGGGCCGTGGGTACGCATCAGGCCCATGACCTGCTGCAGGGGGGTGCGGCCGGGACCGGTGGCGGTGATGTCGGCGACGGGGACGCCGGGCAGGGTACCGGCCGGGTCGGGGTGCACTGCGGTGGGGGGCATGGCGCGACAACTGCCTTTCGCGGTAACGGGGTACTCGCGGTAACCGAGTACTGCGTTCCAGGGTGGTCGAGCGGCGCGCTGTGCACGTGCCACCGCACTACACGATCGCGCAGTCAAAAATCGGTCACGGGGCTTGCGCCGACGTCGGACCAGGAGCTCGACGACACGCGCCGGCGGGCCACTGATTTGCCGCTGACCTGGCCCTGCGTCTTGGATGAGGGGGCTGGCTCGGCACATCGGGAGGTAGGTGTGGATGCGGGGCGGGCCGACGGGGTCGTGTGGCGCAACCGCGCGCTGACGCTCTTCGACCGGCTGGCGGTGCCGGTCGCGGTGTGCGATGTGTACGGCCGGGTGATGCTGGCCAACCCCGCGATGGCGGCGGAGTGCGGTACGACGCCGGGGCGGTTGCGGGGCCAAGACGTGCTGGAACTGTTCCGGCCGCAGGAGGCCACGCAGGTGGAGCGGATCGCGGAGGCGCTACGGCTGCGGCACCGCTCGCGCTACCAGGTGTCGGTGCGCTGGCGGGCGTCCGGCGGGGCCGAGCGGTTCGGGGAGCTGACGGCGGACCCGGTCAGCGACAGCGTGGACGAGACACCAACCCTGCTGGTGATGCTGCGGGTGCGGGGCGAGTGCGCACCGGCCGAGCCGGAGCCGGCGCGGGTCACGCCGGTGGAGGGCCGGGTGCTGGCGCTGCTGGCGGGCGGCGCCACCACGGCCGGCGCCGCCCGCGAACTGGGCCTCAGCAAGGACGGCGTCACGTACCACCTACGCCGCCTCTCGGCCCGCTGGAACGCCGCCAACCGCACCGAACTGGTCGCCCGCGCCTACGCGTTGGGCGTCCTCACGCCCGGTGCATGGCCACCGGAACCCAGACCGACGGACACGAAGTGAGGCCCACCGACCGCCTCGGGACAGTCCGCCACGAAGACTTCGGGCCTGGTCGGATAGGGGTGGGGCGGATGGGAGTGAGGTGGGGCGGACCGTTCCTGCGCTCTCGGGGGCGCCGAAGCGGGCCAGTCCCTGCTCGAAATCCATTGGCACACCCTCCCCTTGGCTTCCTACACTAGCCGCGAACCTAGACCCCCTAGGTTACGGCGATGAACACGAAAGGCCTCCCCATGAGATCGCTCACCGAGCAGGACATCCGCAACTCCTTTGTCAACTGCTCCAAGGGGGAGGCCAAGCGGCTGTCGGTTCCCCGGGATCTCGGTGAACGCCCTTGGCCCGACCTGGACTTCCTCGGCTGGCGGGATCCGGGCGCGCCCGACCGCAGCTATCTGGTCACCGAACGGGACGGCCGGCTCGTCGGCGTCGCCTTCCGCTTCCAGGCAGCCCAACGCGGGTTCCTGCACCGCAGCATGTGCTCGGTGTGCCTCACTACGCACCCCGGTGGCGGAGTCTCCCTGATGGCGGCACGCAAAGCGGGACCGGCGGGCCGCGAGGGCAACTCGGTCGGCCTGTACATGTGCACCGACCTCGCGTGTTCCCTGTATGTGCGGGGCAGGAAGGTGCCGGAGTCCGGCGCCCGGTTCGAGGAGAGCCTGACGATGGAGGAGCAGATCACCCGCATGACGGGCAATCTCTCCGCGTTCATCGACAAGCTCTACACCTGACAGCCCCGCATCCCCTCTTCAGCGGCTGGTGCTCCATGGAGTACTGCGGCGACGGGTGAAGGTGGATCAGCACGTCATGGCTGCGAGCGAGTGCGATGTCCCGGGGGCCGTCGGGACAGGCGGTGCCGATGCTGCGGGTCGGCCGGGCCCGCTCCAGCCGACCGCGTGCGGGCGAGCGGAGCGTGCGCAGGTCCACCCCGGCCGCAGGTCAGGCCCACGCTCACACAACCGGTACCGAGGCGGTCGCGCAGGAAGGCGCCCTGCACCTTCGGGTACCGGGCGGGCTGCTGCGGCACGCACCCGACATGGGCGTCGTGCGCGGACAGCAGCACCTTGCTGCCGGCTCGACGCAGGGGCCCGCGGCCACGGCCGGCCGCAGTCCCCGGTACAGCTCGGCGAGCTCGGTGGAGGCCTCGGGGTGGGTGCGGGCCACATAGCCGGTGACCTTGTGCGACAGACGCCGCCCGGTGCTTTCTTCTCGACCGGATGGCGGAGCACCCAGTCCTTGAGGGCGAAGAACTCGTGCGAACTGCGTGGCCTCGCCGAGCCCAGGGTCCCGCTCCACAGGCCTCCCCAGGGCCCGCACGATCAGGAACCGTCAGCCGTCGCTCGGACCGGCACAGAGGTTGCCCAGCCGCGGGGCCCACCCCGTCGCCGCCCAGGGCTGCCCGACGCCCGCGTGGTCAGGGAGCCTCGGGCGTCCACTGCGGGTTGCGGCCGAGGAAGGCGAGCAGGGCCGCCGCCTCGTCCTGGGGACCGTCGGAGGCGAGGGGCGGTGCGAAGACGCCGTAGTCGCGCAGCCGTGGGACCAGGTGGTCGGCGGC
This sequence comes from Streptomyces sp. NPDC053069, assembly GCF_044546895.1. NCBI lineage: Bacteria > Bacillati > Actinomycetota > Actinomycetes > Kitasatosporales > Streptomycetaceae > Streptomyces > Streptomyces sp. NPDC053069. The sequence continues at coordinate 59,749 of NZ_JBITZN010000019.1, read as the reverse complement.
CGGTCGCAGGCCCGCGGCCAGCGCTGGTGCGAGCGGCCGGTTCTGCCCCGTGGCGACGGCGATGTCCCAGGCGTGCACGGCGGCGTCCAGCGCACCCGCACCGGCGGCCAGCGGCAGGGGCAGCGGCCCCAGCGGCGTCGGCACGGACTCGGCGTCGGCGGGCAGCTGCGCATAGGCGTCGGCCACGGCACCCAGGACCTTGTCCAGCTCGGCCACCGGATCGCCGTGGAGGGCGTCGGCCGGCTGGAACGAGTCCTCGCCGGGCCGCTCGGCGACCAGCGCAAGACCGTACGCGTGCTGGTCGATCCGCGCGTGGTTCAGCACCTGCCGCACCGTCCACTCGGAGCACGGCGTCGGCCTGCCCCAGGCCTCCTCCGGTACCTCGGCGACCACCTCGCGCAGATAGGCGTGCGCCTGCTGGAGCAGTTCGACGCCCGCGGGCTTCCAGGCACCCCGGAGCTCCCCCATGCCGACCCCTTCCGTGGCCTCTCGACGGCCTCTCGACGGCCTCTCGACGGCTTCTCCGTCCGGCGGCCTCTCACCGCCGAACTCACTGTACGAACCCTTGCGGACACCTACAGTCCGCGATCGAAGCACGTTCGTCCCAGCCACGGAAGGGGAACAGGCCAAGGGATGCACGACGTACGCAAGTGGACCACGGGACTCCTGCGCCTGCTGGAGCGCCGCCGGCAGCCGGTGGTCGTCCAGACGCTCCGATCGGCGACGGCGGCGACGATCGCCTACGTCGTCGCGCTGCGGCTCAGCCCCGAGCCGGCCCCGCTGACCGCCCCGCTGACCGCGCTGCTGGTCGTTCAGGTGACCTTCTACGCCACCCTCACCAACGGCATCCGGCGGGTGAACTCGGTGGTGGCAGGGGTGCTGGTCGCGATCGCCTTCAGCGTGCTGGTGGGGCTGACGTGGTGGAGCCTCGCGCTGCTGATCGTGGCCTCGCTGGCGGTCGGGCACCTGGTGCGGGTCGACGAGTACGTGGCCGAGGTGGCGATCAGCGCCATGCTGGTGCTCGGCGTGACCACCGTCGGGTTCACCGCGTGGGCGCGGATCGTGGAGACGCTGATCGGCGCGGTCGTCGGGACGGCCTGCAACCTGCTGCTCCCGCCTCCGGTGTGGGTGGACGAGGCGGGCCGCTCGATGGAGGACCTGGCGCGCCGGATACGGCAGCTGATGCTGCGGATGGGTGAGGAGGCCGCCGGGCGGATCCCCTGGGAGCGGGCGGCCGAACGGCTGCACGAGGCGCGCCGGCTGGACCAGCACATCGCCCACGTGGACGCCTCGCTGCGGCAGGCCGAGGACAGCCTGCGGCTCAATCCGCGCGTCAAGGAGGGGCTGCTGCACCGGGTGGTGCTGCGCACCGGCCTCGACACGCTCGAGATCTGCACGGTGGTCCTGCGGGTGCTGGCCCGGTCCTTCACCGACCTGGCCAAGGCCCGCGGCGCCGAGGACCTCTTCCCGCCCCGGGTCGGGGTGACCGTGGAGCAGCTGCTGTCGGAGATCGCGGACGCGGTGGTCAGCTTCGGGGTCCTGGTCACCACCCATCTCAGCGAGAACGCCGAGTCCGCGGAGGCCCGTCTGTCGGCCGAGCTGCACATGGCGGCCGGCACCCGGGACCGGCTCGCCGAGCTGCTGCGGGAGGAGGTCGGCAAGGACTGGACCAACTGGCAGCTGCTCGGGGCCGTGCTGACCGAGACGACCCGGATCATCGACGAGCTGAACACCGAGCACCGCACCCGGCGCCTGTTCGAGGAGCTGGACCGGGTCTCCCGCGGGCAGCGGGCGAAGCTGCCGCGGATGTCCCGGCTGCGCGAGCGGCTCGGGGTGCAGGAGGAGCTGTGGCGGAACCGTACGGGGTTCGGCGAACGTTATCCGTGAGGAAGCCGCCGGGCGGGGCCCGGCGGGAAGTGCCGGGCGGGCCGGTGCGCGAGGCGAAGGGGGCGACGGATGGCCGGTTCCGGTTCCGGGGTGCGGATCGACGGGAACACACTGCGGCTGCCGGGCGGGGTGGCGGTGCGGTTCGTCCGCACGCTGCGGCTGCCGGAGACGGGCACGCATCCGCTGCCGCCGGGCCTGGGCGAGTTCCCGGTCCGGCGGGTCGCGGACTACGCCGACACCGTCCCGGACGAGTGGCGGGCGCGCGGCGGAGTGATGCTGCCGGTGTATCTGCGCGAGGCGATGTGGCTGAGCTTCTCCGGCACGAGGGAGCCGGCCGCGCTCCAGGTCGGGGTCGGCAAGGTGTGCGCGGTGTCCGGCCGGCCCTGGAGCGACCGTCTCGCCCGGGATCCGCAGAACTACGTGGTGCTGCCCCGCCAGCCCTGGCTGGACGGCATCAACTCCGGCAAGGGGACCGTCCGCCAGTTCGTCGCCGTGCCGCTGGGTCTCGGCGCGACGGTGGAGGGGCAGGTCACCGGCGAGGAGGTGTGGGGAGGGGTGCAGCTGCAGTCGTTCCCGCTGAAGGAGCCGGTGCTCGCCGAGTGGCGGCGCCGCGAGCGGGAGCGGGAGCGGGAGGAGGCGCGCCGCAGGACCCTGTCCGCCGGGCCGGCGGGCGGGTACGGCGGGCCGGCGATGCCGATGATGGCGTCCGCCCCGGGCGGCGCCCCGCCGATGCCGGCCGCGCCCGGTGGGGCCCCGCCGCCGGCCGCCGGTGCGGCACCCCGGCGCGCCGCGGCCATGGGCCTCGGCGTCGGCGGCTCGATGCGGCAGGAGGTCTACCAGGACGAACGGCCGCTGTCGGACTGGTCCGAGGAGCCCGCCGGGCGGGTGTTCGTGCACCTGGTCACGCCGCCGGAGTGGCGGCGCATCACCGGCGAGGCGCCCCCGCCGTCCCCGGTGGACCGGGCGGCGTACACGCGCGCGGGACTGCCCTGGTACGACTACTACGACGCCGACGCCGAGGATCTCGCCCCCGCCGACACCCTGGAGGGGGTCAAGCCCGTCGGCGACTGGCTGGGGGACGACCTGGATCCCTGGCAGCCGCCGTCCGCGGGCCAGGTCACCCCGCTGAAGGACCCGCCGGGCAAGCCGGTCGAGAACGGGGAGTGGTGAACCGGCCGTCCATTGCACTGTGCGCAACGCCTGTTGCCTGTCTTGCCGTTGGTGGCGGGTTCGGGCCAAGGTTGCTGTCACGAGCGGGGCAACCGAGGACCTGAGGTGCGGCATGGGCAGGCAGGCGCGGGCGGCGCGACGGGGATTTCCTCCGCGCGGGCGGGAGTCCGGGGGCGGCTGGAGCCGGCGCCGGTTCGTCGGGGTCGCGGCGGGCGCGGCGGCTGTCGTCGCGGCGCCGTCCCCGGCGGCCCCGCCGGCCGGCCCCCCGGCAGCGGCGGAGGAGCCGGGGACCGCCCCTCCTGCCCGCAGGCCGTCCGGGCCGCGCCCGCTGTACGTGGGCACGTACACCTCGGCCGACGGCGGCGGCACGGGCATCGCGCTGACCGCCTACGACCCGTCGACCGGCCGGATCACCGGTTCCGGCACGCTCAACGGCGTCCCCGACCCGTCGTATCTCGCCGTGCACCCGGACGGGCGCACGCTGTACGCGGTGGACGAGCGGGAGGACGGCGGTGTGACGGCGGTACGCCTCGCGGACCGGCGGATCCTCGGCGCCCGGAGTACGGGCGGCTCGGGCCCCTGTCATCTGTCGGTGCATCCCTCCGGACGCTGGCTGCTGAGCGCCAACTACGGTTCGGGCAGTGTCGCCGTGCATCCGGTCGACGCATCGGGCGCCCTCGGCGAGCGCACCGACCTGGTCACGCACTCGGCTCCGCCACCAGGTCCGGGACAGCAGGGGCCGCACGCGCACCAGTTCCTCACCAGCCCGGACGGCGGTCATGTCCTCGCGGTCGACCTCGGCACCGACACCGTCTACAGCTACCGCCTCGACCAGGCGAAGGGCACCCTGACGGAGGTGGCGCAGGCGCACACGCGACCCGGCGCCGGACCGCGCCATCTGACCTTCCATCCGGGCGGCCGGTACGCCTATCTGGCCAACGAGGTGGACGACACGGTCGCCGTCTGTCCCTACGACCCCGCGTCCGGCCGGCTGACGATCGGCGAGCCTCAGCCGACGGGCTCGGACGGCGGCACCAACTACCCGGCCCAGTTCGTGGTGACGGCGGACGGCAGGTATGCGTTCCTGGCGAACCGAGGGCACAACAGCCTCGCCCGGTACGCGATCGAGGCCGACGGCGGCCGGCTGCGGCTGCTCGGTACGGTGCCGGTGGGCGGGGACTTCCCCCGGCAGATCGCCCTCTCGCCGGACGGCGGGCTGCTGTTCGCGGCGAACCAGCGCTCGGGTACGGTCACCGTCTTCCACGTGGACCGGGAAGGCGGCGGACTCCGGTCGGCCGGTGAGCCGTTCGCCTCACCCGTCGCCGTCTGCGCGCTGCCGCTGTAGGGCCTGTCCGGCGGATCATGCCGCAGAAGGAGGTCCGGCACGCACTCCCCCACGTTCGGCTCTGCTCGCGCGCGGGCACCCCATCGCGTCGACGCCCTCTTCCGCCTTGCGGCTGCACGCCTCCCGACCCCGCTCGGGCCGGCCGATCAGGCACCGCCGCCTCCCTGCGGCGTGACCCGCCGGACAGGCCCTCGCGCCCTGGGGCAGGCGGCGGCAGCAGCCTGGGCCAGCAGGGCGTGCATGCGCTCGGTGAGCTGGGCGACGTCGTCGGCGGGCGTGTGGAAGGGCAGCCGTACGTCGCCGTGGGTGCGGGTGCGCTCGATGCGCAGGGTCAGTCCGTGCCGGTCGACGGCGAGCGGCAGCACGCGGGTCGCGGCGTGCAGGCTTTCCGGCCGTACGAGGCGGGTCAGCCGCTCGACCGCGTCCGGGTGGGCGTCGGCGAGGTGGGTGAGGAGCCGGGCCTCGGCCCCGGCGAGCGGGTCGGGCCGGGCGGTGGCGTACTCGTCGAGGTCGACCACCACGGCCCCGGAGGACTGCCGCAGCACCACTCGCGTGGGACGGAAGAGCAAAGTGCCGCGGTCCGGGGCGAACCAGCCGGCCAGGTACAGCCGGGCCCGGATCCGGCCCCGCACCGGTACGGGCGCCACGTCGGCGAACTCCAGCACGGCGGAGGGTTCCTGGCGCGGGGCGCAGATGGCCGCGGTCAGCAGGGCACTGTCGTCGGGCACCGTCAGCCGCACGGCGCCGTCGTCGGTCACGGTGTGCGCGCCGACGTACTCCTCGCGGGCGCCGTCCGCGGTCACCGCGCACGACCAGGCGGCGGCCAGCACCGACCGTGCCCGTTCCGCCGCGCCGGGGGCGGCCGTCCAGTCCTGCGTGTCACCCATCCCAGACCTCCTTAGGTAAGCCTTGCCTAACTTACCGAAGATCGAGGCGCGCGCCAACCACTGCCCTCGACGAGAGGGAGTCAGGCGATGACACCCAGCAGCGCCCGCGCGCACAGGTCGCGCACCTGCTCACGGGTCAACTCGCCGTCGCGCAGCCACTCCAGGCACACGGCCGTGGTGAAGGCGAGCCAGCCACGCACGGCCAGGCGCACCTGCGGGGCACTCTCGAAGACGGGCCCGAACTCGGGATCGGCGGCGAGTGCGGCGAGGATCTGCTGCTCCTGAGCTGCCAGGGCCCGCTGGTACACCCGGCGTACGGCCTGGTCGCCGGCCGCGTCCGCGCGGTGGAAGGCACGGAATCCGTGCGCATGTGCCTGGACGTAGGTGAGGTAGGTGTCGAGGCCGGCGGCGAGCTGCTCGCGTACCGGCACACCCGGCACGGCCGCCGTCATGCGCAGCATCCGCCCGCTCTCGCGCTCCACGACCGCCGCGAAGAAGTCCCGCTTGGTCGGGAAGTAGTGGTACAGCAGCCCGCGGGAAACCCCGGCGATCTCGGCGACCTGCTCGATCCACACGTCGTCGTACGGACTCTCCGAGAACAGCTTCGCGCCGACCGACAGCAGCTGCTCACGACGCTCCTCGGTGCTGAGTCGGCGCCGGGCACGCTCCCCCTGGTTCGCGGGCATGGCGTCACTTTACTTGACGCGGATTCAACAAGCGGCCCACACTGAAACGCGTTATTGAACCCACGTACAACACGCGTGTCACAGAATCAACATCCGCTGGATCAAGGGAGATCGGCGTCATGGCGGAGACGACGGAGACGGGACTGCCGAGGGGCTTCCGGAGCGCCGAACAGGGCTGGCCCGAACTGCACCGCATTCCGCATCCGCCACGCCGGGTGCCACTGCTCGGCGATGTGCTGGGCGCCGACCGGCGCAGGCCGGTGCAGGACTCCATGCGCTTCGCGCGCGAGCTGGGGCCCATCTTCCGGCGGCGGGCCTTCGGCAAGGAGTTCGTGTTCGTGTGGGGCTCGCGGCCGGCCGCCGACCTGGCCGACGAGTCCCGGTTCGCCAAGCACGTCGGGCTGGGGGTGGCCAATCTCCGGCCCCTCGCCGGGGACGGCCTGTTCACCGCCTACAACCACGAGTCCAACTGGCAGCTGGCGCACGACGTCCTGGCGCCCGGGTTCAGCCGGGAGGCCATGGAGGGGTATCACGGCATGATGCTGGCGGTCGCACAGCGCCTGACCGGCCACTGGGACCGCGAGGCGGCGGCCGGCCGTACGGTGGACGTGCCCGGCGACATGACCAAACTGACCCTGGAGACCATCGCACGCACCGGCTTCGGGCATGACTTCGGCTCCTTCGAACGGGCCCGGCCGCACCCCTTCGTCACCGCGATGGTCGGCACGCTCACCTACGCCCAGCGTCTGAACAGCGTGCCCACGCCGCTGGCCCCGCTGCTGCTGCGCGCCGCCGCCCGGCGCAACGCCGCCGACATGGCCTACCTCAACCGCACGGTCGACGACCTGGTCGCGGCGCGTCGTCGCTCCGGCCGCGCAGACGGTGACCTGCTGGACCGGATGCTGGAGACGGCACACCCGCAGACCGGTGAGAGGCTGTCGGCGGAGAACGTCCGCAAGCAGGTGATCACGTTCCTGGTCGCGGGCCACGAGACCACCTCGGGCGCGCTCTCCTTCGCCCTGTACTACCTCGCCCGGCACCCCGAGGTCGCCGCCCGGGCCCGCGCCGAGGTGGACCGCGTCTGGGGCGACACCGAGGAGCCCGCCTACGACCGGATCGCCAAGCTGCGTTACGTCCGCCGGGTGCTGGACGAGTCGCTGCGGCTGTGGCCGACCGCGCCGGCCTTCGCCCGTGAAGCCCGCCGGGACACGGTCCTCGCCGACGAGCACCCGATGCTCCGGGGTGCCTGGGCGCTCGTCCTCACCCCGATGCTGCACCGCGACCCGGAGGTGTGGGGCGAGGACGCCGAACGCTTCGACCCGGACCGCTTCGAAGCGGCGGCCGTACGGTCCCGTCCCCCGCACTCCTTCAAGCCCTTCGGCACCGGCGCGCGGGCCTGCATCGGCCGCCAGTTCGCCCTGCACGAGGCGACCCTGGTCCTCGGCCTGCTGCTGCGCCGCTACGACCTGTCGGCCGACCCCGCCTACCGGCTGACCGTCACCGAACGCCTGACGGTGATGCCGGAGGGGCTGCGGCTGGGGCTGGAGCGACGGCGAGCGGTGCCGCTGGGCGGGGCTGGGGAGCAGTGCCCCGAAGAAGCGCGGGGCGGTGTGGGAAATGCGGTCACTGCCGCGGGGGCGCGACCGGCCACGACGAACCCGTCAGCGCCCCGTTGTCCAGTGCGCGGGCCGGGTGACTGACGCCGGCAGACGGGTGCCGGTGTTCCCGCGGGCCGCGTTGAGCTGCGGCTGAGTCAGGAAGAACGCGCCGGTGAGATCCGCGTCGGACAGGTCGGCGTCCCGGAGATCCGCGCCGATCATGTCCGCGTCGCGCAGATCGGCGCCGGTGAGGTCGGCGGCGATGAGGTAGGCGCCGCGCAGGCTGGCACCGCGCAGGTCGGCGCCCCGGAGCCGGGCCCCGACGAGGTCCGCGCCCCGGCGATCCCTGCCCTTGCCCTTCCCGTTCCCCTTGCCCTTCTTGCCGCTCTTCGCGTCGGCGACTTGGGCCCGGGCCAGCTCGCTGGTGCGCAGGAGCAGCACGTTGACCTGCTGGCGGTGTGCGGCCACGTCCAGCGCGGCCAGTTCCTCCGGGGTCAGCCGGGTCAGCCGCTCGGTCTCCTCCAGCGCCCGGCGCAGCTCCGGATGGACCGGGCGGGCGGCGGGCAGGCCGAGCGCCTCGGTCAGGTACCACAGCAGCTCGTGCAGCTGCCGTACGACCGGGAACACGTCGAACATCTCGCGGGCGTGCTCCTTCGAGCCGGTACGCCAGTCCCGGCCGCCGAAGGTGACCTGCGAGACCTTCTGTCCGGCGCCGAAGCAGTCGTAGACCGTGCAGCCGGTGAACCCCTTCTTCCGCAGGTCGGCATGGATGCCGCAGCGGTGGTCGCCCTGGAGGTTCGGGCACGGCTTCCCGGCGGGCTTGTCCAGCGCGAAGTCGGCGGACGCGGCGAAGGGCAGGGCGACGCAGCACAGCCCGAAGCAGCGCGCGCAGTCCCCGCGCAGCTCCGGAAGGCCCGCTATCTGGTCTGGCATGAGGGACAGCCTACCGGGGCAGCCACCTCCCTGATCCTGCGGGATCACGCAGGTCAGGGCTGCGCGAGCGGCTCGGCGGCCGTCCCTGCCCCGGCCGGCGCCGTCCTCTCCGGCCACCTGCGCCGCTGCGGGCGCGGCGACGGTGCTGGACGGCTGGTCCGCCGTGACCGGCACGGGGACGGCCGGGACCCCGGCGTGCACCACTCGCCATGGACCCGAAGCCGGCGAGCACCGGCCGGGGCCCCGGCACGCGGGAAGTCCCCGCAGCGGCGGGCAGGTGCTCAACGGCACCGACGCACGGCCGGCAGGTGCCGGCGACCTCCAGTCCGGACCGCCGGTCGGCGGGGCGTGCCACGCGGGCCGTGCTGAAGCCGTGCAGCACGGGCCGGTTCGCCGCCCCGGTGCCCGGTACCTGACGACCTGTTGCGCCGGCTCGGCGAGGCGCTCCAGCCGGTCGGTCTCCTCGCGGAACTGCCGCTGCCCGGACCGCGGACGGTGCGGGGGCGTTCGCCTGTGCGGCGTCCGCGCGGTCGAGCCTGCGAACGGCCATCTGCCCCACAAAGTGACCCATGAGCCTGCCCTTTCGTCCGCCCACAGCACCAAGCCCGCCGTGCGGGGAGGCTCGACTCGGCGCGGCCCCGGGACGGGTCAGTGGTCGAACACCTCGAAGGCCACCGCCGGTGTGCCGCCGAAGCGTTCGGCGAGGGCGGTGGTCTGTGTGGTGAGGAAGTCGCGGACGTAGGTCTCGGGGTCCTGGTCGGTCAACGCCTCGATGTAGGTGCGGTGTTCGAGCAGTGAAGCCACCGCCCGCTCCAGGCCGGGTGTGGCGTCGACGGCGTGGGTGGGGCTGCTGGAGCCGGCGATGGCGATCCAGCGGACGCCGTTGAAGGGTTCGAGGCCCTGCTCGGTGAGTTCCGGGAAGATCCAGCGGTTGCCCGCGTCCGCGACGGCGTCCAGGGTGGCCCGGCCGACGGCCACGTGGTCGGGGGTGTTCCAGGCGGAACCGCCCCAGGTGTCGCGGTGGTTGAGGGTGAGGACGAGTTCGGGGCGGTGGCGGCGGATGGCGGCGGCGATGTCCCGGCGCAGCGCGGGGCCGTACTCGATCACTCCGTCCCGGTGGCCGAGGAACTCCACCGTGGTGACGCCGACGACGCCGGCGCTGGCCCGCTGCTCGCGCTCGCGCAGCGGGCCGCAGGTGGCGGGGTGCAGGGTGTCTATGCCCGCCTCGCCACGGGTCGCCAGCACATAGGTGACCTCTCGGCCGGCGTCGGTCCAGGCCGCGATGGCCGCGGAACATCCGTATTCGAGGTCGTCGGGGTGGGCCACCACGGCCAGGGCGCGCTGCCAATCGTCGGGCATGGGCTGGAGTTGGGTGTTCTTCGCCTCGGTCATGGACCGCAGACTATGCGCTCCGCCGGGAGAGCCGACCGCGGTGGGCAGGTGTCGCGATGGGCTGTCGGGCGTCTGCTGCGCCGCTGTGGCCGGTCGCGCCCACATGGCGGTAACCCCACATCAGCCACATGGCGGTAGCCCCACATCAGACCGGGCCCCGCCCCTTCGCGGCGCTGCCCATGCCCCGCGCTTCACACCTCGTCGCGCGCCAGCGCCAGCAACCGGTCCAGCACCCGCGGTGCGCCCGCGCGCAGGCCGTCGTGTTCGTACTCGTCGGTGACCCAGGTGCGCAGGCCGCGGACGGCGCGGGCGGTCTGGAGGGAGTGTGCGGTGTCGACGTACATGTCGTCGTGGTAGATCGCGGCGGCGACCGGGACGTCGTTGGCGGCGAGGCGGGCGGGGTCGTACAGCGGCTGCCAGTCGGTGCGGGCGGCGAGGAGGTCGGCCGTCTCGCGCAGCGGGCGCAGCGCCGGGTCGGTCTCGAACATCCAGGGGTGGATGGTCTCGCCGGTGAAGAGGACCGGTGTGTCGCCGGCGAGCGCCTTGGCCGCGTCGAACTGCGGGAACTCGGCGCGGACCCGCTCGGCGGCCCAGGCGGTGGGGCGGGTGTCCTGGCCGTAGATCGACTCGTGGACGAGCGCGTAGAGGGGGTGTGCGGCGTACGACAGCAGGGCCTGGGCCTGCTCCTGGAAGGCGTCCGACAGCTCCGGGCCGCCGGGCGTGCGCACAAAGGCGTGCTCCAGGAGGTGGTGCAGCCGGTGGCTGCCGTCGCTCGTGCCGAGCATCAGGCCGAGGGACTGGAAGGCCTCGACGGTGAACCGGTACCCGTTCGGGAGGACCACGTCGTGGGTGAGGAGGTGGTCGGCGATCCGGCGGACCCGTTCCACGTCCTGCGGGTAGCGGGCGTAGTGCGCGGTGGCCTTGCGTTCGATGCGCGGGTAGGCCGCGCGGTAGACGTCGTCGGCGTGGGCGTGCAGGGAGGGCAGGCCGCCGGTGATGACGGCGGTGGCGAGGCCCTCTGGGGCGAGGGAGAGGTACGACACCGTGCAGAAGCCGCCGAAGCTCTGGCCGAGCACCGTCCACGGGGCGCCGCCGGTGACCTCGGGGCGGATGGCCTCGCAGTCCCGGACGATGGAGTCGGCGCGGAACCGGGTGAGGTAGTCGGCCTGCTCGGCGGGGCCGCCGCGCAGCGGGAGCGTCTGCCGGGTGGCGGGTGTGGAGCTGCCGGTGCCGCGCTGGTCGAGGAGGAGGACGCGGTAGTCCTTCAGGGCTCGGTCGAGCCAGGCCTGACGTCCGACGAAACGATTCGCTCCGAAGCCGGGGCCGCCCTGGAGGTACAGCAGCCACGGCAGCTCCTGGCCGGCCTTGTCGCTCGCGACCGCCTCGCGGGCGTACAGCTCGATCGTCTCGCCGTCGGGTTCGGCGTGGTCGAGGGGCACGGTGAAGCGGCGGTCGGTGAGGACGACGCCGGGCTGGCGGTAGCTGAGGCTCAACGGGTCTCCCGGGACGGATGGGACGGACGCATCCCAGTTCAGCACAAGGACCGGTCCCACGCCGACCCCCGGGATCATGGATTGTTACTGAACTACCGGTCAGCTCACGGCCGCCGTACGGCTCAGCGTGCGGCGAGGCCCAGCAGACGGGCGCCCGCGTCCCGGCCGGCGGCCACGTCGAGGCGTTCGGTGGGCAGCTCGCGCAGCGCGTCGGGGCCGAGCCCGGCCTCCGCCAGGGCGATCAGGGCGCCGGTACGGCGGTCCCAGGCCTGATGGAACCCGGGCGGTCCGCTGACATGGGCGAGGGAGCGGTGCCCGGCGTCCACCGGGTACCGGACCGCGAGCGCGCCGCCGGCCACGTCGTCCACGGACACCGAGCACTCGGTGGTGCCCTCGGCGACCCGGTCGACCAGCACGAACGGGATGTCGTGCCGGCGGAAGGTCTCGATGTTGCGGCCGGTGGCGTCGGCCGGGGTGAGCAGCACGCCCCGCACCCGCTGCTCGGCGAAGAGCGCCAGGTACTCGGCCTCCTCCGCGGCGTTCCGCGCGCTGTTGCACACCATCACCCCCTAGCCCCGCCTCGCGGGCCCTCCGCTCGGCACCCCGCGCCACGTCCAACCGGCGGCGAGGGCGGCACTGGTGCGGCGGAGGGAGGATTGAGCATCACGGGCGGTTCTTGGCAAGGAGGACGACGCTGCCCGGTGGCGGGAGGCCGGGGCACGGCTCGCCACACGGTGAGGGTGTCTGCCCCGGCGAGGCCGTCTCCTCCGCGGCGGTGTCCGCCCACTACCCTGCACTCGTCCGATGACCGACCCCGAGGAGCCGTGATGCGTGTCGCCCTGTTCCTGACCTGTGTCAACGACACGCTCTATCCGGACACCGGCCGCGCCGTGGTGAAACTGCTGACCCGGCTGGGCGTCGACGTCGATTTCCCGATGGGCCAGAGCTGCTGCGGACAGGCGCACTACACCACCGGTTACCGGCACGAGGCCGAGCCGCTGGCCCGGCACTTCTCCGATGTCTTCCGCGAGTACGAGGCGATCGTGACCCCATCCGGGTCCTGCGGGGCGATGGTGCGGGAGCTGTATCCCCGGATGGGCGAGCGGGCCAGGGCCGAGGGGCGCGGGGACTGGCTCGCGCGGACCCTGGCGCCGGTGGTGCCGAAGACGTACGAGCTGACGGAGTTCCTGGTGGACGTGCTGGGCGTGACGGATGTGGGCGCCTACTACCCCCACACGGTCACCTATCACCCGACCTGCCACGGGCTGCGCGGCCTGGGGCTGGGCGACCGGCCGCACCGGCTCCTCCAGGCCGTCAAGGGGCTGGAACTGGTCGAGCTGCCCGGTGCCGAGGAGTGCTGCGGCTTCGGCGGGACCTTCGCGCTGAAGAACGCCGAGGTGTCGGCGGCGATGGGCGCGGACAAGGTGCGCAACGCCGAGTCGACCGGCGCTCAGGTGCTGTGCGCGGCCGACAACTCGTGTCTGATGCACATCGGCGGCACGATGAGCCGGCTGCGGACGGACATGCGGCCGGTGCACATCGCGGAGATCCTGGCGAGCACGGAGGAGGAACCGGCGGCATGAGCGGAACGTTCGTCGGCATGCCGGCCTTTCCGAAGGCCGCGCACGAAGCCGTCCACAACCCCACCCTGCGCGGCAATCTGCGCCACGCCACGCACACCATCCGCGCCAAACGCGCCCGCGCGGTCGCCGAGTTGGACGACTGGGCGGCGCTGCGCGAGGCGGGCCGCCGGATCAAGGACCACACGCTGCGCCATCTCGACCGTTATCTGGAGCAGCTGGAGGAGTCGGTCACCGCGGCGGGCGGTACGGTCCACTGGGCGGCGGACGCCGGCGAGGCCAACCGGATCGTCGCGGACCTGGTGAAGGCGACCGGAGAGTCGGAGGTCGTCAAGGTCAAGTCGATGGCCACCCAGGAGATCGGGCTCAACGAGGCCCTTCTCGAAGAGGGCATCCGCGCCTACGAGACCGATCTCGCCGAGCTGATCGTGCAGCTGGGCAAGGACCGGCCCTCGCACATCCTGGTGCCGGCCATCCACCGGAACCGGGGGGAGATCCGGGACATCTTCCGCTCCGAGATGGGCGCGTGGGGCCGCCCGGCCCCCGAGGGGCTGACCGACACTCCCGCAGAGCTCGCCGAGGCGGCCCGGCTGCATCTGCGGGAGAAGTTCCTGCGGGCCAAGGTCGGTGTCTCGGGCGCCAACTTCATGGTCGCCGAGACCGGCACCCTGGTGGTCGTCGAGTCCGAGGGCAACGGCCGGATGTGTCTGACCCTCCCGGAGACGCTGATCTCGGTCGTCGGCATCGAGAAGATCGTGCCCACCTGGCGGGATCTGGAGGTCTTCCTGCAGACCCTCCCCCGCTCCTCCACTGCCGAGCGCATGAACCCGTACACGAGCATGTGGACCGGCACGACGGACGAGGACGGGCCACGGACCTTCCACCTGGTGCTGCTCGACAACGGCCGCACCGACGCCCTCGCCGACCAGGTGGGCCGCCAGGCCCTGCGCTGCATCCGCTGCTCGGCCTGCCTGAATGTGTGCCCGGTGTACGAGCGGGCGGGCGGCCACGCCTACGGCTCGGTCTATCCCGGCCCGATCGGCGCGATCCTCAGCCCCCAACTCCGCGGCACCACAAGCGAGATCGACGCTTCACTGCCGTACGCGTCGAGTCTGTGCGGGGCCTGCTACGAGGTGTGCCCGGTCGCCATCGACATCCCCGAGGTGCTGGTGCATCTGCGCGAGCGGGTCGTGGCGGGCGGCCCGGCGGTGCGGCAGGGCAACAAGGTGGTGCTGAAACCGGCCAAGGGGCACGCGGCCGAGCGGGCGGCGATGCGCGCGGCACGCTGGGCGTTCGCCCACCCCGGCGCCCTGCGTGCCGGTCAGCGGCTCGCCTCCCGCACCCGCCGGCTGCACCCTCGTACCCTGCCGGGCCCGGGGAAGGCGTGGAGCGGCACCCGGGACCTGCCGGCCGTGCCGGCGGAGCCGTTCCGGGACTGGTGGCAGCGCACGCGCGGCGGAGAGGACGGCACCAAGTGAGCAGCAGGGACAGGATCCTGGGCCGGGTGCGGCGGGCACTCGCCGATGTGACACCGGACGAGCGGCCGTACGGGGAAGCGGTGCCCCGGGACTATCTGCGCGTGCACGGGGAGCTCACGACGGAGCAGACGGTGGAGTTGCTGGCCGAGAACCTGGCGGACTACCGGGCGATCGTGCACCGCGCCGACGCGGAGGAACTGCCCCTGCTCATCATGCGGCTGCTGGCCGAGCAGGGCGCGCAGGAGGTGCTGGTGCCGCCCGGACTGCCACCGGAGTGGATGGCCGCCGCGGACCCGGTGCGGATCCCCGACCGGGCGGCGGACACGCCGCAGCGGCTGGACCGGGTGGACAGCGTGGTGACGGGGTGTGCCCTGGCGATCGCCGAGACCGGCACGATCGTCCTGGACGGCTCCCCCGACCAGGGGCGGCGCCGTATCTCGCTCATCCCGGACCACCACATCTGTGTCGTGCGCGTACCCGGCCAGGTGGTCTCCTCGGTCCCCCAGGCTCTTGAACGCCTCGCTCCCGCACGACCGTTGACCTGGATCTCCGGTCCCTCGGCCACCAGCGACATCGAGCTGGACCGGGTGGAGGGCGTGCACGGACCGCGGAAGCTGGACGTGGTCCTGCTGAGCTGACCCGGTGCCCCTCCGACGGCGGCCGGCGCGGTGGTCACGCGGATGCGGTACGCGGTCGCCGTCATCCCTTCGGCCGTTCGGTCGGTCGTTTGATTCGTTTCACTCGGTCGGAGAGCATGCCGGCAGGGGCGCCGTTAGCGTGAGGGAATGATCCGGTTCGAGCATGTCACCAAGCGGTATCCGGACGGTACGACGGCCGTGGACGACCTCTCCTTCGAGGTGGCCGAGGGAGAGCTGGTCACGCTCGTCGGCCCGTCGGGCTGCGGCAAGACGACGACCATGATGATGGTCAACCGGCTCATCGAGCCGACCTCCGGCCGGATCCTCGTCGACGGCGAGGACATCGCCGGCGTCGACCCCGTGCGGCTGCGCCGCCGTATCGGCTACGTCATCCAGCAGGTGGGCCTCTTCCCGCACCGCACCGTCCTGGACAACACCGCGACCGTGCCCGCGCTGCTCGGCTGGAGGCGTGCGGAGGCACGGGCGCGGGCCGCCGAACTGCTGGACCTGGTGGGGCTGGACCCGAAGACGTACGGTCGGCGCTACCCGGAGCAGTTGTCCGGCGGGCAGCGGCAGCGGGTGGGGGTGGCGCGGGCGCTCGCGGCGGATCCGCCGGTGCTGCTGATGGACGAGCCGTTCGGTGCGGTCGACCCGGTCGTGCGGGAGCAGCTGCAGGACGAGTTCCTGCGTATGCAGGCCGCCGTGCGCAAGACGGTGCTGCTGGTCACGCACGACATTGAGGAGGCCGTCCGGCTCGGCGACCGCATCGCCGTCTACGGACAGGGCCGCATCGAGCAGTTCGACACGCCGGGCGCGGTGCTCGGAGCGCCCGCGACTGCGTACGTCGCCGGTTTTGTGGGCGCGGACCGGGGGTTGAAGCGGCTGTCGGTCACCGCGATCGAGCCGGACGACCTGGAACAGCCGCCCGTGGCCCGGCTGGACGAGCCCGCCGAACGCGCCGTCGAGCGGCTGCGGGCCCAGGGCGCGCGGTGGACAGT
The DNA here is from genome assembly GCF_044546895.1 of Streptomyces sp. NPDC053069. Classification (NCBI taxonomy): domain Bacteria; kingdom Bacillati; phylum Actinomycetota; class Actinomycetes; order Kitasatosporales; family Streptomycetaceae; genus Streptomyces; species Streptomyces sp. NPDC053069. The sequence continues at coordinate 43,664 of NZ_JBITZN010000019.1, read as the reverse complement.
GGTCCTCGACGGGCACGGTGATCTGCACGGCTGGGCCGGCATCGAGGAACTGGCGGCGGGCGGCAGCGTCGGGGATCTGGCCCATCGGATGACCGCGTGGGTGCCGGTGGGCGCGCCGCTGAAGCAGGCGTTCGGGGTGATGCTCCAGCACGACGCCGGGTGGGTCGCGGTGCTGGACGGCGCACGTTTCCTCGGCGTGCTCACCCCGGCGAAGCTGCACGAGGCGCTGCGCCGCTCGGTGGACGCGGATGCGCGCGGCGTGACGCGGGGGCAGGTGCCGTTCGACTCGGTGGCGGACGCGTGACGCCTGCTGTTTCAGCCTGTGTGAGCAGGCCCTTTTCTTTGAGGTAGGTCCGGGTGACGTCGGCGGGCAGCCGGCGCCGGCTGTCGACCTGCTGGTTCAGCTGTGCCAGGTCCTTGGTCGTGAGAACGTCGTTGAGCCTGCCGAGCGCCTTGGCCACGCGGTCGCTGCCGGCCCGGGAACGGTTGACGACCGGGACCACGTAGTCGGCGTTCTGCAGATGTCTGTCGTCGGCGAGCAGGACCAGGCCGAAGGAGTCCAGCGTGGCGTCCGTGGTGGTGGTCAGCACCATCTGGTCCCTGCCGTCCTGCACGGCCCGCTTGGCCTGTGTGGTGCCGACGCCCTTGGGATCGACGCCGGTGATGCCGATGCCGTACACCTTCTTCAGCCCCGGCTCGCAGTACGGCCGTTGTACGCATTCGTCACCGGCGGCGAGCCGTACCTTCAGCTTCGCGGCACCGAGGTCGCTGAGGGTCTTGAGGTGGTGCTCGCGGGCGTAGGCGGCGCTGACCGCGAAGGCGTTCTGGTCGACGGCCCGGCCGGGCGGGAGGACGGTGAGCCCGCGGGGCGTGGCGAGCGTGCGCAGCGCCTTCATGGTGGCGGTGAGGTCGGGTGAGCCGACCGGCTTCGCGTCGGCGCCGTGGGTCTTGGCGTTCAGCCAGTCGGCGAAGGTGGCCGCGTACTCGGGTACGACGTCGATCTGGCCGGACTCCAGCGCCGGTTCGTACAGCTCCCGGTTGGCGACCGTGAGGATCGAGGTCGTGTACCCCGCCTGGTTCAGCAACTGCGCATACATCTGGGCGAGCAGGTCGCTCTCGGTGAAGCCGGCCGAGCCGATGGTCAGGTGGTGACGGTCCCCGGGCGGCACGGTGACCCGACCACGGTTCTCCAGGGAGGGGCCGGTGGAGCAGGCGGTGAGGGCGAGGAGGGAGACCACAGCGAGGGCTCTCCTCATGGGCTGTTCGCGGCCTGCGGGGACGCTGCCGGCCGGCCGCCGCCGGCTCCTGCCCGGGCCGGTCATCGGGCGCCCCTCGCCCGCACCGGCGCCAGTCTCTCGGCGAGCTCGAACATGCCCTCGACCACCAGTGCGAAGACCGCGACGAGCAGGGCGCCCGCGACCACCTGGGGCGTGCTGGCGAGGTTGAAGCCGGCGGTGATGATCCGGCCGAGGCCGCCGCCCCCTGCGAGCGCGGCGATGGTGGCGGTGGCGACCAGCTGGACGGCGGCGATCCGTACCCCGTTGAGGATCATGGGCAGCGCGAGGGGCAGCTCCACACGCAGCAGCATCTGCTGTCCGGTCATCCCCATGCCCCGGGCCGCCTGGACGATCCCCCGGTCGACCTCGCGCATCCCGACATAGGCGTTGGTGAGCAGCGGTGGAACGGCGAACAGCACCAGCGCCACCACCGTGGGCCCCTCGCCCCACCTGCCGACCGGCGTCAGGAGCAGCAGGACCAGGACGGCGAAGGTGGGCACGGCCCGGCCGACGTTGGAGATGTTGACGGCGAGCGCGCCGCCCTTGCCGAGGTGGCCGAGGACCAGGGCGACGGGCAGCGCGATCAGGCAGCTGAGCAGCAGGCAGACCACGGTGAGCACTAGGTGCTGGAGCAGCCGGTGCCGGATGCCGTCGTCGCCGGACCAGTGCGCGGAGTCGGCGAGCCAGTCCCAGGTCGCGGTGAGCGTGCTCATGCGCGGCCCGCCGTCGCCCCGGTGGTCCTCATGAGCGGCCCGCCTTCGCCCCGGTGGCCCTCATGGGCACCCGCCCTCGCCGCGGAGGCACGCGTGCGCGGCCCGTCCTGGCCCACGGCGTGATCAGCCACTGCACGCCCAGCAGGAGCAGGTCGGCGGCGACGGCGATCAGCACACAGAGCACGGACGCGGTGAGGACCTGGGCCTTGAAGTAGGTGTTCATCCCGGCGTAGATGAGGTTGCCGAGGCCGCCGAACCCGACGATCGCGCCGACCGTGACCAGGGAGACCGCCGAGACGGTGGCAATGCGCAGGCCGGCCATCGCGGCGGGCAGGGCGAGGGGCAGTTCCACGGTGAGCAGCAGGCGGATCGGGCCGTAGCCGAGGCCGCGCGCGGCCTGTCGGGTCTCCTCGGGGACCGCGCGCAGGCCGGCGAGGATGTTCCGGACGAGCAGGGTGAGCGAGTACAGCACGAGCCCGGCGACGACGAGGGTGGCCGAGAGCCCGTACAGGGGCAGGAGCAGGGAGAACATGGCGAGTGACGGGATGGTGTAGAGGATCGTCGTCGCGGCGAGGACCGGGCCGGCCGCCCAGCTCCAGCGGCGCGCCAGCACGGCGAGCGGCATGGCGATGACCAGGCCGATCAGGACCGACAGGACGGTCAGCTGAAGGTGCTGCACGACCGCGTCGAGGAGGATCTGACGGCGGGTGCTCAGATAGGCGCCGCAGATCCACTCGTTGCGCGCGAGGCAGTCGTCCAAAGGCGCGGTCACGGTTTTCATTGGACCGGGTGGACGAGCGGATCGGCGCGTTGCGCTGGCCCACATGGGGGGAGGCCGCCGGCCCCCGCTGGGGCTCCGGGTGACAAGAGCGCTGAACAAGCGCTTAGATATGGGCACCGGACCCCGCTCCCGACCCGCCGGAGGCCCCCGTTGTTCACGTCCGTCGACGACGTCTCCGCCCGCCTCGCCGAGACCGGCTACCTCGCCTCGCCCGCCGTCGCCACGACCGTGTTCCTCGCCGACCGGCTGGGCAAGCCGCTGCTGGTGGAGGGCCCGGCCGGGGTCGGCAAGACCGAGCTGGCCAAGGCCGTCGCCCAGGTGTCCGGGGCACGGCTGGTGCGGCTGCAGTGCTACGAAGGCGTGGACGAGTCCCGGGCGCTGTACGAGTGGAACCACGCCAAGCAGCTGCTGCGGATCAGCGCCGGCCGCGACGAGAGCTGGGACGAGACCCGCACCGACATCTTCAGCGAGGAGTTCCTGCTCCCCCGCCCGCTGCTCACCGCCATCCGCGGCGACGAGCCGACCGTGCTGCTGATCGACGAGACCGACAAGGCCGACGTCGAGATGGAGGGCCTGCTGCTGGAGGTGCTCAGCGACTTCCAGATCACCGTCCCGGAGCTGGGCACGGTCACCGCGAACCGCCGCCCGTTCGTCGTCCTCACCTCCAACGCCGGCCGGGAGCTGTCCGAGGCACTGCGCCGCCGCTGCCTGTTCCTGCACATCGGCTTCCCCGAAGAGGAGCTGGAGCGGCGGATCGTACGGCTGAAGGTGCCGGGCCTCGGCGCGGCGCTGGCCGAGTCGGTGGTCCGGGTGGTCGGGGCGCTGCGCGCGATGGACCTGCGCAAGGCGCCGTCCGTCGCCGAGACCATCGACTGGGCGCGCACCCTGCTGGCCCTGGGCGCCGACACGCTGGACGAGACGGTCGTACGGGACAGTCTCGGGGTGATCCTCAAGCACCAGGACGACATACAGACGGCGGCGGCGAAGCTCGACCTGGACGCGCTGTGAGCGCGGTCGCCGAGCGGATCACCGGGCTGGTCGGGGCGCTGCGCGCGCACGGGGTGCGGATCGGCACGGGCGAGACGCTGGACGCGGCCCGCGCGGTGGAGGCGCTGGGGCTGGCCGATCGGGAGCGGCTGCGCGAGGGGCTGGCCGCGACGCTGTTGCACGGCCCCGGGCAGCGGGCGGTGTTCGACCCGGTCTTCGACCTGTACTTCCCGCGCGGGGTCGGCGGTCCGGACGGGGAATCCGGGGACCGTGAGGCGCTGCGCGACCGCCTGGCGCAGGCGCTGGCGGCCGACGACCGTGCGCAGATGGCCCGATTGGCGGCGGAGGCGGTCGACGGCTGGGGAGGATACGGCAGTTCGCCCGGCTCGGACGGCTTCTCGGCGTACCAGACCCTGGACCGGCTGCGCCCGCAAACGCTGTTGGCCCGGGTGCGGGCCGATGTCCGGGGCCGCGAGGGGAGCGGCGCAGGCTTCGCGGACCGGTTGCTGGACGACGAGATCCGGCGCCGGATCGAGGCCTTCCGGCGGATGGTCGGGGCGGAGGCCCGCCGCCGGGTCGCCGAGCGGCGCGGGCGGGACGAGATCGCCCGGCGCGGTGTCGTACCGACCGCCGACCGGGTGGACTTCCTGTTCGCGAACCGGGACCAACTGGCCGAACTGCGCCGGGCGGTGCAGCCGCTGGCACGCAAGCTCGCCACCCGGCTGGCCGCACGCCGCCGCCGGGCCGCGCGCGGTACCGTCGACCTGCGCCGCACCCTGCGCTCCTCGCTGTCCACGGGCGGCGTGCCGATGCGGCCGGTGCTGCGCCGGCGCCGCCCGGTCCGCCCCGAACTGGTGCTGCTCTGCGATGTGTCCGGCTCGGTGTCCGGCTTCTCGGACTTCACGATGCTGCTGGTGCAGGCGCTGCACGACCAGTTCAGCAAGGTCCGGGTGTTCGCCTTCGTCAACCGGCTCGACGAGGTGACCGGCCTGCTCGGCCACGGCCGCGCCGACCCCGACGGACTGAGCGCCCGGATCCGCGCCGAGGCCACGCTGACCGGCTGGCACGGCAGCAGCGACTACGGCGTGGCGCTGGGCGAGTTCACCGAGCGGTACGGCGGCGCGGTCGGCCCGCGTACGACCGTGTTCGTCCTCGGGGACGCCCGGACGAACATGAGCGACCCGAACCTGGCCGCCGTACGCGAGGTCGCCCGGCGGGCTCGCCGCGTGTACTGGCTGAACCCCGAGCCGAGTGCTCAGTGGGGCACCGGCGACTCGGCCGCGCCCGCCTACGCCGACCTGGTCGAGATGCACGAGTGCCGTACGGCCCGCCAGCTCAGCGCGCTGATCGCCCGCCTGCTGCCGGTGTGATCGACTGGTCCCGAACGACCGCGATCGGCATCCCCGCTCCGCACCGAAGGGCGTACGCCATGAGTCACTCCCCCGTACCGCTCGGCACTTTCCCCACCCCCGTCGAACCGGCGCCCCGGCTGGCCGCCGCGCTCGGGCTCGGACCCGGGGACCTGTGGATCAAGCGGGACGACCTGACCGGTCCGGGCGGCGGCGGGAACAAGATCCGCAAGCTGGAGTGGACGGTGGGCGCGGCCCTCGCCGAGGGCGCGGACACACTCGTGACCACGGGTGCCCCGCAGAGCAACCACGCCCGGCTGACCGCCGCGGCGGCCGCCCGGCTGGGCCTGTCCGCCGTCCTCGTACTGCGCGGCACACCGGGCGCCTCGCACTCCGGGAACCTTGCGCTGGACGGGCTGTTCGGGGCGCGGCTCGTCTGGGCGGGCGAGGTGGACCGGGCGGGGCTGGACGCGGCGGCGGCCGAGGTGTGCGCGCGGCTGCGGGCCGGCGGTGCCCGGACCACGCTGATCCCGTTCGGCGGGTCGGGAGTGCTGGGCGCCCGTGGCTATGTGCGCTGCGGCGAGGAACTGGACGAGCAGCTGCCGGAGCTGCGGACGGTGGTGGTCGCGCTCGGTTCGGGCGGCACCATGGCCGGGCTGGTCGCGGCCCTGGGCACCGGTGCGGTGCTCGGCGTCGACGTGGGCGCCCTGGCCGACCCGGCGGCGGCCGTGACGGAGTTCGCGGCGCCGCTCACCACGGAGGAGGTCACGGCCGAGGGGCTGCGGGTGCGCCGGGACCAGGTGGGTGCCGGGTACGCGACGCTGACCGGCCCGGCAAGCGAGGCGCTCCGGCTCGCCGCCCGCACCGAGGGCCTGGTCCTGGACCCCGTCTACACGGCCCGGGCCCTCGCCGGCCTCCACGCGGCCGTCCGCGACGGTGAGATCCGCCCGGGCGAGAAGACGGTATTCGTCCACACCGGCGGCCTACCCGGCCTGTTCGGCCACCCAGCCGCCGTCGCCTTCGCGGAGGAGGGGGCGGGGGCCTTTTGAGGGGAAAGGCGGGGTCGTCTTCTCAAGGTGAGGGGGCAGGTCAGGGTGAGGGGGAAGCCTTCGAAGGGTGAGGGCCATCGAGGGGCGAGGGAGCAGGCCTTCGAGGAGCAAGGGTCGGAGGCGTTTGCGGGGCGAGGGGTCGGAGGCGTTTGCGGGGCGAGGGGCCGAAGACCTTCGCGGGGCGAGGGCACCTTGCAGGGGCGGCGCTGCAAAAAAGGGGCGGCGCCTAGCCGCACGGCGGTGCTACGACGCACGCCCGTGGCGGCCTTTCGACCGGCGCCGCTCTTCCTCCGGTGGCGGCTCAACGACGGACGGCGGCTCCTCTTCGGGGGCGGGGGATGCGGCGCGGGCCACCGGCACGGCGACCGGGTCACACCACGTGCGACCCGGTTCCGCGAGCGGGCGGACCGCCGTGCCCGCCCCGCCCTGTCAGCCCTTCGCGTACTCCTTCGCCATGGTCCCGGCGAAGTCGAAGACCACGACCTGTTCGTCGCCCACCACCCAGGCGTCGTGCCCGGGCGGGCACACGAACACGTCGCCGGGGCCTATCTCGGCCTCGCCGCCGTCGTCCATGCGGATGCGCATCCGCCCCCGCAGCACATAGCCGTTGTGGTGGACCATGCAGCTGTCGGTGCCTGCGAGCGGAGCCACGGACTCCGACCAGCGCCATCCGGGTTCGAAGGTGGCCACGGCGAAGTCGAGCCCGGTCAGGTGCAAAGCTTCGAGGTGACCGCGGGGGAAGTCGCGCCGTTCGTCAGGCTTCTCGACCGTCTTCACTTCCAGCATGACGGTGTCCTCCCTTCCGGCCGCTCACCGCGGCCGGGGCCGGCCACCGTCCCCCGGCGGCCTCGGACGGCACCGGCGCTGCGGCGGCGGCCGTACCCCACGCCACCATCGTCGGCCTCGCGCCCGTGCGACGCCACACGGGACCGGACAACGATGTCGGCCGTACGAGACCGAGGACACCGCATGCCGCCGCACGCCGCCACTGGCGCCGGGCCGCCGGGCCACGGCAGCCGGCCTGGCGCACGGGGTGAGCCCGGCGGGAACCTCCCCGGCGGTCAGCGCGCCCATGCCGGGGCCGTGCCGCAGGCCGTTCGCTCGGCGTGACGGCGTACGGCGAACAAGGCGGCGGCGTAGGCGAGATCGAGCAGGAAGCAGCCGACGTAGAGGTAGTACATGAGGGCGCTGTCATGGCGGGGCACCGAGTCGGGGTCGGTGAGCATCGACAGGGAGGCGCAGGCCGTGCCGAGGAGCTTGGTCACCGCGATGCCCATGGACTGGCCGCGGGTGCCCCGGCGGGCGGCGAGCATCGCGAGGAACATGCCGGACATCGCCAGGTTGCTGCCGAACGCGGTGACGGCACCGGCTCCGGCGTCGAACTGCTCCGAGGCGTAGTTCATGCCCGGATAGGCGAAGGCGATCAGCACGGCGAGCGCGGGCAGGAACAACCGCTCGGGCACGTAAGGGAATTCGGCCCGTCCGAAACGTACGAGCGTGTAGCCGACGGCCAGGTCGAAGCAGAACCATACGATGTTGACGATGTGCCCGAGCCCGGTCGGGGGCCGCACGAACGCGAACGTGAACTCCCAGCTGATGTTGGTGGCGAAGGCGACCACGGGCATCCCGAACGTACGCTCCCGCAGCCCCGTCCGGATCAGCAGCACATAGGTCGCCGTCCAGAACGCCCCCGTGCCGAGCAGGAACAGTGTGTGCATGAAGACCCCCGTCTGCCGACCACTTGATGCGCAACGGTGACTACTGTGGCAGAGATGTCCCGCCCGATCATCCGAAGGGTGACCATGTTCGCGACCTCCCTCGGCTCCGACGGCGCCGAGCTGTGTCCTCTCCAGCCCTGGCAGGCCGAGGAGTTCCTCGCCCATGTGAACCGGGGCCGGGAGTTCATCGGGCGGTTCAACGGCCTGCCGGACGTGGTCACGGACCTGCCGGCCGCCCGGTCGTTCCTGACGGCGTACGCCGGAAAGGAAGCGGCCGACGCGGGGCTGATCCGGGGGATCCGACTCGACGGCACACTGGTCGGAGCGGTCATCCTGCGCCGGATGGACGTCGCGCAGGGTACGGCGGAGGCGGGTTGCTGGCTGGAACCGGCCGCGGTGGGCCGGGGTCTGGTGACCCGCGCCGCGCGGCTGCTCATCGACTGGGCGATCAGGGAGCGCGGCATCCACCGGGTCGAGTGGTGGGTGTCGGCGGGAAACGCGCCCAGCATCGCGGTCGCCCGGCGGCTCGGAATGCGCAAGGAGGCCGTGCTGCGGGAGAGTTACCCCTACCGGGGCGAGCGGCACGACGAGGAGATCTGGTCGGTGCTGGCACCGGAGTGGACGGGTGGGGCCGGCGGCGCGGGCGGGTGAGGGGTAAGGGCGGCCCGAGCGCAGGCTGACCACCGGCCCGGGACAATTCCCGTTCGCCGCCTGCAACCTCGGCCGGGGTCGGACGTCTGTCCGGGTGGAGGCCTCCACTTCGACCAGATGCCCGATCCCGAACGACCGAAGGAACCCATGTCCGCACACCGTGCATCCCGGCCCGGCCGTGCCCGCAGGCTGCGTGCCGCCCTGGGGGCCTCCGCCATCGGCGCGGCCCTGGCCGTCGCCGGCACCATCACCGCCCAGGCGGCCCAGGACGGCAGCCACACCGCCCTCCACAACGGCGCCACCCCCACACCGGCACCGGCGAACGACCACGCGACCCCGTCCACCGCACCGTCGCCAGTCCGCACAGCAACCCTCTCCCCCGTACCCACACCGCCCCACACCGCGACCCCCTCCCCCGTGCCGGGCACCCCGACCCCGGTGCCGGCACCGACACACGCCCAGCCGAGCCCCGTACCCTCCTCGCCCGCACCCGCGGCCCCGAGCCCCATGCCCGCACCGATGCGGCACGAGCACGTTCCGCAGCACGGCCCCGCAGCACCGGCGCCGGTTCCGCAGCACGACTGAGCACCACCGAGTCAGGGACCGGAAGCGTGGCCCGCGCTCGGCGGCACCCCGCTTGCGGTTCCGGGAGATCCATGACGACAGCCACACCACCGGCGGCGGCCCTGCCCTGGGAGCGAGCCCGTGCCGCACAGCGCCCGGCGCCCTGGCGGCGGTTCACACGGGCTCTGCGGACGAGGTGCTGACGGCTCTGCACACGCTGACCCGGCGGCAGCGGGAGGTCCTGGTGCTGCGCTACTGGTCGCATCTGAGCGAGGCCGAGATCGCGGCGACGCTCGGCCTGTCGCGGGGCGCCGTCAAGTCCACCGCCGGCAGGGCTCTGGACGCACTCGGCCGACGTCCGGAGGGGCTGCGATGAACGAGTCCGGTGCCGGTACCGTGCGGACGCCGGTCGAGGAAGGGCTGCGGGCCGCGCCGGCCGCACGTGCCCACTCCGTCGGTCCCGCCGACCTGCGCCCCCTGCGCCCGCCGACGCCGGCGTCCCGGCTCCGCCGCGTGCTGCTGCGCCGGGCCGTGCTGGGCGCTCTGGCGCCGGCCGCCGTGGCCGCGCTGCTGTTCTTCGCCACGCGCGGCGGTCCTCCCCGTCCGACCGAGCCGGCCCACGTCCCGCGTCCCACGGTCGGCACACCGTCCCCGGTGCCGAGCGCGGTCACCACGTCCGCGCCCGCGCCGTCCCCGAGCGCGCCGCACCCGTGACCTCGCCATAAGTCGATTGATTGGCTCAACCAAGGAAAATCCGCGTTTCCGCACCCACCGGTAGGACGCCCGCCCCGCTAAGTTGGGCGGCATGAGCAATCTTGACCGCGCACCCGTGCCCAGTGTCTGCGGCGGTCGCGGATTCGTCGTCGCCGAGCCCGTCCGCGAACTGCTGAGCCCCCGGCAGGTGAAGCTGGGTGAGTCGACCGAGGTGCGCCGGCTGCTGCCGAACCTCGGGCGTCGCATGATCGGCGCGTGGGCCTTCGTCGACCACTACGGCCCGGACGACATCGCCGACGAGCCCGGTATGCAGGTCCCGCCGCATCCGCACATCGGACTGCAGACGGTGAGCTGGCTGCACGAGGGCGAGGTGCTGCACCGTGACTCGACGGGCAGCCTGCAGACGATCGGGCCGCGGCAGCTGGGCCTGATGACCTCGGGCCGCGCGATCAGCCACTCCGAGGAGAGCCCGCGCCCGCACGCCCGCTTCCTGCACGGCGCCCAGCTGTGGGTCGCGCTGCCCGACGAACACCGCCGGACCGACCCGAAGTTCGAGTACCACCCGGACCTGCCCACGGTCACCGCGCCCGGCCTGACCGCCACGGTGATCCTCGGCGACCTCGACGGCTCCGCCTCGCCCGGTACGACGTACACCCCGATCGTCGGCGCGGATCTCGCCCTCACCCGGGGCGCCGACGTACGCCTGCCCCTGGAGCCCGACTTCGAGTACGGCGTCCTGGCCATGTCCGGCGAGGTTCATGTGGACGGCGTGCCGGTGCTGCCCGGCTCGATGCTGTACCTCGGCTGCGGCCGCTCCGAACTGCCGCTGCGCGCCGAGTCGGACGCCGGAATCATGCTCCTGGGCGGTGAGCCGTTCGCGGAGGAGCTGATCATGTGGTGGAACTTCGTCGCCCGCACCCAGGCGGAGATCGAACAGGCCCGTGAGGACTGGGTGAAGGGGACCCGGTTCGGCGAGGTGAAGGGCTACGACGGGGCTCCGCTGCCCGCACCCGAGCTGCCGCCGGTGCCGTTGAAACCACGCGGAAGGGTGCGCTGACCTGGGGATACCCGGGCTCTCGTTCCACGGATCACGACCAACCCCTCCGCCTGTCCTACCGCGGCGATCTCCGGCCACGCGGGCGTTTGGAGGCCGCCTCACGACGCCTTCAAGGCTGTCCGACGTTTCCAAGGTGTGCGCATCTGTGGGCAGCTTTGGCGAGACGAACGCTGACCCAATAAGCACACCATCCCCGAGCCGAAGAACCAGCGGGCCAACCGCCAGCGCCGCGGCAGTGCGGGCGGCCGGCCATGCGGGTTTGACCGGCCAGCCTACCGGCGCAGGAACCAAGTTGAGCGCACGATCTTGGCGCTCAAGGGGTTCCGAGCCGTGGCCACCCGATACGAGAAGCGGGCGTACGTCTTTCACGGCACCGTCACCATCACCGCGATCCGGCTCTGCCTCCGGAGCTGACCGCCGCAGACCTCTCCCGGGCTCTCCAGGGGAGGTTCACTTGCCGCTTGCCTCGGCGAGGGTGTGGGCGACCAGGGCGTTGGCGTGGCCGTGGCCCAGGCCGTGTTCGGTCTTGAGCCAGGTCACGAGTTCCATGTGCTTGGTCAACGGCGAGGAGCGGATGAGGTCCTTCCAATCAGCGATCGGGCGGCCGTACTTCTTCTCAATGGAGGGGAAGTAGCTCGCGGGGCCCTTCACGGGTGTGTTCACGGCGGGTTCCGTTCTGTGTGGTGGTGGGCTCAGGAGGGGTGGGCGGTGCGCTCGGGGCGCAGCAGGACCACCCGTGAGTCGAGGGTCCTGGTCTCGGCCAGGGTCAGGTCGATGCGCTGCTGCGGGGTGGTGAAGACGGGCTTGCCGCCGCCGAGCACGACGGGGGGACGAAGATCTGGTACTCGTCGATCAACATCATGTCCCGTACCACGCGGCCGTGCAGGAAGATGTCGGCGCTGTGGGTGAGGGCCTGCGGGGCCAGTCGAACTCCCCGTTCGGGCCCTCGATGAAGCCGTCCGGTGACTGGTGCACGAAGTGTGTGATCTTACCCATGAGTAGCGGGTCCCCCTTGGCGACAGATGTGCGGACGGCTGTCGGCCGACCTTGTGTACGACGTCCACATTCGGAGAGTGCGCCGATCTGTGCCCCCGAGTGATCACGCAAGAGCCTAGACGACCTAAGTGGATGCTGTCCACATTGGAGGTGGCGGCCATGGCGGCGGCCGGGAACCCACAGCCCAAACGGGATCCCTACCGCCCGGCGACCTGCGCAACGCACTGATCGAGGCCGCCCCCGAACTCGCCCGCCAGGGCGGCCCGGAAGCCGTCGTGCTGCGCGCCGCCACCCGGCAGGCCGGGGTCGTCCCCAACGCCGCCTACCGCCACTTCGCCGACCGTGACGCTCTGCTGCACGCCGTCTCCCAGACAGCCATGGCCCAGGTCGCCCGCACCATGGAGACCACTCAGCCCACCGGCCGCTCACCCGGCCCAGGGGGACGGCCGCATCCAGCTGGTGGTCCCGGCGGAGCCGGTCTCTACTACTGAGGGTGTCTCATCCGGCCAGTTCGACGCCTCGCCCGTTGTCAAGTGCGGCTCGGCCCTCGGGGCGCAGGCTGGCTACCAGGTCCGGCAAGGCCCGCGCGCGGGCACGCCGGGTGCGGAGTCGGCGAACCCCAACATCGGCAGTTGCCGGGACGGCGGTGGACGTCACAGCCTCAGCCCCTCGTCGCGCAGTGCCGCCGGACGGATGTGGCGGAGTCAGGGCCGCCGGCTACGCCTCGCCACTGCATTACTCGCCATGACAAGAGCACCCCAGCGGCCCGCCGCAGTGACCCATGCATCGTTCGAACACCATGGCCTCGCCGTGACTGTTGGGATGCTCCGAGCGGAGCCGGAAGGACTCCCGACGACATCCCGATCATGGCCTACGTCACGAGCGAGCCGGGCGGAGAGACTGTGAGCCAGCGCGTGGTCGCCGGGCGCGCACGGTCCTGGAAGTGTGCAGGCCCAGAAGAGGCGCTGAAGCGCGACACGGTTCCGGCGGCCGTCAATCGCCCGCGATGGCGCGCCGATTGGGCGACCCTGGCGTCGCATGTCGACGCCGGCAACCTCGCCCGCAGTGAGGAGCCCCGCGGTGCACATGCGTCCGGCTCGATCCCGCGATCACCTGGCTCACGCCGCCTTGCAGTGCTCATTGGCGCTTAGGACGGTCCGCAGTCGCTGGTAGCGGTCGAGGTCTTCCCAGGTGTCGTGGTCGGGCGGGCTGGGGTTGCGGTGTCCGGTGCTCCAGGCCCAGATGCTGGCGGCGATGCCGACGACGAGCGGGATGAGCAGCCACAGCAGGGCGCCCACGGTTTCAGCCTCCTTCGATGCGATGGGACGGGTGGCCAGGCAGCTCTCAGGCGGTCAGCTGCTTGGGTCCGCCGCCGGAGATGGCGATCTTGCGGGGCTTGGCGTGTGCGGCCAGGGGGATGCGCAGGGTGAGGACGCCGTTGTCGTACGCGGCCTCGGCGGCAGCCGTGTCCAGGGCGTCGGACAGGGCCAGGCGGCGGGTGAACCGGCCGGTGGGCCGCTCGGTCAGTACGGCACGGGCGTCGGCCGGGATCGGGGAGGGCCGCTCGGCGGTCAGGGTCAGCGTGTGCTGTTCCGTGGTCAGCTCGATGGTGGAGCGGTCCATGCCGGGCAGGTCGAATTGCAGGTAGAGCGCTTCGTCATCGCGCCAGGCATCCACCGGGACGACGGTGCCGGCCGGGGCGGCGGCATGCGCGAGCTGATGGGTGAGCCGTTCGAGATCGCCCAGACCGCCCGTACGCGCAAGCATGTACAACTTCTCCCTCCCTGAAGGCAGGCCGCAGGGGCTGCGGCCCGACGATCGAGTACCGGCTATTCGTATAACCGACAAGAGATTCACTGACAAGTTCCGACTGCATGAAGTTGACACTGAGCGACTCAATTCACTATCACGGGCAGTGAGTGTTCGGTTGCGCCGATGGCCTTGGCTGCCGGGGCGGCCTGGGCGGTCGGCGCACGGGAAGGCCGGAAGGGAGGAGCTCGTGACCGAAGAGATGAAGAGTGTCTGGCTGCTGGGAGCCCGCGGCGTTTCGGCGGTCGTTTTCGGCGCGCTGACGCTGCTCTGGCCGCAGTTGACGGTGCTGGCCCTGGCCTGGGTGTTCGGCGCGTACGCCCTGGTGGACGGCGCGATGCTCATCGCTACGGCGTGGCGGCACCGGCATGAACGCCGGCCTGCCGCGGCCTGTGCGGCGGCCGGCGCACTGGGGGTGGTGGCCGGACTGGTCACGGCCCTGTGGCCGGGCCTGACGGCCTTGGCACTGGTAGTCATGGCGGGCGCCTGGGCCATCGTGACGGGATGCCTGGAGTTGTGGGTCGCCACACGGATGCGGCACGCGAGGTGGTTGCGGGCCTCCGCCGTCGTGTCAGTGGCGGCGGGTGTGCTGCTCTGGCTGCGCCCGGATGCCGGCGCCGTGGCCATCGCCCTGGTTCTGGGCGTGTACGCGCTGATCGCGGGCGGCCTGTGGCTGATCGCGGCCTGGCGGGAGTACCGCACCCTTGCCGAGCACGGTTCGCGGTCGTGGACCAGGCCGGCGTCCGGTGCCCGCGTGGCTCACTGACCACTCTGCTCCCCGCGCCCCCAAGGGCGCCGCACCGCAGGCCCGCAGGTGCCTGCGGTGCGCCACGTTTACCGAAAGGCAGGTGAGCATCGTGACGCGGCTGCACACCAACGGCGGCGATCTGGTGGTGCGTCTGCCGTGGCGGTGGGCGCTGGCGGCGCGGCGCCGCAGCGTGCGCCTGCCGCTTCAGTTCGTGGACGAGGTCCGCGTGGAGCCGCACTGGTGGCGCGCGGTCCGCCCGTACCCCGGGCCCCGCTACCGCTTCCGCCCGGGGCGCTGGTGTGTGGGCGAGCTGGAGCACAGTCGTGGCCGGGACTTCGCCGCCTTGAGCACCCAGGGCCCAGTGCTCGTAGTGACGACCTTCGGTCACGACGCCCCCTACACCCGTCTGGCTGTGTCCACCCCCGATCCGGAGGCCGACGCAGCCTGGCTGCGGCAGACCGCCGCCAACAATTGCCCGAAAAAAAGTTGAGCCGACTGTTGTCAACTTTTCGGCGCAGTGGTACATCGGAAGAGAGCGAAGGACGCGAGATGGACGACAAGGAGGGATGAAGATGCTGATGCGTACAGATCCCTTCCGCGAGCTTGACCGGCTCGTCGAGCGGGTCTGGGGTACGGCCGCGCACCCGGCGGGCATGCCGTTGGACGCCTGGCGTGAGGGCGAGATGTTCTTCGTGGAGATGGACCTGCCGGGCGTGGACCCCGAGTCGATCGACCTCGATGTCGAGCGCAACGTCCTGACCGTGAAGGCCGAACGCAAGCCGGCGTACGGCGAGAACAGTGACACAGTGATCACCGAGCGGCCCGCGGGGACGTTCAGCCGGCAGCTGTTCCTCGGTGAGACCCTCGACACCGACAAGATCGAAGCCTCCTACGAGGCCGGTGTGCTGAGGCTGCAGATCCCGGTCGCCGAGCAGGCCAAGCCCCGCAAGATCGCCGTCAGCGGCGGCAGCGATCGCAAGGAACTGGGCAGCTGACGCGACAGCAACACCACTGCTTCAGGGCTTCGGGCATCAGTCCGGAGCCCTGACGCCTTCCCTGGCCTCTCGGGGCATACCGGCCGTCAGACATCGGGGGTCTGCGGCGGGTGACGGTCTTTCTGGCCGTGGCATGGCCAAGCCATGCACGGCAGAGCCCGACGCCGAGGGCAGGTGAGTAGTCCGGTGGGCGCGGTACGCCGTTCTCCACCGTCCGGCTGCGGACCAAGGTCACCCGCGGCGCCGGCTCCCGCACCGCCGCCCTGGCCATGGTCGTCAAACTCGTCAAGTCCGCCCAGCAGCGGTGGCGGACGGTTGACGCACCCCACCTCGTTGACCTGGTCCGTGCCGGAACCCGCTTCGAACGCGGCCAGATCGTCGAGCGAACCAGCGCCCTCGTGGCACGAGTGACCCCGCGCCACTGAGTCTGCATGTGCTGGTGAGCGTTCGTCAGGGCAGCCCGCATGCCCTGGTCCGTCTGAATGACGAGATCGGTCTCCGCCACCCGACGGAGACGCACGCTCCCCGTGGCGGATGTACTTGGGCAGGGGATGTCCGAGGCTGGAGTTCCCGCTGAGGAAGGGCTGTCCAGGTGGAACGCTGGGACCGGGTCGGACGGTGCGCAGGATACGGGGCGGCGCTGGCTGTGTCGCCCTATTTGTTGATCAAAGTGTCGTGGGTCGTCGGCTCGCTACTGGGACTGGCGCCGATCGGCGAGGGGTTCAACCTGGCCGGTTGGGTCCTCCTCAATACCGTGACCATCGGCATGGCGGGCACTGGGATGGCCCTGGCGCTCGCCCTGGCGCGGCCTTGGGGCATGCGGATACCGGGGCGACTGGTGGCCTTCTGCGCCTGGACGGGGGCAGGGTTCCTCGTGTCAATCCTGCCGTACGCCGTACTCAGTACGGTGCTGGATACTGCGCGCGGCGGCGAAAAGAGCGGGAGCGACGACTCCGCCATGCCTGGCTGGGAAGGCGCACTGATCCAGTTTGGCTTCATCGGGATGGGGCTGGGGCTGGCCCTCGCTCTCCCCGCCTACCTGCGGCGACGCTGGCCGGAAGTTTTCACCGCGAGAGTCGGGGACGGTACCCGTACCGCTGAGCCGTGGGCTGCTGCTGTCGCAGCCGTCGTCGGTCTTGCCTGGCTGTACTGGGCAGTTGGCGGCACCCTCGGAGTCACGCACCCGGCCGAGCGGGATACCAATGGGTGGCTGCTGACGGCTGTGGGTGCATTCTGGGCGCTTGCCGGATCCGCCGCCGTCTGGATGCTCGCCCGACAACACCCTGCCCGAGTGCCCCACCGCCTCCTGCTGGCGCTCGGCTGGCTCGGGTCAGGCTCGCTCTTCGCGTGGAGCGGCTGGAAACTGCCCCTCACGCTATTCGTGGCACTGGCCCACCCCCGTGACGTCACCTTGCCGGAAAACCTCGCCGTCGCTGCGGTGCTGCACGCCGCCGCCGTCGTGGCGGGGGTCGGCATGCTGAGAACACTTGTCGGCTCACGCCCACGCACCCCCGCATACAGCCGACGCGAACGGGAACGCCAGGCTCGCGGCCGAGCCACTACCGCTGCCCAGTCTGAGACATCCGAGCACACCGGCCGCACGGCGGCGGGGCCAGGCATCAGGAGCCGGGTAGGCGTTCCGGTTCCCCGCCGTCGGCGTCGAACACCTTGGTGAAGGTGGCCCCGCATCGGCAGCGGGAGTGTTCGATCAGCTCGCCGTCGGCGGACACGCTCAGCCCCTGGCTGAGCCGCACGTGCACATGATCACCCATGAGGAGCTGCCTTCCTTGACGTCTCTGATCCGGTCATCGTGGAGGCCGTCCGCGCGGATCGGCAATGCTGCAGCTCACACCTGACAGTCAACCGGGACGTCCATCCTCCATCCGCAGGCTCCCGCCGTAGCGTCCTGGAAGTCGGCGCGCCAGAGTGCCTGGCATACAGTGCGCGCCCGCCTTCAAGAGGGGGCGCGCACGGGGTCACCCGGAGGGCTTCGTGGACGGCGGGGCTGCTTGTGCGCCGGGTTGCGGCTGCGGGTGACCGGCGGCGTGGAGCATCGGCGCGGTGTGCCGCTCGGGGCGATCGGCACCCTGGGCCGGGACTTGGCTGCGCGGCGCCTCGGCGTCACCGGGCAGCGGCACGGGCCGGCGCGCCACCAGGCGACCGACCCAGCGGCGGCCGCAGTGCTCGCAGGGCGGGGCGCCCTGCGGCGTATACGGGGAGGGAACGGCGGTGTTGTCGCGGTAGAAGACCTCCCACTCGGCGTCGAGGGCGTCTCGGTAGCGCTGCACGTCGTAGTCGACGCTCCAGCGGTGCCAGCACGAGCCGCAGGTGAACTCCACACGTTCGACAGCAAGTTCGGTGATCACTGCACTGCACCTCCCATCCGGTGTGCGGGAACGATCCGGGGTGCTGACAGGGCCGCGTCGAGGGAGGGATACACGGGCAGGTCTGAAGCGGCGCCGCTGCTGTGCAGCAGCCGCTCGGTCCGCCCTTGTGGGCATACCAGGCGGAGCTCCTCCTGGTCCTGGTCCAGCAGCGTCCGCACGGACATCAGAGCGTCGAGGCCGTCGGCGTCGGCATGGGTCAGTTCGGACAGGTCCAGGATCAGATGACGGTGCCGGTGCCGCGCGTGGACGGGCGCCGCGAAGTCACGCAGTTCCCTGGCCGTGGCCGTGTCCAGGGCGCCGTTGATCTCTCTCACGGCCCAGCCGTTGTGCCAGTGCGCCGCGAGGAACAGTGCCATGATCCGCACCCCGCTCTCTGGGTATCGGGAGTACCGCGGACACCTCCCCTATACCTCGCCCGAACTTGACAACACAAGACTCAAGTTTTATTTCAGGAAGGTAGGCAAGTGGGTATGAAACCGCAGTTCAGGATGGCGAGGAGGTGGCCGGACGTGCGGGTTCGGAGGAGCGGGGGATGCACGTCCCGAGCCGCCGCTGCGTGCAGGTCCGGTCCGGTGGATGCCCTGCCGGTGAGGCGAAGAACGAGGTGAGGACGAGGAGGGAGAGCACAGATGGCACGTGCGGTTGGTATCGACCTGGGTACGACGAACTCGGTGGTCTCGGTCCTTGAGGGCGGCGAGCCCACCGTCATCACCAACACCGAGGGCGCCCGGACCACCCCGTCGGTGGTGGCGTTCTCCAAGAACGGTGAGGTCCTCGTCGGCGAGGTCGCCAAGCGGCAGGCCGTGACGAACGTGGAGCGCACCGCGCGCTCGGTCAAGCGGCACATGGGGGACCATGCCTGGCGTTTTCCCGAGCACGGGGACGTCGACGGCAAGCGCTACACCGCGCAGGAGATCTCCGCGCGCGTGCTGCAGAAGCTGAAGCGGGACGCGGAGGCGTATCTGGGTGAGGACGTCACGGATGCGGTGATCACCGTGCCCGCGTACTTCGACGACGCCCAGCGGCAGGCGACCAAGGAGGCCGGTGAGATCGCGGGGCTGAACGTGCTGCGGATCATCAACGAGCCGACGGCCGCCGCGCTGGCGTACGGGCTGGACAAGGAGAACGACCAGACGGTCCTCGTCTTCGACCTGGGCGGCGGGACCTTCGACGTGTCGCTGCTGGAGATGGGTGAGGGCGTCATCGAGGTCAAGGCCACCAACGGCGACACTCATTTGGGCGGTGACGACTGGGACCAGCGGATCGTCGACCACCTGGTCAAGCAGTTCAAGAACCATTACGGCGTCGATCTGGCCAAGGACAAGATGGCTGTGCAGCGCTTGAGGGAGGCGGCGGAGAAGGCGAAGGTCGAGCTGTCCTCGTCCACCGAGACCACCATCAACCTGCCCTACATCACCGCCTCGGCCGAGGGCCCGCTGCACCTGGACGAGAAACTGACCCGCGCCCAGTTCCAGCAGCTCACTGCCGACCTGCTGGAGCGGTGCAAGGCCCCGTTCCACAACGCGATCAAGGACGCCGGGATCAAGGTGTCCGACATCGACCACGTCGTCCTGGTCGGCGGCTCCACCCGGATGCCGGCGGTGACCGAGCTGGTGAAGGAGCTGACCGGCAAGGATCCGCACAAGGGCGTCAACCCGGACGAGGTCGTGGCCGTCGGTGCCTCCCTGCAGGCCGGTGTCCTCAAGGGCGAGGTCAAGGACGTCCTGCTCCTCGATGTCACCCCGCTGTCCCTCGGTATCGAGACCAAGGGCGGCATCATGACCAAGCTGATCGAGCGCAACACGACGATCCCGACCCGGCGTTCGGAGATCTTCACCACGGCCGAGGACAACCAGCCCTCGGTGACGATCCAGGTCTTCCAGGGCGAACGGGAGATCGCGGCGTACAACAAGAAGCTCGGCATGTTCGAGCTGACCGGTATCGCTCCGGCGCCGCGCGGGGTGCCGCAGATCGAGGTGGCCTTCGACATCGACGCCAACGGCATCATGCACGTCTCCGCCAAGGACCTGGGCACCGGCAGGGAACAGAAGATGACGGTGACCGGCGGCTCGGCGCTGCCCAGGGACGACATCGACCGCATGGTCCGCGAGGCCGAGCAGCACGCCGAGGAGGACCGTCGGCGCCGTGAGGCGGCCGAGACCCGCAACCAGGGCGAACAGCTCGTCTACTCCACCGAGAAGCTCCTCAAGGACAACACCGAGAACATCCCGGCCGACGCCAAGTCCGAGACGGAGACGGCGCTGGCCGAGCTGAAGGAGAAGCTGAAGGACGAGAACGCGGACACGGCGGCGATCCGGCAGGCCGTCGACCGCACCGCGCAGGCCGCGCAGAAGATCGGCACCGCCCTGTATGAGAAGTCGCGGGCCGAGCAGCCGGCCGGCGCGTCCGCGGGCGGTGGTACGAGCGGTGGGTCGTCCGAGGATGACGTGGTGGACGCCGAGATCGTGGACGACGACAAGCCGGAGGCTGGCTGACGATGACCGGGAGCGGTCCGCGGAGCACCGAGCTGGACAGGCTGCGGCGCCTGGTGGAGGAGCGGACCGCCGACCTGCAGCGGGTGAAGGCCGAGTACGACAACTACCGCAAGCGGGTCCGGCGGGACCGCCTGGCCGTACGCGAGATAGCGGTGGCCAACGTGGTGCGGGCGCTGCTGCCCGTGCTGGACGCCGTCGACCGGGCGTTGGCGCACGAGCCGCTGACGCCCGGCCTGAAGGACATCACTGACAGCCTGCAGGAGCAGCTCGGCTCGTTGGGCGTCACGTCGTTCGGTGAGGTGGGCGATCCGTTCGACCCCGCGTGCCACGACGCTCTCACCCACCATGTCTGCGCCGCTGCGGACCGCCTGGTGTGCTCGGCGGTTCTGCGTCCCGGCTACCGTCTGGGCGAGAACCTGCTGCGCCCGGCGACTGTGGAGGTCACCGGACCGGCCCCGCCGGCGAGGAGTGCACCGCGGCGGGAGTGTGGCGTCGGGGAGTCATCCGCTCCGGCAGACAAGCCGCCCTGGCCTGTCGCGCGTAGCTGACAGGCTTGCCCCTACTTGAGTACCGAGGGAAGCGGGCATCGCCTTCGATGCCCTGAGATCGCTGGCAGGCGGAGGTGACGAAACGACGCAGCACCATGAGTTCCTCGCGCGCGTGCGTGAGCTCGGCGAATACGACAGCATCCTGACCACCCTGGCCGGCGCCGTCTCCGGCGGTGAGCTGAACCAGATCATCAGCCAGCTCCCCTCCGGCTACGCCGTCCCGTTCGGCAAAGCCGATCTGGCCGGCTGAAACCAGGCCCCGGCGCACCCCGAGCACGGCCACACCGCTGGCGTGCCGACCACCACCGGTCCGCTCGGCCAGGGCATGACCAACACAGCCTGCGCTCCGAGCGCCAAACCCCGCAAGATCGCCATAAGCGGTCCCGTGAGGAGATCTCCGGCTGGTCGATGGCGGCCGGGGCCGACAAACCGGCGGAGGACGGGCATCCGATCTCCCCCTCACCCGCCCTCCGCCCCCCCACCGGAGCAAAGAAGCCGAAGAAGGGTGGCGGCCGACATGACCCTGCGACGCGAAGCCTTCCTCGACCAGGTGAAGGAACGCGGCGAGTACGAAACAGATCGGGAAGCAGAGCGCGCGGCGCGCGTGGTCCTCGCCCTGCTGGGTGCCCACCTGGTCGGCGAGGTACGCGCCCAGCTGGCGGCGCGCCTGCCGGAAGACTTCGCCCTGATCCTGCTCAACCCCCTGCAGAGCGCCGAGCCGCTGCCTCCGGAGAGGTTCGTGCGGGCGACGGCAGCCTGGATCGAGGGGGCCACCGAGCAGACCGCGGCCTGGGACGTCAGCGCCGTCCTCAGCACCGTCGCCGACGCTGCGGGCCACGATCTCCTGGGCCAGATCCTGCTCCAGCTCCCCGCAGGCTACGACCTGCTCTTCGGCCGCCCCCAGCCCACCTGATCAAGCCCCCAACCCGGTGCCGCGCTCACGGGATACCAGCGACAGAAGGGCAAACGCCCGAGTCCCGCAACGACCAGGCGGACGGCTTCTTCGACCCCCTTCCCAGGTATTCCTAGCGGCTCTTCTCCAGCATCTGCGGGAAGTGCCGCTGCGGACGGCGAGGTTGCTACGCGCTGATGTTCGGCCGCGCCGACTCGCCCAGCCGCCTGAGCGGGCTGCGCGCCAACTGTGCGGCCAACTTCTGTACCGGGTCGCGCACATGACCCAGCCCCGGCCGGCCTCCCTGCGTTTCGCCGCCGGCGCCCGAGAGCTGGGAGTGGACAGCATGAGCGGAGTCCTGCGCTGCACCGACCGGGAAGACTTCGGCGCGCTGAATCTCTGCTCTCACCTTCACCAAGGAGTTCGAAACCGCCGGCCGGCTGCCGGCCTCCCACGCGGCCGTGGCCCTGGCCAGCATCCACACCATCAATCAACTCCAACACGCCATCGATTCCCGGCACGCCATCGGCGAGGCCATGGGCATCCTCATGGAACGCCACCACCTCGGCGAGGGCGACGCCTTAGACGTGCTGCGCCGGATCTCCCAGCACCACAACACCAAACTGCGCGACGTGGTCCAGCAGGTCCGGCCCTGTAGTCGGCCGTCTTCCCTGGCCTGAAGCAGGCCGATTCAGTTGAAGCCCTCCACGCCGGCTTGTGTAGATTTCGTGCATGGCTGACGGAGTTGCTCTGCAGGGGCTGTTCACGGATGTGTGCAGCACGCTCGCCCGTGCGGGGTTCGATGTCGCGTCCGCGAGTGCCGCAGAGGGGACGGGCCTGAAGGTCCGCCAGGAGCAGGATGCAGTGGTCGTCGGCTGGCTGCCGTCACCAGAGCTGGATCCGGTGGGGCGGCAGGTCGCGGAGTACGAGGGGATCCGTGCCGCACTGCGACAGGCGTTGCTGGAGATTCTCACGCAGGCCGGCTACGCGGTGCAGGCCGACCGGCACAGCGGAGAGGTGCGGATCAAGCCGGTAGAAAGCTGAAGCGGCCGGTGTGCAGATCTGGTGGGATATCCGGCCACCGGCACTGCGGGGGGCGTGCACGCGGCAGGAGTTGTGGCGAGTCCGGGGTGTTGCTGGCGTCCGTGCGGGGTGGCGCATCGAACTGGACGGTGATCTTCTCGAAGCCTTTGAAGCTCCGTTGCCGCGTAGGAACGGTAGGCCGTGATGACGTAGACCAGGGCGCCGAGACAGAGCCAGGCGAGCAGGCCGAGACGTCGCTGGTAACCATCCAGCCGGCCCAGCACGCCCACAGCACCCTGCCCGCCCGTCCCTGCTGGGCCCACCTGCACCACGCCACGCATCACCTCCGTGTGCCCGCGCCTGGCGTCCTCCATACCGCCACCGGCGCCCATGGCTACCGAATCACGGGCTGGGCACGAGCGATGAGCAGGGCGATGTCGTCGTGTCCGGCCGAGTGCTGCAGCCGCTGCAGAAGCCGGTCGCAGGTCTCCTCCACCGTGTTACACGGTTGCGCCAGCAGGCGCAGGAGGGCGTCGAGACGTTGGTCGATGGCGTGCTCGCGGGTCTCGATGAGTCCGTCGGTATAGAGAACGAGCTGGTCACCGGGCTCGAAGGAGAGGGTGGTGGTATCGAAGGGCAGACCGCCGACGCCCAGGGGCGTGCCGGTCGGCAAATCCAGCAGCTCGGGCGCTCGGCGGGACCGGATGAGGACGGGGGGCAGGTGGCCGGCGCAGGCCACGTGCAGCCGGGTGCGGTGGGGGTCGTACAGCGCGTACAGGCAGGTGGCGATGTAGGGGTCGAGACTGTTGGTGATCTTGTCGAGGTGGGTGAGGACCTGGGAGGGGTCCAGTTCGAGCTGGGCGAGGGTGGAGGTGGCGGTGCGCAGCCGACCCATGGTGGTGGCGGCGTCGATACCGCTGCCCATGACGTCGCCGACCGTGAGCGCGGTGCGGTCGCCGTCGAGCGGGAGGACGTCGTACCAGTCGCCGCCCACCTGGCTGATGGCCTGCGCGGGCAGGTAGCGGGCGGCGATCTCCAGACCGGGATGGCGGGGCGGCAGCTGCGGCAGCAGGCTGCGCTGGAGGGTCTCGGCGGACTTGCGGATGTGCTGGTGCAGGACGGCGTTGTCGATGCTCAGCGCGGCAGTCGAGGCCAGCTCGCAGGCCAGGGCGAGGTCGTCCTCGTCGAACGGCTGGGGGGTGCGGGCGCGGGCCAGGCCCATGACACCGATGACCTCATTGCGGGCGATGAGAGGGATGGCCATGTCGCTGTGGACCCCGGCCCGGGCGAGCAGGTCGGCGCCCTCGGCGTCGGCGGCGATCCGGGCGTGCTCGCCGCCGCCGATGTGGGTCAGCAGCTGGGGTGTGCGGGTGCGGATGCAGTGGGCCGCCGGGTGGTCGGCGTGGTAGGTGGTGAGCCGGCCGGGCGGGACGATCGCCCTTGCGGCGTCAGTGGGGTAGGCGGTCTTGACCGCCAGGGCGCGAAACAGCGGCGGGCCCTCGCCGGGGTCGGTGCGGCCCGTCTGCAGCACGGAGTCCAACAAGTCGACCGCGACCATGTCGGCGAGGCCGGGCACGACGACGTCGGCGAGTTCCCGCGCGGTGCGCTCCACCTCCAGGGTGGTGCCGATGCGGGATGAGCCCTCCGCGATCAGGCGCAGGCGCTGCTGGGCCCGGTCGGCGCGCAGTGCCGCCTGGTAGCGGTCGGTGACATCGACGACCACCATGGCGATGCCCAGCACGTGGCCGCGGTGGTCCTCAAGACGGTAGATCGATGCCGTCCAGGCGTGCTCGTGGTCGGGGTCAGCGGGGGTGCGCCCGATGACCTGGTTGTCCACCACAGGGACACCGGTGTCAAGGACCTTGCGCATCGCCGCTGCCGCGGCCCGAAACGGCGCGGCGGGAAGGATTTCTTGGAAGCGGCGGCCGATGTGGTCGGCCTCGTCGGTGCCGTGCATGGCGGCCAGGGCGGGGTTGACGACCAGGTAGCGCAGGTCGGTGTCCAGGACGGCCAGCCCGATGGGGGCCTGGGTGACCAGCCGGGTGGACAGGGCCACGTCGCGTTCGACTTGGCGGAGCGTGGTCCGGTCGGTGGCCAGCCCGAGCGCGTAGTGGTCACCGACGTTGTCCGTCAGCCGCATGTTACGGAACTCCACCATCCGGGTGGAGCCGTCCTTGTGCCGGATGGGAAACGCCCCCGCCCAGCTGCGGCCGGTGGCCATCACCTCCGCGAAGAGCCTGATCGCCGCGTCCCGGTGTTCAGGGTGCAGCAGCAGCGGCGCCGCATACCGGCCGACAGCTTCCTCACGGCTGTAGCCGAACAGGTCCTCGGCCTGCGGACTCCACATGTCGATGCGTCCGTCGGCCTCCACCAGCACCGCGGCGACCGCGAGGAGATCCATCAACCCGCTCGGGTCCGACGGCTCCGTCTCAGGAGGTTCCACGTGCTGCGGGCGCTGCCTGGCTCGGCTCATCGAACTCGCCTCCTTTCTGTGTGGGCAGCATCCCCGCCCGAAGCGGTGCCTCCACTGCGCGGCGCCAACGTCGGGACAAGGCACGCGCCAGGCATTTCCGGTGGTTTCCCTCACCATGCGGAAGCCACCGAAAGACCCATAGTCCACCTCACCACGGGCTGGTCACCACTTCCCGCCTACCCTCATCTGCGCGCCGTGAGGTCCGCGTACAGGTGCATGGCCGGTGGGCTGGCGGGGCAGCGCCAGCGTGCATGATGACTCACCTGCGGGATCGAGGATCAAAGGAAACTCGCAGGTCACCTTGATGGACGCCAGCGGGATCAACACCCTTCTCGCCGCTCACCGCAACCTGGTCCAAGCCAGCGGCTCGCTGCGCCCGGCCGGCCTCGCGGCCTCGGTCATGCGCACGGTGCAGATCGTGGGCGTCGAGACCGTCTTCCCAGGCTGTGGCAGTCTGCGCGACGCCCTCACGGCCTGACTCGCAACCCGGCCAAGAACGCTGCGCGGCTCGCTGCGCAGCGGCCGCCGCCGGTGCCAGCCGGCTGTCCCGGCTGTGCTCGCGTCCGGTTCACTCGGGCGGGTCAGTGGGTGCTTACCACTGCTGCCGGCAGCGGTAGATGTGCTGTTCGGCCTCTCGCACGGCGCGCAGAGCAACGTCGTCCGGCGGTGCGGCGGCACGTGGCGCAGTCGTATCGGCGTGGGATGCAGTGTCACGCTGTGGCGGTCGCGCCGTGCAGGCGGCGCGCTCTCGACCCGTGTGGTGCAGGACCGCTGCCCGGGTGATCAGGATCGTGGCGATGACTGCTGCGGCTGTCAGCGTGACCGCCGCGTTCTGACCAGACATCTGTGACGGGCCTTCGTGGGATTTCACGGGCGGACGCGGGGCCGGTATCTGGTCACCGGCCCCGCATCCTTATAGCGGATCAGCCGGGCCAGGTGCCGGTCAGGCTGCGGGTGGCGGCTGCGCCGGCACGGTCCACGACCGCCTTCGTCCCGGCGAAGATCGCGCCCTGCAGGACCGCGGCCGTCACCACTTCCCCCCAGCCGCGCTCTTCATCGGTGGCATCGGGTGCGTCGTCATCGTGCCCCAGCATCTTCCACGCCTGCTTGAACAGGGCACCGGCGAGCATGCCGCTGACCGCACCAAGGACGAGACCGACCGGCTTATAGGCGATCTTGGACGCCTTCATCGCTCATCCCTTCCGCCGGCGGCACACCAGCCAGACCAGCACGGCCGCACCGGCGGCCGCCAGCAGCAGGCTGTTGTCCCGAGCCGCCTGAGTGGCCTGGGACGTCTTGGCCCGTACCGGCTCGGGTGCCTCCGGGGCCTTGTCCTGCCACAGCTGACCGGCCTTAGCTGCCTTCGAGCGGGCCTGCCCGGCGGCCTGGGCGGCCTTGTCCCTGACCGGCCCGGGCGCCCTGTCCGCCGCCAGGGACGCGGCCTCGGCCGCCTTTTCCATCAACTGACCGGCCTTCAAGGCGGCTTGTTCCTTCAGCTCACCGGCCTTGGCGGCGGCCTGGTCCTTGACCTCGGCGGCCTTCCGCTGGGCGCGGGCCTTCAGGTCGGTCTCGGCCGCGAGCGCCTCCACCGTTCCCCCGAGCTCGTGGCGGGTCTGCTCGACCTGCTCGCGCAGCTCCTGCGGGGTCCGGGCGGTCGGCTCGTCGTGAGGCGGCTGGGTCATCGGTGCGCACGCTCCTTGATCTCGGCCACGTCGGCCTTCACGTTCTCCATCGACTCTTTCGGGGCGGGCGGCGCTGCCTGGGCGACCTCTTTCTTCCCCGTCAACGCCATCACCGCGGCGATCGCACCGAGGACGGCGGTCACGATGAGGGCTGCGGCCCACACCGGCAGCACCACCGCGAGTGCGGCGATCACGGTGACCACCAGGGCCTGAAGCATCAGGAACCCGACCAGGCCGGCGCCGCCGAACAGGCCGCCTCCCTTGCTGTAACGCCTGCCCTTCTCCTTCATCTCCGCCTGGACCAGGCGCATTTCCCCGCGCACCAGTTGTGTCAGCTGCTGCGAGGCACGCTGCACCAGCTCGCCCACCGGTTCCGTGCCCGGCAACTGCCGGCCCGGGCCCCGGGGCTGCTGCGGACCCGACGACATGAACATCACCTCCCGTCACTTGGCTTGCGACGGCGCGAGTACCCCGAGCAGACCAGTTCAGGACACCTGCCTGCGCCTGCCGGTGCGTCCGGCGTCACTGTGCCCGTCCCACCGGCCGAGCCGGCACGACGGCTGGCACGCTCATGCCGACGCCGGGGTGAGAGCAAAGCGCGCTCCTACTGGGGCAGGCACAGGCCCTCGGGCGGGAGAGGTCTACCGGACCGAGGGCCCTACCCAGCCACTCCGACTGGGAGCGCTTGGAGTGAACGCGCCAACTGTGCCATGCGCAAGATCCTGACACCCGTAGGCGACGCCCACCGCCACGGTGGCCGCCAGCGTGGAGCGCGCCCTGACCCGCCCTCCCTTCTTCGGACAGGGCGCACCGCCAGGCCCATGCAGCTGGCGGTGACGAGCCTGCGCGCAGTGCGCCACTACGGCAGCCGCCACAGCAGCACTCAGCGGGGGCTGTGGCGGACGAGCCAGGCCCCGGCAGCGACATCGCTGGGAAAGTGGGCACCGCTTTGCACGCGCTCGATCGCCACCGCGGCGGCCGGCACCGCGCACACCATGCCCGCCAGCGGCCAGGCGGGCCAGACGGCGGCAGTGAAGGCTGCTGCGGCTGCGGTGTGCCCGGAGGGAAACGAGGACGACTCGGGGGGTCCTGTGGTGCGGCGCGGCCGTGGTCTCGGCGTCGAATGTGTCGGCAAGGCGGTCGATCTGGTCGATCTGTTGGCGGGGCTGCTTCTAGGGACTGCCCGTCGCCTCCTCACCGAAGCCAGAACCGGATCGCGGCGAGAGCGACCGCGTCATGGAAGCCGTACCAGCGGACCGGCCGCCGCGGCTTCCACGACGTTGGCGGTCGGCCCGCTGATCCCGGTGCTCCGGGATCGTGTGCCGGATCTGCCGCCGCCGCAGGTAAAGATGGTTGCGGCGGGAACTGTACGCTTTGTCGCCGCAGACGTGGTCCGGGCGCGTCCTCGGATGCCGGCCAGCCGGCCGCGGGACACGAATTCGGTCCAGGATCGGAATCGTCTGCGGGGCGGCACCCCACTGCCCAGGGGTGACCATAAGCGGCCGGCGGACGGCAACCGCCGTCGCTCGCCAGGTGAATCTTCATGGTGAGCCCGCCGCGTGAACGGCCGATCGCCTCGTCGAGGCGGTGGTGGGCGGGCCGCACGCGTCGGCCTGGTATCCGCGGCGGGCGGTGGCGCGCCCACCGCCCGCCCCGCCCATATCCTCCGGCAAGTGCGGCTCAGGACGAGCCCACTCCCGATCCGACGGATCACCTCGCCCCACACCGACCGAAACGACACCGGCACGGCTCCGTCACGCGATCCGTCGGACGCACCTTAAAGCAGGCTGAGTGCCTGCATCGCATCGCGTTCGATGCGCGAGAGGTCGTGGAGGATGGAGCCGGCCTGCACGAGGTTCTTCGCGTCGCCGGATTCGCCTGCTGCCGCGATGAGTACGGCCACCTGTGTCCAGAGGGTGGCGGCTTCGGAATACAGGCTGTGGCCGGTGCGCAGGTGGCTGCTGCCGATCAGCTGGACGCACTCGGCGAGGAAGTCCCGGTAGAGATTGCGGAACAGAGCGCCGCCGGTGCCGGCCCTCGCCATGAGGGCGGCAGCCCGTGGCAGGTCCTCCCCCGGATTGTCGCTGCGCTGCAGCCACTTCGGCACTTGCTTGGCGGTCTTCTCGATGCCCCGGTGACCCAGGTTCGCGATGGGCGGGTTCAGGAAGGCGTCGGCGCAGGTCTTGATCGCGAGGATGATCCGGTCCAGCGGTGGCTTCGGGCTACTGGGCACTGTGATGGTGAAGGAGCGGTGCTTGGCGGTCATGGGGCCGCGCTCGGCCCTGGCCCTGGCCAGGCTGACGAGACTGGTGGTGACAGCTCCACCCTGCGAGTCGGTGTCCACCAGGTAGGCATCGTGTTCGTCGTAGCCGTACATGGCCACGACGTGGCCGCCGAAGTGCACCTTGGTGCTGAAGTAATCCAGGTGGTAACTGTCGAGCTGAAGGCCAACCGGCCGACCGACGTCGATGGGTGCTGCTACGTTCTGCCAAGCCTTGCGCGGGGAGGTGGTCTCCTCGACCAGCAGCTCAAGCCCGAGTGCGGCGGCCAGGTTCCTGGTGAGCTCGAACGGCTTGACCCGACCTCCCAGGAAGGGGAAGCCCATGCCTTTGCTGTCCCAGTAGATGAAGGACAGCCCTGAGCCGAGCCCGAACAACATGGGCTCAGACAAGTCGAGTCCCTCGTGCCGTAGCAGCACGCCCAGCGCCGTCGTCTCGCAGTGCTGCATACCGCGGGCCTCGATGTCCGTCACCATGGTCATGCCGCTCATTCTCCTTCCTCACGAAGACGCCGCGGACGGGCGTACCAGACCACCGCGTCCCAGGCATGATCCGCCGGACAGGCCCTAGATGTACTCGGTCATGACTTCGGTGACAGTCGGCTGATCCGGGGCTGGCCTGCGAGCGCGGTGTGTCGGCGTCGTGTGTCGTAGAAGGTCAGCCATGGCGCCGGCGCGTGGTTGCGTTCGGTGTTGCTGGTGAACACCCGGCGGTAGGACCATTCGGTTTGCAGGGTGCGGTTGAAGCGTTCGATCTTGCCGTTTGTCCAGGGGCAGTGCCTTCTCATCGGCGTGGATCTCGGCATGGGCCAGGCGGGAGTGGTCATCGACGGCGGCGTGGACGTAGTCGTAGCCAATCCCTGCCCGCCAAGGGGCGGTTACCGCCCGGCGTTGTCGCCATTCAAGTGGTCCGAGCTTCGGTCACGTATGCGTTGAGGGCTGTGGTGAGGTGAACGTGCTCATCACGGGCCGCCTGCACGGAGGCAGCGTCGGAATTGTCCCGGTCCCTCTGGCGAGCGGCGAGCCGAATCTGAAAGGCCGCGCTGGCGACGACTGCTGCTATCACCTGTGGGTCCATGAATGCGATCTTGCCGCAGCCGAGCGCTCAAGCGGCGGGCGTGAGCGTTCGCACGCACCAGGGCCGAACAGGCGACGCTGCATCGGGCAGTGAGGGCCGGTCAATCATGCGGCTGCGAGGCGACAGACACGATCCCCCCATGCCGGGACTGTCCTGCATATCACCATGGCGATCAAGGGCGATGGCCCGCGCGGGAGCGTCGCGGACAGCGTGAGAACGGGTGCGGAGTTGGCGCGAGCGGCCCAGCTGGACCAGGACGTGGCCGAGCAGCTGATCGAGCGGGCCCGCAGGGAGGGGGTGAACCTGGTCGGTGAGGGCGGGCTGCTGGCCGGACTGGTGAAACGCGCCCTGGAGGGCGCCTTGGAGGCGTAGCTGACCGAGCACCTGGGCTACGAGAAGGGCAGTTCTCGCCGAGAACACAGCGCCAAGCCGAGCGGTAGCCCCTGATCTGGGGTGATCTCGGGGAACGGTGCGGTGGCCGTGAGCGGCTCGGTAGCGTCGCGGCCATGCTGAGTCGCTGCGCCGGCACCCGCCACCTGGACGGCGCGCCGGACGCGATCCCCGCCCGTCACACGAAAACTGCCTCAAGGCCGCCCAGGTTGTCTGGCAATCTTGCTGGACAACTCGTAGACATCTCTACCCTCATCCAGACTTGTGCTCCCGGTGAGCGCGAGGAGGAGTGGATGGCAGGGCGGCGGACTCGGCCTTGGGGCCCTCTGAAGGGCACCAGTCCACAGGAGTACCAGGCTGCGGCCCTGGTGCGTACGTGGATGGATGCGGCAGACCTGACCGTGACGGCCCTGCACTCGGCAATGGCCGACGGGTCCGTCGGCAAGGGGCCGGTGCCGAGCCGGGCGACGGTCGCCGACCGACTGGCCGGGCTCAATCTCACCGGCGAGTTCGTCGATGCCGTGGCCGCGGTCTGCTTCTCCGCCGCGGACGCGCCGGCCAGGGCACGGCAGGCACGTCAGATCCTCAACGGCGGCGGCCAGTTTCGCCCCGAGGGGGTCGGTACGGCGCCCGGCGCGCCGACCCCGATGGCACTGCCGCAGCCCACCCCACCGGTTCACGGTGTCAGGAGGAATCCCGGCCGTGGCTTGCGGCCGGACAACGTGGCCGACCTACATCGCATCCTGAGCGCGATGACCAGGGAACTCACCGCGCTCCGCGCCGAACGGGACGCGTTGGTTGAGCGCTACGAGACCCTGCTCCGCGCGTTATCGGCGTCCGAGGCGGTGGGGAAGAAGCTGACTGAACCGCATGAGCCGCCCGACGGCAAGGCCCACGAGTCGCCCGCGCCGAAGGCGATCCCCATGACACTGCCCGCGGAGGACGTGCCCCCCGTCGCCGGGTGCGACGGCACAGAGGCAGAAAGGCCCGCCGGAAGCAGCCCCTGCCCGGAACCGATCGCCGGGGAGGGCGGGGGGTCCGCGCATCGAGGGCCCGCGAACACGGCCGGGATGCCGCTGGCGCCAGGCGTCCAGCCCACACGGAACGACGCGCAGGCGCACCCCGGATCGGCACCGGTCGCGACACTCGTGCCCTCTGACGTCAGAGGTGAGCAGGCAGTCAGACTACCGCTCGACTTCCAGGCGTTCTTCCTGATGAACGCGGAGGCGTACACCAAGTACGCCCGCCTGCATCTGCGGGAGGAACTGGCCCAGGAGGCGGTACATGGCACCTTTCTCACCATCCTGAACGAGTGGGAGGTCTTCCTGGGCCGCTCGGAGCCCGCTGCCTGGGCCTGGAAGGTGTTGCGGCGCAGTGTGGCCGAGCGGGCTGGAATCGTCTCACGGGACCATGTGGTGGCACAGGCCATGCGGGGCGCCCGGGCCACCCTCGACGGAATGACCAGCGATCTCGGCCTCTTCAGCGCCATCGCGGAACTGCCGGAGCGTCAGTTCGACGTGATCGTGCTGCGGTACGTGCTGGGCTGCGGCACCGGGCAGATCTCCGAACTGCTTGGAGTCGGCCCGACGACCGTTCGCTACTACGAGCGGCTGGCCAGAGGGCGTCTGGCGAGAAGACTCGGCCTGCGCACCAGTGACGATCAGCTGTCATGGTGAGCTCCTGGGCAGGGCTCGGCACCCATCGGTCACCGTCCGTCACAACTGCGCGAGGGCCACCGTGCGGGCAGGGAACGGCGAAGTCGGCAGTGACCGCACACGAACGACACACCAGAAACCGATTCCGCACGTCGGGGGCCGCAGCGCCACTGCGACCCCCGGCGCATCGAACACCGAGGAGGCATCCCTTGAACAGGCCCGGCCTCGGCCCAAGCAGTCCCGAACGGAGAACCACTTGACCGACAACCGTAACGCGCGCGTCGCGCCTCACGCAGCAGCCGTCAACATCACGGTCGAGGGCCCGGCACGGCTGGTCGTGGCGACCACGATCGCAAGCACCGACCACGGATCGCGGAGCGAGATCGCCGCGCCCGCCGTCGCCGAGCCGGACGTCGGTCCGCCGTTCTGGCACCGCACGTCCGTGATCTGGAGCGCCCTGGCGGCCCTGGCCGCGACCGCCACCGCCGTCCTGGCATGGGTGTTCGGAAGCTGAGTGCGACCGGAGGGGCCGCCGGGATGCACTTCCGGCGGCCCACGTCGTAGCGGTGATCTTGCCGCGCTTGTCCTGCGGGTACGGGTCCTCCACGTTCAGGCATAGCACCTCGTCGGGCCGGGCCGCCGATTCGTAGAGCATCTTCCAGAAGGTCTTCTCCCCCAGTGACGCGTCCAGCCGCCACAGGGCGGCCATCTGACTCTCCGCCAGAGCCTTTGCGCGGTCCGGCGGGGCCGGGCGCCGCTCGATGCCGATCGTCGGATCGCAGGTGATCCTGCCCTGCCGCTGCCACCAGCCGATCGCCTTGCGCGCGATGGACAGCTCCCGGTTGACGGTGTCGGCGTCCATCTCGTCCGCCCGTGCGGCGGCCAGCTCGGTAAGCACCTGCGGCAGCGCGGGGTCATCGATGACGGGGACGGCGGGCGGCTTCGCGCCGCGGCGGGCCCGCCCCGTCGGCGCCGGCTGCCCGGCGACCATCCACCCCACGTCATCAGCGAGATCCGGTAGATCCGCGCGAAGGACTTCGCGATGCCGGCTTCGGTCAGGTACCGCTCGACCGCCGCGGCGTATGACGCCGGAACGGCGGACAGGGGCACCACCCGGGCGCGCGGCAGCCGGAGCGCGCCCCCGGTTCCCGAGTTCGGTCGTTGGTTCGATCGTCTCGGGGGTTCTCGCAGAACTCTCTCTCAACTGCATTCATGAGAGTCGCGCTGCGTGTTGCTATGGCCTCTCCTGAACCGGGGAGACGGCTTCGGAGATCGACAGGACCGTGGGTGGCGCTGAAAACGACTTGGTGCCGCTCACCGGCCCCGGTCCGCACGATCTTCGCGTGCGACTACCTGGCCAGCCCTCACCTGCGCCGGGAGATCCACGACGGGCTCCAGGTCATGGCCCCCCAACGCCTCAACCGTTGGGCCGGGTCGACCGGTGCAGTGCTGATAGCGTGCCGTCCTGATCACGATCACTCGCACACACCGTCCACCGGGGGGAGAGACGGCTGAGTTGCCTCATCGCCCCACGCAGTCGCAGTGGGCGACAGGAGGAGCCGAGTACTCCCGGCCCGGGCTGCTCTAACTTGCAAGCGCCTCTTTGCCCGTTGTCACCTCCGGCTTTGGCCTGCTTCTGTGAGTCCACGATGCCAACACGGGCGTCTCTCCCCTCTCTCGAAAGGACTTGATCATGTCCAGGAAACAGATTGCGGCGGTGACCGGTGTGATCGTGCGGGCCCTCGCGAAACGGTGGGGCGACGACACCTAATACTCCAGCGGTAGATCGTGATCCTGACAGTTTCAGACCGCCCGGAGCGAAGGCTGCCCGTTCCTCCTTCAGGAGTGGGCACGTCCTTGAGGCACAGGCCCTTCCGGGCTCCCGGCGCACGCCTTCAGCCCGTCGCGGACGACCGCTCGGGCCCGCTTCGCGGACTCCGGGTGACCGTCCAGGTGCTCCAGCATGCGGCAGGTGCCCACCAGGATCGCCGTCAACTCCGGTACCTCCAGGTCCCGTCGCACCACACCAGCCTGCTGGGCGCCGTCGAGGAGCGCGGTGAGCACCTCGCGCAGGGCTCGCCCGGCCTCAGAGGTAGCGGCCCGCACATCGACTCCCGCGTCCGCGAGCGCCGCAGCGAAGGCATTCTTGACCGGAGACTGATCCAGTACCAGGTCGAAGAACGCGAAGAGAGCGTGCGTCGGCCCGGTCTCGACCATCAGGCGGCGCCCCTCCTCGGCCAGCCGTTCCAATCGCCGGACGAGCACCGCTTCGAGCAGGGCTTCCTTGGTGGGGAAATGTCGGAACACGGTGGCAATGCCGACCTTCGCCTCCCGGGCGATCTCCTCCGTCGAGGCGCCCGTACCCCGCTCAGTGAAGACCGCCTCGGCGACCTCCAGCAGCCGCGCGCGGTTTCGCCGGGCGTCGGCGCGCAAGGGCTTCACGCCTGTGGCGGGGGAAGTCTGATCTGTCGTCAAGTGGTCCTCACCATGCCTGGACAAACGGAGTCGCGTATCCGTATCGTCGGAACCGGAGTCGCCTATCCGATTATAGGCGGCGGGATCACGGAGGTCAGCCATGTCTGCACCAGCTACGCCCCGCGACATCTTCGGGCAATTGACGGGTCTCATCTCGGCGGGCAAGTGGAGCGAACTCCCCGAGCTCTACGCGGAGGACGCCGAGGTGGAGATCGTCTTCTCGCCAGTTCCTCCACGCCGCATCCACGGCCGGGCGGAGCTCCGTAAGCGCTTCGACGCCCTGGAGGCCTCTGACGCGGTTCGCCTACGTACCGAGAACATCCGCATCCACGAGACCGACGACCCCGAAGTGGTGATCGCCGAGTTCGACTACGAGGGCCTGTACCCCGCCACTGGCCGCACCTTCCGCACCGCCAACATCCAGGTCCTCCGCGTGAGGGACGGCCTGATCATCGAGACCCGCGACTACCACGACCACCTCGCCTTCGCCGCGGCGGACGGACGCGCGAGCCAGTTGCTCGCCGCGCTGGACCAGCAAGGGTGACCGGTACATGACGGCACGTCAGGCTGCGCCGAACATGGCTCATGCAGTCCGCTGATCACGTTGGGGCGGCAGCCTGGCAGTGGTAGTGGCTTGCTCGGGGTTTGCAGGTGAGCGGGATCAGGTTGTCCGGCACGGGATGGCAGGCTCCTTCGTCGGCACGGACGACCGCCAGGAAGGCGTGCGCGAGCAGGGCGAGGGTGACCCAGCGGGACCAGGATGTCAGCGGCGGAGCTGGTGCCCATCCAGCCAAGGGACAGCGCTTCTACGATTGGGCCCACATCGACCTGCCCAACCCGGCCCACGGCTACCGCCACCTGCTGATCCGCCGCAACCGCGCCACCGGCGAACTCGCCTACTACCGCTGCTACTCGCCCACCCCGGCAGACAGTTTCTGCCAGGCCTGCCTGGGGCGTTTCTTGGACAGGGCGTCCGCACGGACCTCGCCTGCCGCCGCACCCATGTCCGCCCCAGCCCCCACCAGCGAGATCATGATCTACCGCTGGAGTATTAGGGGTGTCAAAGCGCCGCAGTACGACCCCGAGCGCGCAGTCATCCCCTCGGTGGAGCAGTTGCGGCGGATACGTGTTGCCGGCGACGACCGCTTCTTGCTGATCGCGGACCTGATGAGCGGCTGTGGTCTGCGTAATGGCGAGGCGGCTGCGGTCAACCTCCGTGACATCGTGGCCGATGATGTCTACCGGGTCGCGGAGCAGGTCAACCAGACCACCGGCCGGTACGCCCCGCTCAAGCACCGCAAGGCGAACGAGTACCGTGACGTGCCCCTGCCGGTGCGGGTGCCTGGCCCGCGACCATGAACCTCTAAGGGCTGAAGCGGGCACAAGTACGCAGAGCCGCTGATCATCGGTGCGTGAGGACAGAAGGCCGTTCGGTGGCAGCAGGTCACGTCAGGCGGGCCGATCACGGAACAGCGCGTCGAACTGCGTCTTACCTTCCTTGCGCAGCCAGGTGTCGAAGTCCATCAGAGCCGGGTGCAGGCTTCGCAGCTTGGGAATGTCAGCCTGCCAGCCGCCCTTGTGATTGGCGAAGTCGTAGCCGGCGCGGGCGTCCGGATCGAGCCCCGTGAGGACCTCGCGAGGGATCGCCCGGTAGGTGATGGCGACTCCGGTGGTGCGGCTGATCGCGTCGACGATCTGCGGGAGCGTCAGTTCATCACCGGCGATCTCGAGTGCCTGGCCGATGTACTGGTCAGGGTTGGTGAACGCCAGGGCCGCGAAAGCACCGATATCCGTGCCGGCGATGAGTTGGACGGGCACCTCCGGCTTGATCACATCGGCGAGTACGCCATCGTGAACCCCCAGGGTCGGGTCGAAGTGGTTTTCCATGAACCGGACGGGACGCAGGATGGTGGCGGGCAGACCCAGGGCACCGATGCGCCCCTCGATGTGCCATTTACTCTCCCAGCGGCGGATACCCGTTGAGCGCTCGGCGCCGGCGACCGAGGCGTAGACGAGGTGCCGGACATCGGCGTCGATTGCCGCTTCGATCACATTCATGCCCAAATGGATCTCATCTTCCACGGTGAAGCCGGCCGGGGTGCCGGGATAGCCGACGGTCGGTTGAACACTGAAGACGCCGTGCACGCCCCGCATCGCCGAATCGAGCGAAGGGCGGTTTCCCATGTCTCCCGGGACGGTCTCGGCGCCGGCCTGCACCAGCGCTTGGGCCCGGGGGGCGGCCGGGTCGCGGACGAGGGCTCGCACCTGCCAGCCGGCGGCCAGCAACTGCCGCGCCGTGGCGCCGCCCTGCAGGCCGGTAGCCCCGGTCACCAGCACTGTGGGATTCGATGTCGTCATTTCTACCTCCGGAAGAGCGCCGGACGTTGCCGGGCTCGGAAGCGAGAGCCGCTTCAACTGGGGAGTGTCCCCAGTTACGTACTGGTACTATATGGGGAGTCTCCCCAGTTCGTAAACAGAGGGCGCCATGACCACACCTCCACCCCAGCCCGCGCTCCGGGCCGACGCACGGCGCAACTACGAACGACTGGTCAGCGCCGCTCGCGAAGTCTTCGCCGCGCGGGGAGTCGACGTCCCCATGGACGACATCGCCCGCCACGCCGGCGTCGGGAACGCCACTCTCTACCGCCGCTTCCCCACCCGGGAGGCATTGCTGCAGGCCGTGCACCGAGACCAGATCGAGGCCCTGTACGCACGGTCGCAAGAACTGCTCGCCGCACGGTCCCCGGATGAGGGGCTGGCGACCTGGCTTCGGGAACTCGTCATGCAGGGGAGCACGTCACGCAGCCTGGCCACGGCACTGGTGATTGCCCTGCGCGATGAGGGCTCCGACGTGTCCTGGTGCCGGGAGACGATGTACGCCGCTGCGGCAGCCCTGCTCGACCGGGCCCAGCAGGCCGATACGATCCGCACCGACGTCACAGTGGGCCAGGTACTCAAGCTCGTCAACGCCGTGGCCTTCGTCGCCGAAGGCGAATCCGACAGCGAACAGCAGGCCGATCAACTTCTGGCCGTGGTGATGGACGGCTTGCGGCATCGGCAGCACCCTTAGACCATGTAGGACACGGTCTCGGCTTGTCGTTCGGACACCGGTTCCTTTGGCTGCCGGGAGCTGGCCGAGGCCGGTTGTGGGTGCCGTGTGAGAACCTCCGGGCCTGAGCTACGACCTGGCGGTTTGGGAGGGCGAGAGGCCGGCGGACGACAA
The DNA here is from genome assembly GCF_044546895.1 of Streptomyces sp. NPDC053069. NCBI lineage: Bacteria > Bacillati > Actinomycetota > Actinomycetes > Kitasatosporales > Streptomycetaceae > Streptomyces > Streptomyces sp. NPDC053069. Next base: position 5,657 of record NZ_JBITZN010000019.1, on the reverse strand, counting down.
GACCACTGGCCGGGTCTTCAACGACCTCTACGACCGGTACATCGAAGCGGACACCGACCAGCCGCCGACCGAGCGCATCGCCGGCTACGTCGCCGCGCTTCTTGAACGGTGCTGTGACGCGACTGGGGACGAGAACGACGCCTCGCCCTGGCCTGCCGGCCTGTTGATCCGCGAGGCCAGGGGGCCGCTGATCCACTTCCCGATGAGCTGGAGGATGGCTGAGGAAGCCTCCGCTTTCGCCGCTTCCCTGGCCCCGTCCATGGAGGCGCGTAGCGGCGATGCAGGCGACGGCACCCGGCGATGCGATGACGAATGCCACGCTCGCACAGCCAGCGCCGCAGGTAGGCATTGCCGTATGCCTCAGAGCCTTCGCCAGTAGGTAGTGACAGGAACAACGGTTGAGCACGTTACGCCTCGGCGGTCCGGTCGGACTTGACCACGGTGTCAGCCGTCGTCAGCTCTCGATGGCCATCCGAACACCAAGGAGGACCAGCACACTGCCGGAGACCCGCTCGAGGCGCTGGCGTACCTTGGCCCGGGAGATGATCTTCTTCATTCGGCCGACGAACCATACATATAGTCCGTAGTAGCCGACCTCGAAGACGGCCCAGATGGCCGCCAGGCCGATCATGGTGGGCAGATGAGGGGCGCCTGCGGGCACGAACTGTGGCAGGAAGGACATCGCGAACACTGCCGCCTTGGGGTTGGCGAGGTTCAGCAGGAGGCCCGAGCGGTACGAAGCCCAGCCCGAGCGCAGAGCCTGTGCATCCTGGCTCTCCTCTTCTCCCTGCTCGCCACGGGCGTCCAGCAGCGTCTTGATACCGAAGCCGACCAGCGTCACGGCACCGACGATCCGCATGATGTCGTACGCCAACTGGGAGGCCGCGAGCAGTGCGGTGAGCCCGAGTGCCGCAATGACACCCCAAATGAAGACGCCAGTCTCATTGCCCAGCACAGTGAGGAAACCGGCACGCCGGCTGCGCAGGGACTGTCGGATGATCAGCATCGTGCTCGGGCCGGGCGAGGCCGCGATCAGGGTGCAGGCGCCGATAAAGGCGAAGAGGGTGCTCAGCATGCGCCTCATCGTGGAGTCCCGCTGCCGATCATGTCCATAGGCCCCCTTGGCGGACGGGGGCGAGACCATCGGATGCGGTGGCCGCGGGAGCGGGTATGCCAGCGGTGAGTGAACCAGGCGCGGCGGATCAGGCTGCGGACGGTGATGACGGCGGCGGCCAGGGCGAGGAGATGCCACGCATCGCCGGCGGCGTGCGCTCCACCACCCAGCGGTTGTTGGCCGGGATGGGCGTCTTGGCGCCTCGTTCGGCGATCTGGGCGACTACTTTCCGGGAGGCCAGGTCATCGTGAACGACGCGGTAGTCGTAGCCCATACCCAGGCTCAGCCGGGGCCCCTTTGAGGGCGCGGACGCAGACGGAGTCGATCGCGCACCGTGACCAGTCCAGCCCGCCCCGGGGTCCGAGTTCGTCCAGGACCAGGCGGTGGAGCTTGGCCCACACCCGGGCCTCGGTCCACTCAGTGAATCGACAGATGATCGCAGCCGGCACCTCGCGGTCCCCTCGCCGACGATGCCCTCCACCCTGCGGACGCACCGATGCCGGCGGCACCACCCGCTGGCACAACGTCCACAGGCCTTCCGGCGCCATCCGCTCGACAAGCGCTGCAGTCACCACCACGGACGGCCGCAAGATCACGCCAACTGAAATGGCATCCAAGACGGTGTCCTACGTGGTGATGCGGACGTTGGTCCGTTCATGGGGCGGGGTACGTGGAGTTGGATAGTTCCGGACGGCCTGCGGGAGATCGCGGGGCCACTGATCCCGCCGTCGAAGGTGCGGCCTCAGGGCCGGGGAACGCAGGACACGCCTGACGAGGCGCAGTGCCTCTGTCGTGGCGGTGACGCTGTGGTCGACCACAGCGGCCCTATATTGCTCGCAACCTAATCGACCGCGCCCAGAGGGCGTCCCCGCTGTCCTCATCCCCCTGCCCGCCTCCGTCAGCCGGGGCGACCAGATCGACAATGCCGCCGCGTACGCCGCACGCCGGGCCGACCGCTGCCGCGTCGCACCGGACGAGCGGCTGCGGATGGGGCCGCGCTCGTCAGGGCGTGCGAGGAACTCGTGCCCGTCATCGGCCTCCGCGGCGGGACTTCCCCCGCTGTTCCCCGTGCAGCGGGCCGTCCTCGCGCACACGCGCGCGGTCCGGCCGACCGGGCGCGGCAGGACAAGCTCACGCATCGCCCGGCTCTGCCGGACTCTAATTGCGTGTCCGCTTCTCGATCTCCCGCTGTACGTGGACGATCGCGGTGCGCGCGGCTTCGAGCCTGATGCCCTGCACGCGGGCGAGAGCGAGGTGGTCGTCGAGCAGGCTCCCGTCCGCGGCGAGCTTGTCTGCGTGGTTCCGCGGCAGCACGTTCGCTCGGTAGCCCTCCAGCTCCGCTACGACCACACCGAACGGAAGGTCCGGGGAGCGCTGTTCGGCGATCCTGAGCCGGCTGACCACATCGACCAGCTCGCGCAACTCGTCCGTGAGGCCATCGACGGCCGTCGTGAGCGACAGCCGGTTCAGCACGAGGAGCGCATCGCTCGCCGTGTCGTAGTCGGGCTGGTGCCACTGGAGGATCTGGTCGTGGCGGCGGTGGTTGACGACGAGCCAGGTGCTGACGACCAGGGCGACGAGGGCGATCACCGCCCCCCAGGTCCAGGAGGAGGAGAAATCGCCGGCGCCGGAAGAAGAACTGGAAGAAGAAAGCGGCAGCATGGTGTTGTCCTTCCTGAGGATGGATGCTCACCAGGTCGCCTCTTCCACAGGATCTGGTGAGCGTCGGTGTTCTCCACACCGGTGCAACGGTGTGTTCCGGCCGCGGCCTCGGTCTCTCGCACAGTCCGGGGCCGCGGTGTTCTAGGGGATGCGGCGGCCGCGCAGATACGGGGGGTACAGCAGGTCCGCCGTGCCCCGGCGGAACAGGGCAGGCGGTTTCCCGGGCCCTGACCTGCGCACCTTGCCGGTCTTGAGCACGAAACCCTGAGTCTCGTCCACGACCTTGCGGTAGAAGTTCCCCGCGTTGAGCTCGCAGCCCCACACGGCCTCGTAGACCTTGCGCAGGTCAGTGATGGTGAAGAGGTCGTCGCAGAAGGCGGTGGCGACGGTGGTGTGTTCCAGCCGGGTCCGGAGGTGTTCAAGCCCGCGCCGGAGAATCTCGCCATGGTCGAAGGCGAGGCTGCTGTTGGGGCCCCACAGCGATTCCTCGACCTCGACCCAGTCAGCCTCGCGGGCGTCGCTCGCGCCGGTCACCTCCGGAGGATCCGGCATGACCGCCAGAAAGGCGGTCGAGATGATCCGGCCCCGGGGGTCACGCTCCGGGTGCGAGTACGTGTGCAGTTGTTCCAACCGGATCCCGGAGCCGTTCAGCCCGGTCTCCTCCCGGAGTTCCCGCTTCGCCGTGTCCTCCAGGGACTCTCCCGGCCGGACGAATCCGCCGGGCAGAGCGAGCATCCCGCGATACGGCTTCTTGCCGCGCCTCACGAGCAGGACCCGCAGCTGCTCCGAGCGGATCGTGAAGATCACGATGTCGGCCGTCGGCTGCGCCGCGACCCGTGGCCGCCTGACCGGAGCGGGTCCCGGATCGCTCCCGGCGATGATCTCCACCAAGCGGCGCGCATCGACGACGGTTCCCTCCGGGACGTCGATGGGCAGGTCCTTCGGCGGCTCCGCGTAGTAGACGGCCATGCCGCGTTCGTGGACGCGCCCCAGTTCGTACGCGGTGGTGCGACCGATGTATCCGCCGGGATTCACGACGTACACCAGGTCCGAGGTGAAGATCTTCGCAAGGGTCGCCGCCTGGAGGTCGTGGTTCGAGGACTCGGGCGGGTCGGAGGCGAAGCGCACGAACTCGTCCTCGTGGTTGACGATCTGGCAGTCCGGCGGGCTCTTCACGGTCAGCCCGGCTTTCGCGAAGGTCCGGGCGGCTGCCAAGACTTCGGGGTAGTGCTGGCGGAAGCTCCCGATGAGAGCGACGGAGCCCTTGGTGGAGATACGCATAACGAGACTGTGCCAGCCGAACACCGCCGATCCGAACTCCCAATAGAGCCTCCCTGACAAGAACCCGGCCGTTGTCCGAGGTGAGAGCCGGTTTCCCGACAAAGTCTCAGAATGAAAAGAACCAGGGGAGGTTGACGGCCACGCCTGTCGCGACACCAGGGCCCTTCGATCGGGATGCACCATCCGAACGACCAACGACCGAGCCGCCCCCGGCCATCGGCCAAGCTGCGGGCGGTGTTTGACGGTATGACTTGCGGCCCGCGCGGGGGACACAGCGCTGAACGCCCCGCAGCCGGCCTCACGGAGCGGCTACGAAGATCACGCCGATGTTGTGATCTTCGAGAGGAAGCCGCTTGCGTCGCATCCACCCGGTGCGGACGGTGCTGGCCGTCCTGTCCGCGCCTGCCACCCTGGTCTTCCCGGCCGCCGTCCCGCCCGCATCCGCCCGCGCCGTGCAACGGCACGCCACCGGCGACACGATCACCCTGCCCGTCCCGGACGCCCTGGCCGCACTTCCCGTCCAGGACGAAAACCGCACCGGCTACGCGAAGGCGATGGGGCACGGGGGCGGTGCTCAGCGGGAGAGCCGGGGGACGAGGGTGGTGTCCGGCGGGCGCCGGCCGCGTCCTGGTGGGCGCGCATGACAGCGGAGTCCACCGAGATGTCCAGTCGATGCCGCCCTCGGCGTCGGCGGCGGCCAGGGTCTGCTGGAACAGGCGCTCCCAGGTACCGTCGGCCGACCACAGCGGTGGCGCTCATACGCCGTCTTCCAGGGGCCGAACCGTTCCGGCAGGTCCCGCCACGGCACCCCGGTCCGTATCCGGTGCAGTATCCAGTTGATCACCTGCCGGTGGTCGCGCCAGCGGCCGCACGGGCCGTTGCTCACCGGCAGCAGCGGCTCAAGCCGCTCCCACTGGCCGTCCGACCACTTGCCTCGCCCCGTCATGCTCCGGTCAACGCGCCAGGAGGTTGATCGGTACGCCCCTACAGTGAGGCCATGGCAGCAGACCAGCACCCGGATGTCGTCATCAGCAGCGGCGTCGAGATGCCCGTCCCCTCCGACGGCGAGCTGTGGGCGGTGGGAGCGGTGATCCTCGACGAGCAGGGCCGGGCCTTCGCCCAGAAACGCAGCCCCGACCGGCGGCTCTTCCCTGACTGCTGGGACATCGTGGGCGGCCACGTCGAGTCCGGCGAGACCCTGCTGGACACGCTCGTGCGGGAGGTCCGGGAAGAGACGGGGTGGCGTCTGCGCCGGGTCCGGTGCCTGCTCAGCGTCACTACCTGGACCGGCGACGACGGCGACGGCCTGCGGCACGAGGCCGACTACCTCGTCGAGGTCGACGGCGATCTTGGCCACCCCGCCCTGGAATGGTCCAAGCACACCACCTATGACTGGTTCGGCCCCGAAGACCTGCACCGGCTCAAGGAGAACCGCGCCCCCGGGGAGTTCCTCATCCACGACCTGGTCGCCGTGGCGCTACAAGACCGCCCGGACATGCTCTAGTTGTATTGATCACGAGCGTTGTTAACGCTGGTCGGGCTTGATCATGGCGAAGACCTCCGGTGTGGTGGAGGTGTCGAGTCTTCACCGCGCGGAGGT